>CAMTUO010000026.1:0-28646 GCA_947084955.1 uncultured Gallionella sp.
CCAGTTACACAAGGCACTGGTTCCCCGCTTTTGCGGGGAAGACGAATAAATCAGTGGCTACTTAGGTTTGTCGTTTTTTTTGTTTTCTTTATGATCCGGTTTTTTTGACTGGTAGAGCATCATGTCCTCATCGTCGTCGAGCAGGATGCGGCTGGCATTGCCTTCCATGTCCTCATACTGGCCCTTCTTCACGGCCCAGATCAGCACGCCGAAAAACAGAAGACCAAACAACATCATGCCCGGAATCAGGCTGTAGATTACGTCCATTTCACCCCCTGTGGTTTTTCATTCTTAAATAAATTGCGGATGCGCGCGGCATTGCCAATCACCACCAGCGAACTGATGGGCATGGAAATCGCAGCCAGCAGCGGATCGACTTTCGCCATCATCGCCAGCGGCACCATGATGATGTTATACACGAATGACAGCCCGATGTTCTGCCGGATGGTGAGCAGGGTGCGTCGCGACAGCAGCGTCGCTAATCTCACCTTGTCCAGCTCGTTATGCATCAGCACGATGTCCGCGCTGTCCACCGACACATCCGTGCCCGAACCCAGCGCAATGCCCACATCGGCACGGATCAGGGCCGGCGCATCGTTGACGCCGTCACCCACCATGGCGACGATCGCGCCACCCTGCTGCAGGCGCTGAATCTCCAGATCCTTGTCCTGCGGCAACACTTCGGCGATGACGTCCATCCCGCCCAGTTGCCGCGCGACGGCTTCCGCAACCGTTTTACGATCCCCGCTCAGCAGTGTCATCGCGATACCGGCGGCACGCAATTCGTTTACCAGTTGCTGTGCATCCGGGCGTAATTTATCGGAGAGCGCGAACGCCGCCACATGCGCGCCTGCTATGGCACAGTGTACGCAACTCATCGCCTGCGCTTCGCTTGCAGTTGCCTCCGCCTGCAATTGCGCATCCGCTGTCACACCGTTGCGGTTCAGCCATGCCAGGCTGCCCAGCAATACCGTTTTGCCATCCGCTTGCGCCTGCACGCCCAGCCCGGGGCTGGCCTGAAAGCCGCTCACCGCGACATCGCGAAACGCCAGTTGCGCCGCTTCGGCTTCTGAAATAATCGCCCGGGCGATGCTGTGTTCGCTGTAACGTTCCACGGCGGCCGCGCTGCGCAACACCTCATTTTCGATAAAACCCGTGCGGATGAACAGGTGCGCCACGCTCATGCGGCCTTCGGTCAGCGTGCCGGTCTTGTCGAACACGAAATGCGTCACGCGGGACAGGGTTTCCAGCACCAGACCGTTCTTGATCAGGATGCCGTGTTTCGCGCCCAACCCTGAGGCCACGGCGACCGACATCGGCGTTGCCATACCCAGCGCACAGGGGCAGGTGATGATGAGCACCGAGGTGGCCGCCATCAGCGCGAGCCCGAAATTGTCAAAGTGCCAGAGGTAAAAGGTAAGTGCAGCGCAAAGCAGCGTGACCAGCACAAACCACGGCACGATGGCGTCGGCGATGCGTTGTATTGGCGCTTTGGAGGCCTGCGCCTCTTCAACCAGCCGGATGATTTTGGCAAGTATGGTGTTCTGCAGGGTCGAGTTCACCTCAACCAGCAGCGCGCCGCTGGTGTTAAGCGTGCCGGCGGAGACCTTGTCGCCTGCCGATTTGCTCACCGGGGCGGATTCGCCGCTCAGCATGGATTCGTCAACCGCGCTGTGACCTTCGAGTACGATGCCGTCCACCGGCACCTTATAACCCGGCTTGATCAGTACCTGGTCGGCCAGCCTCACTCCGCGTATCGGCGTGATTTTTTCCTCGCCGTCCTGCATCACGGTTGCCACGCGCGGCTGCAATTCCATCAGCCGTTTGGTGGCGGACAGCGCCTGATGGCGGAACATGCCTTCCAGATAGCGCCCGATCAGAATCACGAAAATCAGATTGGTGACGGTGTCGAAATACACTTCGCCGCTTTTGCTGCCCGTCACCGTGATATACGTGGAATAGGCATAGGTTACGCTAAGCCCGATGGAAATCGGCAAATCCATAGTCAGCTGCCCGACACGCAAGCCGCCCAGTGCGCCGCGAAAGAACGGATAGCCCGCATACAGCAGGGTGGGGGTCGCCAGCGCGAAACCCATCCAGTGAAAGAAATCGCGGAATTCGCCCTTGTCCGCGCCGCTGTAGAGCGCAATCGAAATCCAGATCAGGTTCATCATCGCAAAGCCCGCAAAAAACAGGCGGTACAGCATGCTGCGATTGGCTTTTTTGATCACGCCTTCCGCATTTTCCGGGTCATACGGCACGGCCGAATAGCCGATTTTAGCGAGCGCGCGGATCAGATCGGATAATTTGTTACGCGTGCTGTCCCAGCGCAGATGGATGCGTTTGGCGGCCAGATTGACATTGGCCGTCTGCACCCCGGCTTCCTTGTGCAGCGCGCGCTCGATCAGCCAGACGCAGGCGGGACAGTGGATGCCTTCGACCAGCAAATGGATATCGCGCAGGTCGCCCGAGCGGGTGATGAATTCCTGCTGCACCTCATCAATGTCATAGATATCGATGTCTTTGGGCGGCTCGGGCGGGGGAGCCAGCAGCACGCCTTCCGGGGTGCGCTGGTAATAGCCCTGCAAGCCTGCCTCGAAAATGGCCGTACATACGGCCTGACAGCCCAGACAGCAAAAGTCTCGCTCCGCGCCGTCAAGCTGTGTGCGGTAGTGTGTTCCGGCAGGGACAGGCAGTCCGCAATGAAAGCAGCTGCAAGTGTTGTTATGCTGATTCATCAATAATTGTGAGTAATGAAACCTGTCTTGCGATAATACAATATGCCGCTAACGACATCCCAATCCATTTCAGGCACGATTCTGTTCGATCTGAATAGTCATTTCGCGCAGGTCCGGTTGACCGCCGGCTAGGGATCAGGCTTACCATAGTGGTTGTGTGCAGCACCTTGATCATTGGAGCCGCTGAGTGGAGCCACCAATACTGGTTGAGCATGAGTTTCAACTTTTGGCACTACACCTGTGGCTTTACTATCTGGCTGGCTTGCATTGGTAGTGGATGTTTTCTCGGATATACAGGCGCTCGGTTCTTTGGGTTGTTGTAATGTTCCGGCAAACAGACCAAGAGCGAACGTTGCGAGTGCAGCGAGAACCGTTGCTGATGCACCAAGCCAGCCAGCACTTAGTGTTGCCTTGGCTTGTTCCTTCGCCAGCCGAAGATTTAGTTCGTGTTCCAAAAGGATATATGGCGGAGAGCCTTTTTCAAGTTTGAATAGTTCAATCGCGAGCATCTCAGGTGACATGATGGCCCGTTGCTTTGGGTCAGGGATGCCGTGAAAGCCTTGCTCAAATGCTTCTTCGGCTGCTTGTCGCTCAATTTTGGCGGTAGTCATTGGAAACTCATGGAAGAAACGCGGATACCCCTTCAAGCCTGATGCACAGTATGCGTTTCGAAAGATACGTTAAGAACCTTCCTGATTGCTGAAAAAACCGCAGACAGACTTTCCATGGTTGGATTTCCGCGCGCGGACAGCATGCGATGCACGCTCTTGCTCGGGCGGTTGGTAGCCGTGGCGATTTGCTCAAAGCCCACGGTGGCATTCACCACATCGCGCAGCAATAAGCGCGATGCTTCCGCCTCCCCATTGAGGAACATGTCTGTTGCCTCTCTCAGCAAGGCTTCAGCAAATGCCGGATCTGCCTTGATTCTGGCCTGTAATGTTTTGCTGGAATCTACAGTGAGCTGTCCCATCATTTATCCTTTCTGATTTTTCTTTAACATGGCCTTACGGACATCGTACTCATCGCGCAGTTTTTTCGCCTGCCTGATGTCGGCAGTCTGGCTGTTCTTTGTACCACCGCCAAGCAGCACGATGAATACATCCCACTCATGGGTGAGGTAGATCCGAATTCCAGGGCCCCAATCAATCCGATATTCCTTGAGCGTTCCGTCTATGGACTTTACGTTCCCCAGGCTGCCCGCCATCATGCGCGCACGGGCAGCTGCTACTTTTGCGGCATACTCAACGGGCAACCCGTAGAACCACTCACTGTAGTAGTTTTTCTGCTCGCTGGTTATGTATTCTTCAATCTTGATGGACATGTTGGATGGTAACGTACAGGTTACTTTGCTGCAAGAAAAAATGCGGCATGGGTTTGAAAACCTTGGGGGTTAAACCTTGACTTTATCGTTTTTCAAAATCACGCCAAACCCTTCATCTCTGACTCATTTCCGAATCTGATTACCCTCACCGGGCAAGTCCGGCAACTTCCTTCAGACTTAAATTACAGGCACGATGCAGCAAACCCCCGCCCGGAATAAAAGCATGCCCTCTTGTTAAGTAAGCGCTGATTTATTCAGTTTTGTCGTTCCCGCGAAGGCGGGAACCCAGTTACACAAGGCACTGGATCCCCGTTTTGCGAGCAGCCACTTCGCGGCTTGCCTGCTTACCCCTCTGCACAGGGATGACGAATAAATCAGCGATTCCTTAACAAAGCGTCCTGTCGGCTAACTGCCATAATGAAAACGGCAGGCAATAATGATCAATTCTGAATCTGTTGCGCGATATACCAGACGGTTGGCGTCGTCTATGCGCCGGGACCAGTAACCGGATAAATCACCGCGCAGCGGTTCCGGTTTGCCAATACCGGAAAACGGGTCGCGCGCAGCAGCGGTGATCAGCAGGTTAATCCGCTTAAGGGTTTTCTTGTCCTGATCATGCCAATACAGATAGGCTTCCCACGCATCAGGCACAAACCGGATGGCACGCACGATTACTCAACGGCTAGCAATGGATGTTCCTGTGCCTGGCCTGCCTTGTCTTGTGCAATTGCCCTGGCCAGGGCTGCGGCATTCGCAGGATTGCTTGTCAGGTGGAGCGTTTCCATGATGCTGTTATAACTGTCCAGCGACATGACGACTGCATCCCCTTCTGCATCACGGCGGCTGATGATCGTCACGTCTGCATCCTGGACGACATCGTCCAATACGGATTTGAGCGCGTTGCGCGCATGTGAATAGGTAACCACTTTCATCATCTTCTCACTTGAACAATAAGTTGTGCAACTATAAGACGGATGAGGGCTTACTGCAAGTCATTATCCATGCCGATGGTTTGGTTACTGTTTTTCCGCAACCAGAAACTTGCTGCTCTCCGTTTCGAACACGTCGTTGCCGCGTTTGACGCGTATGCGCAACTCCCAGTAGCCCTTGAGCGGGAAAGTGATATAGCCCTGATATTTGCCCGAAGCGACTTCGCTGAACGGGACCGCGAAATCTTTTTCGGCATCGGAAGGACGATACGCCACGACTTCCATTTCACCGCTGACAGGCAGGTTCTGGCGATCCGCCACATCAATTTCATAGGCCGCGGGCACTGCGAGTACGACGGTTTTCGGTGGTTTGACGGTGGTTTGCCACGCCAGCGCATTGTGCGCCTGGATGTCGCCCAGTGTTTCGGTATCGGACTTGCGGTCCTTGGTGCTGTACTCGTGATCCACCAGGGAAGAGCGGCCATGCAGCGCGTACCAGATCAGCACGGTATTGACCAGCACGGCCGTGACGACGACGGCCACCATGCCGACAAACCAGGGGTTACGCCAGCTATCCTTGTTTTTTTGTGAAAGCATTTGTTGCTCCTTGTGAAGCTGTTTCAGGGTTTCGGGGCGTTGAATTTGGAATCGTATTCCGCCCTGACGGACGGATCTTCAACGCTCTGGATATGAAATTCGATCGGGGTGACTTCCTGTTTGACGTTGGCGCCCGGCGCCCTGACGAAGATGGTAAACGACGTGCCGCGGCTGTGATGCGTCAACAGCGGCTGTTCTGCGCCGAGTATGATTTGCCCCGCCACGCCGCCTTCCGCGCTTACATTGACATGCAGATCCTTGTCGGTTTTGTTGACGACCTTGAATTCATATTTGTTCTGGATCGCCCCGTCGCTCATGCTGACGAACAGGGGCTGGCGTTCCGGAATCACCCGCAGGGTCATCGCGCCCAGATGGGTCAAGCCATAGCCGATGCCGGACAGCGCCATGAGGATGATGCCGATGTAAACCCAGGTGCGCGGATGCTGGTAGAGTTTCTTGACCGGTTTGCCGTCGATCTCATCCAGCGAAGCGTAGCGGATCAATCCGCGCGGGCGGTTTACTTTGTCCATGATGGAATCACAGGCATCCAGACACAGACCGCAGGTAATGCAGCCCAATTGCTGACCCTGGCGAATGTCCACGCCGGTCGGGCATACCTGTACGCACTGAAAACAGTCGATGCAGTCGCCTTGGGCTTTAGTTGTTTCACCTTTTTGCAGCTTGCCGCGCGGCTCGCCGCGTTTGACGTCATAAGTCGGCATGATGGTCTGGCTGTCCGTCATCACCGCCTGGATGCGCGCATAGGGACACAGCCAGAAGCAGGTCTGTTCACGCAGAAAGCCGGCCAGCAAATAGGTACCGGCAGTGAACATGGACAGCGTCACCCAGCCGACCATCGGCAATTGCAGGTTCAGCAGACTGTGCCAGTAATCAAAGGCGTCGACGAACCAGATCGAAAAACTGATGCCAGTCAGGGCTGAAATCACCAACCAGAGTGCGTGCTTGATGGTTTTTAAACGAATTTTTGCGAGGCTTAAGGGCGCGTTATCCAGCTTGCGCCGTTGCGTGGGATTGCCTTCGATTCTGGTTTCCAGCCAGGTAAAGGCGTCGGTCCAGATCGTCTGAAAACAGAAGTAGCCGCAAAATACGCGGGATGCAACGGAGGTCACGGCAAACAGGGTCATCGCCATGACCAGCAGCAGCAGCGACAACATCCAGATGTCCTGCGGCAGCACGGTCAGATCAAAAAAATGAAACTGGCGGTTGCTGATGTCGAACAGGATGGCTTGCTTGCCGTTCCAGCGCACATACGGAAAAAGAAAGAAGAACAGCCAGAGCGATCCGGTCATGTATTTCACGGAACGGAAAAATCCCGGCATGCGCTTGGCGTGGATGGTCTTGTCACCCAGATTGACGCTCCAGGTTTCAAACTCCTGATAGATGGCGGTTACACTGCCCGCTTCTTCCTGTTCGGTCTGTTTTTGCATGCCTTGGCTCCTGGCTTAATCACCCTGCCAGTTTATCTGACGAAAGCGGCTGTAGTGCCGTACGACGACCGCTTATTTGCTCATGATCTGAAATGGCGACAAGCGCCCCCGGCGTAACTATTTTTTGTTCCCGGTTGCGTTCCGGTATACCAGATACAACAGCCATGCGACCACCAGCGCACTGCCTGAAACGGCGACTATGACGCCCCAGAATACCATGTCATGATTCATCTGACTTCTCCCTTTGTCTAATGGGCACAACAGCCATGCCCGTTCCCTCTCTCCAACCCTCTCCCGCGCTGCGGGCGAGGGGGCAAACGAACGCTTGCGCGAGTTTCACATTACGAAACCAGCGCTGCACGGGAGGACCCGTGCAGCCGTAGAGAATTACTTTGCCGGTACTGCGGACGCTGCCGCTTCGGCCGCTACAGGAGCCGCCGCTTCTGCCGTCGCGACGGGCGTAGCTGCTTCAGCCTGCCCACCGCCAAACTTGTAGACATAGACCGCCAGTTTTTTCAGGTCGGTATCGCTCAGCTTTCCGGCTTCCTTGAAACTAGGCATGATCGCAATGCGCGCCTTGGGATCGCCTGAATCCACGCCATAGGTAATGGTGTGCTTGATACCTTCAAGAGAGCCGTCAAAACGCCAGATCTTGTCGGTCAGGTTGGCTGAACCCATGGCCTGCATCCCCCTGGCATCCGCGCCATGGCAGGCGGTACAGTCGCTCTCGGCAAAGACTTTCTTGCCGGCAGCAACGGCAGCGTCCGCATCGGCCTTGTCCTTGCCTTCCTCACTCATCGCCTTGACATATTTCGCCACATCGTCGATCTGCGCTTCGGACAAATTATCCTTGTGGGCGCTCATCATGCCCTGATGGCCGGCGGTAATGGTCGTGTAAATATCGTCAATCTTGCCGCCGTATAGCCAGTCGTCGTCGTTCAGTACAGGCGCAAACAGGCCCTCCTTATCCCGGGTGCCGACGCCGTTGGTGCCATGGCAGGGTGCGCAGTTGTCGCCGAACAGCACTTTGCCCGAGCGTTTCACATACTCGGTCAGATCGTTGTCTGCAAGAATCGCCGCCGGTGTCAGATTTTTGAGTTTGGCTTCATATTTGCCGCGCACCGCATCCACTTCGTTCTTGTCGGCTTCCATTTCCTTGATCGCCGTCCATCCGCCGAATCCTTTGAAAAAGGTGTTGGAGGTCGGTATCGGGATGGAGGGATAAAACAACCAGTACACCACGACCCAGAGCGCACTGACTGCCATGCCCAGCATCCACCACCGGGGCGGTTGATTGTTAAAATCAGCCAAATCATCGTCCCATACGTGCCCCGTTGTGGTTACACCCCCATCGGGGTTTTGATAGGGGTTTCGGTTGCCAACCTCGGCGCTTTGGATGTGTTGTTTACGTGTTTTTCCTTGCCCATCACCAGAAGGGTTTTGATCTTCACTCATTATTTTTCTCCCACTTGAAAATGCTCGTCGTCATCCAGCGCCATAGCGCGCTGGGACTCAAACTTGTCTTTGTTTGCAGGCCGGAACACCATGAAATAGACATAAACCATGGCGGTGAACACAAATACCGCAAAGAACACGCCCAGCCAGTCATCCCGGGTCATGACCTGTACGTCCATGCCTAAGTAGCCCATCAGCTTAATCACGGTAGTTCACCCCTTCGGTGAACTTGATCTGATTGCCCAGACCCTGCAGGTAAGCAATGACCGCATCCAGTTCGTTCTTGCCTTCAACCGCGCCTTTCGCGCTGGCGATATCGGCATCGGTGTAGGGCGCGGGATAGAAAGGCATCTTGCGCATCACCTCCATGGTCTTGGCCACATTGGCCGGATCCACTTTGTTGTTCTCCAGCCAGAAGAAGTTGGGCATCACGGATTCCGGCACCACGTCGCGCGGATATTTCAGATGACGGCGATGCCATTCATCCGAATACTTGCCGCCAACACGCGCAAGGTCAGGTCCGGTGCGCTTGGAGCCCCACTGGAACGGATGGTCGTACATGGATTCCGACGAGACCGAGTAATGGCCGTAACGGTCCTTCTCGTCGCGGAACGGGCGGATCATCTGCGAGTGGCACAGATAACAACCTTCACGGATGTAGATTTCGCGTCCGGCCAGTTCCAGCGGTTTATAGGGCCGCACGCCGTCGCCCGGCTTCCAGTCATCCAGCGTTTCACCCGGCTTGCGGTTCCAGACGATGGGCGCGGTGTCTCCGGCATTTTTCTGCGATTCGCGTACGCCAGGCGACAGGTGGGTCATGGTGCTGTCCAGATAGAACAGCGGCACGATTTCCACGATACCGGCAACGGATACCGCAAGGGCCACAACAATGAACAACAGGATGGTGCTGCGTTCGAGTTTGTCCTGAAATTTTGTCGAATAAAGTTTGTCGTGATTGGACATGTCGTACTCCTTAGGCTCTGGCTGGAATGGCGTTGGTGCGGTGCGCAGCACTTGCCTGGCGCACCGTCATCACCACGTTGTACAACATGACCCACGCGCCCAGATTGTAGATGACGCCGCCGACGACACGCATCGCATAGTACGGATGCATGGCGGAAACAGACTCCACAAAAGTATAGGTCAACGCGCCATATTCGTCGTAATCACGCCACATCAGACCCTGCATGATGCCGGACACCCACATCGCCACCACGTAGATCACCGCGCCGATGGTCGCCATCCAGAAGTGCACATTCACCAGACTGTCCGAATACATTTCGGTGCGCCACAGCTTCTTCACCATATGGTAAATCGCACCCATCGACACCATCGCGACCCAGCCCAGTGCGCCGGAGTGCACGTGACCGATGGTCCAGTCGGTGTAGTGGGACAGCGCATTCACGGTCTTGATCGACATCACCGGGCCTTCGAAGGTGGACATCGCATAGAACGCCAGAGACACCACCAGAAAGCGCAGGATGTAGTCGGTGCGCAGTTTGTCCCATGCGCCGGACAAGGTCATCATGCCGTTCATCGCGCCGCCCCAGGACGGGATGATCATCGCCAGAGAAATCGCGGCGCCCAGCGAGCCTGCCCAGTCAGGAAGGGCTGTGTATTGCAGATGGTGCGCGCCCAGCCAGACATAACCGAAGGTCAGCGCCCAGAAGTGCAGCACGGACAAGCGGTAGGAAAACACCGGACGATTTGCCTGCTTGGGCACGAAGTAGTACATGATCCCCAAAAAGCCTGCGGTCAGGTAGAAACCCACCGCATTGTGGCCCCACCACCACTGGATCATCGCATCCTGTACACCCGAATAGATGGAATAGGACTTGGTCAGGCTGACCGGGATGGCCAGGCTGTTTACCACATGCAGATAGGTGATCATGATGATCATGCTCATGAAGAACCAGTTTGATACGTAGATGTGCGAGCTTTTGCGGATGGCGACGGTCATGATGTAATTCAGGCCGAATGCCAGCCAGACCACCGCGATCATGATATCGATCGGCCATTCCAGCTCTGCGTATTCCTTGCCTTGCGTGAGTCCCAGCGGCAGGGTGATCACAGCCAGCACGATGATCAGGTTCCAGCCCCAGAAGGTGAACCAGGCAAGCCGGTTGCTCCACAGCTTGATGCCGCCGGTGCGTTGCACGATGTAATAGCCGGTGGCCATCAGGGTGCAACCGCCAAACGCGAAAATCACCGAGTTGGTATGCAACGGGCGAAGTCGCCCGAAGGTGATGTAAGGAATATCGAAATTCATGAACGGCCAGGCCAGTTCAGATGCAATATACACACCCAACAACGTGCCGACGACCAGATAGACGACGGCCGCGATGGTAAACCATCTGACTACGTCCATATCGTATTTAACCGGTACCGCTTGATTTGCTTCCACAGTAACTCCCCCCTTTTTTAGAACTGAAATCTTGAATGATGCGTCGCCCACGATCGATCAAATGACGCATCTCCTGACAGCCAGCTTACAATCGCGTTGCCATGGTACACCGACAGACACGTAATGCAATACAGAAACGCATATTTAAAACCTGTTAAATTACTCAGGTATAGCATTGATTGCAAAAGTGAAAAAATCACCTGGATTGCCGTCGTTGCATCCGAGAAATTTCAGGTTGTGCATATAGCCCTAACCACATGACACGTCCGGTAGTTGGTACGAACCGCAGAAATTAAATAGCGCATCCTAAATACATGTTATTGGGGTGATTATCCTTTGTCAAGAAATAAAATTAGAGAATGCTTATGGTTCTGATTGAAAAGGCCGATGACGGCGCAGCGCCCGTTTGGGCATGAGAAGTTTTCTTCGCAGCGTTGTTCAGGCGGCTACATGGCAGGTGCCCGTCCAACCATTGACAGCAAACACATAGCCTACCTTGACCAATCCGTATACGCCGAAGGTCATCACGATCAGCCCGGCAAAGAGACGCACTCGGGGAGACTGAACCCAGCGGCGGCAGCGTTCCCAGAACAGGCCGATAACCAGCAGGTTCGGCAGGGTGCCCAGGCCGAACGCCAGCATGATCAGAGCGCCGCTCTTCGCGTGACCGCTGGCCAGCGCGGTCACCAGCACGCTGTAGACCAGGCCGCAGGGCAGCCAGCCCCATAGTGCGCCGAGCAGCAGGGCGCGTGCAGGCGTAGTGACGGGGAGCAGGGGGCGGGCCAGCGGCTGGATGCGTTGCCACAACAGGTGGCCCACTTGTTCGATGCGTCTGACCGCATTCCAGATTCCGGCCAGATAAAGGCCCAGCGCGATCAGCATCAGGCTGGACAGGCCAAACAGCAAATACTGTATTGGGACTTCATCGCGCAATAAAAATCCGGCCTGCCCGATGCTGCCTGCCAGTGCGCCTGCCAGCGTATAACTGCCGAGTCGTCCGAAGTTGTAAGCCAGATGAAACGGCCAGCGCGCGCCGTGTTTGGGTAATTGGGCGGTGAGTATGCCGACGATGCTGCCGCACATGCCCAGGCAATGCACGCCGCCCAGCAGGCCTGCAAAAAATACCGCGATGATACTGAATTCAGTCATGAGTCGATTCCTGTTCCGGTCACTTCAGCCACGCCGGATGGCGATATTGATACATCGTATACCGGTATTCATAGTCTTTGAGCGTGACATAAAAGCATAGCGCAGCTAGGCGCGTCAATCCGCGCTGTTAACATGAAACTCGCATAGCGATTCGTTTGCCTCCTCTCCCTCCGGGAGAGGATTGAAGTGAGGGAAACAGGCATGGCAAATTTCATTTCCGCGGGTGTCACTTGCCATGCCCGTAGGCCAGTCTAGTTGTGTGGCATGATATCAAGCGACTGAATTAATGGCAAAATCCGAGTAAAAAAGTCGTGTAAATTTAATTTAAAAAGTTTTAAGTCAGAATAAAAAATTGTGCTACGATGCAGTCCGCTTGATTTGAACATGTATTTTATTTAAATTTTCAGGGGGATAAAAATGGCAACGATCGCGACAATTTTTTCAGTGGGTACCGCAATTGGGGCAGTTGTATTTTCTTTGTGGATGCTCAAACAGCTGTTCAGCAGTCGTTAAGCGATAAGCGGATTATGAGTAAGACGCCAGGTCGGTTGTGACTTGGCGTGTAACAAGAATATTTAACATAAATTCAAGTTAATCAAATAGTTATTGATATGTCTGTAGCCCGGTGCCCGCAGGAAAGTGGCGCACCGTTTTGCCCAATTACAGCGCAGAAATACGCAATTCGCCCTTGGATTGTTCCACTTTCAGGCGGCTCAACGCAGTCTGGCCCAATAGTACGCCACCGGGCAGATTACTCATCACCGCGGCATCGACATCGGTCAGCGTAAAATCGCCCACCTTCAGGGTGTGGATGAGGGTACGGTATCCTGTGGTCATGCCGTTTGCCGTGCTGAATTGATGCGACTGGCCGCGCGCGAGTTTCAATTTGTCAGCCAGCGCCTGGGGAATGGAAACCAGCGCCGCGCCGGTATCCACCTGCATGCTCACGGTCATACCCTCGATTTCGCCGTTAACACGATAGGCCAGCGTCTGATCGATAGGGATCACGATTGCAGCGGGTTTGTAGGGCGTTGCGGTAAAGGCTTTCGGCGCCCAGTGTGACACTTCGTTGGTTTGCTGGCATTTGGTGCTCTGATAGTGCATCGCGCCATCAGCACCCCTGCATTTGAAAATGGAATCCGCCGACGCGTTCTGCGGTGCAACGGTCAGGACTGACAAGCTCATGATCAGTCGAAAAAAATCCGCTTTGGGAACATGATGCATATTCAGTCCTTGTAAAAAACCTGAGTGTCGCTTTATATCACGAATTCAGGGTTGTCTATTGAAACATGCTCATCGTAAATCCTGTTCTGCGGGTTCAAGCAGGAATTTGAATTTTGACGCCGCCCGGTTGACCAGGGCATTGCGGTGGCGGTAATAAATGCAGGTCGCTACCATCTCGCATCCCATCAGATGTTTGGCCTGATAGGAGGATACGCCTAGCTCGGCTTCAGTGCACCCTGATTGCAGACTGGCTTCGATGGCGCGCAAACACATCACGAAATACAGATTGTATTTGCGATTGTGCTGGTAATCCATCCCGATGTATTTAATGCTGGACTTGTTGCCCTTGAAGAGTATTTGCAGAAAGCCGATCAGTTTTTCGCCTTCAAAATACAGATGAAATTTTCCGACGCCTGCGACGGCCCTGAAATATTCCGGTGTCAGCGTCTCGAAGCGCAGGCTGGCCTGTGCCACCGTATTCAGATAGAGCTGGTAAACGGGAGCAAGCAACTGTTCGGGCAGTGTGCCGTATTCTGCAAAGCGCAGGGAACTGGCGCTGCTGAGTTTGTGACGGAAATCATAACGGCGGCGTCCGTCCAGCGTCGAATAGTAATCATCCTTGAGTTTCAGTACCGCGACCGGCAGGCCGCGCACCTGGGTGAAACCCGTCAGCGGCAAATTCTCGGGAAAATCCTTGTAAGCCAGCAGTGCGGATTTTTTTTCCAGGGTGGTATTCACCAGCGCCAGCACCTCGGACGAAATTTCTCCGTCTATCAGGCCGAAATCCGTCGAGGGATGACCCACGCAGGCATAGCGGAGTTTGATCCAGCTGATACATTTTTTCAGCCATCCTTCAGGTAACAGCGTGCCGAGACTAAAGACGCCGGTAAAATAGGGAACGATGGCGATGCGTTTACCCTGTTTTTCGAGCAGCAGATAGCGACACGTAAATTCGCTGATTGCGGAGGCCTGAAACGCTTTGTAAAAGGCCGCGCCTTCCGGTTCGTCAGGCAGAAAATTGTCCGGCGGCTCGTCCAGTTCTGTAACTTGCAAGTCGCCCATCCGGCTATTTTGATGTGCTGCACATACTCGACGCAACCGCTTCGGCGATTTCGATGCCGTCAACGGCGGCAGATAAGATCCCCCCCGCATAACCGGCCCCTTCGCCTGCCGGATACAGGCCGCGCGTGTTGATGCTTTGCAGGTTGTCTTTGTTTCTCTTGATGCGTATCGGGGACGAGGTGCGCGTCTCAACCCCGGTCAGTACCGTATCAGGCAGATCAAAGCCTTTTATTTGTTTTGCAAAAGCGGGTAGCGCTTCCCTGATGGCGGTGATTGCATAGTCGGGCAGTGCGGTGGACAGATCAGTCAGGTGTACGCCAGGCGTGTAAGAGGGTTGCACGGCACCCAGTTTGGTCGAAGGTCTGCCGGCCAGAAAATCACCTACCAGCTGTCCGGGCGCCTGATAAGTGCCGCCACCCAACTCATATGCACGGGATTCCCAACGCCGCTGAAATGCAACACCGGCCAGCGGATCGCCCGGAAAATCCACCTCGGGGGTAATGCCGACTACGATGCCGGCATTGGCATTGCGCTCGTTACGCGAATACTGGCTCATGCCGTTGGTCACCACGCGCCCCGGCTCTGAGGTGGCTGCGACCACCGTGCCGCCCGGGCACATGCAGAAGCTGTAAACTGCACGCCCGTTGGCGGCGTGATGCACCAGCTTGTAATCCGCAGCGCCCAGCAGTTCGTTGCCTGCGTTTTTGCCGTAGCGGGCCGCATCGATCAGGGATTGCGGATGCTCGATGCGAAAGCCGATGGAGAAGGGTTTGGCTTCGATGTAAATGCCGCGTTTGTGTATCATCTCAAAGGTGTCGCGCGCGCTGTGCCCGATCGCCAGCACCAGATGATTCGTTGCGATGCGCTCGCCACTGGCAAGCACGACGCCACGTACCTGTTGCTGGTTGTCGGGGCCATGTTCGATTTCGATGTCATCGACCCGGCTGCTGAAACGGATATCTCCGCCCAGCGATTGTATGGTCTCGCGCATTTTCTCGACCATACCGACCAGACGGAACGTGCCGATATGCGGGTGGCTCTCATACAGGATTTCAGGCGGCGCACCGGCCTTGACGAATTCATGCAGCACCTTGCGGCCCAGATAACGGGGATCCTTGATCTGGCTGTACAGTTTGCCGTCTGAAAAAGTGCCCGCCCCGCCTTCGCCGAACTGCACGTTTGATTCCGGGTTGAGCACACTCTGACGCCACAGTCCGAAGGTGTCTTTCGTGCGTTCGCGAACCGCCTTGCCGCGCTCCAGTATCAGCGGTTTGAAGCCCATTTGTGCCAGCAGCAAACCGGCAAACAGACCGGCAGGTCCCATGCCGATGATGACGGGTCTTGACGACACGTTGTGCGGGGCATGCGCCGTAAAGTGATAACTTGTATCGGGCGCTACTTTGATATGCTGATCGCTTTTGTAGTTCGCCAGCACGTCGGATTCATTGCGTACCGTCACGTCCAGCGTATAAGTGAACAGAATCGCGTGCGATTTTCTGGCATCGACCCCGCGTTTGAAGACGCTAAAGTCAAGCAGATCGGCTTCAGGCAGACTGAGTCGTTTCAGTATGGCCGCTTTGATATCGGTGTCCGGATGGCCTACGGCTAGTTTTATTTCGGTTAAACGTAACATCGTTGTCAGTTCAGATCGGGTTGCTCAGCGTTAAGCGTACCATTTTACAGGAATAAAAAAACCGCTCCTGTGAGCGGTTCTTTGTGGCGCAGCGGATGTCAGACCCTGCGGCGCAAGCTCATCATGCCCAGCAGGCCGATGAACATCAGTGCAGAAGTGGCCGGTACAGGAACGGCAGCTACAGGAACCCAGCTATAAGCGATACCGACGCTGGCGCCACCTGTCGTCGTGATGTATGAAGCCAGATTACCGGAGCCGGTAAAGCCGGAGCTGGCAATTGTGCTCGCGCTCAGGTTGAAGCTAGGCGTGCCGGTAAAAAAACTCAAATCAACGGGCAGGCTGAACGTTTTGCTGCCGACGTCGCTGGCATGCAATGTACCAAAGTTGTTGCCGCTGGTGCCGCCAAAATCAAAAACGCCATCAAAAGCAGTCAAACCTATACTCGAACTCAACAAGGGGAGCAGGATAACGTTAGGTGCACTGTTGGGTATGCCGCTGAATGTGATGTTGCCCTGGGCGGTTGCAGTAACGGTTGTTGCCGACGCATCAAGGCTTTCAACCTTCATGGCTGAAAAAATGTCACCCGTGAAGGTCAGGACGGCAGACGTCAGCTGGCGTGTTCCGCCCAGCGTATCAAAGCCATCCAGCGTGAATACGTGGCTCCAGTTGGTGGTGGTCGGACCATAAGTGTCGATCAGGGCCGCCTGAGCCGATCCGGCGGATATGAGCACACCGATAATGCCAAAGAGAAAGCGTTTCATAATTAAAACCCGGCAAATTTTTCATAACTCTATCACAAGAATAATCAATGCGCATGCAATAATTTTAGTTCAGGCCAAAAATCGACCGTGTTTTCCGCTTGCCGGCGTGGTGAGGTCATCAGCGATGTGCTTGATTATCCAGCCCATCGAGTACCATTTCGGCGGCGCGCAGCACGGCGCGGGCCTTGTTTTGGGTCTCCTGCCATTCGCTGTCAGGAACCGAGTCGGCGACGATGCCGGCGCCCGCCTGTACGTATAGCGTTTTGTCTTTGATGACGGCGGTGCGGAGCGCGATTGCGACATCCATGTCGCCGTTAAATCCCAGATAACCGACAGCACCGGCGTAGATGCCGCGCTTGGAAGGTTCCAGCTCATCGATGATTTCCATCGCACGCACCTTGGCGGCGCCCGATACCGTACCCGCCGGGAAAGTCGCCTTGAGCACGTCCATTGCAAAAAGATTCGGCTTGAGTTTCGCATCGACGTTGGAGACGATGTGCATCACATGCGAATAGCGCTCGATGATCATTTTTTCGGTCAGCTTGACGCTGCCGTTCTGTGCCACGCGTCCGATGTCATTGCGTCCCAGATCGATCAGCATCAAGTGTTCGGCCAGTTCTTTCGGGTCTTCCAGCAACTCCTTCGCAAGCGCTGCGTCCTGTTCGGGCGATTTGCCGCGCGGCCGTGTTCCTGCAATCGGACGTACCGTGACGGTATCGCCTTCCAGACGCACCAGTATCTCGGGGGATGAGCCGACCACATGATGATCGCCCATGTCGTAATAGAACATGTAAGGTGACGGATTGATGCTGCGCAGTGCGCGGTAAAGCGAAAGCGGCGAGGCCGGGAAGGGCTGCGTCATGCGCTGCGACAGCACCACCTGCATGATGTCGCCGTCGAAAATGTACTGCTTGGCCTTTTCAACCGCGGCCTTGAACGCTGTTTCGCCGAATTCGGATTTCGCATCATTTCGCGGCACAGGCAGTTCAAACGGAATTTCGATCGGGCGTCTGAGCAGGCCGATGAGTTCGCGCAAGCGTTCGCGTGCAAGTGCATAGGCATCGTCTTGTGACGGATCGGCATACACGATAAAAGTCAGCCGGCCGGTCAGGTTGTCCACCACGGCCAGCTGCTCGGTGAGCATCAGCAGGATGTCCGGCGTGCCGATGGCATCCGGTTTGCTGACTTTAGCCAGCCGCGGCTCGATGTAGCGTATGGTCTCGTAACCAAAGTATCCGGCAAGTCCGCCGGTATAACGCGGAAGACCCGACAGCGGAGCTGCTTTAAATCCTGATTGATATTGGCGGATGTAATCGAGCGGATTGTCGACGTCGAACGAGGTCTCGGATTCCTTCTGTGTCAGCGTGACCTGCTTGCCGCGCACCGTGATGCGGGTGTCGGCGGGCAGGCCGATGAAGGAATAGCGTCCGAAACGCTCGCCACCCTGAACGGATTCGAGCAGATAGGAAAAAGGTTGGTTGGCCAGTTTCAGATACAGCGACAAAGGCGTATCCAGATCGGCAAAGGTCTGCGCGACCAGCGGGATGCGGTTATAGCCCTGCGCGGCCAGCGCGTTAAATTCCTGTTCGGTAATCGGGTGCGGCATGCAAATCTCCTGTGCTGATTCGCGTAGCGACAACACCCGCTACGAGCTAGCAACTAGCGTCTAGCAACTGCTTTTTAAGCAAGCTTCATCAGTGGCAGGGCGGCAGCCAGAGTGGGGATGACCGCGTCCAGATCCAGCGTTTCCACCGGTTCGCCGTGGTTGTAGCCGTAAGGCACGCAGAATACCGGGCATTCGGCAGCACGGGCGGCCAGCGTGTCGTTGAGCGAATCGCCGATCAGCAGCAATTGTTCGATGGGTACGCCGAAGAATTTTGCGGCATGCAGCAAAGGCATGGGGTGCGGTTTCTTTTCCTGCAGCGTGTCGCCCGCCAGTACGATTTCAAAATACTTGGCAAGACCGATGCCGGTCAGCAGCGGCGTGGTGTAACGCTCCACCTTGTTGGTGATGCAACCCAGACGGAAGCCCGCGGCCTTCATCGCATCCAGTCCCTCGATCACACCGTCGAACACGCGGCTTTGCAGCAGCAGTTCGGTGTAATGCTTCTCGAAAATCGGCAGCGCGTGGTCATACAAGGCCGCATCGGGCGTCGCATGCATGTCGCCGGTCAGTGCGCGCTTGACCAGCCAGCTGATGCCGTTACCGATGTAGCTTGCCAGCAATTCCTGTGAGACGGGCGCGTAATCCATGTCGCGCAACATACGGTTGGCGGCTTCGGAAAGTTCAGGCGCGGTGTGCAGTAGCGTACCGTCGAGATCGATGACGATGGCTTTGACGCTGACGGGTGTGGTGTAACGCTTGATGTTAGGCATGTTGTTCCTTAATGGGTTTTACCCTTTTTCGCGTCGGGCGGGGGTTCTTTTTCCGCGGAGGGCTCGCTGCTGACCGACGATTTGGCGGGTTCTGTTGCAGCGGGGTCGGAAGCTGCGTGTATAGAGTGATCCCGGCCCATGCTGGGATCCAGTGTTTTTTCCGTGATGTCCTTATCGGCGGCTCTCCAGCCGGCGAGCACCGCGGTCGTGCTTTGCGCGTCGTTTTCCTTCATGCAGTCTTCAGGCTTCTTGAAAGAAACACGGCAGGCGTAGCCGATGGCTTCGGCATCGGAAACTTTTTGTTCTGCCGCGCCCGTGATGCGATCACAACCGGCTAAGGTGATCAGCAGTGCGAGCAGGGCGAGGCGGAACATCATTAAACCTTGGCCAGTTCGGCGCGCATGGCGGCCAGTACGCTGTCGTACTTGTTCGCGTCGGTTTCTTTGCGTGCGTTGAAAATGGCCGAACCTGCGACAAACGTGTCTACGCCGGCAGCCGCCACTTCACGGATGTTTGCAGGACCTACGCCGCCATCGATTTCCAGACGGCAGGTGTAACCGCCGGCGTCTATCATCTGGCGAACTTTGCGTGCCTTGTCCAGCGTGTAAGGGATGAATTTCTGGCCGCCAAAACCGGGGTTGACCGACATCAGCAGCACCATGTCGAGCTTGGGCAGCATGTATTCCAGCACATCCAGCGGGGTGGCGGGATTGAATACCAGACCTGCCTTACAGCCGGATTCCTTGATCAGGCCGACGGTGCGGTCGATATGCTCGGACGCTTCAGGATGAAAGGTGATGTAAGTCGCGCCCGCCTTGGCAAAGTCGGGGATGATGCGATCGACAGGTTTGACCATCAGGTGTACGTCGATGGGGGCAGTAACGCCGTGCTTGCGCAGGGCTTCGCAGACCAGCGGCCCGATGGTCAGATTCGGCACGTAATGGTTGTCCATGACGTCAAAATGCACAATATCTGCGCCTGAGGCCAAGACGTTATCAACTTCCTCGCCCAGACGGGCGAAGTTGGCGGAGAGTATGCTGGGTGCGATCTGAAACATGATTTTCCTTGAGAGTTAGAGTGTAAATATACTGCATTCTAAACCGAATGCGTCGTAAATTGGGTAGTTGAGGTTGTCGGGATTGAATTATCCGGTCCCGTTTTCAGCGAGGCCGGTTCATCTCATCCTGGTCTATGCCACCCGCAAACGGCTATTTTGCAATCGTCATGCCGGTCGCCTGGTAGAAGCGGCCAAGGTCGCTCAGATCATCAAATATCCCGGCCGCGCCTTCAAAATTCTGCTTGCGGGTGTAATGGTTGGTGGTGACAAAAGTCTTGATGCCTGCCGCAAGACTGGAACGCAAACCGTTTTCGGAGTCTTCCAGCGCGATGCACTCGCTGCCCTTTAAACCCAGCTTGTCCAGCACCCAGAAATAAATATCCGGCGCGGGTTTCTTGTGCGGCACGATATCGCCGCAACCGTTGGCGGCAAAAAGGTCCGCCCAGTTTTTGCCGAGCCCCACTTCCAGTAGCGCGGAGACGTTTTCCGGTGTGGTGGTGGTCGCGATGGCCAGCGTAATACCCGCCGCATGCGCGTCATAAATCAGTTGCTTGATGCCGGGGCGCAACGGCACGTTGCCTTCGCCTATCATGGCCGTGTAATAACGGGTTTTTAACGCATGCAGGTTTTTGACGAAGCCGTCAAAATCGGCTGGTTTGGCAAAGTCGGTCAGAAAATCACTGATGAAATACTTGATGCGCTCCTTGCCGCCGGTCACCTTGAGCAGCTTGTCGTACAAGGCGACATCCCAGTTCCAGGCCAGACCGCTGTCTGCAAAGGCCTTGTTGAAAGATAGCCGGTGTCCGTCTTCCGTGTCGGCAAGGGTTCCGTCCACGTCAAAAATAATCGCTTTAATCATAGTGCAGTCGTTAGTTATTAGTCATTAGTTACGAAAACATCCGAGTAGCGGCGCTATTAATACCTAGCGTCCGGCGACTTACGTCTGTCTTTAGCGCATTCCCGGCAGTTTACCCGCCATGCTGCGCATCATTTTAGCCATGCCGCCGCCCTTAGCGAACATTTTCATCATTTTTTGCGTTTGTTCAAACTGGTTGAGCAGCTGGTTGACATGCATCACCTTGACGCCCGCACCATCCGCAATGCGCTTCTTGCGCTGCGCCTTGATGAGCTCGGGCCGGCTGCGCTCCAGCGGCGTCATCGAGTTGATGATGCCTTCCAGACGGCTGATAGACTTGTCGTCCACTTTGGAATCGGCGGCAGCCTGGGAAAGCTGGGCGGGCAGTTTGTCCATCAGCGCGGACATGCCGCCCATTTTGCGCATCTGCACCATCTGCATTTTGAAATCGTTCAGATCAAACCCCTTGCCGGACTGCATTTTTTTGGCAAGTTTTTCGGCCTCCTGGTGATCCACGCCGCGTTGCGCTTCTTCCAGCAAGGACAGCACGTCACCCATCCCCAGAATACGGGAGGCCATGCGTTCCGGGTGGAAGGCTTCCAGCCCGTTGGGTTTCTCGCTGATACCGATGAACTTGATCGGTTTTCCGGTGATGTGTCGCACCGACAGCGCCGCACCGCCGCGCGCATCGCCATCCATTTTGGTGAGGATGATGCCGGTGAGCGGCAGCGCTTCGCCAAAGGCTTTCGCGGTATTCACCGCGTCCTGACCGGTCATCGCATCGACCACGAACAGCGTTTCGATCGGTTTCAGGCTGGCATGCAGTTGCTGGATTTCGGCCATCATCGCCGTATCAATAGCGAGGCGGCCTGCGGTATCCACAATCAACACATCGTGATGATGCTTGCGGGCGAAATCCAGCGCGGCGAGTGCGATGTCCTGCGGTTTTTGACTGATGTCAGAAGCAAAAAAATCGATGTTCAGCTGTGTTGCCAGCGTGCGCAGCTGCTCGATCGCCGCCGGGCGGTAGACGTCGCAGCTGACCAGCAATATTTTTTTCTTCTGCTGGTCGTGCAGCAGTTTGGCAAGCTTGCCGCAGGTGGTGGTTTTACCGGCGCCCTGCAAACCCGCCATCAGAATTACGGCTGGCGGGGTGGTGGCAAGGTTCAGCGCGTCATTGTGCTCGCCCATCACGCGGGTGAGTTCGCGATGTACCACGCCGATAAAGGCCTGGCCGGGATTCAGGTTGCCAATGACTTCCTGACCCAGGGCCGCCTGTTTGACCTGGGCGGCCAGTTCCTTGACCACGGGTAGCGCCACATCGGCTTCGAGCAGCGCCATGCGCACTTCGCGCAGTGCATCCTGAATGTTGCTCTCGGTGAGGCGCGCCTGTCCGCGCAGATTTTTAATGACACCGGAGAGGCGTTGCGTCAGATTGTCCAGCATATCCGTCCTTATGGGTAATCATGCAAATGATGTAGAATCTGTGAAGTCTAAAACATCCTGACGAAAAATGCCTAATCTTATCCTTGTTATCATTACTTTTGCCGCTTATGGATCGCTTGCTGTCTATTTCTGGCGCGCCTATGCGTATGGCGAATGTGACGAACGCTGTCGTGGTGTGATCGGGCATTTGTCGCTGCTGCCGATCGCCTTGCACGGCTATCTGCTCTGGCAATGGATATTTGCAAACGGCGGCATTGATTTCGGCGTCTTTAATGCGCTGTCGCTGATCGCCTGGCTGACCTTGCTGGTGTACTGGGTGGCGCGCTTTTTCTATCCGATAGGCGGCTTGCAGGCGCTGGTGCTGCCGCTTGCTGCGCTGACGCTGGTGCTGGCCGTGGCGTTCCCGGTGGATCACCACCTGGCGCATACCAACATGCTGGCTTTCAGAATACATATTTCTGTAGCGATGCTGGCCTACAGCCTGTTCACCATTGCCATGCTGCACGCGGTGCTGATTTCACTGGTCGAAAAATATTTACATCGGGCGAATTTGCCGCGTCTGCTGCGCAGTCTGCCGCCCTTGCTGACCATGGAAAGCCTGTTGTTCCGCATGATAGGAATCGGTTTTGTATTGCTGACGCTGACGCTGGTTTCCGGCGTGTTTTTCTCCGAGGAAATTTTCGGCAAGGTGTTTGAATTCAATCATAAAGTATTGTTCGGTTTCATTTCCTGGGGCGTCTTTGCGGTACTGTTATATGGTCACCGTTTCTATGGCTGGCGGGGAAAAACAGCGGTGCGCTGGACGGTGAGCGGTTTTGTTTTTCTGCTGCTGGCCTACATCGGCAGCAAATTTGTGCTGGAACAATTGCTGCATCGTTAGGCTGCGGGCGAATCCTTCTTTGTAATCCTAAAGCCTTTGATTATCAAGGTACTTGCTATCGGGGTGGCTTGTGTCGTAGAATGCTCGCCCTTTCGTGGTGATAGGTTCGCTCAGGCGATCCACACGAAGTATAAATCCAAGGCAGTACGGGAGTCGCTTCCTGTCTTAAGCACTGCATCCAGGTTTTTTAAGCTGATAATTTAGATAGGTTTTTTATGGTCATCATTCGTCTTTCCCGTGGCGGTTCCAAGAATCGTCCGTTTTACAACGTGGTTGTAGCGGATTCCCGCAATCGTCGCGATGGTCGTTTCATCGAGCGCGTTGGCTTCTTCAATTCGATCGCCAATGAGAAGCAGGAAGCTCTGCGTCTGGATCTGGCGCGTGTCGCTTTCTGGCAGAGCAAGGGCGCACAGTTGAGCGACGCCGTAGCGAAGCTGGTTAAACGTGCCGGTGCAGCCGCTCCTGTCTAAGCCCTCCGAACCCATGGTGATCATGGGGCGTGTGGCATCAGCGTTTGGTATCCGCGGCTGGGTGAAAATCCAGCCGTTCAGCGAGTACGTCGATAGTCTGCTGGAATACAAGACCTGGTTTCTGGGCCACGAAAATGGCCCGTGGCGGGAAGTGACCGTTACCCAGTGCGAGGCGCACGACAAGACGCTGGCCGCGCAGCTGCCGGATTGCCCGGATCGCAATGCCGCCGAGAAACTGAAAGGTTTGCTAATCGCCGTGCCGCGCAGCAGTTTACCGGTGCAGGATGAAGGCGAGTATTACTGGGCGGACTTGATCGGCCTTACCGTGATCAACGAGGCCGGTGAAACGCTAGGAACGGTGGCTGAACTGCTGGAGACGGGCGCAAACGATGTGCTGATCGTGCGCGGTAACGGGCCGGATGTGCTGATTCCCTTTCTGAACAGTGTGATCGGACAGGTGGATATGGCGGCCAGGACCATACAGGTTAACTGGTCAGCGGACTATTTGCTGTGATTTTCGATGTAATAACGTTGTTCCCGCAGATGTTCGACGCGCTGACGCAATATGGCATCACGCGTCGTGCGGAAGAGCAGGGCAGCTATGTTTTGAAGACATGGAATCCGCGCGATTTCACCACGGATAAGCATCGCACGGTAGACGATCGCCCTTACGGCGGCGGCCCCGGTATGGTGATGCTGGCGGAACCGCTGGCGGCAGCCATCAATGCGGCGCGCGAGCGTCAGTTGGCCAGTGGTGTGCAAAACAGTCGGGTGGTGTATTTGTCACCGCAGGGACGTTTGCTCACCCATGAGGTGGTCAAGGAGCTGGTGGCGCAGAAAGCCGACGGTCTGATTCTGCTGACCGGGCGATACGAAGGAATCGATGAGCGTCTGATTCGTCAGATGGTCGATATGGAAATTTCCATCGGCGACTATGTGTTGTCCGGTGGTGAGTTGGCGGCGATGGTGTTGATGGACAGTCTGGTACGGCAATTGCCCGGTGTATTGGGGGATGCCGAATCAGCCCAGCAGGATTCGTTTGTGCAGGGTTTGCTCGATTGCCCGCACTATACCCGCCCCGAAGTGTTTAATGGTGAAGCCGTGCCCCCGGTTTTGTTGTCCGGCAATCATGCGGACATACAGCGCTGGCGGCTTTCCCAGTCGTTGGGCAGGACGTGGACACGCCGTCCGGATTTAATGGCAGGGCGTGATTTGACAAAAGAGGAATCCGGGCTTCTGGCACAGTATCAGAAGGAACAGGATTCGCATAACAAGGAGCAGTAAAGTGAATTTGATCGAACAATTGGAACAAGAAGAAATCGCCCGTCTGGGTAAAGTTATCCCTGATTTCGCACCCGGCGATACCGTCGTGGTCAGCGTAAACGTGGTCGAAGGTGAGCGCAAGCGCGTTCAGGCTTTCGAAGGTGTGGTGATTGCCAAGCGCAATCGCGGTCTGAACTCCGGTTTCATCGTGCGTAAAATTTCCGCCGGCGAAGGCGTTGAGCGTACTTTCCAGACTTACTCGCCTGTGATCGCTGAAATCGAAGTCAAGCGTCGCGGTTCGGTTCGTCGCGCCAAGCTGTACTATCTGCGTGATCGTTCCGGCAAGTCCGCACGTATCAAGGAAAAATTGCCAGCACGCAAGGTTAAAACAGCAGCAGCGTAAGCGCTCAGTCTGTTCCGAAAAACGGGGGCTTCGACTCCCGTTTTTTATTTGCGCGTGTATCATTGCGCCATGGACTATCAGGCAAAACTATCGACGCCCTTTGGTATGCTCGGCATACGCTGTGATGAACAGGTGTTGCGCGGCATCGACTTTCTGTTTGATGCCGAACAATCGCAGGCGCCCGTTAACGCACTGGCCGCCAGTGTTTGTTTGCAACTGATTGATTATTTTAAAAGTTCTGACGCAGCCTTTTCTGTTCCGCTGGATGCCGGCGGGACGCACCACCAGCAAAAAGTATGGCAGGCCATGCTGGCGATACCGCGCGGGCAGACGCGAACCTATGGCGAGATCGCCTTTGAGTTGCATTCCTGTGCGCAGGCGGTCGGCCAGGCGTGCGGCGCCAATCCGATTCCGATCATTATTCCCTGTCACCGTATCGTGAGTAAATCAGGACTTGGGGGATTTGCGAAACACGATCACGGCGCGCCGCTGGACATCAAACGCTGGTTGCTGGCGCATGAATCAAACCCCCTCGCCCTTGAAGGGAGAGGGTAGAAGCATTGATGTATTCGCTAATTGCATATGAACAACGCTGAACTGCTCGACGAATTCTCAGACAGCTTATGGCTGGAAGACGGACTTGCGCGTAACACACTGGAGAGCTACCGGCGCGATCTGGATAAGTATGCAGCGTGGCTGGAAAAACAGCGCGGCTTGACCCTGCTGCAAACCACGCACGCCGATATACAGGCTTATCTCGCTGATCTGTTCGTGGTGCAAAAGGCCAAATCCAGCTCTTCCGGGCGGGCACTTTCCAGTCTCAAACGGCTGTTCCGCTATCTGTTGCGCCAGGGGAAAATTGCGACTGATCCCACGCTGCAAATCGATCCGCCCAAACTGCCGCGCAACCTGCCCAAAACCCTGAGCGAACAGGATGTTGAACAGCTTTTGGCCGCGCCCGAGGTGGAAACGCCCCTAGGCCTGCGCGATCGCGCCATGTTTGAAGTGCTGTACGCCACCGGTTTGCGGGTGTCCGAACTGGTAAGTTTGCGCATTAATCAGGTGAGCATGGATATGGGCATCGTGCGCGTGACGGGCAAGGGCAACAAGGAGAGACTGGTGCCGCTGGGCGAAGAAGCGCTGGACTGGCTGGGCCGCTATGTTGCGGATGCGCGCGGCGCGCTGCTGGGAACCCGGGTCAGCGACGATATCTTCGTGACCGCGCGCGGAGAGGGGATGACCCGCCAGATGTTCTGGTATCTGATCAAAAAACACGCCAGACAGGGCGGGGTCAACAAACCGCTGTCGCCGCATACCTTGCGCCATGCTTTTGCCACGCACCTGCTCAATCACGGCGCGGATTTGCGCGTGGTGCAGATGCTGCTGGGGCATGCGGATATTTCCACCACGCAGATTTATACCCACGTCGCCCGCGAGCGTTTAAAACAGCTGCATGCGCGGCATCATCCCAGAGGCTGATGCAGGATTGTCACCCGCCGTGTTCGTCTTTACCAGTTGTCGTGGCGTTCCCGGCGTTCTGACCGATAGTTGGTAATTTCAAGCTGTATGCCATCCGGGTCACTGAAGAACGTCGCCCAGTAATCAGGTGCATATTCAGGGTAGTGCCTGGCTTCCGAAACCGGGATGCCGAGCGCGCGTAGCTGTTGGGCCACCGTGACCACCTCTGCAACGGATTCGACGCGCAGGCAGAAATGATGCAGCCCGGGTGCACCGGCGTCGTGCGTGCCGGCATGACGTGACGGGCGCAGAACGTAGCCGAAATGGCGGTTGTAGTACTGGATATGCGGATCGCCCGCCAGCGTGAAGCTATTTTTCCGGAAACCCAGCGTCTTTAGCAGGACGAGATCGTAGAAGGTCTCCGAACGTTGAAGATCGGAGACGGCGATGTAGAGGTGATCAATTCCGATGACTTCGGTCATGACACAGAACGTTTGAATTTGCTGGGCTGGGCAGGTTTAGCGCAGCGCTTGACTGAAAGGCCGGACAACAAGCCAGTGCGGGGATTCACGCATGCACAGGTTGCGCCACCAAACGCACGCCCAGTGCTGTGCAGACGCGATTAATCGTGTCGAAACGTGGCTGTGCATTGGGGCGGAGCGCCTTATAGAGTGCTTCACGGGTAATTCCGGACGCCTTGGCGATTTCGCTCATACCCCGCGCACGGGCAATGTCACCCAGCGCTGCTGCGAGCAAGGATGCGTCATTATCTTCCAAAATGACGGTCAGATACTCGGCAATGGCCTGCTCGCTATCGAGATACTCGGCAGCATCGAAATCAGGCAGATCTGCAATGCGGATTTTCTTGGTCATGGTTTACTCCTCTATCATTGCGGCAAGTTTAACGGCCTTGGCAATATCGGCCGCCTGAGTGGATTTATTACCGCCGCCCAGCATCACAATCAATATCGAGCCACGTTGGATATAGTACATGCGCCAGCCCGGCCCGAAATTTTCGCGCATCTCGAACACGCCATCTCCAACGGGTTTTGCATCGCCCAGATTGCCCAGCGTGGCTTTTCGCAAACGCTTTATCAGGCGGCGCTGCGTCATGCCATCACGGATACCGTTGAGCCAGTCGTTGAATTCGTTGGTCCGCTTGATCGAAAACATGAATGAAGTGTAGTCGAACGATTACATGAAGTCAATGCCCGTTTCACTAATACAAAATACGCTTTTGAATAATGGGCAACGTGAAGTCAAGGGGTTGAGCGCTTTTGCGCAGTCCCTTTCGAATGCAAGGTTAGGCCTTTGGCGCATGGACATAGGCAAGAATTTGCTTTCGTGCATTATCAGCAGGGGCTGCAAAGTGCATTCGATTGGCAGACTTCTGAGCAAGCTTAACGTCCCCATTTTTAAGCGCGGCAGAAACTATGTTTTGCAGCATCTGATCTAGAGCGACTGCGAACTGCGCTTTGGTTGCCACATGATAGGCGAAGCCCAAATCGTTAAGTTCAATTGCTCTGCGGTTAATCTCAATTAGGGCGTCGTCCATCGGGCGTGCGAAATGCATCTGCCTAGGAGTCTGTCGGTCTTATTATTAAATTATCTGTTTTCCCTGTCTTGCCGGGGAAATTTAACCGTAACTTCATAAACGATATATATTGTTTTTTGCAATATAGCATTTCAGTCTCTCAAAAACGGTTGTTTTTGTTA
>CAMTUO010000027.1:0-1174 GCA_947084955.1 uncultured Gallionella sp.
TAGGGAGCAACCGTGTTTGGGGTCAAGCATTTTTTGTGTTCCACGGAGTATTATTTTTCAACATTGAGTTCATGATGATTAACAGTTTTCTCATACAAGCAACGATGACGACCTTGGGCGGCTTACCCGCTTTTTTCAGGCGTTCAGCGAACGCCTTGATCGTGTCATTGCAACGTATTGCCGAGATGGCTGCCATGTATAAAACCGCTCGCACATCAGCTCGACCGCCCCATATAAATCGCTTCCCACGATGCTTGCCGCTGTCATTGGCAAGCGGCGCAACACCGGTTAAGGCTGCGATCTCGCGGCGGTTCAATGTCCCGAGCTCGGGACATTTGGCCAGCATGGTAAGTGTGGTCACCGCGCCCACTCCCGGAATGCCACGCAACAGATCATCCTTGGTTCGCCACACATCCGAACCGCGCAATCGCTTGGTCAAGTCGCTGTCTATTCCAGTAATTTGCTTATCCAACCACACGATGTGTTTGGTCAGGCTTTTTTGCAACGGCTTTGAAGCCGCAGTACCCAGCCGGAGGGTTTCTTGAACTCGCATATTGATCAGCTGGCGCCGTCTGCTCACCATGTCATCCAAGGCACGGGTATCCTCATCCTTGAGCGGGCGCACTTGTGGTCGAATCGCCTTGGCAAATGCCGCCAGAACCGCAGCATCAACCTGATCCGTCTTGGCCAGCTGCCCCGTGGCTTTGGCAAAGTCGCGAGCTTGGCGCGGGTTAATGACGGCGACCGGCAATCCAAAGCTTGCCAGCTCAGTCGCGACACGAACTTCCAATCCGCCCGTCGCTTCCATCACAATCAACGTCGGACTGACTTCTTTCAGGCGCACGACAATTTGGCTGATGCCAGCCTCGTCGTAGGCAACATGCAACGTCAGTATTTCTGGCTCGATGCAGACGTCCAATGTGGATTTGGACACATCAATGCCAACAAACTTCTCCACGATCATTTCATTCATGGCACCCATCCTTGCAAAAATGCGGGCTTATTTGCCCAAGCAACCGTTCGGGTTATCACTGAAAAACCGGCACGACGCTCCTTGCTCTCTAACGGGATTGGTATCCCAAGGGGGAATCGAACTGCCGTGCCAGACCAGACAAGATTAACCAACAAAAAACTTAACCTTGTCCAGCAAAACGAAACATACAAGGGGGTAGAA
>CAMTUO010000028.1:0-138264 GCA_947084955.1 uncultured Gallionella sp.
AAAATGGTTGTGGGAATTCGTGCTCCATAAATATTCTCCTCATGATAAAGTATCAAAATCCCTTGCGGGGCTGAGGAGAGATTATGTGTTTGAATCAAATCGGTGGGAATCATTTCTCCGCGATAGCGGCTTCGTTCAACCAGAGCATCAAGCTGCCCGGCATCGGTTCCTATATCGCGTTGGCGATCGAGCAGCGCAATCTGCATGCGATAGGCTGGGCCATCTGTGCAATGCTGATCGGCGTGATACTGTATGACCAGCTATTCTTCCGGCCGCTGCTCGCCTGGGCGGACAAATTCCGCTTTGAAGAGTCCGGCGGGGACACCGCCCAGAACTCATGGCTGCTGAACTGGCTGCGCAAGACTGAACGCACGCAGGGAATCGCGCTCGCTTTTTCAGGATTGCTGGAACGCTCGTTCGCGCTGTTCCGCACCGGTTTTGACGGCACATCGATACGGGCGCGCCCCGTTGCCCGCTCGACAACCCCTGAACGGATATGGGACGCGATGATTGCCGCCGTGGTTTTTTATGCCTTGTGGGTGCTGGTGCATTTCATCCATACCGAAGTGGGCTGGAGCGAAGTCGGACACGTGTTCGTGCTGGGCTTCTACACCATGACCCGTGTCATCGTGCTGATTTTTCTGGCCGCCCTGATCTGGATTCCAGTCGGCGTCTGGCTGGGAATGAACCCTGTGCTGGCGGGTCGTGCGCAGGCGGTCATACAATTTCTCGCCGCATTTCCGGCCAATCTGACCTTCCCGGTCGCCGTCTTCCTGCTGGTGCGATTCAGTCTCAACCCGGATATCTGGCTCTCCCCGCTGATGATCCTCGGCACGCAATGGTACATCCTGTTCAATGTCATCGCCGGCGCCTCCACCATACCGACTGAACTGCACTATGCCGCACAGAATCTCGGACTCAGTGGCCGGCTCAAGTGGCGACGCTACCTGCTCCCGGCCATCTTTCCCAGCTTCGTTACCGGCGCCATCACCGCATCAGGCGGCTCCTGGAACGCCAGCATCGTTGCCGAATACGTCACCTGGGGCAACACCACCATCAAGGCGCATGGCATCGGCAGTTACATTGCCGAGATGACCGCCGCCGGTGATTTCCCGCGGATTGCACTGGGCATAGGCGTCATGTGCATCTTTGTGATGGGATTTAACCATTTTATCTGGCGCAGGCTTTACCGCATGACTGAAAATCGCCTGCATTTTTAACCGACATGCCATGCAGCCACCCCCAAAAAGGAAATTGATTATTGCAAGGATCATGTGGGCAATAACTCGCAAACTTGTCATGTCCGTTCCCTCTCCTCAATCCTCTCCCGCAAGCGTGAGAGGAGGCAAACGAATCGCGTCGCGAGTTTCACCTTAAGGATACACGCAATGAACACGCCTATCATCGAACTCAAATCCGTCTGCAAATCTTTCCGCTCTGCGGACGGCTCGGCCAGGTCCATACTGGAAAATGTCGATTTCACCCTCAGGGAAGGCGAAATCGTCGCGTTGCTCGGTAAGTCGGGATCCGGAAAATCCACCCTGTTGCGCATCATGGCAGGCCTGATTTCAGCCGACAGCGGCGACGTACTGTACCGGGGCCTGCCGCTCTACGGCGCAGCGGATGGCATCAGCATGGTGTTCCAGTCCTTTGCGCTTTTCCCCTGGCTCACGGTCCAGAAAAATGTAGAGCTGGGGCTGGAGGCGAAAGGCATGTCCCCGGATGAAAGGCTGCAGCGTGCAAGGTCAGCCATCGAAATGATCGGCCTGTCGGGGTTCGAAGGTGCGCTGCCCCGCGAGCTGTCCGGTGGCATGCGTCAGCGCGTTGGCATCGCGCGTGCGCTGGTGATGGAGCCCGAAATACTGCTGATGGACGAAGCGTTCTCCGCGCTCGATGTGCTGACCGGTGAGCGCCTGCGCGAAGACATCCTCGATCTTTGGCAGTCCGGCCGTATCCACACCCGCGCCATCCTCGTCGTTTCACACAATATCGAGGAAGCGGTCATGATGGCAGACAGGGTGCTGGTTTTTGCCAGCGATCCCGGACGGGTACGTGACGAATTGCCCGTCAAGCTTTCCCGACCCCGCGAGGTGGAAAGTTCGGAAGTTCGCAATCTGATCGACAAGGTTTACGGGCTGATGACGGCGGGCGCCATGCGTGCCGGCCGCATTACCGACAGGGGCGGCAAATTACAGATAGGCGACCGCTTGCCTGAAGTCGAGATTTCACGCATGGAGGGCATACTGGAAATCCTTGCCGATGAACCTTTTACGGGTCGCGCCGACTTGCCCAAACTCGCCGAAGAAACCGAACTCAGCGACCATGAACTGCTCGACGTAGCCAGCGCCCTGACGCTGCTGGGCTTTGCATCTCTTGAACAGGGTGACATCCTGCTCACCCCGCTGGGCGTTCAATATGCGCAAGCCGATAACGGTGAACGTAAAGCCATATTCGGACGGCAACTGCTGGAAAATGTGCCTCTGATCGCGTATATCCGCCACGGACTGGTACAGGATCCCTCCGGCGATCTGCACGAGGATCTGTTTCTCAGACTACTGCATTTCTCGCTGAGCGAGGCGGACACCTTATCCGTTTTGCGCGTCGCCATCGAATGGGGTCGCTATGGCGAGCTGTTCGAGTACAACTTCAATACCGGCATCCTGAATATGCCCAAGAACGAAGAGGTACTTTAAAACCGTCAAGTCTGAAACGTTTCAGAAACGAAAACCCGCTGAAGTGCGCAGCATATTGTCCGTCGTAAAATTGACCTTGGGATCGTAGGCTACGCTGATAAAGAAGCGGGGCCAGTCATAAATGACCGCCAGCCCCCATTTATGGATCAACGTATCCCCCACCAGACCGGTCTTGTGCAGCAAATCCACCGTGATGCGTTGTCCATCGGAAAGCGGTGTCCGGTAGTAGGCGTGCACATGCCGCTGGTCCGGATTCAGGCGGTTGTCTCGGACCTGTTGCAGATAGAACACCTCTCCGGACGCCTCGCGCCTGCCCAGCGAGACCATCCATGAGTCATTCGGATCGAAATTCAGGTTAGCATAAGGACGCAGGTTGGTGCGTCCAAAGCCCGTTCCGGCAAACCAGCGCTCACCGGTCTCGGCCTGTGCGCTCAGCGATGAAAACCCCATGGAGGCGACCTGAACAGAAGGTGACAGGCGCACGCCCCCCATGTCAAAAGTATGATCCCAGCCGCCGCGCAACTGCGCCTCTGCGCGCGTCCTCGACTCGTAATAGCCCAGCCAGACATTGCCTGCATCCGAACTGTTGCGCAAATTGATATCGTAGCTGCCCACACCGCCGGAATACGTATAGCGGCCCATCGTCAGCTTATAGCTGAGATCGCCCTCTGCCAGTGAAGTCACAGCGGAACAGGCAAGAAGAGCCGCCAGTGCAAGCTGACAGAGCTTCATGCGACTTTCCTGCCGATGAGTCGTATATAGGCCTGTATTGCCGCGTATACCAGCAACACCACCGCCAGACTGGACAGAAATCCGGCCAGCACATCCGCCGGAAAATGCGCGCCCAGGCTGATTCTGGACAGACCGACCCACAGCACAAAGTACACGCCGGCTGCACGCAGGTAACGATTAAAAACCGGCCACAGACTGGCTACGCACAGCATGGCAAAGGATGAGTGTCCGCTCGGCAGGCTGTGATGGTATTCCGCGCCACCTACAATTTGCACCGACCCCAAAGGCAGTGCCAGCGGCGGCCTGGGGAAATCAAGCAGCGGCTTGAGCGCACCGATCAACATCCCGTCCAGCAGATAGGCGATACAGAATACCGCGATGACCGACACCCAGCGCGTCATCTGATCGCGGTTCACCTCCGTCGTTTTCACGATGGAAAACAAGGCCAGCAACGTCAACAGGCTGAGATAAAACGTGAAAAGCGCATGTTCGCCCAGCGCTGTTCCCAGCAGCATGAACGCATCCAATGCGCCGAAATGCACATCATTGATGACATGAAACAGCCAGACGTTACCCCCTCCCCAGTCATAGAAAACTTCTTTCATGAAATTCACTTATACAAAAAAGGCTGACACCCACATGCCGATTCCACCGGCCGCCGCGATTCCCGCCACTGCAAACAGCCATTTCTTGCGGGTCAGCACGGTGATGGAAGCCAGTGAAATGGCGATCTGCACCAGCGTCATCGCCTGCGCCAGCTTGTGGTGCGGATGCAGCATCTCCTCGCTTTGCTGGTTGGCTTTCTCGGACTCGGCCTCCAGCGCCTCGGCCTTGAGTTTTATTTCCTTCTTATCCGCCTCGTATTTTTTTATTTTGTCGGCATAAAACTCGCGCTTCTGCTCGGATGACAAGTCGGCGGCCAGCTCCATCAAATGCCCCTTGCTGCTTTTTGATTCAAAAAAATTCCACTGGTCGGATGCCTGCGCCTTTTTAAGAACCGCTTCATTTTTGAACAACATGGCCTGATTTTGCGTATCACCGCCCTGATAGCTGATGACTGCACCGATCGAGGCCAGAATAGCGGTAAAAATGGCGACCTGCCCCGCAAGACTGTCGCCGCTCTGCGCATGGTGCTCCACCGCGTGATCATGCGCGCCGTGTACGTGAAATCCGTCTCCTGACATTTTAATGCTCCTTAAATAATAATTACAATTCTATTGATAATCAATGGTCAGCGGCGCATGATCGGAAAAGCGCTGCTCCTTGTATATTTCTGCCGCGTGCGCGCGCTGTGCCAAACCCGGCGTCGCGATCTGATAGTCGATGCGCCAGCCGACGTTTTTCGCCCAGGCCTGGCCGCGATTCGACCACCAGGTATAGGCTTCCAGTTCAGGATGTACTGCCCTGAATACATCAACAAAACCGACTTCATCAAAGAGCTCAGTCAGCCACGCGCGTTCTTCGGGTAAAAACCCTGAGTTTTTCTTGTTACCGCGCCAGTTTTTCAGATCGATCTCCTTATGTGCTATGTTCCAGTCACCGCAGATCACCACTTCGCGGCCGCTTGCACGCAGTTCTTTCAGGTGCGGCTGCGACACGTTACTGGCGAAGCCAGCCGTTTGCGGGAGCAGCCGCGACGCACCTCCATCTGAAGCTGTAGAGGACGCCATCATGTTGCGGAGGTGCGGTAAAAAGGCATCCATGAAGCTGAACTTGACGGCTTGCCGCTCCTCGCCGCTGGAGCCGGATGGCAGATACAGCGAAACCACGCTGAAATCAGCAAAGTCCGCACAGATATAGCGCCCTTCGATATCGAACGTATCAACACCCAGGCCCACAATCACCTGCTGAGGCTTTTCCCGGCAATAGATACCGACCCCGCTGTAGCCCTTCTTTTCCGCGTAGTGGAAATAGCCGTGATAGCCTTCAGGATTGAGCATTTGCGCGGTCATGTCTGCGGTCTGCGCCTTGAGTTCCTGCAAACAGATTACATCGGCGTTTTGCAGTGCCAGCCATTCAAAAAAACCCTTGCTGGCGGCGGAACGAATACCATTCAAATTGACAGAGATGATGCGCATGAAAACTTCCATTGATTAACAGCGCGAGATTATAATGTTTCCAGCCAACATATCCCACACTTGCCATGTTCAATTTCAGATTAGATTTCATCCGCTTTGCCGTCGCGCATAAAGTACTGCGTTTCGGCGAATTTCAGACCAAGGCGGGGCGTTTATCTCCTTATTTTTTCAATGCCGGGTTATTCAATGACGGCGACTCTCTGCGCAATCTATCGCAGTTTTACGCACAAACGATTCTGGCCTCCAGCATTGAATTTGATATGCTGTTCGGCCCGGCCTACAAGGGCATCCCGCTGGCGGCCGGCACCGCCATTGCACTGTCCGAACAGGGGCGCAACATTCCCTATTGCTACAATCGCAAGGAAGCCAAGGATCACGGCGAAGGCGGCACTACGGTGGGCGCAAAGCTAGCAGGACGCGTGCTGATCATAGACGATGTCATTTCAGCCGGAACCTCGGTGCGGGAATCTATCGAATTGATACGTGCCGCAGGAGCAGAACCCTGCGCGGTCGTGATCGCGCTGGACCGCATGGAACGCGGGCTGGGCGCGTTGTCAGCCGTTCAGGAAGTGCAGGAAAGCTATGGCATACCGGTGATCGCGATTGCCACGCTGACCGACCTGCTGGATTTTTTACAGGGCGAACCGGAAATGACGGAGAATTTGTCTGCGGTACAGGCCTACCGTGATCTTTTTGGAGTTGAAAATGACCAGATATAAGCTGTTTTTTGCCTTGCTTGCAGGACTTGCCATCAGCGCACCGGCGTCAGCCAAAATGTACAAATGGGTAGATGACAAGGGCACGACGCACTACGGAGAAACCATTCCGCCTGAATATGCCAACAAGGACAGACAAATATTGAATAAATCCGGTGTTGTCATCAAGACGCAGGATGTGCTGACGCCTGAAGAGCGGCGTGTAAAAGAAGCCGAAGACGCCAAAATCAATGCTGAAAAAACCGCTGAACGTGATCAGAAGCTGCATGACAAATCCCTGACCGACACCTACAGCAACGCCAATGAAATCGATCTGTCCCGCACCCGCAGCCTTCAGCAGGTTGACGCGCGCATCAACAGTATCAACTCACAGCTTAAGATGTCCAACACCAACCTTGCGGGTTTGCAAAAGGACGCGGACGCCCGCAGCAAGGCCAACAAAAAAATCCCGCAGTCACTGCATGACGACATCAAAAATACGCAAGGCCGAATCAACGACCTGCAGGCCGACCTGAAAAAATACCAGGACGAGAAAAAAGCGGTTGAAGTGCGCTACGACGCAGATAAAGCGCGTTACAAGGAGTTAACCGGAAAATAACGAGTCAGAGCGGCTCGAACTGATCGGTCGTGGCATTGTAACCCAGCAACTGTCCCTGCGAGATATCAAAATACCAGCCGTGTATCCTGAGCGTATTGTCCGCAATGCGCTCAGTGATCCAGGGATAGGTGAGCAGATTTTTCAGTGAAACCAGAATGGCGCGCTGCTCGCAAGCCTGGCTGCGCACTGCTATGCTCTCGCCAGCAAAGTCGCACTCCACACTCACGCGAGCGGAATCCACCATACGCATCCAGTCATCGATAAATGAATCCGGATTGGGTTCTCTGGCGGTCTGCAACAACGCCTGTATGCCCCCACAATACTGGTGACCCAGCACCACGATGTGTTCCACACGCAGATTACAAACCCCGTATTCAATCGCCGCAGTGGTGCCGTGGTGACCGGTGCGCGCTTCATTGGGCGGAACGATGTTCGCCACATTGCGAACCACAAACAGCTCGCCCGGCGCGCAATTGAAAATAATGGCCGGATCAACCCGCGAGTCGCAACACCCCACGATCAAAAATTTTGGCTTCTGCCCTTCCGCAAACAGTCGCGAGTATTCGATATCATTGCTTGGAAAATGGCTCTCCCGAAATCGCAAAAACCCTTCGATCAGCGGTTGCGGCCACAGGACTTGACCCACTGCCGACTGATCGGCGGCCGAGTCTTTCCGCGCATCGCCGGCGCCCAATTTGGATAATTCGCTCATACAGCCATTAAACGTTGCAGCGCCTCATGATATTTATCGGCTGTCTTTTCCAGCACCGCCTGCGGAATACGGGGGGGAGGCGTTTTTTTGTCCCAGCTCGAAGACTCCAGCCAGTCGCGCACGAACTGCTTATCAAAACTGGGCGGATTGCAGCCCACCTGATACGATTCGGCAGGCCAGAAACGTGAGGAGTCCGGCGTCAGCGCCTCATCAATCAGATACAGTTTACCGGCTTCGTCAACGCCAAACTCAAACTTGGTGTCGGCGATGATGATGCCCTTGCCGGCCGCAAAATTCGCCGCCGCCTCATACAGGGCAATCGCCGCATCGCGCACTTCAGCAGCGCGTGATTCGCCTAGTAATTCAACAGTTTGGGCGTAAGAGATATTTTCATCGTGTTCACCCACTGCCGCTTTGGTCGACGGCGTGAACAGCGTTTTCGGCAGTTTTTCCGCCTCGCGCAATCCGGCAGGCAGGGCAATTCCGCACACGGCGCCCGTTTTCTGATAATCCTTCCAGCCCGACCCCACCAGATAGCCGCGCACGATCGCCTCGATCGGCAGAGGCTTGAGCTTACGGGTGACAAAGGCGCGGCCACGTACCTGCGCCTGCTCTGCCGCTCCGCTGACCACCGTCTCAGGCGCAATGCCGGACAGGTGATTCGGGATAATGTGCTGCAATTTTTCAAACCAGAAATTCGACAGGGTGGTGAGCACTTCGCCTTTGCCCGGGATCGGATCGGGCAGTATCACATCGAACGCAGACAGCCGGTCGGTCTGTACGATCAACAAATGTTGCGCGTCAACTTCGTACAGATCGCGCACCTTGCCGCGATGCAACAGCGGCAGACTGGTCAGGGTGGACTCGTGCAATGCAGACATGATGCTTCCTTAACAAGTAAATTTCAAATATCAATCAGGGTAATTCCGGCCGAAGGGTCCCGGCGATCAACACCGCCTGTTTTTGACGGTAATCGAACAGCAAGTCAGGCGAGCGACGACGCGCGCATCGCAGGCAACGCCGAAATCTTTAGCTGGCGGCAGCATGGGCCATGACTTCCCAGTCATTGCTGCTGCCCATGATGATGGAAACAAAGCGTTTCCTCATACGACTTCCTTAAATCCAGACGTAACAAAGCCCCCGATCAGGGGGCTTTGCAAACAATTAAGCGCCCTTGTGATAGCCGACCAGACGATCCACTTCATTCTTGGAACCCAGAATGACTGGCACACGCTGATGCAAGCCATTCGGCATCAGTTCCATGATGCGCTCACGCCCGGTTGAACTCACACCACCGGCCTGCTCGACGATGAACGACATCGGATTAGCTTCGTACATCAGACGCAACTTGCCGGCCTTGGTAGGATCCTTGGTATCGAACGGATACATGAAAATACCGCCGCGTGTCAGGATGCGATGTACTTCAGCGACCATGGAGGCGACCCAGCGCATGTTGAAATTCTTCTCGCGGCCGCCGTCCGTACCCTTGATGCATTCTTCCACATAACGCTGCACGGGCTCTTCCCAGAAACGGCGATTGGACATGTTGATGGCAAATTCCTGGGTATCGACGGGAATGCGCATGTCTGGATGCGTCAGGAAGAAATCGCCTACATCGCGGTCCAGCGTAAAGCCGTTCACGCCGTTGCCGGTGGTCAGTACCATCATGGTGTTCGGGCCGTACAGCGCGTAACCTGCGCACACCTGCTTGGTACCGGGCTGCATGAAATCAGCCGCGGTCGGGTTGGTCACACCTTCAGGACAGCGCAGAATCGAGAAGATCGTGCCGACTGAGATATTCACGTCGATGTTGGACGAACCATCCAGCGGATCAAACGTAATCAGGTATTTGCCGCGCGGATATTGCTTGGGAATTTCATAGATATCATCCATTTCTTCCGATGCCATCCCGGCCAGATGACCGGCCCATTCGTTGGCCTTGATGAAGACTTCATTGGTGATGATGTCCAGTTTCTTCTGTGTTTCACCCTGCACGTTTTCACTGCCTGCGCTGCCCAGCACGCCGATCAGCGCGCCTTTGTTCACGTCATGGGCAATCTGTTTGCAGGCGGATACGATGTCGCTCAGCAATCCGGTAAATTCACCGCTGGCATTGGGAATGTGACGTTGTTCTTCAATGATGTATTGGATCAGACTCTTGCTCATTTGTTTTCCTTTGATATCTATCAGTTTTTAATCTTTGACCCGCAATTCTACCATTTCTGAATTTTTCTGCCTGCCTGTTTGCTCAGGCTACCTAGTTTGGTCAAAGAAATGAACTGTTGCGGTAATTGTTTACTCCGCCTTCTCCGAGTTTTGTGTCGTAGAAAGCGCCCCCTTTATGCCCCTCACTTCGTGAGCGATATAAAAAGCGCGGGGAGCTTTTAACTCCGTATGTTCTGACTCTTGTGTCGTAGAAACTGCCTGCTTTTTATTTAGTCAATGATATGAATAGTGCAGGCAGCTTTTAACTCCGCCTTCCTCCATCTTTTTGTGTCGTTGAAAACTACCCGCCCCATTACTTTGTTAACGATATAAACAGGGCTGGCAATTTTTAATTTCGCCTTTCTCTATTTTTTGTGTCATAGAAAACTCCCCTTTATACCTCTCACTTCGTGAGTGATATAAAAAGCGCGGGGAGCTTTTCCGGGAGCTGGGCCACGTTGTCGATGATGGTGTACTGCTTGCCGAAAATATCCTTCACGTAATCATCCGCCTTCGGATCAAGGTTGATACAGTAAGCATAAATGCCCTGGGTATCCAGTTCCTTAACCGCCTGGCGCGCATCTTCGATCAGAATCCGCCCGTCCTTGCTGTCGATATCCGCCGGTTCTCCATCGGTCAGGATCAGCATCAGCTTCTTGTCCGCCTGCTGCTTGTCCAGATAATGCGCCGCATGACGCATTGCCGCGCCCATGCGCGTGGAATAGCTCGCTTCCATCGCAGCCAGACGCCCCTTCACTTCGTCGTCCCATTTTTCGCTGTAGCCCTTGATGTGCATATAACGCACATCGTGACGCGTATTGGAATGAAACCCCGCGATGGCGAACGGGTCGCCCAGCTGCTGCACCGCCCAGGCCAGCAACGATACCGCCTCCTGACTCAGTTCCAGTATCGTCTGCTCGCTGCCCGCCGCCTTTTCATTGAGCGACTCGGACAAATCCAGCAGCACCATTACCGCGATGCTGCGCCCGTCGTTGCGGTGGCTCATGTTGATACGCGGGTCGGGCGCTGAACCGCCTTTGTAGTCGATCAAGGAACGCAGCGCCACATCCAGATCCAGCTCGCTGCCTTCTTCCTGATAGCGGATGCGCACCTTGTCCTGCGGTTTCAACAGGTCAAGCAACTTCTTCAGGCGCTTGGCGAGCGCCGCGTGCTTAGCCAGCAACCTGTCGATATCGGCTGCATTTCCGCTTGGATGCAATCCTTCGTAGACGCTGACCCAGTCCGGCCGATAACTCTGGCTGTTGTAATCCCATTCGTGATAGTGACGCGGCGGCAGCCCTTTGATTTCCTCATCGGCAGCCCGCTGACGATGCTCTTCAAACATTTCCTCATCGTCGCTTTCTTCGTAGAATTTCCACAGATGGCGGTTATCGTCACGATAATCGATCTCGGTATCTTTGAAATGCGTCCTGGCCAGCTGATCGCTCTGCACCCGTGTTCTGGCTACAAACAAAATCGCCAGTTCCGCCATTTGTTCCGTGCCCACATTGCCCTGCTGCATCAGTTCGTGAAAGCGCCGTGTAAATTCCACGATATGCGCATTTTGATAGGGATGGTTCGCATCGAGCATCGCGCGCGACAGCATGGTCAGCCGATGGCGCACGCCAGACTCCTTTTCCGGATCACAGGCATGCTCATCCGGCACCGGATGCAAGGCCATGAATAGCCTGCGCAATCCGGGATATTCCTGCATCGCCAGATACTCCACCCGACAGTCTTCGAAAAACTCCACCGCCATGCGCTGGAACGGGCTGAAATTATCGGCAAAAATCGCTGTACTCCAGCGCCTGTGTCCGACGATATGCGCCAGCACTGCGCGATAACGGTCTATGCCTGCGACTCGCTGTGGCTCGTCTCCCTCACCCCCTGCCCCTCTCCCGGAAGGCGAGGGGACTATAAAGTCGCTATACACATCCGGCACGCGTATGCCCAGCTTATCGTAGTAGGGAACCGGCTTGCGCAGTTCATCAAACATAGTCGAGTAGGGGATCAACTGCTCTTCATCCTGCCACAGTCCGCGCAAATACATGTCCAGACGGCGCTCATTGTCCATCAGCAGCGTGCCGTGCCGTTCGCGCTGTAACACCGCACGAGAGTCAGCCGATTGCAAACTGAAATAATCAATCTGCCGCTCCGGGTGATCGCTGTAGAAACGCGCGCCGTAGTCCACCCATGCTTTCAGCCCTGCCAGCGACAACTGCCCCAGCAGCACGTTGATCTGCTTGAACAGGGCAGGCAAACCGGGGCTGGCGAATGTCTGATGGATGCCGTGTATCGAACCCGTGGTGCGCTCCATGAAATCCACCACCAGATTCAGATATTCCTGCATTTGCGACTGGGTAGGCAGGCGACGCGCCACGCTGGGCAAGGATTGCAGAAACGGTACGATCGCCTTGCCGTTTGGCGACTTGTACATCCTGCGTATGCTTTCAACAATGGCGGGCAGCGCATCTTCACCCAGAGTCTTCGCAACGCGTGGCCACTCTTCCAGAAAAATCAGGATGGGCTCCGCACCGCGCCCCATCTTGCCGAGAAACTTCGCATAATCAATGTAATCGGCAATACCTTTTTCTGAAAGATTTGCCAGCGCGAAGCGCATACAGTCCGGAAACACTTCCGCCACACGCGGGAAGCCGCAGGCCAGCTGTTGCCAATAGACTTCCAGTTCGTCAGGTATGGTTTTCATGATCATTTAATGGCTAGGCAAACACCGCGTCGATTGCATGATCCAGCGTATCGCGTATATCCCTGTCATCGGTGATCGGACGCACCAGCGCCATACGACAGGCGTCTTTTGCATCTAACCCGCCCTTGATCAGCGTGGCGGCATACACCAGCAAACGCGTCGAAATGCCTTCATCCAGACCATGTCCTTTCAGATTGCGCGCCACAATGCCGATCTTGACCAGTTTTGCGCACAGCTCAGGCTCCATGCCGGTTTCTTTGGCCAGAATTTCAGTTTCCAGGCTGGCCGTTGGATAATCGAAGTCAAATGCGGTAAAACGCTGCTTGGTGGACTGTTTAAGGTCTTTGAGCAGACTCTGATAGCCCGGGTTATAGGAAATCACCAGCTGGAAATCAGGGTGCGCAGACAGCAGCTCGCCTTTCTTATCCAGCGGTAAGGTGCGCCTGTGATCGGTCAGTGGATGAATCACCACGGTGGTGTCCTGACGCGCTTCGACGATTTCGTCCAGATAGCAGATCGCGCCGATGCGCGCCGCTGTGGTCAACGGGCCGTCCAGCCAGCGTGTACCGTTGGTATCGAGCAGATAACGCCCGACCAGATCGCTTGCCGTCATGTCCTCGTTACAGGCCACCGTAATCAGCGGCTTGTTCAGCTTCCACGCCATATATTCGACGAAGCGCGATTTTCCGCAGCCGGTCGGGCCCTTCACCATTACCGGCAATCGCGCGGCATAAGCCGCTTCGTACAAGGCGACCTCTTTGCCCTGTGCCTGATAGAACGGTTCCTGGTGTATCTTGTATTGATCTATATTGCTCATTTCATCTCCAATACTTCCTGCACATCCGCGCAGTCTAGCGGTTTTTGATTCGGGAAAAAAACGCCCCCAGCAAGTGGGGGCGAGTTTATACCAAGCAGAACTGAATCAGCTTACTTGTGTACGCCCAGCTTTTCGCGCCAGCCTGGATACAGCTTGTCCGCATCGCCCGGGAAGGATTCGAATGCACGCGCGAATTCTTTGTGCTCTTTCGCGAATTCGATTGGATCTGCACCCGCTTTCCAGCACTCGTAGGACTGACGCAGAGAAATCGCGCCGGCTGCCGGTGAATCGATGTGGCCGTATGCGCCGCCACCGGAGGTGTTAATCACGTTGCCGTGGCCCAGGTTCTCAAAGAAGCCTGGCAGACGCAGCGCATTCATACCGCCTGAGATGATGGAGGTTGTAGGCTTCATGCCATACCACTTCTGGAAGTAAACCGGACCTTGTGCTTCGTCACGCTCCAGCATGTAGCAAATGTTTTTGTCAGAGTTCTCGCCTTCCATCTTGCCGTAGCCCATCGTGCCTACGTGGATACCGGAAGCACCTTGCAGACGTGACAGCTTGCCCAGCACAAACGCTGTGTAACCGCGCTTGGCTGAAGGAGATGTGATCATGCCGTGACCTGCGCGGTGGTAATGCAGGTACTGGCCTGGATATTGACGGCGTGCAGTTGTAATCATGCCGGGGCCGCCGACAAAACCGTCCACCAGGAAGGCTACCTTGTCAGCATCCGGTCCGAAGGTTTCAAGGATGAAATCAGCACGGTGCAACATTTCATAATGGTCATCCGCAGTGATGTTTGCTGAGAAGATTTTAGCCTGGCCAGTTTCGTCCTGAGCGCGCTTCATTGCGTCATAGACCAACGGGTAAACTTTCTTCGCCGGACAGAAAGTCTGGTTACCTTGTGGCTCGTCGTTCTTGATAAAGTCGCCACCCAGCCAGAACTGGTAAGCGGCCTTGGCAAACGGCTCAGGACGCAGACCCAGCTTAGGCTTGATAATGGTACCGGCGATGTAACCGCCGTTAACCATTGGACGGCCCAGAATGCGCCACAAATTGGTAATATCTGTTGACGGACCATCAAACAACTGAATAGCGCGCTCAGGAACGTAGAAGTCATGAATCTTGGCGTGTTCGATATCGCCCATACCCTGGTTGTTACCGATGATCAGCGTCAGCACGGATACGATCATCATGCGGCCGTCCGTCATGTTGCGGTCGAACAACTCGATCGGGTAGGCGATGCGCATGTCTTCGGTTGCTTCGTCGATGAAGTAAACCAGCGCGTCTATGCTCTTGGTGAAATCGTCGGTTGTTGATACTTCAACGTTGGTGCCGGTAGACGATTCAGCCGCAAAGTGGGCTGCCGCTTCCAGATAGCCGTAACCTGCTTTAGGTTTCATTTTGTAAGCGACCAGAAGGTGCTTGCCACCCTTGATCAGGTCTTCTTCTTTCAATGAAAGATCTGCATAACGATTTGATTGATCCATGACTTTGCTCTCCTGAGTATTGACGAAATATTCCGTAATTTTGTGTATTCGTATTCGTGACTGCCTGCAACGGTTGTCACTATATTCCGGTGATCTTATAAATGATAATCAATTGTTTTGATAAAAACCATAATAATCACTTATGGTTTGATATAATGATTTCACTTTGTTACCCGATTTACCGGCCATGCTGAACTTTACGCTGCGTCAATTACAAGTCTTTGAAAAGGTGGCCAGCCTTCTGAATTATTCGCGCGCAGCGGAAGCGCTCTATCTCTCGCAACCGGCCGTGTCCATGCAAATCAAGCAGCTGGAAGGGCATATCGGCCTGCCGCTGTTCGAACAGATGGGTAAAAAGATATTTCTCACCGATGCCGGACGCGAACTCTTCCCCTATGCACGGCATCTGGCCCAGCAGATGGATGAAATCGAGTCAGTATTCAACGAGATGAAAGGACTGGGGCAGGGCAAGCTGACTTTGTCGGTCGTCAATACCGCCAACTACTTCACGCCGCAATTGCTGGCCAAATTCTGCCAGCTGCACCCCAGCATCAATGTGATCCTGCAGGTTGCCAACCGCGACGCGGTGCTCAAACAGCTCGCCGACAACAGCACCGATCTTGCCATTCTGGGCCGTCCGCCGGAAGGGCTGGATCTGGATGCGCAATCTTTTCTGGACAACCCGCTGGTGGTAATCGCCGCCCCCGGCCATCCGCTGGCCGAACAGCAGCAGATTCAGATCGCCCGCCTCGCGAAGGAAACCTTTATGTCGCGCGAACAGGGCTCGGGTACGCGCAGCGCGATGGAACGGGTGTTTGCGCTGCACGGCGTTCAGCCGCGCATCAACATGGAAATGGAAACCAACGAAGCCATCAAACAGGCGGTGCGTGCGGGGATGGGACTGGGAATTTTATCGCTGCACAGTCTGGAACTGGAGCTGGAAACCGGCCGTCTGGTGACGCTGGATGTCGAAAATTTCCCCTTGATACGCCACTGGTTCGTCGCGCACCGCCGCAACAAGCGACTGTCCAGCGCCGCGCTGGCCTTCAAAAGTTTTTTGCTGTCCGCAAAACCATAAGCGAAAATGGGAAGTGATACTTTACAGCCCGACGGTTCCAAGCCCCCTTCAGGATTAAACGGAAACTGGTTTAACACAAATAATCCATTAGCTTCGTCATTCCCGCGAAGGACGGGAATCCAGTTACAAAAATGTTCTGCGCAGCAGACAAAACGAGCCGATTACCGATCACGGCGAGTTTCGAGGAACGACCAAATCATGACTTTGCCCCACTAACGTGGGAATTTTTAATCATCTGGATACCGGCCTGCACCGGTATGACGCAGTTTATTCTAATGAACTATCCGGGTTTAAATTACATCGCCAGCAACACCTGTTCAGCAACAGCACGCACTTCTTTTCTACGGCCATGTCCAGGAAATGGCATATCTTCTACTTCCACTAAGCCTATCCGCGCGAGCTCATCAATATCCCTTTTAACCGCACTGCGATCACGATGCAGTCGTTGTGACAAATCCGTAATAGAACCAGGACACTCCTTTACTTCCCGGAACAAAACAAGCTTTGCTGTTGTAATCAGGCGCGCCAAATCCTCTGGGTCTTCAAAAGAAATAATGCGTTCACGAGGTATGCATTTGCCTTGATCAGCCAGTTTGGCAATTCCCTTGCCACGCTTGAAAAAATCATCCGTTGTTGCGACTTTAATGGTGGTTTTCATTGGTTGCTCCTGAACGTAACCCAATCGGCTTGAAACCGCTCTTCAATATCTTCAAAACTCGTAAAAGCAATCGGCTCGACCATCCCCATAAAATGCCTGTGATGAAAGCCATGCGCATTATCGTAACCAACTACGCGACCATTATCACCTTGAAACAGGCTGAGATTGATGTATGCCAGGTTGTAGCGAACTACCCTGCCCTGCTCATCTTCCCAAACTTCGCGACGTAAAATACCGTTTCCTTTCTTGAAGGACAACGACCATGAGTCATCTGCAATTTTAATTTCAGGCATGATCTATCGTATCATTGCTGGTAATGATTTGTATAGCATTTTAACGACCTGATGAGTCAATTATTGACCTCCCGATAGTGGTCGTTCGGTGCAACCTGAAAGTCGCATGTGTTAAGGAAACCAACGAAGCCATCAAACAGGCGGTGCGTGCGGGAATGGGACTGGGCATTTTATCGCTGCACAGTCTGGAACTGGAGCTGGAAACCGGCCGTCTGGTGACGCTGGATGTCGAAAACTTTCCCTTGATACGCCACTGGTTCGTCGCGCACCGCCGCAACAAGCGACTGTCCAGCGCCGCGCTGGCCTTCAAAAAATTCCTGCTATCCGAAGCGGTAAGCCACGGATAGCTAAGCTACTTTTGCCGATCCTCATGGCAGGCAACCGCGCTTGTCTGCCAATACCCGCCGCCCGTCCGAATTGACCCGCCACCAGTCGGTTTCAAGTAGCAACACATGAACACCCGTCATAGTATGCCTCACCCAAGGAGAAAGTAATGAATAAGCAAAAAGGATTTACCCTGGTTGAATTATTGATCGTCGTTGCCATCGTCGGCATCCTCGCGAAAATCGCCCTGCCGATGTACACCTCTTACTTGGTGAGAGGAAAGCTTGTCGAAGCACAATCCACGCTTACTTCCGCGCGGGTCGCGATGGAACAGTATTATCAGGATCACCGCACTTACACCGGCGGCGATGCCAGCGTCAGCGCGTCCCCTGCCGGCATCTGTCCCGCAGCAACCACCTATTTCACCTATTCCTGCTCCGCCCCCACTTCGACTACTTACACCCTGACCGCGAGCAGCAATGCCGGTCAGGGCCTGGGCGCCGCGAACGACTATGTGTACACCATTGATCAGTCCAACAGCAAAGCCACCACGACGTTTGCCGGCACTGCCAACGCTTCCGCCTGCTGGATTTCAAAATCGGGACAGTCATGCTGAACCTGCATTTATTTCAGCGCGGTGTCACCATGGCGGAAGTACTGGTTTCTGTCGCCGTCATTGCGATTGCAATGGCCATCGGCATACCCAGTCTGGCGAACTGGATACAGAACGTACAGGTACGCTCGACCGCCGAATCTGTGCTGACCGGGATGCAGCTGGCACGTGCTGAAGCCGTCAGGCAAAACACGCTGGCGCAATTTATGCTGACAGGCAGCTCCGCCGGGACAGCCAGCTGGTCTATTATTTCTGCTTCGTCCAGCGTACCCGGCTCATTTACTGTTGCTAATGGCGCGACACAAATTCAGATCGCGGGCGCCAGTGCCAGCGGACAGAATGCACGCCTGGGCGTGAGCACCGCCACGGTTGCCTCCAGCAGTTGCTGCACAACCGCCATCGCTGCGGGCACCGGAATGGGTACCAACCCCAAACCCGGCATCGTTTTCAACGCGTTTGGCAAGGTGGTGACGGATAGCTCAGTGACCAAAATCACCCGAGTTGATGTGACCAATGCCAGTTACGCCGCCGCCCGCCGCATGGTCATTCTGATCACGGATTCCGGCATGGCAAAGCTGTGTGACTCCACGCTGCCTGCGTCCAACAGCAGCGGCTGCCCCTGAAGGAACCATTGTGAAAACGCACTCCACTCGACACTTTAAAAATATCCAGCAAGGCTCCGTACTGCTCGAAGCGCTGATTGCCTTCCTGATTTTTGCGATGGGCATACTCGGCGTGATCGGCTTGCAGGCTACCGCCATCAACAACACGCTGGACGCACGCTACCGTTCAGACGCGGCTTTTCTCGCCAACCAGATCATCGCTCAGATCTGGACTGACCCTGCGGTCATCACCACCACCAACCCGGTGACTTACGACATCCAGTCGTCTTACGCCTGTCAGCCCTGCACCACCAGTGGCGCTACCACGGCCACCGGCAATGCCAATACACAGGCTTGGGTTGCGCAAATTCAGGGAACGAACTCGCAACTGCCGTTTCTGCCCGGCGTGACGGATACGGCATTTCAACCTGCGATTGTCATCGATCAGGTAACCAACCATGTGACGGTCACGCTCAACTGGCAGTCGCCACAAAACCAGAACGTGACGCACAGCTATTCGACCACGACACAGATCAAGTTCAACTAGCCATGAGACCGATAATGAAAACCTCTAAAAATCAGCAAGGCGTCACCCTGATCGAGCTGATGATCGGCTTGGCCTTGGGTCTGATCGCTTCGCTGGCGATCTTTTCCACGATTTCCAGCTTTGAATCACAACGCCGCACCACCAGCAGCGGCGTGGACATGCAGCAAAACGGTCTGCTTGCGTTGTATTCGATCGAAAACGATATCCGCATGGCGGGTTTCGGCCTGATCGACGCCAGCACCTCGCCTGGCAGCATGCCGTGCGCCAAGGTAAATTCCTACCTGAGCTCTGCCAGCGGCGTCTATACCAGCGCACCGGTCACACTCACCAACGGCAGCACCGGCACCGACATCATCACCATCAACCAGCTCAATTCGGACACCGGCGGCATCGTCACCGGCGGCAATGCGGCAACACTAACCGCACCATTTTCCGCCGTCGGAACAATGAGTCTGGATACCAATGCCGCCATCAACCCCAACGATTTCATCCTGTTGTCGCAATCCGGCCTGGACTGTACTCTGCTCAAGGTCAGTTCGGTGGCATCCAGTCCGACCGGCGGCATCGTCGTACAATCCGCGGGTAACGCGCTGAGCAATAGCACCAGTACACCGCCCACCCTCCCGACCTACGCAGCCAGCGCAGTCGTGATTGATCTGGGCCCTGCCAGCACCAGCTCCTCAACCACCTTCGGCTCGACCAACCCCGACTCCACACCGACCTTTACCACCACCAAGTACAAGATTTGCGGCTCTGGCGACGCCAACTGCAACCTTCTGGACCTGATGCGTTCGGAAGACGCAGGCACGACCTGGAGCACCGTATCGAGCAACATCGTAACGGTCGCCGCACAATATGGGGTAGCCGCTGCCGGCAGCGAGTCGATTTCCTGCTGGACGGATGCCACCGGCAGCGCCTGTTCAGGCACCGACTGGTCCAACCCGCCGCTTGCCGACGTCAAACGCATCAAGGCCATCCGCGTTGGCATTCTGGCTCGCAGCGCGCAGAAAACCACCTGCAACCAAACGACACCGGCCTGGTATGGCGGCTCACTCGATATCAGCGGCATCGTAGGGACTGGCTGGAATTGCTACCGCTACAAGATATACCAGTCGATTATCCCGATACGCAACGTGATCTGGGGGAATTTATAATGAACTACCGCAAAAAACAGCAAGGCGTGGTGCTGATCATCGCACTGCTGGCGCTGGTTGCCATCTCGCTTGCCGGGGTCGCCCTGATGCGTACCGTGGATACCAGCAATGTAGTGTCCGGGAATGTCTCTTTCAACATGGCTGCCAGCCAGGCGGCAGAAATTGGTGCTGACACGGCTTATAACTGGCTGACATCCAATGAGTACAAAAACTCTGCGTCGCGCGCGAACTGCCTGTCTGACTCAACCCAGTGCCCACTCAACAGCAGCGGACAGAGCTTCGTATATGCTAACGCTTCCAGCATCAGTACGGTGACCAAACTGCCCAGTGCCGCCAACGGCAACCCCTTGCCGATGAGTGACGCTACAAATGTTTACTTACCCGGTGATCCGACTACATCCGGCTCAACCGGGAGTTATCAGGTTCGATATCTTATCGAACGGATGTGTACCAATACGGCCAATCTGCAGGAAGTCGCTACCTTTTCCAAATGCAGGGCGGTTCCCTATTACAGCACCGGCGTGCTTTCCCCGATAAACACATTGGCCAGCGGTCTGGGCAGCTATGGTGTTCTGTATTACCGGGTTACTGTTCTGGTAAATGGCCCCCGCAACACCAGAGGCATTTCCCAATACTTTTTTGGCGTACAAGACACCGTGTATCAATAGATCTCACTGACTTTTCAGGAGGAACGAACAATGACATGAAAACGCTCAATATTTTACTTAACCAATTGTATTAACAAATATATTTTACAAAGGAAATATCATGAAAACCCAACCTGCAAAATTACTGATGGCGTTGTTACTCAGCATGGGCAGCATAGCTTTTGTCGCCGCACCGGCCTTCGCCGACGACGGCAAAAACAAAAATGACAATTCCGGCAAGAACGACGACGCCAAGTTTAGCGCCCCTGCGTCACCTTGCACCACCACCGAAAATACCAGTTGCGGTATCAAAGTTCAGGTCACCAGCTGCCCCAGCCTTCCGGAATCAAAGTCAACCAAGGATGAAGAGAAGGACGATAACTCGCACGATTCCAAGGATAAGGACAGCAAGAGCAAGAATGACCGCGACTACAACGACGACTTCCACAAGGATCATGTGGATCATTCGCGCGACGCTACAGGGAACAAGATCGCGATCTGCCATCGTATGGGCGGCGCGCGGGTAAATCTGGTTGTGGCCAACGACGGCTATGCAAGCGGGCACTCCAAACATCCACTCGACACGATTGGCCGTTGCGAGGACTTCGATGCAATTAAAGCCAGTGATGATTCCAAGGCCGACAAGGACAAGGACCACAAGATTTCTCTGGATGATGACGGCTATCGCAAGGGACTGACGCCCGCTCAGGTGACTTGCCTGGGTAATCTTCCCGGCACGGTTACCTTGCAGTCACCCACCCGTGGCGGCGCTCGCAGCATGCACTAATCGCTCATTTTTGACTTGCCAGCAGGGCGGAGCAATCCGCCCTGCAGCTTTCAGGGTTCCATCGTCGCTTTACCCGCATCAGGAGTAAGTCAAGTTATCCGACCACAGAAGCTGATTCCGCCTACCACTTGGCTAACGACTTATTCAGTTCATACTGCGCGTCCGCATCACCCGGATTAAGGCTGAGCAGCTCAAAATATACAGCTTTCGCTTCCTTGCTGCGTCCTAATTCTTCGAGCACCTGCGCTTTCAAGGTATAAGCATCCGTATCCAGACGTTTATTTAACACCCGATTGACCAGTTTCAACGCCTCGTCCCGATTCCCCATCTTCAGATTGATCCTGGCAAGCCTATAGACCACGTCCATATCCGTCGGGTTTTGCTCGCCTGCGGCCTTGAACGTATCCAGCGCCACCTCCAGTTGCCCAAGATATTCCTGACAAGCCGCGATGTTAAACAGCGTATCCTTGTGTTTCGGATCAAGCTGCAACGCAATCCGGTATTCAGCTATGGCCTCATCGTAGCGGCGTCGGATACGGTATTGATCGCCCAGTTCATGATGCGACTCGGCATCGTTTACCAGCGTTGCGATGCTTTGATAATTTGCTATCACAACATCGTCTACTCGACTATCCAGATCCCTGACATAGATGTGACCTAGTTGTTCAAACCTGTCCCTGAGAGACGCATTTTTTAGGGCAATTCGCAAATGTGCGATGTGTTCTACCGGATCGTACTTCATGGCGGGTTCAACCGATTTGGCCACGTCGTCGAGACTGAACGTGGCAAATAACTCCCGCTGAAACTCACCAAAATTCTTCTGTTTCAGGCTGGCAATCTCAAACTCCAGCACCGGACGGTCTATGGTGTTGATCGGCGCCTTGTACCACTCCTCGCCTGTAAACACTTCCGAGGTCATCACGTTATAGCCCAGCTGGCGTGGTATGATTTTGTTTTGCAACAGGTTTGTTTTTAGTGCGACGGCCTTGTCCACTAAATCAGGGTGCTGCAATTTCACTGGATCATCGGACGCCAGCAGCAGGTAATAGCCTGATTTGATAAAAATAAAAGAAGCGTGCTTGAAGCGCTGCTTAATGGTATTGACGACGATGCGCGCGCCCTCGCTGCCGATACGCGTATCCATCCAAGTGACGTACACCCCACCCGGGCGCAATCTTCGCTTGATTTTATCAAAAAAATCAAGTGTATACAGTTTTGACGAGCTGAAATACAGCGGCGTGGTAACTGTGTTCAGAATCAGATCGTACGTATCAGGCACCGACTGCATATAATGAATTGCATCGTCAACCACGATATGAACCTTGGGATTATGCTCGATATCGAAATTCCATTGTTTCATGCGGAACTGGTTGTCGCGCACCACCGGATTGATCTCGACCACATCGGTATGATCGAACAGCATACCCACTGCCGACGCTGTCGCGCCGCTACCCAGTCCCAGTACCAGTGCATCTTTTGTGTTCGGGGTAAACATGGAACTGACTGTACCGACCACTTTCTCGGACGGATTGTTCATCGGAATACTGATGTAACCATTTATGAAGAAGTAGGGCTGCCCGCCGGACCAGTTGATTGAAAACACATCCTGATAGCCCTTGAATTTTTCCGGAAAATTGAAGGCTTTTCTTTCATCGCTCATTTGCCGTGCGGAATGAAACGAGGTATAGCTCAGATAGAGCAAGTCCTCGTCCCAGTACTTGTGCTGTACACCTGCGCTCAGCATCAATACCAGCGCAGCGGATGTCGGCATGCCCAGTTTTTTCCAGTTTCTCAGATAGGCCCACTTATAAGCGACCAGCGAGGCGGTGACCAGTAAGGATATCGCCAGCAACTGCACGCCGTAATCCAGAAACTGGTGCAACACCAGCGCCATCAGCAGAAATCCGCCGACATTAGCCAGCGAACTGATATACAGCAACGAACCGGATTCCTTGGCCACTTCATTGCGCACGTTGAGCAGCGCCGGGATCGTCGCACCGAACGTGATGGCGGGAAGTCCCATTAACAGGAACAGAATTCCGCCTTTCAGGAACACGATGGCACTACCGTGTTCAACCGCCTTTTCATACATGTCTGCATAAAAATACAGCAAGTCGCGATACAACACGAGAAACAGCAACAGGCCGATGACATTGGCCAGCAGCAGGGCGCCATAGTTGATTTTCAGGCGTTTAACCAAAAAGGAACCGAAGGCGATACCGAACAGGATGATCGCCAATACCAGCGCAAAAGATTCACGGAACGGACCGAACATCAGTTCCGACATTTTCACCATGAACAACTGGAAGATTGCCGAAGCAATACTGACCAACACCAGTGAAACGATGAAGTTTTTAGGCAATGCAATTTCTGCCTCAGGCGGTGGAGGCGCAGCGGCAATCGGTTTGGCCACCACCAGCAACAGCGCTGCAGCCAAAAAATTGGTGGCGCCGAACACCATCACCGTGCCGGAAATACCAAACTGGCGTATCAGCCAAAATTCAATCAGCAAGGCCGTGGTTGCCGCGCCGAGATTGTAAATCGAATAGACCCTGGAAAATATCGGCCCCTCGTGCATGCGTCCCAGATAGGCGGCAAACAACGGGACGCTGCAACCCAACAACAAGGCAGGAACGAGAAGAAGTAGAACACTGAGCAAAATCGGGCCCGCCAGACTGGGCAGGAATCCCATGCCGTTGTATAAAAGATGCTCGATGCCGCTTCTGGACAGCACAAAGCCGATACCGTAAACACCGATCAGCGCTTCAATCGCCCACAGCCAGCGCCACAAGCGGTGCGCATAGCGTGCGCCGAGTCCGATGCCCAGCAGAAATGTAATCAACACGGCCGAGGAAACCGCGAACTGATCGCCTAATATGCCCCCCAGTATGCGCCCGTATAGAATTTCGTAGGAAATCCCGCTAAGGCCGGACAGCATCAACACCAGGGTCAGCAATATTTTACGACTCATAGCTCTTTTCCATTCGCAATTCGTTAGTCCAATTGTGGCAGCACCGCCTGTGGTGATTGCGGCATAGTGTTCGGATTCTACTTGAGTTATTCACCTTTGCCACAAGTTTATATTACCTACCTCTCAGCCAATAAAAAAGCGACCCGAAGGTCGCCTTTTTATGATTATGACAACACCAATTTACTTGATGATGGCGTTCAACTCGCCTTTTGCATAGCGGTTCGCCATGGCTTCCAGCGAGATCGGCTTGATCTTGGCGGCCTGGCCTGCACAGCCAAAGGCTTCGTAACGCGCTTTACAAATGCCCTTCATAGCCTTGGTGGTTTCAGCCATGAACTTGCGCGGATCGAAATCCTTCGGGTTCTGCGCCAGATAACGGCGGGTTGCGCCGGTGGACGCCATGCGCAGATCGGTATCGATGTTCACCTTGCGCACGCCGTTCTTGATGCCTTCAACGATTTCTTCAACCGGCACGCCATAGGTTTCGCCCATCGCGCCGCCGAATTCGTTGATGATCTTCAGCCATTCCTGTGGCACGGATGACGAACCGTGCATCACCAGATGGGTGTTAGGCAGACGCTCGTGGATTTCGCGGATGCGGTCGATACGCAATACCGCGCCGGTAGGAGGGCGGGTAAACTTGTATGCGCCATGCGAGGTGCCGATGGCAATTGCCAGTGCATCCACGCCAGTCAAGCGTACGAATTCAGCCGCTTCTTCCACGCCTGTCAGCAACTGATCGTGGCTCAATACGCCTACCGCGCCCTGACCGTCTTCCTGCTCGCCTTCGCCGGATTCCAGAGAACCCAGGCAACCCAACTCACCTTCAACAGACACACCCACCGCATGGGACATTTCAACCACACGGCGCGAAATATTGACGTTGTATTCGAAGGACGAAGGTGTTTTGGCATCAGCCAGCAAGGAACCGTCCATCATCACGCTGGAAAAGCCGGAACGGATCGCGTTGATGCAAACCGCTTCGGATGCGCCGTGATCCTGGTGCATGACGACCGGAATATGCGGGTACATTTCAACGGCCGCTTCGATCAGATGACGCAGAAAAGGCTCGCCTGCGTATTTACGTGCACCGGCGGAACCCTGCATGATGACCGGGCTGTTGCATTCGTCGGCTGCTTCCATGATCGCCTTGACCTGTTCCAGGTTGTTGACGTTGAAGGCAGGCAGACCATAGCCGTTTTCTGCGGCGTGATCGAGAAGTTGACGCAAAGATACTAAAGCCATTTTTTTCTCCTGAAATAAATTAAATTACGAATTGGTAACGCTATTTAAAGCGTGTTTTTATGGTGATCGCCTATCCTGACGATCTTCATGGTGTTGGTATGTCCCGACTTCCCCACCGCTTCACCCACTGTAACAACCACCAGATCCCCTTCTTTGACATAGCCCAGTTCAACCAGCTTCTGTTCTGCGTCGATCAGCTCCTGAGCCGGTTGTTTCACATTTCTGCTCGGGAAAAAGACCGGATGTACACCGCTGAACAAGGTGACTTTAGTCAGTGTCTGCTCAACCGGCGTCATCGCGAAGATCGGCACGCCCGCATTCACGCGCGACATCCACAATGCAGTTGACCCGGATTGGGTCAGCGCCACGATCGCCTTCACATTGAAGTGTGAAGCCGCAAACAAGGCCGACATCGCAATCGACTGGTCGATACGCGTGAATTTCTGCGCCATGCCGCGACGCTCACCTTCGTGTTCATCCGGATGATGTTCCGCATTCAGACAAATACGCACCATCGCTTCAATGGTTTCCACCGGATAGTCGCCGACCGCGGTTTCCGCCGACAGCATCACCGCATCCGTACCATCCAGCACGGCATTGGCGACGTCGGACACTTCCGCACGCGTCGGAATCGGATTGTTAATCATCGATTCCATCATCTGAGTCGCCGTGATCACCAGACGATTCTTGGCACGCGCCATCTTGATCATGCGCTTTTGCAGTCCGGGAACCGCCGCATCGCCGACTTCCACGGAAAGATCGCCGCGTGCAACCATGATCGCATCAGACGCCTCGATGATATCGGCCAGCGCCGGTATCGCTTCGGCACGTTCAATCTTGGCCATCAGCAGGCTCTGACCGCCCGCCTCGTGCATCAACTTGCGCGCATAACGCATATCGTCGCCGCTGCGCGGGAAGGAGATCGCCAGATAATCCGCCTTGATCAGCGCGGCTGTCTTGATGTCTTCAATGTCTTTTTCGGTCAGCGCGGGCGCAGTCAGTCCGCCACCCTTGCGGTTGATACCCTTGTTATTGGACAGCACACCGCCGCGTACGACACGGCAAATGACTTTTGAACCTTCGACCGACAACACATCGAATTCCAGCATGCCGTCATTGAGCAGCAATACCGAACCCGCACTGACGTCGTTCGGCAGTTCCTTGTAATCCAGCCCCACGCACTGCTGATTGCCCAGGCCTTCCAGCTCGGCATCGAGTACAAAGGTATCGCCCTTGTTCAGTACGATTTTTTCATCCTGAAACTTGCCCACGCGGATCTTCGGGCCCTGCAGATCGGCCAGAATACCGACGTTGCGACCAACTGCCTTTGCCGCCGCACGCACGACTTCGGCGCGCTTCATATGATCCGCAGCCGTTCCATGAGAAAAGTTCATACGCACCAGATCGACCCCGGCGCGTATCATTTGCTCAAGGACTTTTTGATCGCTGGAGGCAGGCCCCAGCGTTGCAACTATTTTGGTTCTACGCAGCATATCTACCTTATATTTGTTAGCCGGTAGCCCGTAGCTTGTAGCCGTTTTCGCTACTCGCTACCGGCTACCCGCTACTTGCTATTTTCCAGCACGTTCTTCCAGAATTGCGACCGCAGGCAAAGTCTTGCCTTCGAGGAACTCAAGGAACGCGCCGCCTGCTGTTGAGATATAAGACACTTTATCAAAAATGTCGTATTTCTGGATGGCTGCAATCGTATCGCCGCCACCCGCCAGCGTGAACGCCTTGGTTTCGGCGATCGCACGGGCGATGGTCTTGGTGCCTTCGCCGAACTGATCATATTCAAATACGCCGACCGGACCGTTCCATACCACAGTGCCCGCTTTCATGATGATGTCGGCAATTTCCTGTGCGGAATTCGGGCCTATATCAAAAATCATCTCGTCTTCCGCCACATCGTTGGCCGACTTGAGAATCGCAGGGGTATTTTCATTACCTGCAACAAAAGGTGCCGCCGTACCCACCACCACATCGGTTGCGATCGGGATAATAGCGCCTCTTTGTTTCATTTTTTCGATCAAAGCCTGTGCGGTTGGTACCAGATCGTTTTCACACAGCGATTTGCCGACCGGATGGCCGGTTGCCTTCAAAAAGGTGTTGGCAATCCCGCCGCCGACCACCAGTTGCTCGCATTTTTCCGACAAGGATTCCAGCACGGTCAGTTTAGTCGATACTTTCGATCCGCCAACAATCGCGACCATCGGGCGCGCAGGATTGAGCAACGCTTTCGTCAGTGCTTCCAGTTCTGCTGAGAGCAAAATACCGGCCGCAGCGGTCGGGGCAAACTTCGCCACGCCGTGTGTCGACGCTTCAGCGCGGTGTGCCGTACCGAAGGCATCCATCACAAATACATCGCACAGCGCAGCATATTTTTTGGCCAGTTCATCGGTGCTTTTCTTCTCGCCCTTGTTGAAACGGCAGTTTTCCAGCAGCACCAGTTCACCCTCGGCAACATCAAATCCGCCGTCGGTCCAGTCGCGGATCAGACGCACCGGACGGCCCAGTTTGTTGGCGATCACATCGGCCACCGGTTTCAACGAATTTTCTTCGGAGTACTCGCCTTCAACCGGACGACCCAGATGGGAAGTCACCATCACGCGCGCACCGGCATTCAGTGCTGCATTGATGGTTGCCATGGAGGCGGTAATACGGGCATCGGAAGTGACTTTCCCGTCTTTGACAGGCACATTCAGATCCGCGCGGATCAGAACACGAAGGCCCTTGAGATTCAGATCGGTCATTTTAATTACAGACATTTGCTACTCCCAAAAATGGTAAGTGGTAAGTGGCGAGTAGTGAGTGGGTTTTCCCACTTGCCACTTGCCACTCACCACTGACTGCTATTAAGCGATATGACGAACCATGCGCATCAGGTTGCAGGTATAACCATATTCATTGTCATACCACGCCACCACTTTAACGAAAGTCGGATCAAGCGCAATGCCGGCTTCAGCATCGAACACGGACGGGCAGGTGTAACCACGGAAATCGGTGGAAACCACTTTCTCTGTCGTGTAACCCAGCACACCCTTCAACGGACCGGACTCAGACGCGGCCTTCATTGCGTCACAGATCTGCTCGTAGGTCGCTGGATTGTTCAGCTCGACTGTCAGGTCGACCACGGACACGTCGGACGTTGGAACGCGAAACGCCATTCCGGTCAGCTTGCCCTTCAGTTCTGGCAATACCACACCGACGGCCTTGGCAGCGCCGGTTGAGGAAGGAATAATGTTTTCCAGAATACCGCGGCCGCCGCGCCAGTCCTTGTTGGATGGACCGTCTACGGTTTTTTGTGTTGCCGTTGCTGCGTGCACGGTGGTCATCAGGCCGCGCTTGATACCGAAGGTATCGTTCAGCACCTTGGCAACCGGCGCCAGTGCGTTGGTGGTGCAGGATGCAGCGGATACAATCGCCTCACCCTTGTACTTGTCATGATTCACGCCGTATACGAACATCGGTGACGTGTCTTTACAAGGTGCAGACATCACGACTTTTTTCGCACCTGCGTTAATATGCGCCTGGCAGGATTCCGTCGTCAGGAAGAAACCGGTACATTCAATAACGATGTCCACGCCCGCTTCATTCCACTTCAGGTTTGCAGGATCACGTTCGGCTGTCAGACGGATAGTCTTGCCGTTCACCACCAGATTGTTGCCGTCAACCGCCACATCGCCATTGAAACGACCATGCACGGAATCATATCTCAGCATGTAGGCCAGATAGTCCGGCTCCAGCAGGTCATTGATTGCAACGACTTCGATTTCAGGAAAGTCTTTGGTTGCGGCGCGAAATACCATACGACCGATACGACCAAATCCATTGATACCAACTTTAATTGCCATGCTTTTCTCCCGTTTTTAATATTTAAATTCAGTATGACAGACTGCGTTTGAGCTTCGGCTTTTGCGATACCGCTCAGGAAAGCAGCTTCGTCTATAAAATTAAGCGATCACCTTTTCACTGCTTCAACGACGTTTGTGTTTCGGCATTACTTCACGTAATGCGTCACAGAAACGTCGTCAAGGCTATAGAATGCCCTTTACTGTCTTGACGACGTTTTCCACCGTGAAGCCGAAGTGTTTGAACAGTTCCGGGGCCGGGGCGGATTCACCGAAGCAATCCATACCCACCACCGCACCCTCCAGACCGACATACTTGTACCAGCCGCCGGTCACACCGGCTTCAACCGCAACGCGATTCACGCCGCGCGGCAATACGCTGTCCTTGTAGGCCTGATCCTGCTTGTCAAATACATTGGTTGACGGCATCGACACGACGCGTACGTTGATGCCTTCTGCTGCCAGCGCTGCCTGCGCCTTGATCGCCAGATCCACTTCAGAACCCGTGGCGATAATCACAGCCTGTGGCTTGCCGCCTGCGGCTTCCGACAGAATGTAAGCACCCTTGCGGATGTTGGCGATCTGCGCCGCATCGCGCTTCTGGAAAGCCAGATTCTGACGGCTGAAGATCAGGCTGGAAGGGCCATCATTGCGCTCAACCGCGGCAACCCAGCACACAATGGATTCGACGGTATCGCACGGACGCCAGGTTTCCATGTTGGGGATGTGGCGCAAGGTCGCAGTCTGTTCAACAGGCTGATGCGTCGGGCCGTCTTCGCCCAGACCGATGGAGTCATGCGTGTAAACAAAAATCACGCGCTGCTTCATCAGTGCCGCCATGCGCAACGCGTTACGCGCATATTCCGAGAACATCAGGAAGGTGCCGCCGAAGGGCAGCAAGCCGCCATGCAAGGCCATGCCGTTCATGATGTGCGACATGCCGAATTCACGCACGCCGTAGCTGATGTAGTTGCCGGTGGTCTTGCCGTGTACATGCTTGCAACCTGTCCAGTTGGTCAGGTTGGAACCGGTAAGATCAGCCGAACCGCCCAGGAATTCAGGCAGTGCAGGCGCCAGTGCATTAATCGCGTTCTGTGATGCCTTGCGGGTCGCGATGGTTTCGCCCTTTTCGTTGATCTGTGCAATCGCAGCGGCAGCATGTGCAGCCCAGTTGGCAGGCAACTCGCCCTTGGTACGGCGCTCGAACTCAGCCGCTTCAGCGGGGAAAGCTGCGCGGTATTCCGCGAAATTATTGTTCCACAGTTTTTCAAGCCCTGCGCCCTTGGTGCGCGCATCCCATGCTTCGTACACATGCGTCGGGATTTCAAACGGAGGATAATTCCAGCCGATATGTGCGCGGGTTGCGGCCACTTCCGCATCGCCCAATGCTGCGCCATGCACGTCGTGGGTACCTTCCTTGTTGGGAGAACCTGCACCGATGATGGTCTTGCAGCAAATCAGCGTCGGCTTGTCCGTCACCGCGTGACCCGCACGGATCGCCGCATCGATGGCTTCAGGATCATGACCCTGAACATCGGCTACCACGTGCCAGCCGTAGGCTTCGAAGCGCTTCGCGGTATCGTCGGTGAACCAGCCGTTGGTGTGGCCGTCGATGGAGATTTCATTGTCATCCCAGAACGCCATCAGCTTGCCCAGACCCCAGGTGCCGGCGAGCGCACAGGCTTCATGCGAAATGCCTTCCATCATGCAGCCATCACCCATGAACACGTAGGTATGATGGTCGACAATCTCGTGACCGGGCTTGTTGAATTCTGCCGCAAGCAGTTTTTCCGCCATCGCCATGCCCACCGCGTTGGTGATACCCTGACCCAGCGGACCGCCAGTGGTTTCCACGCCGGCGGTATAACCGTATTCAGGATGACCCGGGGTCTTGGAGTGCATCTGACGGAAACGCTTCAATTCGTCGATCGGCAGATCGTAACCGGACAGGTGCAGTAACGCATACACCAGCATGGAGCCGTGGCCGTTGGACATCATGAAGCGATCACGACCGGGCCACTTCGGGTTAGCCGGATTGTGACGCAGATGACGGTTCCACAATACGTCAGCGATTTCAGCCATGCCCATCGGCGCGCCCGGATGGCCGGAGTTTGCTTTCTGCACCGCATCGACGGCCAGCATGCGGATCGCTCCGGTTATATCATTGAATTTTGGTGGGGTAATGCTACGATTTGCTGTCATTGACTGACTCCTCCGAAACATCCATCAGGATGGGTTTATGTTTAATGCCAAATTGTTAATTAGCGGAATTATGCCGCACACCCCGAAATACATCAACCTGCTTGCCAAATTAAGCTTTTTTACAGCAATCCCTGCGCGGCGCTATGCGTCATTTTCGCCGCCTTTTTTTGCCGCTTTAATGCCCAGTTGTTTCAGTTTGCGATACAGATGCGTGCGCTCAATACCGGCTTTTTCCGCCACACGCGATACATTGCCGGCTTCTTTTTGCAAATGGTACTCAAAATAGGCCGCATCAAAATGCTCGTGCGCTTCGCGCAGGGGCAAATCCATGTAGGCGGGAAAACTCCGGGTCTCTCCGCCAACCTCGATTACCATGTCTTGTACCAGCTCAACAACCGTTCGTTGCAATCTGGGCGCGCCCGCCTTGAGCGCCCGCACCACAGTGCCCAGCAATTTTTGCAGCGAGATCGGCTTTTCCAGGAAATCCACCGCGCCGATGCGCGTGGCTTCAACTGCGGTTTCGATCGTACCGTGACCTGACATCATCACCACCGGCATGGTCAGCAGATCCTGCTCGACCCATTCTTTGAGCAGCGTCACGCCATCCGTGTCCGGCATCCAGATATCCAACAACACCAGATCCGGCTCCTGTTCAAACCGGTAAGCGCGTGCCTGCTCGGCATTTTCGGCGAGCGCAACCTGATAGCCCTCATCGAATAATATCTCTGCCAGCAACTCGCGTATTCCCACCTCATCGTCCACCACCAGAATCTGCTTACTCACGCTTCTATCTCCTTGTTCAACGGCAGCGCGATATTGACACAGGCTCCGCCGTTTACATGATTTTCCACACTGATCCGACCACCATGCTCCTCGATGATTTTTTTCACGATTGCCAGCCCCAAACCCGTCCCCTTGGTTTTTGTTGTCATGTACGGTTCGAACACCCGAGACAGGGCGGTCTCGGAAAAGCCACTGCCATTATCCAGCACGCGCAGATGAATCTCATCCTGTACAATTTCGCTGCTCAGGGTGATGCGTGGCATCGCCACGCCTGCCAGCGCATCCTGAGAATTCTGCAATAAATTATGCAGCACCTGGCGCAAACGCGTTGCATCCCCGCTGATTTCGGCGCGACCTTCACTTAACTTCAGCGAAATCGGCACGCTGTTTGCTTCATACAGTCCCAGCACCTCCTTGATCAACCGGTGCAGATCCAGCCGCGTCAGCTTCAGTACCGGGCCGCGCGCATAATCAGCAAAATCGCTAACCATATTTTTCATCGCCGAAACCTGACTGACAATGGTTTGCGTGGCGCGCTGCAATAATTTCGCATCGGCCTCATCCAGCTTTGCGCTCAGCTTGTGTTGCAGCCGTTCTGCAGACAGCTGAATCGGCGTGAGGGGATTTCTGATTTCATGCGCCAGACGGCGAGCCACCTCACCCCAGGCCGACTGACGTTCTGCTTGCAGCAAGTGACTGATGTCATCAAAAACCACCACAAATCCCGCATCCGCACCCAGCGGCAATCGCGTGCCGCGTATCAACAGAATCTGCATACCATTACGGCTTATCCGCTCGATCTGACGCTGCCATTCCCCGTTGCTGGTTTCTGCAAATGCGGACGTAATGCTCTGACAAAACGTCGTCAGCAAATTATATTTTTCTGCAATCTGCTGCAAGGTCATACGCTGCATTTCCTGCAAGGGCGCGCCCAGAATATGCGCCGCACTGGTATTCACCGAGCGCAGACGGAACTCGCCGTCCAGCGCCAGCACCCCGGAGGAGAGGTGCGTCAATACACTTTCCAGATAACCCTTGGCACCCTCGACCTCCAGCCTTTGCTGTTCACTGGCACGCTTGGCGTCCGCCAGCTGCTGCGTCATCTGGTTGAACAGGCCCGTCAGGGCGCCCAGTTCATCACTGCTGCGGATGGGATGCCGACCGGTAAAATCGCCCTGTGCAACCGCCCGGGTGCCTTCGGCTAACGCTTCCAGCGACGAGCCGAGTCGCTCACTGATGAAAAACGCGGCCGAAATGGCCGTCAGCAGCACAACCAGCAACGACAATGTCAGGGTAATGCCATACAGCCGTTTCAAACCCAGCCGTGACAGTGTCAACTCCTGATAATCGCGATAGACCGACTGTACCGTTTCCGCATCCGCTTCAACCTGCTTGGGTACAGGCTGATTAAATTGCAATATATATCCCTCGCCCGAATAACTATTGGTCCCCACCAGCGCCAGCACCCTCAGCCCCATCGATTTATTTGGCAATTCTTCAATCGCCGCATACTGACCTTTTTCAAGCACCTGCTTGATCAGTGCATCCCCGGGAATATCGGGCAGTAACACATTATCAATGGCGGCAAAGGCAATCATCCGGCCATGCGTATCAAACAGCGCGGTCTCCTGAGCCGCCCCTTCATCGATCAACTGGGTCAGCGCATTCTGGAATTGTTCCGGGTTTTTTTCCGAAAACAGCAGCGCGACGAACTGGGTTTTCTTGGTCAATTCCTTCAGACTGTTATCCAGGCTGCTTTTGCCCAGATTCAGACCGCCTTCCAGCGCTTTCTCAACGCGCACATCAAACCAGGATTCGATGCTCTTCGACAGAAAATTGACGGATACCGCATAAACCAGTATGCCGGGCAACACCGCGATCAGGGTAAAAAATAACACCAGGCGCAATGTCAACTTGGCGCCAAACACCTTGTTTTTCAGTTTTTCGCGCAAGCGCCATATCTGATAACCCACCAGCCCAAGCAAGCCGGTCGCCAGCAAACCCATCATCGCCAGCAGACTGTAGTAATTCATCGAGAATACTTCGGTATTCACGCTGTTGCTGGACAACAGATACAGCAGGGCGGTCCCTGCGATCACGCTCAGAATAATGAGGTATTTCAAGACGCACTCACTCCGCCCGGCCTGCGTTGCGCACGTCCGCAGGGCGTATCACCCAGCGATACCAGCCCGAATCAAAATCCCAGTCCTTGCTGGTCAGTACGTTCACCTGCATCAGTTTAGGCAGTTGTTTGGTATCCAGGCGCAGGCGCACCTCGGCGATATATGTTCCGTCCTTTTTCATCACATCCGCCGGAATATAGCTCGAATTTTGCCGGTCCAGTATGCGCATCATTTCGTCAAGATTCGCGAAGTTCTGGAACAATGCGCCTCGTGAAATACGGTATTGTCGGGTCAGCACGTTATAGGACAGCTTTACGGTTTGGTCGCTTTGAAATACCTGTTCATCCAGCCAGTACCAGCGCGAGCGTGTCAGCGAAAATTCGCCGACAAAATAAAGCGGGATGCCCAGCGACAAGGTCTGCTGCACCACATAATTTAGATTGACATCAAAGTCTGCAACCAGCTGATAACCCTCCTCAGACTGCCGCATCTCGGCCTTATTCACAGCGATACCCTCGGCATGCGACGCCGCCGCAAACCAGAGGCTGACCAGCAACAGGGCTTTAAGCAGTTTTTTGTAACAAGGCATAGTAGAACCCGTCATGCTGATCCGTTGGTAACAATTGGTCAACCGGCAAACTCATCTGGCGCGCCGCCGGCGTCTGCTGCAGAAATTTATCAACAACATCCTGATTTTCCTGTTTAAACACTGAACAGGTGGCATACAGCAACAAACCATCGATCGCCAGCAGCGGCCACAAAGCATGCAGAATGTCAGCCTGCTGTGCAGCAAAAGACGCAATGTCTTTTTTCCTGCGCAGCCATTTTATATCCGGATGACGGCGCACCACGCCGGTCGCGGAGCAGGGCACATCCGCCAGAATACGCGCGAATGGACGTCCATCCCACCAGTCGGCCGGATGGGCGGCATCCCCGCATGTTAACGTCGCAGCCAAACCCAGCCGCTGCAAGTTCTCGGCCACGCGCAGCAGACGCTTTTCGTCCTTGTCCAGCGCCAGCATCTCGACATCAGCCAGCTCCAGTATGTGCGCCGTCTTTCCGCCCGGCGCCGCGCAGGCATCCAGCACGCGCATGCCGTCCTTTACATCCAGCAGGCGTGCCGCATACTGCGCGCCGGCATCCTGCACCGACACCCGGCCGTCAAAAAAACCGGGTAATTTATCAACGGATAGCGGTTTTTCCAGTTGCAGCGCATCCGGCTCAATCAAGTGCGCTGCAATATCCTGCTCTGCCAGCTTCGCCATATAGTCAACCGCTGTGCCGCGCCGCTGATTAACGCGCAGCGTCATCGGCGGATGGCCGTTACCGGCCTCAAGTACCGCGGTAGCACCCTCACCGTATTGTGCTCTTAGCTCATCGATCCACCACACAGGATGGCTGTAGCGACCTTCCGGCTTTAATGCAGCCTGCGCCAGCAAGCCGGCCTGATCGCGCAGAAAGTTACGCAGTATCGCATTCACCAGCCCCCTGATCTTGGGGTTCAGAATGTCGGCCGAACGCACCGCATGATCCACCACCGCATGCGGCGCCGCTTTGCTGTATTGCAGCTGATACAAGGCCACCAGCAGCAAATAGGTAATGCGGTTATCCGTCATGTGCTTGTGCAGCAACAGATCAAGGATGGCATTCAACTGACCGTAAAAGCGCAAAGTGCCGTAACTCAAATCCTGCAAGGCGGCACGCTGTGCGGGCGTCCAGACCGATTTTCTGCGCAGCGACTCATCCAGCACCTGATTGAGATTGCGACCGTCCACCAGCACTTGCTGAACGATCTGGGTTGCTGCCAATTGTATGTTATGCATGTAGGGAACCGAAAAATTCGCCGACCTTGACCGGCATGGCCTGTATCAATTGCGCGGCAGGTTGTGCTTTACCGCCGGGTCGTTGCAGCACGGTCAGGCGCAATGCGCCTTTGCCGCAGGCCACCACAATACCCGTCTTGTCCACGGCCAGCACCTCGCCCGGTTTGCCCGGCTGTTCCGGACAAACCTCAGCCTGCCAGATTTTCAGCACAACCGCATGCAGCGTAGCCTGACACACCGGGAAAGGATTATAGGCGCGCACCGCCCGCGCAATCTGTGCCGCATCCTGCCGCCAGTCGATCTGCGCTTCGCTTTTGAGCAATTTGGCCGCATAACACGCTGCCGCATTGTCCTGGGCAACGGGCGCAAATCCACTCTGTTCGAGCTGCTGCAAAGCCTCAACTATGCTGGACGCCCCCAGCGCAGCCAGTTTATCGTGCAGCGTCTGCGCGTTATCATCGTCCGCGATTGGACAGGCATGGCAGAGCAGCATATCGCCGGTATCCAACCCCACATCCATCTGCATGATGGTGATCCCGGTCTCAGGGTCCCCCGCCAGAATCGCCCGCTGTATCGGTGCCGCCCCTCGCCAGCGCGGCAGCAAGGACGCATGGATATTCAGGCATCCGTAACGCGGTAGCGCCAGCACCGCTTTGGGCAGGATCAGCCCGTAGGCGGCCACCACCATCACGTCCGCCTTGAGCGCTGCGATCTGCTGTTGAGCCTGCTCTGTCTTCAGACTCTCAGGTTGTAACACACTTAATCCGTGTTGCAGCGCACGCTGTTTGACCGGGCTGGGATTGAGTTGCATGCCGCGCCCGGAGGGGCGGTCCGGCTGCGTCAACACGGCAACGATTTCATGCGCCTTGAGCAAGGCGTCGAGCGCGCTGGCTGCAAAGTGCGGGGTACCGGCAAAAATTATTTTCACGATCGTCTACATGGCTTCACGCCTGCGCTTTTTAAGCTTGGCGCGAAGTCGCGTTTGTTTGAGTTGCGACAGGTATTCGACAAAGACACGGCCTTTCAAATGATCCATTTCGTGCTGAATACACACTGCCAAAAAGCCTTCCGCTTGCAGTGTAAAGGTTTCACCCCGTTCATTGAGCGCCCGTACCGTCACACGGCTTGCGCGATGCACGGTTTCATAAATTCCCGGCACGGACAAACAGCCTTCCTCGCCTTCCGAATCGCCGCTCGCACTTAATATTTCCGGATTGATGAACACCCGCAGTTCATCGCGGGCCTCGGATATATCCACCACAATGACCTGCTCATGCACATCCACCTGGGTCGCCGCCAGGCCAACGCCCGGTGCAGCATACATGGTTTCCGCCATGTCTCGCACTAATTTGCGTGTGGTGTCGTCAACCTGCACCACCTTTTTGGCGATGGTATGCAGACGCTCGTCGGGGTACTGTAAAATTTGTAAGATTGCCATAATGCTTGCTAATTTAATTGTCTGGATGCAGAATTTAGCGCGCCACGGTATGCCGTGCGCCTTTGTCACTGACTCTTTCGGGACTTCTCATGCGCAAGATTATATCGCTGTTTTGCTTTTTATTGCCTGTCCTGGCTTTTGCCGGCCAAACTTTAGAGGCACCCCAAATACGCAGCGATGCGCCGGATCAATATATTGTCGTCAAAGGTGACACCCTTTGGGACATCTCGGGCAAGTTTTTCAAGGATCCCTGGAGATGGCCTTACATCTGGGGCATGAACAAGGACATTATCAAAGATCCGCACTGGATTTATCCCGGACAAACCGTCGCGCTGGATCGTGCGCATGGCACGTTAAGCATAGGCGGGCAGCCTGCAAACGACGTTGTTAAGCTCTCCCCGGAGGTTCGCTCAGAAGCCAGCACGCAAAACGCCATACACAGCATTCCCTCCAAGGCTATCGAACCCTTCCTGAGCCAGCCGTTGGTGGTCGATGAGGCTTTGCTGGCGGGCGGCCCGACGCTGATCGGCTTGCCGGAAAATCGTGTCATTGTCGGCACGGGAGATATGGTCTACGCAAAAGGCCTGACTGAAAACCAGGGGAAAAAATGGCAGGTATACCGTCCCGGACAAACCTTCACCGACCCGGATACCCATGAAATTCTGGGTTATGAAGCCATCTATCTGGGGGATGTGAATGTCACCAAATTTGCCGATGTCAGCACCGTCATCGTGACCAATGCAAAGCGGGAAATCAACATCGGTGACCGGCTGGTCGCCACCACCGCAGCAACCGCACCCAACTATCTGCCGCGCGCACCGGACAGCAAGATCAATGCCACCGTCATTTCCATTTATGACGGCGTCTCTCAGGGTGGTCAAAATAGCGTGATCACACTCAACAAGGGTAAGCGCGACGGACTGGAGAACGGCCATGTGCTGGCGCTGTTCAGCAAAGGCCGCGTGATCAAGGATGCGGGTAAGTACCTTGGCCTGCCTGACGTACGCTATGGTCTGGTGTTCATATTCAGGGTCTTCGACAAAGTATCCTATGGCCTGGTGATGCAAGCCGATCAGCCTTTGCAACTGCTGGACAAAGCCGCGACCCCCTGAGTAAACCGCCTCAGGGAAGGCCGCCATGAACAGTGCCACATCCATGCACCGGCGGGCCGCAAAACATGGTGATTGATGATGCACTCAAGGCGTGGCTCACGCTCAGCCTGATCAACGGCCTGGGCGGCGAGGGTGCGCGCCATCTGCTCAAAGCGTTCGGTTCGCCCGAAGCGGTTCTGGCCGCGCCGGCAAGCGCCCTCAGATCCTGGGTAAAACCGGATGTCGCATCCAATATCAACCGGGGCATCGCGGATGAGCAACTCGCCCCCACCTTAGTCTGGCTGGACGATGCGCAAAATCGCATTGTTACACTGGGCGATCCCGACTACCCAAAGGCGCTGCTCAACATTGCCGACCCGCCACTGTTGCTCTACGTCAAAGGGCGAACTGATTTATTAAACGCCACCGCTTTCGCCATCGTCGGCAGCCGCAATGCCACGCCGCAGGGAATCGGCAATGCCGAGCAATTTGCCCACGCCTTGAGCGACAGCGGCTTGTGCATCGTCAGCGGCATGGCCCACGGCATAGACGCCGCCGCGCATCGCGGCGCATTACAAGGGCAGGGCAGCAGCATTGCGGTGGTCGGAACCGGTCTGGACAAGGTTTATCCTGCCGCCAATCGCGATCTGGCACATCAGCTTGCCAAAACCGGCACGCTGATTTCAGAATTTCCGCTCGGTACGCCGCCCATCGGCAGCAACTTCCCGCGCCGCAACCGCATCATCAGCGGCATGAGCGTTGGCTGCCTGGTGGTGGAAGCATCACAGCAGAGCGGCTCGCTGATTACCGCAAGGCAAGCCATGGAGCAGGGCAGGGACGTCTTTGCCATTCCCGGTTCGATACATACGCCGCAAAGCCGGGGCTGCCACAAGCTGATCAAGCAAGGCGCAAAACTGGTCGAAACCGCACAGGACATACTCGAAGAACTGACCGGACAGCTTGCCGCTCCCGTGCCTGAAACACCGCAAAATGAGCCGACGCAAGACGCAGGCTTGCTGACGCAGATCGGCTTCGATCCGGTAAGCATGGATACACTTAGTATGCGCAGCGGCTTGACGGTTAGCCAGCTATCCGCCATGCTATTAACGCTGGAACTGGAAGGACGCATTGCGACGCTTCCAGGCGGACTGTTCCAACGCCTACACTAAACTTAAGCGAAACTATGTTTGAAATCCTGATGTATTTGTTTGAAAGCTATATCGACGCGGGCAGCTACCCCGCGCCGGATAAGCTATCGCGTAAACTTTTTGCTGCCGGTTTCGAAGGCGAAGACATCGACGAGGCCTTATCCTGGCTCTCCGCCTTACGCCTGCAAAATGCCGACAGCTATCCTGATGCCCTGAATCAGTCAGGGATGCGTTTTTATGCCGGGCTGGAGTTTGAACGTCTGAGCAATGAAGCGCGTCAGTTTTTATTGTTTGCCGAACAGCAGAACATGATTTCCGCCGTCGAACGCGAAATCATCATCGACCGCGCGCTGGCCCTGCAACAAAAGGATTTGGGACTGGACAAGCTCAAACTCATCATGCTCATCGTGCTGTGGGATCGCCATCAGGATCTCAGCCCGCTGCTGATCGAAGAGTTGCTGGTTCCCATTCAATCCACTCAATTACACTAAACGCATGGCAATTAATCTTCTGATCGTAGAGTCTCCGGCCAAAGCCAAGACCCTCAAGAAATATCTGGGTAATGACTACGAGGTGCTTGCCTCCTACGGACATGTGCGCGATCTCATCCCCAAGAGCGGCGCGGTCGATACCGAAAACGGTTTTGCCATGAGTTACGAAACCATCGCCCGCAACAGCAAACATATGGATGCGATTGCCAAGGCGGCGGCCACCGCCGACAACATCCTGCTGGCGCCCGATCCGGACCGCGAAGGAGAGGCGATTGCCTGGCATATCGCCGAACTGCTCAAAGCGCGGCGCGGTTTTAAAAGCAAGAACATGAAACGCGTGGTTTTTTATGAAATCACCCAGTCCGCGGTACGGGAAGCCGTTGCCAATCCGCGTGAAATCGCGATGCCGCTGGTCAATGCGCAACAGGCGCGTCGCGCACTCGACTATCTGGTCGGCTTTAATCTGTCGCCGCTGTTGTGGCGCAAAATACGTCCGGGCTTATCTGCCGGCCGCGTACAAAGCCCCGCCTTGCGCCTGATCGTCGAGCGCGAACAACAGATTGAAGCGTTCACCAGCCAGGAATACTGGACCGTCCATCTGGACAGTCATAAGGATCACCAGCCTTTTTCAGCCCGCTTGTTCCAGTATCAGGGCAAGAAACTCGAACAGCTGTCCATCGGCAGCCAGGCCGAGTACGATGCTATTTTTGCAAAGTTGCATGACGCGAAACTGCCGCCTAAAGTCGTGCGTGTCGAAAAGAAAGCCAAGCAGCGTTATGCCGCCGCGCCGTTCACGACCTCCACCCTGCAACAGGAGGCCGTGCGCAAACTTGGCATGTCGACCGAGCGTGCCATGCGCACCGCACAGACGCTGTATGAAGGGGTCGACATCGGCGGTCAGACCGTCGGTCTGATTTCCTATATGCGTACCGACTCGGTCAGTCTGGCGAATGAAGCCGTTGCCGAAATCCGCGATTACATCACCAGCAATTTTTCAGGCGACTATTTGCCGGGGGCACCGCCCGTCTACAAGAGCAAAACCAAAAACGCACAGGAATCCCACGAAGCGATACGCCCGACTTCAATTCTGCGCACCCCCGACAGTTTGCGAGACCGTTTAAGCGTCGACCAGGCGCGTTTGTATGAAATGATCTGGAAACGCACGCTCGCCTGCCAGATGACGCCTGCGCGTTATGACACGGTCAGCGCAGACATCCGGCTGGGCGGTGACGACACCCTGTTCAGAGCTAACGGTCAGGTGCTGGTCTTCCCCGGCTTTATCAGCGTTTACATGGAAGATGTGGACGATGCCGAAGAAGAGCAGGGCAGCCGCCTGCCGCCGCTGGCCGAAGGCGACACCCTGCCGGTCGACAAGCTGTATGGCGAACAGCACTTCACCCAGCCGCCGCCGCGTTTTACCGAGGCGAGCCTGGTCAAGACGCTGGAAGAATACGGCATCGGTCGCCCGTCCACCTATGCCACCATCATTTCCACGCTGCAAACCCGCGAATACGCGCTGCTGGACAAAAAGCGCTTCGTGCCGACCGATGTGGGGCGCGTGGTCACGCGTTTCCTCACCGATCACTTCACGCGCTATGTGGATTACAACTTCACCGCCTCCCTTGAAGATGAACTGGATGATGTGTCCGACGGTAAACGCGACTGGGTCGGCGTGCTGGATGAGTTCTGGAAAGGATTTTCCGGACTGATCAAGGAAAAAACCAATATCGAACGTCCGCAGGAACTGCTGGACGAAGCCTGCCCGGAATGCGGCAAGCCGCTGGCCAAGAAGCTGAGCCGCTACGGCAGCTTCATCAGCTGTACCAATTACCCGGAATGCAAGTATAAGCGCAGCGTGGGCGGCGAGACGCAGGAGGAAGTGCGCGTCGAGCTGGGTGTGCATCCTGACACCGCACAGGCGGTACTGCTGCTGCGCGGTCCGTACGGTCATTACGTACAACTGGGCGAAGTCATCGAAGGTGAAAAAACCAAGCCCAAGCGTGTTTCCTGGCCTAAGGAAATGCCCGTAGAGGGGGCCGATCTGGCCAGTGCCCTGAAATTGCTGTCCCTGCCGCGTGATCTGGGTTTACACCCTGAAACAAACAAGAAAGTTATCGTCAATATCGGCCGCTTCGGCCCTTACATCGGGCACGATGGTAAATTCAAGTCCATCCCGCGCGCCGACAGTATCTTTGACATCAATCTGTCCCGTGCAGTGGAACTGCTCGCGCAGGCCAAGGATAACAGCACCATCCTGCGCACGCTGGGCGACCATCCTGACGACAAGGCCTCGGTGGAAATATGCAGCGGCCGTTACGGCCCTTATGCACGCCATGGCAAGGTCAATGCCACGCTGCCCAAGGATGTCTCGGTCGATGAAATTACGCTGGAAGAAGCCCTGGAACTGATTGCGGCCAAGGCCGCAAAAGGTGATAAAGCCAAACCGGCGAGAAAATCAGCCGCCAAGGCCGCACCCAAAGCGGCTGCGAAACCCAAAGCGGCTGCGAAACCCAAAGCCGCGGCAGTAACGAAGGCTGCGGCAAAGCCGAATGCAGCGGCCAAACCCAAAGCCGCCGCAAAACCCAGGGCAAAAGCCGCGCCTAAAACCGACAAACCGTAAAAATCTGTCAGGGCAAAATCATACGAAACTGCCCGCCGGGCGCGTTACTCAGCTCGATATAACCGTGTTGCCCTTGCAGCGTATGCAAAGCGGCGATTTTATGGGCCAGATAGAGGCCCAGCCCGGTACCGCTGGCGCTTGCCGCAGCCGGTATCTTGCCGCCCGTTGATAAGAGGTTTTCCGTAAAGCCCGGTCCGTCATCACCGACCTGCAAAACCAGCATGCCATGTCGTTCAAATGCCAGCAGCTGAATCTGTGCACGCGCATAACGGCAGGCATTATGCAGTGCGTTACCCAACGCCATGCGCACCAGCGTTTCATCAAAAAAAGCACAGGCAGGCGCGTGTGCCACATCGACATGAATGGCGATGGCGGGGAACAGTTCGCTATATTCCGAGGCCAGTATCTCCAAAAAATCGGCCGGATTTACCGAATCTGCATACACCCACAACTGCTCACTCTCATCTCTTTGCAGCAGCAACATCTCGGTCAGACGGCGCGACGCATTCATCGCGATGCTCATCTCCTGCTGTGCATCCCCCCGCTCCCGCAAACGCTGCGCCAGCTCGGCAAGCTGGTTTTTGACATCATGCATCACGACGGTATACAGATCATCCATAACTTAGGGCAATCGTCAGGCTTTCAACTGCCTGAGCATGGCGTCGATTTGTTCAAGCTTGGGGTGCCCGGGGGCTTTTTTGAGCAGCGATTCGCGATAAGTGCGACAGGCATGCATTTTTTGCGCATCTTTGCCGTTACGCACCAGATCCAACGCAATCACCAGCGCCGCATTGCCCAGTATCTGCACGTTATTTGGCAAACGGGTGGCCGCATCACTCAGCAGGGTGATCGCCTCGGCCAGTTGTCCTGACTGCGCGCGCCGTACCCCCTCGTTATTCAGCTTGATCACTTCTCCCGCACTGGCTTCGATCAACGCCGTCGCTTCCGACGCATCCCGACCGGCCGCAATCAGCACCGCATGCACCTTGTCTTTTATGCCCGCATCTTCATGGTTATTCTGCACGGCCTGTTGCAGCAGCTTCGTCGCTTCTTCCGCCTTGCCCAGCGCAAAACAGGCATCTGCCATCTCAACCAGCAGTTCCGCTGAACAGCTTTCCGGAGCCGCATCTTTCATGGCACGTTCCAGGGCGCTATTCGCCAGCTCATCATTGCCGGCTGCGCGATGTACGCTGCATTCGTTAACAGCTAGCGCTACCTGGCTCTGACTATCAGTAAAGCTTTTTTTTGCGTCCTGCACAACGACCAGCGCGTCCTGCGTCTTCCCCTGATCCACCAGCGCTCTGGACAAAACCACGTAATCATTGGCCTGCCTTACCGGCGAGTGTTTATGCTGCATCAAGGTCTCGCGCATCACGTTTTCAGCGATTTCAGGCTGCCCGCTACTCACGGCCAGCGCACTCAACTCGCGTATGCGATTCATGGTACCGGGGGCAATTTCGCGGGCTTTCAGCAACACCGCCAGCGCCGCATTGTTATCGCCGGATTCCGTCTTCAATTTACCCAGAAAATCATAAGCCGCCATAAACTGGGGCGTTTCCTGCAAGATTTCCTGTACCAGACGTTCCGCCTCGACCTTGTCATCCAGTCTTGCCAGCGCACGCGCCAGCCCCAGTTTCGCCCAAGCCAGCGGGCGCATCACCAGCAATTCGCGATAAAAATCAGCGGCCTGCTGCACCCGGTTATCCCTCACCAGCGCAATACCCTTGATCTTGCACAGATCGAAGAAATATTTGTCGCGCCCGGCAATTCGTTTATCGCACTCGCTGATCATATTAGCCCAGCTTTTCTTATCAGCGGCCTGATCGATAGCAGCAAAATAGGCCTGCCTTTCCAGCAGTTTTTCCAATCGAATATTGAACTGCGCAGCGGTAAACGGTTTGAGCAAATAATCATCCGGCGCACACTCGGAAGCGGCCACCACCCTTGCATAGGACTGTTCGGCGGTGATCATGACAAAAATTGCATTGCGCCTGATCAAATCATTGGTGCGCAGATATTCGAGAAATTGCTGACCGTTGGTACTGTCCCCCAACGCGTAATCGCACAAAATGACGTCATATTGATTGGCGGACATACGTTCCAGCGCTTCTTTGATGCTGGATACCACGTGCAATTTGGCAAAACCTGAGTTCGACAAGGACATGCGCAGCTGAGCGCGCATGCTTTCCATATCGTCAATGACGAGTACCCATTTATCCGATATTTTACTGACCGTTGCCAAGTTAACTGCTCCGCTCTCTTGAGGATTTCAAAGCGTGATCAAACTTCAATCATTTCGCGAACCGCACTATCTGCGCACCTTGAATTAATTATCTGGCATGCACGAAGGAACATTCTACATCATTCGGCAGATGCCACCTTCCGGACTTCGTACAAGCGGGCTGATTAAAAAACCGTTTTTAACGCCGCAAGTTTGAGAAAACTGCCCCGGGCGGATTAAGGCTCCATCCGGTAATGGCGATAAAACCGTCGGAAGCCGCAACCAGCAAAGCCAGGTTATTCGCATGTATCACTGCGCCGGGACGTGCGGCATGCGCCCCGATCCAGCCTTTGGCACGGTGTATATAAATTGTCACATTGTTGATCGTCGCCAGACACTCCAGATCGCCGAACGCGCGCACCTGACGCATGATGAGATCAACCGGCCGGTTAAAATCGATCACACGATCCTGCTCAGTCCATCTGGGCCAGTAACTGCCCGCGCCCTGAGGAATCGGTGTTTGCCACATCAGTGCCAACTCTCCGGCCAGTTGTGTGGCCAGCCGGGCTGATGCCATCTGAATTTTCAGCAGCAAAGTTTCATGATTTTCGTCTGAATCGACAGGAAAGTGCTCCGCAGCGAGCATATCTCCCTGATCGAATTTTTCACTGATCTGATGGCAAGTCACGGCCCAGCTTGAACGCGCTTCCAGGATGGCCCTGACCAGCGGATAAGGACCACGTGCCTCCGGTAGCGGAGAAGGATGGAAATTGACGGCATAGCGGATATGTTCACGCCATTCGGGAATTTTCCACTGATAACTGGACACGATCAGTGTTTCACAACCCCGCACCCGCAATGCCGCCAGATCATCCTGGCTTACCGGTGAGCATTGAACCGCCGCGCCTAGTTCCAGCGCGCGCGCGCTCAACTGCTGGTTGCTGTACATCCAGTTTTCAGGTGAAACAAAAAGCTTTTCCAGTTGCCATCCGGCCGCCAGAAAAGCTTCCAGAACACCCTGATAGGCATCATTTGTCGCAATTGCAAATTTCATGCAGTTAACCCGCGCAGACTTCGTGATGTACCGTCATACCGCTGCGTCGGTCTTCAGCTTACGCCGGGGCGAGCCCGGCGATCTAATGGGTCAGGCCGTGGTGCTGACCAGAGTACCGCTGACATTTTGGCCGCTGCCTATATTCTGCATCAGATTCTGCAAAAAGGACTGCAATGTCGGTGTCGCCGCCGGCGCAGCCTGACCTTGCTGCGATGCATTGATTGAACTGATCAGATTCTGAAAACTGGAATCCAGATTGCCCAGCGAATTGCTGGTGCCCGATGCGCTGCTGCCGCCCGCCGTACTAGCAGTCGGATTATTGGCAGACAACTGTTGCAACAGACTTTGCAGACTTGCCGCCAGATTCGAACCCTGAGCGCCCGCCGCGTTACCAACACCGTTTACAGACTGACCACTGTCATTATCACCCGTCTGACTTGTCTGACCCGCGCCGCCTGCCTGACCAAGAGATGAAAACAGATTTTGCAGGAATCCCTGCAGCGCAGCTTGCGGGTCCTGAGCAGTGGCAGATGTTGTCGTGCTGGAAGTAGTCGAAGTCGCAGACGAACTGCTCGACAGGCTTTGACCTAGCGCCTGAGAAATGGCACTCATAAAATTTGATTTGCCCACGCCGCCTTTGCTGCTGTCGCCATCCCCGTCCGAATCACCGCCGGTGCGCTGCGGGGCGCTGGTGGTGGGTTGCAGATAAGACAAGTTATTTGTACCTGAAATACTACCAACTGAGCTCATAATATTCTCCAATATACTATTTTCACGACACTACCCCCGAACAGATATCATACTGTTTCTATCAGGAACGGGAATGTCACCAAATGTAAATTCGGCAATTAATTTGTATCAATTTGTAAACTCCCGTACTGCAAGTACCGTCACATTACGGATGGGGTACGATGGATGTCATGATCCGACCAGGCTGGCCGCAATATTGATCGACAGACCGAGGATGGCGACATTGAACAGGAAGCTGAGTATGGATTGCGCCAATACCGTCTTGCGCATTGATCGCGACATGATGGCCACATCCGAGGTCTGAGCTGCGACAGCAATGGTAAAGGAGACATACATAAAATCCCAGTAATCCGGATTTTCCTCCTTATCCGGAAAACTGAGCGCACGACGTTCCATGGGTGACCGGTAAAAAAGATGCGCATAGTGAAAGGTGAACAGCGTTGCCACGAGACACCATGAACCCAATACCGTTGCCCCGGTGAATCCGTAATGCACAAAGCGAAGACTTAAAGACAAACCCTTGACGGTTGAAAGCTCCAGAATAATCGCGACCATACTGACAACGGCTGCAACCGACATGATCGCCAGTATGACCACTGCACTCTGATCCTCCTGCTCGGCAATCCTGCGCACCCGGACATGGCTTGCTCGCATCATCAGCCACCCCATCAAACCCAGATACAACCAGACCGTTGCATTCCAGCCAATTAATGCCCGCACAACAGGATCGTACTGCGCTGGCATAATCAAGCCGATAACAATCCCTGCGGCTATCGCAACGATCAGACGCGGGTGCGTGCGGATAATTTTATGGACGGGATGCATGACAGACCAAGTGTATCAGATACACGATACCGGCAAACCGTACGATTTCAATGTGGCGGCCATTGCCTGCTCACTGAATCTCGTCAAACAACAAATCGCCGGACGGAGTCATGCACCCTGAGTAGCAAGAAACACATATTGTTTTTTTGCTATGTCACAGTTACTTATTGGTGTTACGTAACATCATGAATTTATGTGTTATTTATAGGGTGTAAAAAGCGTAGCGTTTCCACCGAAAAGCAATGGTGCTGCAACGCGCTCCGCGGAGGAATAAATCAGTGGTTCCTTAGCTTTTGCCCCAACCCGGATGCCCGTAAAGTATCTGGTGATTTGTAATGGCTTGTTTCAATCTGCGTCTGTCACCGCTATGTTGGGTAAAGCACAGAGGCCTATCGTCTGCACGGCTAACATGGCAGCGGGAAATGAATTCATCTGCAGCGCAAATGGAACGCACGGCGCGATGTTGTGTCGAATTTTGGATTTCAAGGAGAGCGGCACGATGCATGCGACTACCACCCCGAAGGCTACTCAGTTTATTCTGTTTGGCGCCAGCGGCGACCTGTCCTGGCGGCTGGTCGTCCCTGCCTTGTTCAATCTGTTCCTCGACGGACATTTACCTGCACAGTTTTTACTGCTGGCCGTTGATCGATCGGACAGAAGCGATGCGGAAATCGCCCTGCATTATCATCAGGGCGTCACGGAAAATTCGCGCAGAGGGCAGCCTCCCGAAGATGCATGGCTCGCTTTTTCCGGCATGATCCGCCATATCAAACTCAACGTAACCGAACAGGCCGATTTCCAAAAACTGGCGCAAGCCTTGAACACACAGGACACGGCATGGGATTGCCGGGCTGAGCGCGTGTTCTACCTTGCCACACCGCCTTCGCTTTTCACCCCCATTGCGCTGAACCTGGGCGCTGCCTGCCTGGCGCAGGATCGCGAGCGTGTGCGGCTGGTCGTGGAAAAACCGCTCGGCAACGACCTTGAATCATTTCACAAAATCAACGATGTGCTGTGCCGCGTGTTTGAAGAGCGGCAACTGTTTCGCATCGATCATTTTTTGGGTAAGGAAACCGTGCAGAATATTCTGGCGATGCGTTTCGCAAACCCGATCTTTGAACCCATCTGGAACCGGCGCTATGTAGATCACGTCGTGATCACCGTCGCGGAAACGCTGGGCGTTGAAAAACGCGGCAGCTATTACGAACAAACCGGCGCCCTGCGCGACATGGTGCAGAATCACCTGCTGCAATTGCTGTGTCTGGTTGCCATGGAACCCCCCGTGGTCTACGACGCCGATGACATACGGGGGAAAAAAGTCGATGTGCTGCATGCGCTGCGCCCGATACCGCCCGATGCGGTGGATCAGTTTGCAGCAAGAGGCCAGTATGCGGAAGGATGGATACGCGGTGAAAAACGAATCGCTTATCGTAACGAGCCCAACGTTGACCCGCATTCCAACACGGAAACTTACGCGGCCCTCAAGCTGTACGTCGATAACTGGCGCTGGCAGGACGTGCCATTCTATTTGCGCACCGGCAAGGGCCTCACCGCCAAGGTTTCTGAAATTTCCATCCGTTTCCGCGATGTGCCGCATCGCGCCTTTCCCGCCTCCGCCGGTCTGAACGCGCAACCGACGCGACTGGTCATCCAGATGCACCCCGAGCAGGGCATCGTGCTGAAATTCATGGCCAAGGAACCCGGATCGCAACTGCGCCTGCGTCCCGTCGACATGCGATTCAGCTATAACGAAGCATTTCAGATCGACATTCCGGCAGCCTACGAGACCCTGTTATGGGATGTGATGGAGGGGGACGCCACTTTTTTCATGCGCACCGATCAGGTGGAAGCCGCCTGGCGGCAGGTGATGCCCGTCCTCGATGCATGGGCGGCGAATCCGGCGGCGGATTTCCCCAATTACGTGGCCGGATCCTGGGGGCCGGAATCCGCCGATCTGCTGGTCGCGCGTGACGGCAACAGCTGGCTGACGCCGACACTATCCAAAACTTAACTTTTTGCACCACGGGTAATCAATGAATGCTGAATCGAATCAAAATAACGACGCACCCGGCAGGCCCGGTGTTTCTCCTACCTGGTGCAGCAGCGCCAAGGAAATCGTAGGCTGCTCACTGGGTGCATCCCGGGTGTGGTTTACCATCGGCGGCGGCATCGTCAATGAAGTGTTCTTCCCGCGCATCGACATCCCGCAAATTCGCGACCTGGGTTTTATCGTGGCAGACGATCAGGGGTTCTGGGCTGAAGTCAAACGCATGGACAATCACAAACTGGTCTGGGCGGCACAGGGCGTTCCCGCCATCGAAATCGTGCATCAGCATGCGCGCTTTGAACTCAGGCTACGCATTACGCCCGACGCGCAACGCGATGTGCTGCTGATCGACGTACAACTCACAGGCGATGCCGGCCTGCGTCCCTATGCCTTGCTCGCCCCGCATCTGGGTGGCACAGGCCACGATAATCAGGCCACTGTGGGCGACTATCGCGGCCGCAAAATGCTGTGGGCCGAACAAGGTCCGTTCGGACTCGCCTTGGCGGCAGTCGATAATCACCAGCAAGATGCGTGGGCGCGTACCAGTGCAGGTTATGTCGGTGTCAGCGATGGCTGGCAGGACTTTGACCAGCACGACCGCATGCAATGGCAATATCCTTCTGCCGGCCCCGGCAATGTCGCACTGATGGGCGAGCTTCCCCGTCAGGCAACGCTGGCGCTGGGGTTTGCCGGAAGCCGGGAATCGGCGGCAACGCTGGCGGTATCAGCCCTGTTGCGCCCTTTTGAGGAGCCCTGGCAAAAACAGATCGCTGACTGGTCGGCATGGCATCAACGTTGTGAAATACAGGCGGGCGCTCAATCTGACTTAAGTGACGCGCTGCGTGAGCAGTTTTTCACCTCAGCCATGGTCTTGCGTACGCATCAGGACAAAAGCTATCCGGGCGCGATGGTTGCCAGCCTCAGCGTTCCCTGGGGCAACACCAGCGACGAACGCGGCGGCTATCATCTGGTATGGCCCCGCGACCTGGTGGAGAGTGCGGGCGCCTTGCTGTCACTCGGCGCGGAAAGCGAAGCGCGCGACATTCTGCGCTATCTCATCGCCACCCAGCATGCAGACGGTCACTGGTACCAGAATCAATGGCTGGGTGGCAAGCCCTACTGGCTGGGTGTGCAACTTGACGAAGTGGCTTTCCCGGTTCTGCTGGCAGCCCGCCTTGCCAGACAGGATGCACTGCAAGGCATTGAAGTCTCCGCCATGATTACAGGGGCGCTGGGCTTTATTGCCCGTAGCGGCCCGATCAGTCAGCAGGACCGGTGGGAAGAAGATTCCGGCATCAATGCCTTTACCCTGTCCATCTGTATCGCGGCACTGGTGGAAGGGTCAGAATGGCTGGGCAGCCAGGGACGGGAGTTTACCCTCGCGCTCGCGGACTACTGGAACGCGCATATCGAAGACTGGACAGCGGCCTATGACACGGACCTGGCACATCAGATCGGTGTAAATGGTTATTACATCCGTAACGCGCCCTCTGTGCTTCCACGCGCACGACTCGATGTGCTGACGATCAAAAACAGACGGTATGAACCCGCGCTGTCAGCCGTTGAACAGGTGGGTGTTGATTTTCTGCAACTGGTACGATTCGGCCTGCGCCGTGCCGATGATCCGCTGATTCTTGACACCATCAAGGTGATCGACGCATTGCTGAAAGTGGATACGCCGAGCGGGCCTTCATGGCATCGCTACACCGGGGATGGTTACGGCGAACATCAGGACGGCAGCGCGTTCAACGGCATGGGGCGCGGCCGGGCATGGCCGCTGCTGACCGGTGAGCGCGGACACTACGAACTCGCAGCCGGCAACGATCCGCTTGCCTGGCTGGACGCCATGGCGGCGATGAGCAGCGCGGGCGGCATGATCCCGGAGCAGGTGTGGGACACTGCCGCCATTCCTGAAAAAAATCTCTACCCGGGGCGTCCGACCTGGTCTGCCATGCCTCTGGTGTGGGCACATGCAGAATACGTCAAGTTGTTGATTTCGCGGCAACTGGGCCACGCCTGTGACAGACCGCACGCCACCTGGCAACGCTATCAGGGCGAGCGTCCTGCAATACAACACGCCATCTGGCTGCCTCAGGCGCCGGTTCAGGAAATTAAAGCAGGCCAGACGCTGCTGGTTGGCCTATTTGAACCCGGTATCATTCACTGGGGCCTCGATGGCTGGCAAACGATTCAGGATACGGCCACGCAGGATACCGGCCTCGGGATCTACATAGCCGAACTTGCAACCGATAAGCTGCATGCCGGACAATGTGTCAATTTCACGTTCCGTCAGATGAACACTGAAATATGGGCAGGTCATGACTATACGACGATAGTACAACAGGTTTAACTTTGCTACACGACAGCAACAAGTTAAGGAACAGCTGATTTGCAGTGTGCGAATTTCGGCAGCAAATAGGCACTTACAGATAATTTGTAACGGTTTGTTTCAATTGAATGGGCTGGATCGTTCTTCCGTATAATATCCCGACTTATTTGCTATTCCGGACTCTCAGTCATGTCATCCCGATTCCAGCACGCAGCACGCCCTCACTCTTCAATCAAACTGACCGGCTTACTCCCGGTTTTTGCACTGCTGATGTGTACGTTCACGTCAGCCCATGCCAAGGAAGGCGGCGGCAAACCAGGCGGCAATCAACCCGTACCGGTCGCCGCTGCAACCGCGCAGCAACAGTCCATGCCGGTATGGCTGGAAGCGCAAGGCACGGTCACCCCGCTCAACTATGTCAACGTCATGCCGCGCGTGGCAGGCTTGCTGCAAAGTATCAGTTTCCGCGAAGGTCAACCCGTAAAAGCCGGACAGGTGCTGGCCACCCTGGATCCCCAACCCTACCAGATCCTGCTCGAACAGGCCAAAGCCCAGACGATGCGTGATCAGGCGCAACTGGATGGCGCAAAATCCGATCTGCAACGCTATGAAACGCTGCTGACGCAGGATTCCATCTCCGCCCAGCAGGTCACTACTCAGCGTGCGACGGTCGCTCAACTCACCGGCACGCTTGCCGCTGACAAGGCGGCCCAGGATAACGCACAGTTGCAGCTTACCTGGACCCGCATTACCTCCCCCATTTCCGGCATCGCCGGACTGCGGCAGGTCAGTGTCGGCAATATGCTGGGCACCGGCGGCGCCATCGGCGGGGGCAACAGCGCACTCACCGGCACCGCTGCCACTTCAACACCCATCGTCACGATCGCGCAGGTGCAACCCATCACCGCCTTGTTTGCCATTGCACAAACCCAGTTGCCGACTGTTCTCGAACGCATGCATGCCAACCTGCCCGTACAGGCATGGGATCAGCGCAGAACGAAAATGCTCGACAGCGGGAAAGTCATTGCGATAGACAATCAGATCAATAGCGCCACCGGCACCGTGATGCTCAAAGCCGAATTTTCCAATCCCCACAACACTCTGTTTTCCAATCAGTTCATCAACGTGCGGCTGCTGGTCGACACACTCAAGGCTGCCATCGTGGTGCCGTCTTCCGCCATTGCGACCGGTGCGCCCGGCAGCTACGTTTACGTGATCGACAGCAGCGACAAGGTCGCATTGCGCAAAGTCACCACCGGTGTGAGCAATCAGGATCTCACCACCATCAGCAGCGGTCTTGCAGTCGGTGAACGCGTCGTCACCGATGGTCTCGACAGATTAAGGGATGGCAGCAAAGTGCAAATAGTCACCCCTGCCGCAAGCGGCGCGCCCGGCCACATGAAAGGCGGCAAAACAGCACTGAAAGCCGGAAAATGAGCGGTACGCAGGACGGGGCTGGCAGCAACAACGTTACAGACGAAACAGGCGAGCCCAGCCCCTCAAAACTGTTCATCCTGCGTCCCATCGCCACAACTTTGCTGATGCTGGCGGTGCTGCTGGCCGGTTTCATCGGCTACCGTCTGTTGCCGCAATCCGCCCTCCCCGAGGTGGACTATCCGACCATACAGGTCACCACGCTTTATCCCGGCGCAAGCCCCGATGTGATTACCTCATCCATCACGTCACCGCTGGAGCGACAATTCGGGCAGATGCCGGGCCTTTCCCAGATGTGGTCAACCAGTTCCGGCGGCGCATCGGTCATCACGTTGCGCTTCGACCTGAAACTGCCGCTCGATGTGGCCGAACAGGAGGTACAGGCCGCGATCAATGCCGCCACCACTTTTTTGCCGAGCGATCTGCCATCCCCACCCATTTACGCCAAGGTTAACCCGGCTGACGCACCCGTCCTCACACTGGGACTGACCTCGGATACGCTGCCGCTCACCCAGTTGCAGGACATCGCCGACACCCGGCTTGCGCAAAAACTCTCGCAGGTCACCGGCGTGGGTCTGGTGAGTTTGAGCGGCGGACAGCGACCTGCCGTTCAGGTACAGGTCAACGGTCGCCTGCTGGCGTCCCACGGTTTAAGTCTGGCCAGCGTGCAGGCTGCGATTGTCGCGGCCAATGTCAACACGCCCAAAGGCAGCTTTGACGGCATGACGCGCGCGCTGACCATCAACGCCAACGATCAGTTGCAATCCGTTCAGGATTACAGGAATCTCATCATTTCCTACAGCAATGGTGCGCCCGTCAGGCTCTCAGACGTTGCCGATGTCACGCAGGGCCCCGAAAACGCGCTGCTGGCGGCCTGGATCAACGGCAAGCCGGGCATCGTGATCAACGTGCAGCGCCAGCCCGGCGCGAACGTGATCGCAGTGGTCGACCATATTCAGGAACTGTTGCCGCAGTTGCGCCTGAGTTTGCCGGGCGCCTCCAATCTGACCGTGCTGTCAGACCGTACCGTGACGATACGTGCGGCCATCACTGACGTGAAATTTGAACTGATGCTCTCGGTGGTGCTGGTGGTGCTGGTCATTTTCCTGTTCCTGCGCAGCGCGCGCGCCACTTTTATCCCGGCGATGGCCGTTCCGCTGTCCTTGATTGGCACATTCGGCGTGATTTATCTGGCCGGTTTCTCCATCAACAACCTGACCTTGATGGCGCTGACTATCGCCACAGGTTTCGTGGTGGATGATGCGATCGTGATGATCGAAAATATCGCACGCTATATCGAACAGGGCGAGCCGCCGATGCAGGCGGCCCTAAAAGGCGCAAAGCAGATCGGCTTTACCATCATCTCGCTGACCTTTTCACTGATTGCCGTGCTGATCCCCCTGCTGTTCATGGGCGACGTGGTCGGACGACTGTTCCGGGAATTCGCCATCACGCTGGCGGTCGCGATTCTGATTTCCGCGGTGGTTTCGCTTACCTTTACACCGATGTTAAGTGCGCGATTGTTAAAGCGTGAAACACATCAAAGCCGGCTGCTGAACTGGAGTCAGCAGCAGTTCGAGCGGCTGATTGCAGGCTATGGGCGCGCCTTGCGCCACGTTTTGCAACATCAGCCGTTAACGCTGCTGGTGGCGGGCGCTACACTCGCCTTGACCGTACTGCTGTATATCGCCATTCCCAAGGGTTTCTTCCCCGTGGAAGACACCGGGCTGATTCAGGCGATCACGGTGGCGCCGCAAAGCGTATCTTTCCAGGAGATGAACCGCCGGCAACAAGCGCTTATCGACGCGCTGCTTAAAGATCCGGCGGTACAAAGCATTTCCGCGTTTATCGGCGTAGACGGCGCCAACACCACGCTGAACAGCGGTCGCATGCTGATCAGTCTCAAGCCGCTTGCGCTGCGCGGCGATCGGGTTGGCACGGTCATCGATCGCTTGCAAAAGCGGACCTTGCCCGGTATCGATGTTTACCTGCGACCGGTGCAGGATCTGACCATCGACGATCTGGTCAGCCGCAGCCCGTATCAATTCAGCCTTACCGCGACCAACGCGAAGGATTTATCGGCCTGGAACGATTCGCTGCTGGATAAATTACAAACCCTGCCGCAATTCACCGATGTGTCCAGCAGCTTGCAGAACAAGGGGCTGCAGGCCTATGTGAATATCGACCGCGATGCCGCGTCCCGCCTGGGCATCACGGTCGCCAACATCGACAGCGCACTCTACAGCGCCTTCGGTCAGCGGCTGATTTCCACCATCTTCACCCAGTCGACACAATACCGTGTGGTGTTACAACTGAGTGCGGCTGACCGGCAGGGGCTCGCAGGCTTCGACAGCATCTATCTGACCTCCGCTAGCGGCGCCAGTGTTCCGCTGACCGAAGTGGCACGCATCGAACAACAGACCGGCGCGCTGGAAATAGACCATCTGGGACAATTCCCTTCCGCGATGATTTCCTTCGATCTGGCCCGCAACGTCTCCATCGGCGAGGCGGTCAAAGCCATCCACCAGGCACAAACCGATATCCGTTTACCGATTGCCATTCCGTTAAAAATGCAGGGCGCCGCCGCCGCCTTTGAAGCCGCGTTATCCAACCAGCTCTGGCTGTTGCTGGCCGCGGTGGCGACCATGTATATCGTGTTAGGTGTGTTGTACGAAAGTTTCGTCCATCCGGTGACGATTTTATCCACCCTGCCATCCGCGGGTATCGGCGCGTTGCTGGCGCTGATCTTGTCAGGCAACAGTCTGACGGTGATCGCGATCATCGGCATTATTTTGCTGATCGGTATCGTGCAGAAAAACGCCATCATGATGGTCGACTTCGCGCTGGATGCTCAGAGAAATGAAGGACTTACGCCAACGGATGCGATATTGCAGGCGGCGCAGCTCAGACTACGGCCGATACTGATGACCACCTTCGCCGCGCTGTTCGGTGCCATCCCTTTGATCATCGGCGGCGGGATGGGCGCAGAACTGCGCCAGCCGCTGGGCATTACGCTGGTCGGGGGGCTGTTGCTGTCCCAGTTGCTCACGCTGTTCACCACACCGGTGATTTACCTGGCGTTTGACCGTCTGGCCGCCCGCTGGACCAAGGCTGCAACATGAACTTTTCCGCACCGTTCATCAAACGGCCCGTTGGCACCACCTTGCTGGCGCTGGCCGTGTTGCTGGCGGGCGCAATTGCCTTCAATCTGCTGCCGGTGGCACCCCTGCCGCAGGTGGATTTTCCGACGATCAACGTTAATGCCAGTCTGCCGGGCGCCAGTCCCGACGTGATGGCGGCGACCGTGGCAACCCCGCTGGAACGTGCACTGGGACGCATCGCAGGCATCTCGGAGATGACCTCATCGAGCGCACTGGGCTCGACCAATGTCACCATCCAGTTCGATCTGTCCAAGGACATCAATACTTCTGCACGCGAAGTACAGGCCGCCATCAATGCGGCGCGTCCCATGCTACCGAGCGGTATGGCAGGCAATCCGACCTATCGCAAGATGAATCCCGCCGATGCACCCATCATGATCCTGTCGTTGACCTCGGAAAGCCAGTCGGTCAGTCAGATGTACGATGCCGCGTCCACCATACTGGCGCAGAAAATATCCCAGTTGCCGGGTATTGGTCAGGTGAACGTCGGAGGCGGTGCGCTACCCGCCGTGCGTATCGATCTTGATCTGAATCAGATCAACAACATGGGAATCAGCCTTGAACAGGTTCGCACGGCAATTGCCACCAGCAACATCAACGCACCCAAGGGGGCGCTGGAAGATGAACAACATCGCTGGCAATTACAGGCCAATGATCAGCTCACTACGCCTGCGGATTACAGTAAAATTACCGTCGCCTACGTAAAAGGCGTGGCGGTACGACTGGATCAGGTGGCCCATATCAGCCAGAATTCACAGAACGTGCGCACCATGGGCATGGCGAACGGCAAACCTTCGGTCCAGCTGATCATCTTCCGTCAGCCGGGCGCCAACATCATCGAAGCCGTGGAAGCCATCAAGGCGAAACTGCCCGAACTGCACGCCGCCATTGCGCAGTCCATCCAGATCAATATCATGTCGGATCGCACCATCACCATCCGCGCCTCGTTGCATGACTCTGAAGTGACGCTGCTGCTATCCGTCGCACTGGTAGCACTGGTCGTTTTCGCCTTTCTGCGCGACTGGCGCGCCACGCTGATCCCCGCCATCGCGGTGCCGATTTCACTGGTTGGCACCTTTGCCGCGATGTATTTGTTAGGTTACAGTCTGGATAACCTGTCCCTGATGGCGCTGATCGTTGCAACCGGTTTCGTGGTGGACGACGCGGTGGTGGTGCTGGAAAATATCATGCGACACGTCGAGGAGGGCGTGCCGCCCATGCAGGCCAGCTTACGCGGCGCACAGGAAGTCGGCTTTACCGTGCTGTCGATGAGCCTCTCGCTGGTTGCGGTTTTCCTGCCGGTCTTGCTGATGGGCGGCATCATCGGCCGCCTGTTCCGGGAATTTGCCGCCACGCTGTCTATCGCCATACTGATATCGCTGGTGGTTTCTCTCACCGTGACACCGATGCTGGCCTCCCGATTGCTGAAAGTTCGCGACAATACACCGCCCGGGCGTTTCTCAGGCATGGCGGAACGCGGCTATGCGCGTTTGCTGCACAGTTATGACGTCAGCCTGACCTGGGCGCTCAGGCACAACTGGCTGATGCTGATCGTGTTTTTTGCAACCATCGCCTTCACCGTCCATCTGTACAAAATCGTTCCCAAGGGCTTTTTCCCCACCCAGGATACCGGCATGGTGATCGGCAATATACAGGCCGACCAGGCCATTTCATTTCAGGCCATGTCGCAAAAACTCAAACGCATCGTCGAGATCGTCAAGGCGGACCCGGCAGTGCAAAGCATCGTCGGCTTTACCGGTGGCGGTGGCAGTACTAACGGCGGCTTTCTGTTCATCAGTCTGAAACCCTACAAGGAGCGTCCGGATGCCACCATCGTGCTCGGCAAACTCAGGCACAAGATCAATTCAGTTCCCGGTGCACAAGTGTATCTGGCGCCCGTACAGGATATACGCGCGGGCGGCCGTCCTTCACCTGCGCTGTATCAATATACCTTGCAGAGCGGCGACTTAACGGAATTGCGCGAGTGGGAACCCCGCGTACTGGAAGCCTTCCGGCGCATTCCGGGGCTGTCTGACGTAAACACAGACCAGCAGAGCAAAGGACTGCAAATCCAGCTGGTGATCGACCGGGAAGCCGCGGCACGTTATGGTATTTCAGTGAACACCATCGATCAGACGCTGAACGATGCCTTCGGCCAGCGCCTGATTTCGACCATTTACGCGCCGCTGAATCAATATCGCGTGGTGATGGAAGCGGATGATCCTTACCTGCAACGGCCTGATGCGCTCAACAGTATTTATCTGATCAGCGCCAAGGGGCAAAAAGTGCCGCTGGCGGCGCTGGCACATTATGAGCTGGGCAACACGCCGCTGGTGGTCAACCATCAGGGCCTGTTTGCTGCTTCAACGATTTCATTCAACCTCGATAAAACCGTATCGCTGGGTCAGGCGCAACATCTGATTGCCGTTGCCATGGCTCAAATTGGTCTGCCAGGCTCCGTTCAGGGCGGCTTTCAGGGCACCGCTAAGCTGTTTCAGGACACTATGAACAACCAGGCGCTGTTTATTTCCTCCGCCATCCTGGTGATCTACATCGTGCTGGGCATGCTGTATGAGAGCACCATACACCCGCTGACGATACTATCGACGTTGCCATCCGCGGGGATGGGCGCCGTGCTGGCGCTGATGTTGTTCAAAGTTGATTTTTCCATCATCGCTCTGATCGGTGTATTTTTATTGATCGGCATCGTCAAAAAGAACGCCATTCTGATGGTGGATTTCGCACTACAGGTAGAGCGCGAAACCGGCGCTAGCCCCCGGGACGCCATTCATCAGGCGTGTTTACTGCGCCTGCGCCCTATCCTGATGACGACCCTGGCCGCCCTGTTTACCGCGTTGCCGCTGGCACTGATCACCGGCAACGGTGCAGAACTGCGCCAGCCGCTGGGTATTGCCATCGCCGGCGGACTGATCGTCAGCCAGTTGCTCACCTTGTACACGACGCCGGTGATTTATCTGCAACTCGACAAGCTGCGCCACTGGGGACGCCGCCGCTGGGCCAATCATTTTGCCGTGCAAGGTTGATTAGCATCACGCACGGTTATTTAGGAAGACTCAAATGAAAAAAATACTCGTTATCGGATGCATTCTTTTACTGTCAGCCTGTGCAGTCGGGCCGGACTACAAACAGCCCCCCCTGGCAACACCCGCTCAGTTTAAGGAAAATCATGGATGGGTACAAACTGGTTCTGCGGCGCTACCAGGGCCGTGGTGGACGATCTATAACGATCCCTTATTAAACACACTGGAACCACGCGTCGCCCTTGCCAACCAGAGCCTGCGCGTCTCGTTCTATACTTACCAGCAGACACTGGCGCTCACCGATGCGGCTGTCGCTGCAGAATTGCCTACGCTGGGCGCCAGCGTGTCATCGAGCCGCACCTCATCCGGGAATATCTCCACCACGACAGGCGCCGCGACCACCACCACTGTTGCCGGAAAAACCGTGAGCCTCACGGCGAGCTGGGTTCCGGACCTCTGGGGTAAAGTCCGCCGTCAGGTTGAGTCTGATCGGGCCGCCAGTGCAGCCAGCCTGGATACTTTGCATTCAGCTCAGTTAAGCCTGCAAGCGACACTGGCACAGGACTATTTTCTGATTCGTCAGCTCGACAGCCAGACATCGCTGGCAGCGGAGACCGTCGCGGGCTATGAAAAGTTTCTGACCATCACGCAAAACCGGTATGCCGCAGGGGTTGTCACCCAGGCGGATGTTGCGCAGGCTCAATCACAACTTGCCACAGCGAAGGTACAACATGCCACTTTCGGCGTACAGCGCGCACAACTGGAACATGCCATTGCAGTCATTATCGGTGAAGTACCCTCCAGTTTCAGCCTGACTGTCACGCCCGGCATACCGGAACCTCAGGCCATTCCGGCCGGATTACCCTCGCAATTATTACTGCGCCGCCCGGATCTTCAGGCCGCCGAACGGCAGGTCGCCGCGGCCAATGCCCAGATCGGCGTTGCCAAATCGGCCTGGTTTCCGGCTTTAACGCTCTCGGGTCAGCGCGGCTGGCGTGGTCCCACCTTTACCAATCTGCTTTCCGCGCCGAATATTTTCTGGTCCTTGGGTCCCTCTGTTGCAGAAACGCTGTTTGACGGCGGCTTGCGCAGCGCGCAGGTTGCGCAAAGCCGTGGCGGTTACCAGGCAGCGGTAGCACAATACCGCCAATTAGGTTTACAGGCCCTGCAACAGGTTGAGGATCAGCTTGCCGCCACCGCCATCCTTGCCGATGAAGCCGACTTACAGAAACAGGCGGTTTCCGCAGCGGATCGTTCTTTGCGCCTGACGACCGACCAGTATAAAGCCGGGACCGTATCCTATCTGAATGTTGTCACCGCCCAGACTGCGGCCTATAGTGCACGCAATGCCGCGCTGCTGATTGCAGGCCAGCGCCTTGCTGCCAGCGTTGCGTTGATACAGTCGCTGGGTGGAGGATGGGGTGAAGACATTAAACCCGCGCTGGGTGCAGATGTCATAACGCCGCATGCTGACTGATTATCCTGAAAAACGGAGTTGAAACTATAAAAAACCGTCCATGCTTCGACAGGCTCAGCACGAACGGTTTTTGAAGAGTTCACCCATTTGGTGAATAGTCCGTTCGCCCTGAGCAGCCCGCATGGCGGGCGTGTCGAAGGGAAGATGGTCTACTAACGGCGTTTTTTAGGATTATTCTTCAAAATACATATTTGAGGCGCTATAGTTCGTTTCTGCAGGCTTTCATCATTTTCCCTGCCTTACACCTTAGCTTACGCCGGCAAGCGCGTTAAAGCGCGTTTTGAGAGCACTGTTCTGCAAGCCTTGTATTTATTGGCTTACACGCTACCAGATTCCGACGCAAGTCATAAAATCAGCGGTTTTTCTATTTTTTTAGCAATTTTCCGCTTTATCTCTGAGCAAAGCAGCTTCGAGTAAAATTATCACGAAATTATTTTACCCATAGGTTTCAGGAAATAAAATGGCCACGCGTTATCCGTGGCCATTTTATTTCTCTACCTTGCTTCACACTTTAATTTAAACCGTTCAGCTTTTTTTCTGATCTTCCAAGCGTCAAAAAAATTATTGATATAGTGAGAATGTTTTCAACGATTCTGAGAACCTACAACTTACACATCCAGGTTTTTTGCACCTAATGCATTTTTTTCGATAAATGCTCTGCGCGGCTCTACCAGGTCTCCCATAAGGGTCGTAAAAATTTCATCTGCCGCGATCGCATCTTCAATGCGCACCCGCAATAAAATACGATTTTTCACAAACATCGTTGTTTCCCACAACTGTTCCGGATTCATTTCACCCAGACCTTTGTAACGCTGTATGCTCAAGCCACGTTTAGCTTCCTCCAGCAACCATTCGATAGCTTGTTTGAAACTGGAAACGCCTCGTTTTTGCTCACCACGCGAAACATAAGCACTAGGGCTCATCAAGCCATCAAGGGCATCCGCAGTCTGACGAATTTGCTTATAGTCGCCACCTTGCAGAAAATCGTTATCCAGGTAACTTATTGAATAATTTCCGAAATATAGTTTTTCGAGACGCAAGCGTAATTCTCCTTGCTCATCATTCACTACCGTTACTTTTATGACTCCTCCACTTGCCGCTTCCAGTAGTTTTGCACTTTTTTCTGCCTGGTCAGTATCATCTAGTGACAAAGTTGGCAAAATCAGCAGCGCATGTGAGGCTTCCGGCGCAATAAAGTGCGTAAGCCGGTCTATAACTGCTTCTGCAAGAAAATATTGTTTGGCAATCTGCTCCAGGGTTTCACCTTGAATAGGTGCTGCCTCCAGTGCAGGAAATAGTGATGCATCTTTTAACGCGTTACCCAGCAAGTAACTCTTCATTTCAAGGTCATCTTTGAGATAGCGTTCATCCCTGCCTTGTTTTATTTTATACAACGGTGGTTGTGCGATGTAAATATGTCCGCGCTCAACCAGTTCAGGCATTTGGCGATAAAAGAAAGTGAGCAGCAAGGTACGGATGTGTGAACCGTCTACATCCGCATCGGTCATAATAATGATGCGGTGATAACGCAGTTTGTCCGGGTTGTATTCGTCTTTACCAATTCCCGTTCCCAACACGGTTATCAGTGTGGCAATTTCCTGCGAACTGATCAGTTTTTCAAAACGTGCTTTCTCCACGTTCAAAATTTTACCTTTTAACGGCAAAATAGCCTGAAATTTTCGGTCACGCCCTTGCTTGGCGGATCCGCCCGCAGAATCCCCCTCGACCAGATACAGTTCTGATAAAGCCGGATCTTTTTCCTGACAATCCGCGAGTTTACCCGGTAAACCCATACCATCCAGAACCCCTTTACGGCGGGTCAAGTCACGAGCCTTGCGCGCAGCTTCACGCGCTCTGGCAGCTTCAATAATTTTGCCTACGATAATTTTGGCATCATTGGGTTTTTCCAGCAAAAATGCACTCATTTGCTGACCGATCAGTTCTTCAATCACGGGCCTAACTTCAGAGGAAACCAGTTTATCCTTGGTTTGCGAAGAAAATTTCGGATCCGGCAATTTAACAGACAGCACCGCAGTCAAACCTTCGCGCATGTCATCACCAGTCGGTTCTACTTTTGCTTTTTTTGCCAGTTGTTCAGCTTCAATATAATTATTCAAGGTACGCGTCATTGCAGCACGCATCGCCGTTAAATGGGTACCACCATCGCGTTGCGGAATATTATTCGTAAAACACTGTACATTTTCCTGATAAGTATCATTCCATTGCATGGCAATTTCAGCAGTCATGCCATCTTTTTCACCTATAGCGTGGAAAACCGTTGGATGCAACGCTGTCTTGTTGCGATTCATATATTGCACAAAACCCTTGATTCCACCCGTAAATGAAAAGTTTTCTTCCTTACCGTTACGATGATCAATCAGTGCGATTTTTACGCCATTATTCAAAAAAGAAAGTTCGCGCAATCGTTTTGCCAGAATATCAAAATGAAATTCAATTAATCCAAAAGTTTCTTTTGCTGCCAGAAAATGAACCAGGGTGCCTTTCTTTTTTGAATCGCCAATAACCTTAAGGGGAGCAACTGGATCGCCGTGACGAAATTCCATGAAGTGTTCCTTACCCTCACGGTAAATGGTCAGTTTCAACCATTCTGACAATGCATTAACGACTGAAACCCCTACCCCATGCAATCCACCCGATACTTTGTACGAATTGCTGTCAAATTTACCACCCGCATGCAATATTGTCATGATCACTTCTGCTGCGGATCTGCCTTCTTCCTTGTGTATATCAGTAGGAATGCCACGGCCGTTATCGCTGACACTGATCGAATTATCTGCATGGATAATGACATTGATTTCATCGCAATGTCCTGCCAAAGCTTCGTCTACTGCGTTGTCTACTGCTTCAAACACCATATGATGCAAACCAGTACCATCGTTGGTGTCGCCTATATACATACCGGGACGCTTACGGACTGCTTCTAGGCCTTTTAAAACCTTGATGCTACTGGAATCATATTCACTCATGGGGTTTTTTCCTGGTGTTAGTTTGTTTCACGTGAAACATTACATAAATTACTGAGGTAACAATAATGACAAATTAAATACGCATGGGCATCACAACATACCTGAAATCAAAATCTTCAGGAGAGGTGATTAAAATACTGCTATTAGGATTACCAAATGAGAAAATAGCCATTTCCGTATGTATGCTGTTTAATCCATCCAACAAATAATTGACGTTAAAACCAATGTCAATGGCTTCACCGTGATAATCGGTTTCGATTTCCACTTGTGCTTCTTCCTGTTCACTGTTACTGCTGATAATGCAAAGATTTTTTTCAGTCAGAACAAAACGAACTCCACGGAATTTTTCATTTGAAAGAATAGCTGCACGTTGTAAAGCTTGTTGAACCAACGTTCTGTTTATACTGAGATGATTGATATAGTTTGGTATAACTCTTTGATAATCAGGGAATTTACCTTCAATCAACTTAGTTATTAATTCAATATTCGAAAATGTAGCCTTGAGTTGTTGAGCAGAAAATTCGATTTTGATAATGTCGTTATCATCGCTGAGCAGCTTTGAAAGCTCATTAATCGCTTTACGTGGAATAATAATTTCAGATTTGGCGTGTTCTTCCGGCAGTGAAATTGCATTATAAGCCAATCTGTGACCATCGGTAGCAACTGCACGGAATTGATTATCTTCAATGACAAAAAGTACCCCGTTAAGATAGTAACGAACATCTTGTTGAGCCATTGCAAATTGTACTGAACTAATAAGTTTCTTAAGTGCTGACTGACTTAAAGTGATGGTGTTTGAATATTCAAGCTGGGTATTTAGTTTGGGAAAATCCTGCGCTGGTAATGATTGAAGATTGAATCGACTTTTATTCGACTTAATCTGAGCTTTATTATCTTTTATATCAATGGATACCTTACTTTGGTCAGGGAGTATGCGGAGTATTTCTTGTAATTTTTTTCCAGCGACTGTAATGGCAAGATTATTTACGTTATCAGAAACAGAATCGATCGACGTTGTAATTTGAATTTCAAGATCAGTTGAAGTAAACCTTATTTTATCAATTTCTTTTTCAATCAATACATTAGATAAAATAGGCATAGTCTGTTTACGCTCGACGATACCCACTACGATTTGAAGCGGTTTTAGTAAAGCTTCTTTTTCTATCTTTTCAATAAACATAATATAAATACCTAATAATACTAATAAGATGAATGAATTTTGTGGATAAACCTAAAAAATTAACAAATTCAAATACTTGAAAAATAAAAACAGGGCGCGTTAGTTGTTAATCAGGCTATGAATTATTGTGGATAACTTTTAAGAAAAATAATATAGACACTTTATAAACAATATATCCACAGCTTAAGCACTGGATTATCACGTAATTATTATCTTTAGAGTTATTTTCACATAAACGATGTGATTCATTAACGTGCGAACTTCAAATTTTTGCAAGTTTAACATTTATAAGGGTATTTGATTTAACCGGTCAGTGTTTGCAGTAATATTTTATAGTCAGCGTCAATTGTTGTATCGCTTGCTCTAAGAGTAACGACCGTCTGACACGCATGGATTACAGTTGAATGATCCTTGCCGCCAAAAGCATTACCGATTTCAGGTAAACTCAAAGTTGTTAATTCCCGCGTTAAACTCATTGCGATTTGTCTTGGACGGGTAATGTTGCGCGTTCGTTTTTTCGACAATAATTCAACAATTTTAATTCGGTAATAATCGGCGACCGTTTTTTGGATGTTATCGACGGTGATTTGTCGACTTTGCGATACCAGAATGTCCTTGAGTGCTTCTTTTGCCGTCTCAACCGAAATAATACGTTTGTGAAATTTGGTATAGGCCTCTACACGTTTGAGTGCACCTTCGAGTTCACGTACATTTGAATTGACGTGTTTGGCAATAAAAAAAGCAACCGCATCATTTAAGTGATATCCGCTAATCGCGGCTTTTTTTAACAGAATCGCAACGCGCATTTCTAGTTCTGGGGGTTCAATTCCTATCGTTAAACCCCATCCAAAACGGGACACTAAACGACTTTCCAATCCTGTTAATTCCTTAGGAAAGGTATCACTAGTCAGGATGACCTGTTTATGAGAATCAACCAGTGTATTGAAAGCATAGAAAAATTCTTCCTGTGTTTTTGCTTTGCCAGCAAAAAATTGAATATCATCTATCAGTAGAACGTCGAGAGAATGATAATACTGTTTAAACTCTTCAAATTTGTTAGTCTGGTAGGCGCGAACGACGTCAGCAACATATCGTTCAGCATGCATATAGCAAACTTTAGCCTGAGGCCGGTTAATTAAAATCTGATTACCAATGGCTTGCGTTAAATGGGTTTTACCAAGACCGACGCCGCCATATATAAACAACGGATTATAAGAAACACCGGGTAATTCAGCCACCTGGCTTGCAGCAGCAAATGCAAGTTGATTAGCCTTACCAATCACGAAATTATCAAACGTTAAATTTAGATTTAATTTTCCATAACCTCTGAAAGAAGTTTCAATCCGGGGTTTAACCTCAACAGTCGGGATTTTCTTTTCCGGCTGGATCGCAGGTGCAGGGGAAATAGCAGGGCTAGATTCAACAACACGAAATTCAAAGGGAGGAACCGTGTTAAATGTCAGTTTGGCTTGCCTGTTTATTTCAGGAAAAAAACGATCCTGTAATATTTTGAGTGTAAAAGTATTTGGCGCAGTTAAAATAAACTGTCCATTGTGAAAGCTTAATTTAAGCGGCTTAATCCAGGAGTTGAATTGTTGGGGCGGCAGGCTCTTTTCAAAAGACAAGAGGCAGGTATCCCAGAAGGCTTGTTCTTGCATATATACCTAAATCAATGTGCAAAATAGCATTAGATTTCGTAATTCTACAGACCCTGAGGAAACTTATCCACAGGCAATTTAGTAAATATGACTTGACATGAAACGTCTAACACATTGTAATACCGCGTTTTATGACTTCCCAAGGATAATTCACAATGAAACGCACATATCAACCTTCAGTAACGAAAAGAAAACGTACCCATGGATTTTTGGTACGCATGAAAACACGTGGTGGCAGAGCGGTAATCCGAGCTCGCCGTGCAAAGGGCCGTGCAAGACTCGCTGTATAAGCACCCAAATAGCTTTGCAGCTGCGCAACGTATTTCGCGCAGCGAAGGCTATGGAAAGTGTCTGAAATCCCTTGTACTTTCAGACAAGTACTACAAAATATTTTTTATGCCGAATCAGCTAAATATGGCCAGGTTAGGTATCGTAGTAGCAAAAAGATATACACCGAAAGCGGTAAACAGAAATAAAGCAAAACGTGAAATTCGCGAACTTTTCAGAATTCATCAGATCAAATCGTGCGGCGTTGATTTAGTCGTAATGGCGCGCAACATAGAACGCACAGACAAAAATTTATGCATGGATGGCTTAAGTAAACTTTTCAGTCGGGTATCAATGCGATGCATAGAATCCTAATAAAATTTATTCATGGATACCAGTATTTGATTAGTCCGCTTAGCCCGCCAACCTGCCGCTTTATTCCAAGTTGTTCTCATTATGCATGTGACGCTTTGTCCAGGCACGGGCTGCTTAAAGGTTCATGGTTGAGCGTTAAGCGCCTTGTTCGCTGTAATCCCTGGCATCCAGGCGGTTATGACCCTGCACCATAATTAATTAAAAAATCTCATCATGGACTTTCAGCGACTTTTTCTGTTTTTAATATTTTCATTTTCATTGATGATGGTTTGGGATGGATGGCAACGCTATCAACATCCACAACCAGTACCCCTGACGGCCGTACAAAAATCAGATTTGCCTGTAGCAACGCTCAAAACCGATGATCTGGCAGCGCATGCTGCTATTGATCAGCGTTCCGTAAAGGCTGAAAGTGGCAAAATAATCAAGGTTAAAACAGATCTGATGGATGTTGAAATTAATACCTTGGGTGGTGATATCCAACGTCTTGATTTTCTGAAACACCCTGACAGACTGGATAAAAATAAAAATTTTACCTTGTTTGAAAAAGGGCCTGGGACCCATAATTATGTTGCACAAACCGGCTTACTCGGCGCCGGTATGCCCAATCACACAAGTATGTTTAGCAGCGAACAAGACAGTTATCGTCTGAGCGACACAGCGGATAAACTGCAAGTGAAATTGACAGCCGAAGGCTTGAACGGTATTAAGGTATTAAAAATAATTACATTTCATAGAGATAGCTATGTTGTTGATATAACATATGAAATTGTAAATAATACCGGAGTGCCAATTCAGACTTCCGCGTATTATCAGTTCATACGAGATAGTGCAGACCCGGCAGGCGTATCGAAAATGGTGCCAACCTTTACCGGTGTAGCAGTTTATACAGAAAAAGATAAATTTCAGAAAGTCACTTTTTCGGATATCGAAAAGGGTAAAGTTAAATATCCAACAGAGTCAAATAATGGCTGGATAGGCATTTTGCAGCATTATTTTGTTTCAGCCTGGATTCCGGATGAAAAAAGCAAGCATGAATTTTTTACGCGCAAACTGGATGATGGCAGCTATTCTGCGGGTGTGATTCTTGCTGTACCAGCCATCGCAGCGGGTCAGAAAATTGATATGACTGTGCCGTTTTATGCAGGTCCGGCAGAGTCTAAACTGAATGAGATTGCGCCTGGTTTGGGATTGACGGTGGATTATGGCTGGTTAACGGTTGTGGCTACACCGATTTTCTGGACACTGAGTTATATTCACGGAATAGTAAATAACTGGGGTGTCGCCATTATCATACTGACACTCTTGTTAAAAATTCTGTTTTTTCCGTTGTCTGCTGCAAGCTATCGCTCCATGGCAAAAATGCGGCAAGTGGGGCCTAAGCTGGAAAAAATTAAACAGCAATACGCGAATGATCGTGAGCAGTTAAATCGTGCCATGATGGATTTGTATAAAACGGAGAAAATTAACCCGCTGGGCGGATGTCTGCCCGTAGTTATCCAGATTCCAGTCTTTATTTCGCTGTACTGGTCAATTTTAGCCAGTGTCGAAATGCGTTATGCGCCATTTTTTGGCTGGATAACCGATTTATCTGCGGCCGATCCGTACTATGTTCTTCCGGTATTGATGGGTTTGAGCATGTTGCTTCAATCCAAACTGAATCCGACACCACCGGATCCAATGCAGGCAAAAATCATGAAAATCATGCCAATTGCATTTAGTGTGGTGTTCTTCTTCTTCCCGGCAGGACTGGTGTTGTATTCGCTGGTAAACAACGCATTGTCTATCGCTCAACAATGGTATATCACTCGCAGCGTTGAGGCTAAGGGTGTTGCACTCAAACGCTGATACCATAGCCGCGGTTGCAACTGCACAAGGCAGAGGGGGCATCGGTGTAGTCAGAGTCTCCGGTTCGGGTGTATCTATGATTGCCACCGCAATATTAGGCAAACTACCAGAACCGCGACGCGCTGTTTTTACCGATTTTCTGGACGAAAACAATGAATTGATCGATCAGGGTATCGCGCTGTTCTTTCCCGATCCGCATTCCTATACCGGTGAAGATGTGCTTGAATTACAGGGGCACGGTGGCACAGTGGTGCTGCACTTGCTGTTGCAGCGTTGTCTTGAGCTGGGCGCCCGCCTGGCTGAGCCCGGTGAATTTACACAACGCGCATTTTTGAATGATAAGCTGGACCTGGCGCAGGCTGAGAGTGTCGCTGATCTGATTGAAGCAACGACCACGAGCGCTGCGCGTAGCGCGATGCGTTCCTTACATGGCGAATTTTCATCTGCCATTCAGGAAATGGTCGATGAATTGTTGCGGTTGCGTATGTTGACTGAAGCGATGCTGGATTTTCCTGAGGAAGATATAGATGTCGCGGATAGCGCGTATCGTAACCGTTTATTACAAACTATTCAGGGTAAGCTGCAACAAACATTAGCGACAGCAAAGCAGGGCAGTTTGTTGCGAGAGGGCGCATACATCGCGCTGGTAGGGCGCCCTAACGTGGGCAAATCCAGTTTATTGAACCGTCTGTCCGGCGAAGATGTGGCGCTGGTCAGCGATGTGCCGGGTACGACGCGCGATGTCATTCGTCAGGCTATACAGATACGCGGTGTTCCGTTACACATCATGGATACAGCCGGTCTGCGCACATCCCATGATGCAGTTGAAAACATGGGCATGGCAAGAACACATGAAACAGTAAAACGCGCAGACTTGATACTTTTGTTGCTGGATGCGACAACGGGTTGCACTGAGGAAGAAAATCGAATTATTGCCAGCTTCCCTGCCGACATTCCCCATTTGTTGATTTTCAACAAAGCGGATCTGATGCCTCCTGCACTTGAAGATAACAGTAAAGATCGTATCTACATTTCTGCTAAAACCGGCAAGGGTATTGAAATACTGCGAGAAAATGTTCTTCAAGCAATAGGCTGGCGTAATCAGGAAAGCGGTACATTTATCGCCCGGGAGCGACATTTGATTGCGTTAAACCAGGCTGCAACACATTTGCAACTTGCTACAGGTTCACTTGTAAAGCCGGAACTGTTTGCCGAGGAGTTGCGTTTAGTACAAGATGCATTAACGGCAATAACAGGTAAATTTACGGCTGATGATCTGTTGGGTGAAATATTCAGCCGGTTTTGTATCGGAAAATAGTTGTTCCACGTGAAACAGCCCATTTTTTATTGGCCGCTGTTTATTGTATGATGCGCCTCCCTTTCTAATCCTTGGCAACATGAAATTTCCAGATGTGTTCGATGTAATCGTAGTTGGAGGCGGGCATGCCGGTACCGAGGCGGCCCTGGTCAGCGCGCGCGCAGGTTGTAAAACGCTGTTGCTGTCGCACAATATCGAAACCCTCGGGCAAATGTCATGTAATCCATCGATAGGCGGAATCGGCAAAGGCCATCTGGTCAAGGAGGTGGATGCATTGGGCGGTGCGATGGCGCAGGCCACTGATGAGGCAGGCATTCAGTTCCGGATTCTGAATGCAAGCAAGGGATACGCGGTACGCGCCACACGCGCACAGGCAGATCGTCTGTTGTATAAACAATCCATACGTTCACGACTGGAAAATCAGCAAAACCTCTGGCTATTTCAACAAGCCGTGGATGACTTGATTCTGGATCAGGATAAGGTTACCGGCGTCGTCACACAGCTGGGCATACGTTTCAGTGCAAAAACGGTGGTGTTGACGACCGGGACATTTTTGTCGGGGCTGATACACGTCGGTCAGGCAAATTATCAGGCGGGTCGCGCAGGTGACCCTCCGTCCATCAGTCTTGCACACCGTTTGCGTGAATTAAAATTGCCGGTAGGCCGTCTCAAAACGGGGACGCCTCCGCGCATCGATGGTCGCACTATCGATTATTCAGTATTGCAAGAACAGGCGGGGGATGATCCTGTGCCGGTATTTTCATTTATGGGAAATGCCGCGCAACATCCGCGCCAGTTACCGTGCTGGATAACTGAAACCAGTGAACGCACGCATGAAATTATCCGCGGTGGACTGGATCGATCGCCGATGTTTACCGGTGTCATTGAAGGGATAGGGCCGCGCTATTGTCCGTCGATTGAAGACAAAATCACGCGCTTTGCTGATAAATCATCGCATCAGATTTTCCTGGAACCGGAAGGGCTGACCACGCATGAAGTTTATCCGAATGGCATTTCAACCAGTTTGCCGTTTGATGTACAAATCGAACTGGTTCGCTCCATCAAGGGTATGGAAAATGCGCATATTTTACGGCCCGGTTATGCCATTGAGTATGACTATTTCAATCCTTGCGGTTTGAAAAGTTCTTTGGAAACAAAGGCTATCAAAGGATTGTTTTTTGCAGGGCAGATCAATGGCACGACGGGATATGAGGAAGCCGCGGCGCAAGGCCTGCTAGCGGGATTGAATGCGTCATTACAAGTGCGTGAAATGGATGCCTGGTGTCCGCGTCGAGATGAAGCCTATCTGGGTGTACTGGTGGATGACCTGATTACCCAGGGCGTAGCCGAGCCCTATCGCATGTTTACCAGTCGTGCCGAATATCGTCTGCAATTACGTGAGGACAATGCGGATTTGCGCCTGACGGAAATCGGGCGCAAGCTGGGTATCGTCGATGATCAACGCTGGGAAGCTTTTGAAAAGAAGCGAGAGTCGATTGCGCTGGAACAGGCGCGTTTACGCAGTACCTGGGTTAATCCCAGAAGCCTGCCGGCTGAGGATGCGCAGCGCGTACTGGGGAAGAATATTGAAAGGGAATATTCGCTGCACGAACTGCTGTTGCGGCCGGATGTGAACTATGCTGCGCTGATGACGCTACCCGGTGCAGGTGCAGCGGCCGATGATACGAAGGTATCGGAGCAGGTAGAAATTCAGGCTAAGTATCAAGGTTACATTGACCGTCAGAATATGGAAATTAAAAACGGCGAACACAATGAAAGCTTGCGCCTGCCTGATACCCTGGATTATCGGGAAGTGCGGGGGCTGTCGATTGAAGTACAGCAAAAACTTAATCAACATAAACCGGAGAGTATCGGCCAGGCAGCACGCATATCCGGGATAACCCCAGCCGCAATTTCCTTGTTGCTGGTCCATTTGAAGCGCGGCTTTCGTAACGCTAAAACGGCCGGTTAACATGTTATTAGCGAATGAACTGAGTAGCGGCATTGAGCAGCTTGGATTGTCGGTGAGCCATGAAACTCAGATACGCCTGCTGGCCTACCTGGACTTGCTGGTAAAGTGGAACAAGGTCTATAACCTGACAGCCATACGCGACCCTGGCCAGATGGTCATACATCACTTGCTGGACAGTCTGGCGGTGATGCCGTACATGGGAGCGGGTAAATGGCTGGATGTCGGAAGCGGGGCGGGCCTGCCTGGGCTGGTCGTCGCCATTGCACAACCTGATTGGACGATTGCTGTGCTGGACAGTAACAGCAAAAAAACGGGTTTTATGCAGCAGGCCGTCATTGAAATGAATTTAAGTAATGTACAAGTGATTTGTGCAAGAGTAGAGGATTTCAGACCCGCAGAAAAGTATGACGGCATTATTTCTCGTGCTTTCACGGAGTTAGGTGACTTTCTGCGTATTACACGTCATCTGATTGCGGATAATGGGAGATGGCTGGCCATGAAGGGATTACCGCAACAGGAATTGGCCGGTGTAGCAAAAGATAGCCTGATTGAAAAAATCATACCGCTCAGTGTGCCGGGACTGGATGCTGCTCGCTGTTTAGTAATTGCGATACCCTTGAAGGAGCACTCAGCATGAGCAAGATAATGGCGATCACTAATCAAAAGGGCGGCGTGGGTAAGACCACGACGACTGTGAATCTTGCGGCCAGTCTGGCGACTGCCGGACAACGCGTATTGTTGATCGATCTTGATCCGCAGGGCAATGCAACCATGGGTAGTGGTATCGAAAAGCGAGATCTGGAGATCACGGTGTATCACGTGCTGCTGGGAAGTAAAACCGTTGCAGAAGCACGAAAAAAATCCGAAATGGGTAAGTATGATGTGTTACCGGCCAATCGCGACCTGGCTGGCGCTGAAGTGGAATTGGTTGATGTACAGCACCGGGAAACAAGGTTGCGTGATGCATTACAAGTGGTTGCAAAGGACTATGACTATATTCTGATAGATTGTCCGCCAGCACTTAACTTATTGACTTTAAATGGTTTGTGTGCAGCAAAAACCGTGATGATCCCGATGCAGTGCGAATATTATGCGCTGGAGGGATTGAGCGATCTGGTCAACACCATCCGTAAAGTGCGGGCAAATCTGAACCCGGTGCTGGAAATTGAAGGCCTGTTGAGAACCATGTTCGATCCGAGAAATACACTGGCGCAACAGGTATCCGATCAGCTGCAGCAGCATTTCGGCAACAAAGTCTATGTCACGGTAATCCCGCGCAATATCCGTCTGGCTGAAGCGCCAAGTTACGGCGTGCCGGTGCTGTATCACGACAAAACATCCAAGGGGACGCAGGCGTACCTGGCTTTGGCAAACGAATTGCTAAATCCTGCGACAAAGTCCGCATCCGTATAAAGGGAACAAGTATGACGAAACCACAAAAAGGCCTGGGACGCGGATTAGATGCGCTGTTATCCGGTGGCGGAAGCGAAAAGGACGATGTATTGCGGGATTTGAGCGTAATTCTGCTAAAGCCGGGAAAATATCAGCCCAGAACGAACATGGGCGCAGAATCCTTGCAGGAGCTCGCGGCATCCATCAAGGTTCAGGGGGTCATTCAGCCCATACTGGTGCGCCAGTTAAGCGATGAAAGTTATGAAATTATCGCGGGCGAACGGCGCTGGCGAGCCGCACAAATCGCCGGTTTGAGTCATGTCCCCGTGCTGGTACGCAGCGTTCCGGACAAAGTGGCGCTGGCGATGGCATTGATCGAAAATATTCAGCGTGAAAACCTCAATCCGCTGGAAGAGGCGATAGGCATACAGCGCTTGATCGATGAGTTCGACATGACCCATCAGACCGCAGCAGAAGCGGTGGGGCGCTCACGCAGTGCGGCAAGTAATTTGTTGCGTCTGCTGAAATTGCCGCAAGTGATACAGTCCATGCTGATGGAAAACAAAATGGACATGGGGCATGCACGGGCTTTGTTGGGTCTGGAGGGCGCGCAACAGATCGCCATCGCACATCGTATCGTGCAAGAACAGCTTTCAGTAAGGCAAGCCGAAAGCCTGGTCAGCAAACAGTCTGTGTTGCAGGAAAAGCCCGTCAAATTGCCCGACAGGGACATGTTGCGCCTGCAAAATGGATTATCGGATCAGCTGGGATCAAAAGTCGAAATAAAATCCGTCAAAAATGGCGCAGGAAAAATGATCGTGAATTTTGACAATAACGCGCATTTGGAAAGTCTTCTGGAAAAAATGCATCTGAACAAATAAAGCGTATGAACCTTGTTATATCAAGGGGCATGAACGTTTCTTGTTTGACAGTGGATAAAAAGAGAATTAGAATGCGTGGTCTTTCAGAGTTCGAAATAGAAAAAAAACAAGGTTACCGGCTCGTAGAAATTCAAATTGCTGTCGCTTTAACGATCGTTGTGCCTGTGTATTTATACACCCATTCGTGGAATACGGCATCAGCGATCTTATGGGGAGCATTAACAGCTGCACTAAATGGATGGTCATTAGTTCGCGGTCTGGAAAAAATCAAAAAAAAACCAAACTATCAACCGCATAGTGTCCTGCGAGGAATAATTCGCAACAGTGTGGAGAGGTTTTTTGTGGTCGTTTTATCGCTGTCTGTTGCGATGGGAGTTTTAAAGCTGCCCGCAGCAGCGGTGCTGTCAGGATTTGTGGTTGGACTGGTTGTGCCCATCGTGGCGCGAATATTAATGATTAAGCGATAGAATAAAATATGTCTAGCGAAACGCTCACCTCATCAGAATACATCAAGCATCACCTGCAAAATCTGACCTACGGCACCTTGCCGGATGGATCCATGGGCTTTGCGCATGGCGCAGAACAGGCTAAGGCGATGGGCTTCTGGGCCATCAACGTGGATACGCTGGTAATGTCCTTTATTCTGGGTGCGGTGTTTCTCCTGTTGTTCAGGCAGGTAGGCAAAAAAATGACGGTAGGCGTGCCGAGCGGGATGCAAAACGCAGTTGAATGGGCAATTGAGTTTATTGACACCAGTGTGCGTGGTTCATTTACAGCCCGAAATAACATGGTTGCACCGTTGGCGCTCACCGTATTTTTCTGGGTGTTTCTGATGAATCTGATGGATTTGATCCCGGTGGATTACGTACCGCAGTTGGCGCATTTGCTGGGTTTGCCACACTTTAAGGTGGTTCCTTCGACGGATCCGAATGCGACATTCGGCATGGCGATCGGCGTATTCCTGCTGGTTATTTACTACAGCATCAAGATGAAGGGATTCGGCGGATTTGCTGCAGAACTGACCATGCAGCCATTTGGCAAGTGGGGCGCGCCGGTCAATCTGTTGCTGGAGGGCGTCAATCTGATCGCCAAACCGATTTCGCTGGCACTGCGTTTGTTCGGTAATATGTATGCGGGTGAAATGATCTTTATTCTGATTGCGCTGCTGCCTTTTTGGGCGCAATGGTCGCTGTCCTTGCCATGGGCGATATTCCATATCTTGATTGTGACGTTGCAGGCGTTTATTTTCATGACGCTGACGATTGTTTATCTGGATATGGCGCACCAAGAGCATCACTAGATTCTGTATTTTTATCAAACTTTAAATTTAATCAATAGGAGAAGTAAAGATGGATCAAGCACACGCACTGTTGTATGTAGCCGGCGCACTGATGATGGGTTTGGGCGCGTTGGGCGCTGCGATCGGTATTGGTATTCTGGGTGGCCGTTTTCTGGAAGGTGCGGCACGCCAGCCTGAGCTGATTCCAATGTTGCGTACCCAGTTCTTCATCGTGATGGGTCTGGTTGACGCGGTTCCAATGATTGCAGTTGGTATTGCCATGTATGTGCTGTTTGCGGTTGCAGGCTAAACATAACTACGTCGTTAAAGAAAGGTTGTTCGCATGAATATTAATGCAACTCTTCTTGGTCAGACCATCATGTTCGCCATGTTTGTTTGGTTCTGCATGAAATTTGTGTGGACGCCAATTGTCGCGGGTTTGGAACAGCGGAAAAAACAAATTGCAGATGGTCTGGCTGAAGCGGAACGCGGCAAGCGTGATTTGGAGTTGGCAGCGAAACGTGCCGCTGAAATCTTGCGCGAAGCCAAAGAAAAAGCCGGCGCAACAATTGCAGGCGGAGAAACGCGTGCCAGTCAGTTGATCGAAGAGGCGAAGGTACAGGCAAACACCGAGCGCGAGCGTATCTTGACGGGTGCCAAAGCCGAAGTGGATCAGGAAGTCTTCCGCGCCAAGGAACAGTTGCGTACGCAGGTTACAGAGATTGCTCTGGCTGGCGCGGCTAAAATTCTGGGTCGTGAAATTGACGCAACTGCACATAACGATCTGCTCGACAAGCTCGTTAAGGAAATTTGAGCCATGTCCGAAGCCAATACAATTGCACGGCCATACGTACAAGCGGCGTTTGAAACGGCCCAGAAGCAAGGTGACTTAAAGGCTTGGTCTGCCGTGATGCAGGTTTTGAAAGCGTTAATGGAAAATGAAGACATCAAGGCTGCTGTATCGAGCCCGCGTGTCAAAAAAAGCCAGCTTGAAGAACTGATGTTGCAATTGGCGGGTGACCTGAATAAGGAACAAACTAATTTTGTTCGTCTTTTGGTGGAAAGCGGCAGATTGATCGTGATGTCCGAAATCGCAGAAATGTTTGAAGTGCTGCGTTCGGAAGCTGAAAAATCAGCATTAATCACGGTTACTTCAGCCTATCCGTTGAATGATGAGCAGCAAAGTAAAATTGCTGCTGCTTTAAAAATTCGCCTGGGCTGCGACGTTAAACTCAGCTGTACCATAGACAAGGCCTTGTTAGGCGGGATTGTGATTCGCATGGGCGATAAGGTGATCGATGGCTCAGCCAACACCCGTCTGACCGAATTGGCATACGCGCTAGCTTAATGTTCGAATAATCGAAATAAGGAAAACTCAGATGAAGCTCAACCCTTCTGAAATAAGTAATTTGATTCGCAGTCGTATCGAAAACTTTGATGCGGCAACACAAGCCCGTACAGAAGGTACGGTCGTCAGCGTGACAGACGGTATCGTGCGTGTGCACGGCCTGTCTGATGTAATGCAAGGTGAAATGCTGGAATTCCCGGGCAATACATTTGGTCTGGCTTTGAATCTGGAACGTGATTCAGTCGGCGCCGTTATTCTGGGCGAGTACGAGCACATCACCGAAGGTAATACCGTCAAATGTACGGGTCGCATTCTGGAGGTGCCGGTAGGCCCTGAATTGTGCGGACGTGTCGTCAATGCGCTGGGCCAGCCTATCGATGGCAAGGGTCCGGTTAACGCCAAGATGACGGACAAGATTGAAAAGGTAGCGCCTGGCGTTATTCAGCGTCAATCCGTTGATCAGCCGGTGCAAACCGGACTGAAGTCAATAGACTCGATGGTACCGGTCGGTCGCGGTCAGCGCGAACTGATCATTGGCGATCGTCAAACCGGCAAGACAGCGGTTGCGATCGACGCAATCATCAATCAAAAAGGTCAGGGTATCACCTGTATTTACGTCGCTATAGGCCAGAAAGCCTCTACTGTAGTTAACGTGGTTCGCAAGCTGGAAGAACACGGCGCGCTGGGTTACACCATCGTGGTTGCGGCAACCGCGTCCGATTCCGCCGCGATGCAATTCCTGGCGCCTTATGCCGGTTGCACCATGGGTGAATATTTCCGCGATCGCGGCGAAGACGCATTGATCGTCTATGATGACCTGACCAAGCAAGCCTGGGCTTACCGTCAAATCTCATTGTTGCTGCGCCGTCCGCCGGGTCGTGAAGCGTATCCAGGTGACGTGTTCTACCTGCACTCCCGTTTGCTGGAACGTGCCGCACGTGTCAACGCAGAATACGTTGAAGCATTCACCAAGGGTGCGGTAAAAGGTAAGACGGGGTCATTGACCGCTTTGCCGATTATTGAAACTCAGGCCGGTGACGTATCCGCTTTTGTTCCAACCAATGTGATTTCGATCACCGACGGCCAGATCTTCCTTGAAACGGATCTGTTTAACGCCGGTATTCGTCCCGCGATCAACGCCGGTGTGTCGGTGTCCCGCGTAGGGGGTGCAGCGCAAACCAAGCTGATCAAAAAGCTGGGTGGCGGTGTGCGTCTGGCGCTGGCTCAATATCGTGAATTGGCCGCTTTTGCGCAGTTTGCATCGGATCTGGATGAGGCGACCCGCAAGCAGCTGGAACGCGGAAAGCTGGTTACCGAATTGATGAAACAGCTGCAATATTGCCCGTTGTCTGTTGCTGAAATGGCGGTAACGCTGTTCTGCGTTAACAAGGGTTACTTTGATGATGTCGCTGTCACCAAGGCACTGGCATTTGAAGGTGCGGTACACGCCTATCTGAAGTCCAATAACAAGGAACTGATGGATACGATAGAGTCCAAAAAAGATCTGAGTGCGGATAACGAAAAGTTGCTGTCAGCTGCGATCGAGCAATTTAAGGCAACTGCAGTTTACTGATGTAACGACTAACCAACCACTAAGCAACCCAATGACAGTTGCCAAGTGGTTGGTTATGATGTAACGACTAGCCAGCCACTGCGCAATCCAATGAGGGTTGCATAGTGGCGGTTATGATAAACAATCATCCCTCCTGGCAGCTAACAAGCTTGCTGACTGGGTGGTTATATGACGGAGTGAGAAATGGCAGGCAGTAAAGAAATCCGCACAAAAATCAAGAGTGTAGAAAATACACGCAAGATTACACGCGCCATGGAAATGGTTGCCGCTGCCAAGATGCGCCGTGCACAGGAACGCATGCGCGCAGCAAGGCCGTACGCAGAAAAAATCCGCGCAGTGGCGGCCCATCTGTCAAATGCCAATTCTGAGTACAAACATGCTTTTTTGGTAAGCCGTGAGACCATCAAAAAGGTCGGCGTCATTTTAATCACGTCTGATAAAGGTTTGTGTGGCGGTCTGAACAGCAACCTGCTTCGTCTGGCAGTCAATAAGATGAAGAACTGGGAAGCTGAAGGCAAAGCGGTTGCGGTTTGCGCAATTGGCAACAAGGGATTGGGCTTCATGAATCGCCTTGGCGCCGAAGTCAAATCTCATCTGACGGGTTTGGGTGATGCGCCGCATCAGGCAAGTCTGATCGGTGCAGTCAAAGTTATGCTGGATGCCTATGTGTCCGGTGAAATCGATGAGATTCACATTTGTTACAATCATTTTGTTAATACCATGAAGCAGGAGCCTTGCGCAGAGCAGTTGCTGCCGCTGAGCGGAGAGCAGATGGGCGACCACAAGGCCAGCTGGGATTACATCTACGAGCCTGATGCCAAGGAAGTCATCGATGAGCTTCTTACACGCTACGTGGAGTCGCTCGTATATCAGGGTGTAGTTGAGAATATGGCATCGGAACAGAGCTCTCGTATGGTTGCGATGAAAGCCGCGTCTGATAATGCGAAGAGCGTCATCGCTGATCTCAAACTGATTTACAACAAGGCTCGACAGGCTGCAATTACACGCGAAATCTCCGAGATTGTCAGCGGTGCGGCGGCAGTAGGTTGATTGTTTAAGGTTTACTGAATACAGCGGTAACACAAAATTAATTTAGACGGGGTATCTTAAAATGACTCAAGGTAAGATTGTTCAGTGCATTGGTGCGGTGGTCGATATTGAATTTCCACGTGACCATATGCCAAAAATTTATGACGCGTTGACATTGCAGGCAGCTGCAGGTTCGATAGCCGAAGCGGGTTTGACATTCGAAGTTCAGCAGCAATTGGGTGACGGTGTCGTTCGTACCATTGCGATGGGATCTTCAGATGGTCTGCAGCGTGGCATGGCTGTCGTGAACACAAACAACCCGATTTCCGTACCGGTTGGTGCAGGAACTTTGGGCCGTATCATGGATGTGCTGGGCCGTCCGATTGATGACGCGGGTGAAATTCCTTGCGAAGAGCGCCGTCCTATCCATGCTAAAGCGCCGCGTTTTGACGAATTGTCGCCTTCCATCGATCTGCTGGAAACGGGTATCAAGGTGATTGACCTGGTTTGCCCGTTTGCCAAGGGGGGTAAGGTCGGTTTGTTCGGTGGTGCGGGTGTGGGCAAGACCGTTAACATGATGGAACTGATCAACAACATCGCTAAGCAGCACTCCGGTTTGTCGGTGTTCGCCGGTGTGGGTGAACGTACGCGTGAAGGTAACGACTTCTACCACGAAATGAAGGATTCGAACGTTCTGGACAAGGTCTCCATGGTGTTCGGTCAGATGAACGAACCACCCGGTAACCGTCTGCGCGTTGCGTTGACCGGTCTGACCATGGCTGAGAAATTCCGTGACGAAGGCCGCGACATTCTGTTCTTCGTTGACAATATTTACCGCTACACCCTGGCCGGTACGGAAGTATCCGCCTTGCTGGGTCGTATGCCTTCTGCTGTGGGTTACCAGCCAACCATCGCTGAAGAAATGGGCCGTTTGCAGGAACGCATTACCTCAACCAAGGTTGGTTCGATCACCTCGGTTCAGGCTGTTTATGTTCCAGCGGATGACTTGACTGACCCGGCTCCTGCGACGACCTTTTTGCACCTGGATTCAACCGTTGTGTTGTCTCGCGACATCGCATCCCTGGGTATTTACCCGGCTGTTGATCCGCTGGATTCTTCTTCACGTCAGCTGGATCCGCTGGTTGTGGGCGAAGAGCATTATTCAGTTGCACGCCGCGTTCAGCAAAACCTGCAACGCTACAAGGAATTGCGCGACATTATCGCGATTCTGGGTATGGACGAACTTGCACCGGAAGACAAGCTGGCTGTAGCGCGTGCACGTAAGATTCAGCGTTTCCTGTCACAACCTTTCCACGTTGCTGAAGTATTTACCGGTAGCCCTGGCAAGTACGTCACCCTTAAAGAAACAATCAAGGGTTTCAAGGGGATCGTTGACGGCGAATACGATCACCTGCCAGAGCAGGCATTCTATATGGTTGGCGGCATAGAAGAAGCAGTCGAAAAAGCCAAGACACTTCAATAAAGGGTGACATCATGGCAATGACCGTACATGTCGACGTAGTAAGCGCTGAGGAACTGTTGTTCTCGGGCCTGGCCGAAATGGTCGTGGTGCCGGGAATGATGGGTGAGCTTGGGATTTATCCGCGTCACGCACCACTGTTGACTCGCATCAAACCGGGTTCGGTACGTATCAAGCGTCCGGACCAGGAAGCGGACGAGTTCATTTATGTTTCCGGCGGAATGCTTGAAGTGCAGCCTAGTCTGGTCACAATCTTATCCGATACGGCGATACGCGCCAAAGATCTGGATGAGGCGCGTGCATTGGCGGCTAAACAGGCAGCTGAAGAAACAATGAAAAATCGTACTTCTGATCTTGATTATGCACAGGCAGAAATTGAACTAGCCGATGCGATTGCGCAGTTACGGGCCATCGAACAGATCAAGAAGCAGGTCGGTCATTAAGTTTTTCAGGTCAAAATATAAAAAGCAGCTACGGCTGCTTTTTTTATGTCTGATAAGCCTGTATGAGCCTACAAAAAATTTGTCAGTTTGCGCGGGGGCACATGTATAAACACAATAGCCCTGTTATCATTAGAGTGCACACTGAACTTGTGAAGGTCATTAATTTTACATTGATATGAAGGCGAATGAATGAGCGCGATTAACATTGTGATTCTGGCCGCTGGCCGCGGCACCCGCATGCATTCTGACAAACCCAAGGTGCTGCACGCGCTCGCGGGCAAGCCTTTGCTCAGCCATGTACTGGATAGTGCGAAGCAACTCAATCCTGAAAAAATTTGTGTGGTATACGGTCACGGGGGGGAAGCGGTACCCAAGGCATTGCAAGGCAGCGAAGTGCACTTCGTGATTCAGGAGCCGCAACTGGGAACGGGGCACGCCGTCCAGCAGGCCATGCCTGATCTGAGTGATGACGGCAGGACATTGATTTTATATGGTGATGTGCCGCTGATTCAGCATGCAACGCTGCATCAGATGCAGCAGGCGGATGCGGGCCTCACCCTGCTAACCGTTTTCATGGAGAATCCAAGCGGTTACGGACGTATTTTGCGCGACGAGCTGGGTGATGTAATCAGCATCGTTGAGGAAAAGGACGCGACTTCCGTACAGCGTGAAATTAAGGAGGTCAATACCGGGATACTGCTAGCCCCGACGAAAAGCCTGCGCGCATGGCTCTCCAAGTTGCGCACCAATAATGCTCAGGGGGAATATTATCTGACAGATATCGTAGCGATGGCAGTTTCCGAAGGTATAACGGTGCATACGGTGCAACCGGCTCATGAATGGGAAATCCACGGGATCAACAGCAAAATGCAATTGGCGGCACTGGAGCGCAGCTGGCAACAGGTATTGGCCGAGCGTTTGTTGTCTCAGGGCGTAACGCTGGCGGATCCGGCGCGCGTGGATGTGCGGGGTCAACTGGAATGCGGGCGGGATGTTGAAATCGATGTGGGTTGCGTTTTTGAAGGGCAGGTTAAACTTGGCAATCGGGTACAAATCGGTGCGTATTGCATTGTCAAGAATGCCAGTATCGCGGACGGTACGCAACTCGCGCCGTTTACGCTGGTGGACAGCAGTGTCGTCGAGTCGGATTGTCATATCGGACCGTTTGCCAGACTGAGACCGGGAACGCATTTACATGACGGCGTGCATGTCGGAAATTTTGTCGAAATTAAAAACAGCGTAATCGAACAGGGCAGCAAAGCCAATCATTTGAGTTATATTGGTGATACATCGATCGGTAAACGGGTGAATATCGGCGCCGGGACAATTACCTGTAATTATGATGGCGCAAATAAGCATCGTACAATTATCGAGGATGATGTATTTATCGGCTCGGACACGCAGCTTATTGCGCCTGTCAAAATTACCAAAGGGTCAACGATAGGTGCAGGATCAACCATCACTCGCGACACACCGGCAGGTGAACTGACACTGTCACGCAGCAAACAAATGACCATCAATGGGTGGCAGCGGCCGGTCAAGAAAGTGTAAAACAGTTGCTAATCGTCTGAAGCTGGCCACTGCGCCAAGTATTTAACTAACAACAAACAACTGGGGTTAATTTATGTGTGGAATCGTAGGCGCGGTAGCGCAACGCAATGTTGTCCCAATTCTGCTGGAAGGACTGCTGAGACTTGAATATCGCGGTTACGATTCGGCAGGCCTGGTGGTGGTAAATGATGGCCAGTTTGTACGCAATCGCAGTACGGGTCGAGTTGCTGAACTTGCCAGAATCAGTGCAGATACACAGGGTACGTTAGGCATCGCACATACACGCTGGGCAACACATGGAATACCCAGCGAGCGCAACGCACATCCGCATACCAGCTGTGATTTAATCTCGGTTGTACATAATGGCATTATCGAAAATTATGAATTATTACGCACGCGCTTGAAGGGATCCGGTTACGTGTTCACGTCGGATACGGATACCGAAGTCATCGCGCACCTGATTCATAGTTATTACGTGAGTGGCACATCCTTACTGGAAGCGACCAAACTATCGCTGAATGAGTTGATGGGCGCCTATGCCATCGGCGTGATCGCCGCGAACAAGCCGGATCAGTTGATCTGTGCCAGACGCGGCAGCCCCTTACTGATGGGCATCGGTATAGGCGAAAATTTTATCGCCTCGGATGTGTCTGCGCTGCTACCCGTAACAAATAAGGTTATCTACCTTGAAGAAGGGGATGTGGTCGAAATCGGTCGTCAAAATTATCAAATATTTGATAGTACTGGCGCTGCTGTGCTGCGTCCCGTTCAGGTCAGTGAAATCAGCAATGAAAGCGTGCAACTCGGCAATTACCGGCATTACATGCAGAAGGAAATACACGAACAACCTAAAGCCATTGCGGACACGCTGGAATCGGTACATAACAGTCTATCTATCGTGCCGGGTATATTTGGCGCCGAAGCCGCAGAGTGTTTTACCCAGGTAGACAGCATACTGATACTGGCATGCGGGACCAGTTATCACGCGGGTCTGGTTGCGCGTTACTGGCTGGAAGAAATTGCCGGCATACAATGTACGGTAGAAATTGCCAGCGAATATCGCTACCGTACCAGCGTTCCGAATCCTGATGCACTGGTGGTGGTGCTCTCCCAGTCAGGTGAAACGGCGGACACGCAGGCGGCGCTCAGTCACGCCAAACAACTAGGCCATACCCATACCCTGGCTATATGCAACGTGCCGGAAAGTGCGCTGGTCAGACAATCAAAATTGCGCTTTTTAACGCGCGCAGGACCGGAAATTGGTGTGGCGTCGACCAAGGCATTTACCACGCAACTGGTCGCGCTGTTCCTGCTGACGCTGGTGCTGGCAAAGCTGCGCGGTCGCCTGACAGCTGAACAGGAGCAACAGCACTTGCATGCCTTGCGACACCTGCCTGCCGCCACGCAAAAAGTGCTGGATATGGAGCCGTTGATCGCAAAACTGGCCGAGCAATTTGCAGACAAACACCACGCCTTGTTTTTAGGGCGCGGCATGCATTATCCGATAGCGCTTGAAGGTGCATTAAAACTAAAGGAAATTTCTTATATTCATGCTGAAGCGTATCCAGCAGGAGAGCTCAAGCATGGCCCGCTTGCGCTGGTGGACAAGGAAATGCCGGTGATATCGGTTGCACCTAATGATGCATTGCTGGAAAAACTTAAATCCAATCTGCATGAGGTTCGTGCGCGCGGCGGTGAGCTGTATGTGTTTGCCGATGCAGATACGCATATACACGAGGAAGACGGCGTACACATCATGCAAATGCCCGAACACGCCGGATTTTTAAGCCCTATTCTTCACACTATCCCGTTGCAATTGCTGGCATATTACGTTGCATTGCAAAAGGGTACCGATGTGGATAAGCCGCGCAATCTGGCTAAGTCAGTGACTGTTGAATAAATGGCCACGCTTACGACTAGATAAATGACAGGTGAAAGCTTATAGCCACAAGCCTCGAAATATTGCAATTCCCGTCAACGTTGAATGACGGAATTGAGAGGGGTTTAACGTATAGATTTGTCATTTGATTTTGTCTTCACTGGTTGCTAGGCCACCTGGATAAGTCAGAAATACAAAAAACAGGCAAATCGAACGGGTCGGTAAAGATCAAAAAGGGTGAACCACCCGTAATCAGGAATAGAAAATGGCGGTAATCGCCGTGTTTAATCAAAAGGGTGGCGTAGGCAAAACCACCACCTGTCTGAACGTCACCGCTGCGCTGAGTATTGCGCAGCAGTCACCTATCGCGCTTGATCTGGATCCGCAGGGACATCTTACGTTGTCCAGCGGTATCAAGAACGTCAACTCAGATCAAAGCATGGCGGCTTTTTTCAAGCATAAAACACCGCTGGCCAACCTGCTGCATGACACCCGTCGGGGCTGGCAGGCTATCCCGGCGGCGCTGGAACTGGCGAAGATTGACGCGCTGCTCGGCAGCGATCCGCAAGCGGCAACTTTGCTCCGTCGCGGGCTGGGCGAAGAACTTTCCCTGACCGGCGCGCCTATCATGATCGATTGCTGCCCCATGCTGGGGGTGCTGACATTGAACGCATTGCTGGCCTCCGACCGGGTGCTGGTTCCGGTTTCGGCCGATTTTCTGTCGCTGCAAGGTGTGCATCGGCTGGACAGTGCGCTGAATGTACTGGAAATCAAACTCAAACGCAAAATCGAGCGGCGCATACTGGTGACGCGTTTCGATTCAAGGCGCAAACTTTCCTACGAAATATACGACAAGCTTAAGGCGAAATTCGGGAGTACGGTACTTAATACCCGAATCGGGGAAAATGTGGCGCTTGCGACCAGTCCGATGCATGGCCAGGACGTGTTCGAATATGCACCGGATAGCCCCGGCGCCGCGGACTATCGGGCTTTGACCAAAGAGTTATGGGAAAGTGGTTTCTTCGCCTGAAACGGCCTCAGAATAGGGCGGAGTCCAAGGCCACTAAAGCATGTTAATGACCCACTGCGTTACCGTGCCGGTTGCATGGGCACATTGCTGGCCGCGGGCATCGCTGAACGCCTTGTATTCGTCTGCATTCCACATGTCGTACGTGCGCCCCGTGAACTGTTGCTGGAGCTGCTGACAGGTCACGCCGCCGAATTCCTGGCGAAAACGCTCGGTTAATTCTTTCGCTTTCTTGAAGTTGTTGATGTAGCGCCCCTTGTCCAGCTTGTCCCGGTCGCGACCGTATTTTGCACTCAGCACCATGAGTCCGCCGGTCAGCGCGCCACAAACCCCCTCGCCCGACAGGCCGCCGCCACCTGAAAGACCGTGACTGGCCTTGATCGTCTGGTCATCGATGATCCCGACGGTTTCCTGCACGGTCGCCAATACGCATTGCGGGCAACAGCCATAGTCTAGTTCGTATTTGACGGCCTTCGCATAAGCCTGTTCGCCCAGCGCCTGATTCGGGTCCATGTCATGTCTCCAGTACATTAGAAAACGCTAATTCATGATACGACTTGTTGAAAAAATCCACAAGAGGGCGACTTCGACCATGATGCGTTGTGCCGGACAATTATCGCTGATCGGCGGAAAAGCGACCATTGACCTTTCGCGAAAACAGGGCCGCGTCATGGGAAAAAGGGGAGCAGCAAAATGCAATTTCAAGTTATGGGATGCAATAGAAATGCTACTATCCCACGCGATTCATTATTCACAACTAACCGATGAAAAACGCAGAATCCATCAAGCAGCAAGGCGATGTCATCTGGAATATCGCCAATCTTTTGCGCGGCCCCTATCGTCCGCCACAATATCGCCGGGTGATGATTCCGCTCACCGTGTTGCGCCGTCTCGATTGTGTGCTGGAAGTTAGCAAGGATAAGGTCGTCGCGCATTACAAAAAGCTCAAGGATGAAGGCAAATACGATGTTGAAACCATCGAAAAGATGATCAAACAAAAATTCGATCTCAGCTTTCACAACACCAGCGAATTCACCTTCCAGAAACTGCTGGGCGATGCGGATAAACTCGGCGCTAACCTGCGCAATTACATTGCCGGATTTTCCGCACAGGCGCGCAAGATCATCGAGAAATTCAAATTCGAGGAAGAGATCGACACGCTGGAAGATGCCAACCGGTTGTTCGAGGTCATCAAGGAGGTTGCCAAGGTTGACCTGCACCCGGATCGCATCCCCAATATCGCCATGGGCTACCTGTTCGAGGATCTGGTGCGGCGCTTTAACGAGCAGGCCAACGAAGAAGCGGGGGATCACTTCACGCCGCGCGAGGTTATCAGCCTCATGGTGAATATCCTGTTCACCCATGATGACCTCGTTTACAAACCCTCCAAGGTGATCAAGATATACGACCCTACCTGCGGCACCGGCGGCATGTTGTCCGAATCGGAAAAACTCATCACCGATAGCGAAACCGGCCTCAATCCCGGCGCGCACCTCAAACTGTTCGGCCAGGAATACAACCCAGAGTCCTACGCGATCTGCGGCTCCGACCTGATGATCAAAGGCGAGGAAGCCACCAACATCGTATTTGGCGACACGCTCGGCACAGGCAAGACCAAGGAAGGCTTTGTCGATGGCGACGGCCACCCGAACGAGCACTTCCACTACATGCTGGCGAATCCGCCTTTCGGCGTGGAATGGAAACCGGAGAAGGACAACGTCACCCGCGAACACAATGAATTCGGCTTCAACGGGCGCTTCGGCCCCGGCCTGCCACGCATCAACGACGGCGCATTATTGTTTTTGCTGCACATGATTTCCAAGATGCAGCCCGCGCCGGAAGGCGGCGGAGAAGGTTCACGCATCGCCATCGTGTTCAACGGCTCGCCGCTGTTTACCGGCGATGCGGGCAGCGGCGAAAGCAACATCCGCCGCTGGATCATCGAGAACGACATGCTCGAAGCCGTGATCGGCCTGCCCGACCAGCTCTTCTACAACACCGGCATCTACACCTACGTGTGGATCGTTACCAATCGCAAGCCCGCACAACGCAAGGGCAAAGTGCAACTCATCAACGGCACCGACTTTGCGTGGAAGATGAAAAAGAGCCTGGGTAACAAGCGCAAGCGCATCGGTGACGGCAGCGATGGCGCGCCGGATCATATCGCAGTGCTGACCAAGCTGTATGGCGATTTCAATCCGAAGAAACCCGAAGTGCGTATGACACTCGGCGACATCCAGAGCAACATCGACCCCAAGCGCGAACAGAAAAAATCGCTGTTCGTCAGCAAGATTTTCGACAACCAGGATTTCGGCTACCTCAAGATCACCGTTGAGCGACCGCTACGCCTGAACTTTGCGGTCACCGATGAGCGCATTGCGCGGGTCAAGCAAACGGGTGCCTTTGCCGAATTATCCCTCTCGAAAAAGCGCAAAGACAAAAACAAGATTGCGGAAGAAGTCCTGTTTGGCGTAGCCGCACAGGCCGCCTCCTCGACGTGCTGGAAGGCATGAAGAACGCCTGCACTAAAGGCCTGCTCATCAAGGATCGCAGCGAGTTTGAAGAACAGCTCGGCGCTGCTTTCAAACAAGCGGGCATAGCCCTCGATGCCAAGCTCAAGGACGCACTGCTTGCCTCCGGCAGTCTGGGAGAGAAAGACCCCGGTGCGGAAATCTGCCGCGACAAAAAAGGCAACCCCGAGCCGGATGCCGACCTGCGCGACACCGAAAACGTCCCTTTGCCGGATGGCATCGAACTGCCCTTGCCGCAGGACTATGAGGGTAAGAAGAATAAAGGTAAGGTGGATGTCGAACCGCTGCTAGCCCTCGTGCGTGAGCACTGCGAAGTCTACCTGAAAGCGGAAGTGCTGCCCTACCGCGCGGATGCCTGGATCGACCACGGCAAGATCAAGGTCGGCTACGAAATCCCCTTCAACCGCCACTTCTACGAATACGAAGCCCCGCGCCCGCTGGAACAAATCGAGGCCGACATCGAAGCGCTGGAAAAAGACATCATGGCGATGCTCAAGGAGGTGACCGAATGAGCAGCAACATTTTTGTAAATTAAGTCGACCTATTGGAAGTTGGGAGAATAGTTAGCATGGCAACCAAGTCCAAATTTAACCCGCGCAAGATGATGGAAAAAGCCATCGAGGTGATGAAGCAATCCATTCATGAGGCGCGCTCTGACAAAAAATCCAGCCCGCGGGTAGGTGCAGTTCTGTTGAAGCCGGATGGAACCTTATTGGATACCGCATATCGAGGCGAACTTCGCGAGGGCGATCATGCCGAGTTCACTTTGCTGGAGCGCAAGCATCGGGCGAGCAAACTGGATGGGCACATCCTGTTTGCCACGCTGGAACCTTGTGCCCCCGGCGCACGCAGGCACCCGAAACTGAGCTGCGCGGAACGGATCGTAAACGCGCGTATTAAGGAAGTCTGGGTAGGAACCGAAGACCCCGATCCAACGGTGGATCGCAAAGGCATCAAGTTTCTTCAGGATAACGGCGTTACCGTAAAACTGTTCGAGCGTGACTTGCAGGACATCATCCGTGCCGAAAACAAGGAATTCTTTGCCCAAGCGCTTGAGCGCAAGGCTGCGGCAGAGGAAGAGGAAAGCCAACCCGTTACCCTTTCTTCATTGGAAAATACATCGGCGGCTTATGATTTTGTGGATTTTTCCCGAGAAGAACTGGATCGTTACCGCACGTTTTCCGGCATTGACGATCCGGTCGGTTCTCCGGCATTCACGCGTTGGCTTATCCAGCAGGAATTGTTGCAAGGAGAAGGCGACAAGGGGGTTCCGACAGGATTCGGCATGCTGCTCTTCGGCAAATCTCCGCGCAATGTAATGCAGCAGGCCGGCCTGCTTGGGACAATCCATTATTCGGATGGACGTGAAGAGTTGAAGGATTTCGACGGCCCCATGGTGAGCGTGCCAGAACAAACTATCCAGTGGCTGAAAGACAAATTGCCAAATCCAATTGACCGTACTGGCGCGCAACGCAAAGTGCTCGCCGACGGCTTCTTTGAACTGGTGCGCGAAAGTATCGTCAATGCGCTCGTTCATCGCGACTACGACATCAAGGGCGCGAAATGCCAGTTGTCGGTGACGCCCGACACGATCACTATCATGAGTCCTGGTGAGCCGATATCACCGATCACCTTGGATCAGCTTCAGTCGTTTAATGCTCCCATGCTGAGCCGAAACCCAATGCTCCACTACGTTTTTTCCAGAATGGAACTAGCGGAAGAGCGGGGCTTGGGCCTGAAGTCGTTGAAAACACGTGCAAGCGAAATGGGGTTGCCCCTGCCGAAATTCACTTGGCAGGCTCCGTATCTGGTGCTGACTCTGTATCGGACGGCTGAAAGCGCGACCAAGAGCCTGGATCAAGCCGTCACTACAGAGTTGAGCGATGAAGAACGCAAGGGCTGGGAGTTTCTTTCTAGCCGGACGGGGACAACGCAAAGCGAATACGCGAAACACATGGGTGCGACATCCCGTACGGCTCAACGTCATCTGTCTCACTTTATCGAACTGGGCCTGCTGAAACGTATCGGTAGCGGCCCCTCCACCCGATACGAGCGCACATGATCGCGACACCCATCACGACATTGCGTCGCGATAGTCCACATTTATTGTGGCGATGTCGCTTATCGCGACATGAATCGCGACATTGTGTCGCGATAAGCAACATCCACTCAGGCACAAGAGGGTTATCCCGCCAAAAATCCCGCCATTTTGGCGGGATACGCAGGGCATGCCATCTTGGGTAAGACGATTGCGCCAACGATGGACATGTTCGGGGAATCAGTTATCAAGGAATCCTTGACAACTTCTGAGGAGTGGCAGGAGTTGAAAGAAATCGCGCAGCAGGCGAAGCGCAAGGGGGAGAAGAAATGAAATATCCGGTTTATCAGGAATTTATCGCCACGCGCTGGCCAAAAGTGGGAAGTAGTCCGATAGGTTGGGAGGCACGTCGTTTGAAGTTCGTTGCTTCTTACAACGATGAGACGCTTTCGGAAACCACCGACCCTAATTACGAAATCGCCTACGTGGATATTTCCAGCGTTGATCTAGTAAACGGCATCACGGCTGTCGAAACTCACAGCTTTGACGAAGCGCCTTCCCGCGCAAGACGCATCGTCCGTGATGGCGACACCATCGTTTCCACGGTGCGAACCTACCTTAAGGCAATTGCCCCGATTGAATCGCCACCTGACAACATGATTGTCTCAACTGGCTTTGCCGTGATCCGGCCTCTTGAGTCCGTCAATAGCCGATTCCTCGGGTACGTGCTGCAAAATACCGCATTCATCGACGAGGTCGTCGCCAATTCCACTGGTATCAGTTATCCGGCCATCAATCCAACTACACTTGTTTGTCTTCCTGTCAGCTATCCAGAAGATAAAACGGAACAACAACAAATCGCCGCGTTTCTGGATTGGAAGACGGGGCAAATTGATGCGCTGATTGCGAAGAAAAAGGAGTTGTTGGAGAAGCTGAAGGAGAAGCGCCTGGCGGTCATCACCCAGGCCGTCACCAAAGGCCTTAATCCCGCCGCACAGCTGCGCGACTCCGGCATCCCTTGGCTCGGCCAAGTGCCGGAGCATTGGGAAGTTAAAAGACTGAAGTGGACGATCATGCTGCAACGGGGACATGATCTGCCTGCCGATGAGCGAGGGGATGGAAATGTTCCAGTGGTTACTTCATCCGGCATCTCCGCGCTGCATGACCGGGCTATTGCGAAAGCCCCTGGCATTGTCACTGGCCGATATGGAACCATCGGTATCTTTCATTTGATTGAAACTGACTACTGGCCTCTAAACACAACGCTCTACAGTAATGACCTGCAAGGCAACTCCCCAAGATTCTTACGAGCGTTGTTAGAGAATCTTTCGCCGTTGTTTCTTCTTAACGCGGTGAAGTCTGCTGTACCCGGAGTTGATCGAAATGATCTGCTCTCAATACCTGTGGCAATTCCACAGATTGAAGAACAAAACGCTATCGCAGATCACATTGATGCCGAAACACAGAAGATTGATCTGATGTGTGGGAAGGTAGAAACCGTCATCGCCCGTCTCACCGAATACCGTACCGCTCTCATTACCGCCGCGACGACCGGGAAGATCGACGTGCGCGATGTCGCCATCCCGGTTCTGGGGCATTAATGGGAAAGGCGCAAACCAGAGTCGTCATTCCCGCGCAGGCGGGAATCCAGTTGATTATAAAATTCCCGTGTAGCGGGCCAACATCGAAGTTTGCCCGCTTCGCGGAGTGTATATCTTGCTGGATTCCCGCCTGCGCGGGAATGACGGTATAGGGAACGAGAGACCGCCATGAAAAAACACACCGAAGCCCGTCTCGAAGATGCCATCATTGACCACCTGACGACGCAGGGCGGTTATGTGTTTGTGGATTACAACAAGGGCGAGGCGGCGGGGCGTTACGACAAGGCGCGGGCGCTCGATCCGGCGCTGGTGCTGTCTTTCATCCAGACCACGCAGGCGAAGCTGTGGCAGAGCCTGCATGCGATTCACGGCGATGAAACGGGCAAAGTGGTGCTGGATCATCTGGTGAAGGAACTGGAAACCAAGGGCATGTTGAAGGTTTTGCGCCAGGGCTTCAAGTGCTACGGCAAGAAACTGCGCGTGGCGGTGTTTGCGCCTAGCAACACCATGAACCCGGACACGCTGGCGCTCTACGGGCAGAATGTGTTGAGCGTGACGCGCCAGCTTTATTACGGCGAGGCGCACACCAAGTCGCTCGATCTGGCGCTGTTTCTCAACGGCCTGCCCATCGCCACGGCGGAGCTGAAAAACGAAATGTCCGGCCAGACAGTGGCGGACGCTAAGCAGCAATATAAAACGCAGCGTGATCAGCGCGAGCCGCTGTTCGATTTCAAGAAGCGCACGCTGGTGCATTTCGCCGTGGATCCGGATGAGGTGGCGATGTGTACGCGGCTCTCCGGCGACAAGACGCATTTCCTGCCGTTCAACCTGGGCAACGCGGGCCATGCGGGCAATCCACCCGCTGCGGATGGCGGCTGCCGTACGGCCTACCTGTGGCGCGAGGTGTGGCAGCGCGACAGCCTGCTCGACATCCTCGGGCGCTTCATGCATTTGCAGGTGGAAGAGAAGCGCATCCTCACCGACGAGGGCATCAGGAAGATCACCCGCGAGACGATGATTTTTCCGCGCTATCACCAACTGGATTCGGTGCGGCGGCTGGTGGCGCACGCGCAAGTCAACGGGCCGGGCAGAAATTATCTGGTGCAGCATTCGGCGGGCTCGGGCAAGTCCAATTCCATCGCCTGGCTGGCGCACCGGCTCTCCAGCCTGCACGATGCGGACGACAAGAAAATTTTCGATTCGGTGATCGTGGTGACGGATAGACGTGTGCTGGATCAGCAGTTGCAGAACACCATCTACCAGTTCGAGCACAAACAGGGCGTGGTGCAGAAGATCGACGAGGACACGCGGCAACTGGTGCAGGCGCTGGCCAGCAGCACGCCGATCATCATCACCACCTTGCAGAAATTCCCTTTCATCGCTGAGACGCTGGAGAAACTGCGCGACGAAACGGAAGACGCTGTTTCCATTTCCACCAGGGACAAACGCTTTGCCGTGATCGTGGATGAGGCGCACAGCTCGCAGTCGGGCGAGACGGCGATGGAACTGAAGGGGGTGCTGAACGCGCATCGTATCGCTGAAGAGGCCGCACAGTATGCCGTCGAGCACGGGCTGGATGAGGACGAAGATGCCGACCAGCTTGCTGGCGTGGTGCGCGAGATGCTGAAGCGCGGCAAGCAGCCCAACCTGAGCTTCTTCGCCTTTACCGCGACGCCGAAATATAAAACCAAGAAGGTGTTCGACGAGCCGGGGCCAACTGGCGAAGCGCCGTTCCACCTCTACACCATGCGCCAGGCCATCGAGGAGAAATTCATTCTCGATGTACTGAAGAACTACATCACCTACGAAACCTATTACCGGCTGGTGCAGGTGGGCGACGACGACCCGCATGTGGAGCGCAAGAAGGCGGCGCGTGCATTGGCGCGCACGCTGACCTTGCATGAAGTGAATCTGCGCAACAAGACCGAGGTGATGGTGGAGCATTTCCGCACCCATGTGCGCCACAAGATTGGCGGTCGCGCCAAGGCGATGGTGGTGACCGAAGGGCGCTTGCATGCGGTGCGTTACAAGCAGGCCTTCGATAGCTATATCGCGGAGAGGGGTTACACGGACATCAAATCGCTGGTGGCGTTTTCCGGTGTGGTGGTAGACCCGGATGCACCCGGCAAGAGCTGGACGGAAGTGGGCATGAATGGCGGCATCAAGGAAAGCGAGTTGCCGGAACGCTTCGACAGCCACGAATATCAGGTGCTGCTGGTGGCGGAAAAATACCAGACCGGCTTCGACCAGCCGCTGTTGCACACGATGTATGTGGATCGCAAGCTGACCGGCTTGCAGGCGGTGCAGACGCTGTCGCGCCTGAACCGCACCTGCGCGGGCAAGGAAGATACCTTCATCCTCGACTTCCGCAACACGCCGGAGGAAATCTACCTGGCGTTCAAGCCCTATTACGAAGATACGCCAACCGAGCCGCTGACCGATGCGCAGCACCTGTATCGCTTGCAACACCAGATCGAGGAGACGGGGCTGATTTTCGAGGAGGAGGTCAAGGCCTTCTGTGCGGTGTATTTCAAGGGGGTGCGCAAGGAAAGTTTCCACGACCATGCGGCAATGAACGGCATCCTGGATCAGGCAGTGGAGCGCTTCAAGGAACGCGAGGAAGATGAGCGCGAAGAGGTGAAGACGCTGCTGGTGAATTACCGCAACCTGTACGGTTTCCTGTCGCAGGTGATCCCGTATCAGGACAGCGATCTGGAACGGCTGTATACCTACTTGCGCTTCCTGCTCACCAAGCTGCCCCGGCGCGAGGGCGGCGGGCCGCTGCATCTGGAAGACGAGGTGGAGTTGCAGTACTACCGTTTGCAAAAAATCAGCGAAGGCCAGATCGATCTGAACGTCGGGGACGGCAAGCCGCTAAAGGGGCCGGGCGATGTGGGCACCGGGCAGGAGGATGAAAGAGTCAGGCTGTCCGAGTTGATCGATATTCTCAACGAGCGTTTCGGCACCGACTTCACCCAGGCCGACCAGTTCTTTTTTGACCAGATACAGGAAGAAGCCATCGAGAGCGATATGCTGAAGAGAGCGGCGGAGACGAACTCAAAGGACGACTTCCGCTACGTATTCGAGAAAGCTTTCGAGGGGCTGGTGATCGACCGCATGGAAGGCAACGAGGAAATTTTCGGCAAACTGATGGGCGATGGCGAGTTCCGCAAATTGGCGATAGAACATTTGCTGCATAAGGTCTATGGGACGTTGAAAAATTGAGCGCCAGTCGAAAGTGATAGTTTGCCAAGGTTGAAAGCGGACGCTCACGCAGGCTGTAAGGACCGCCTTTGCGTAGAATCGTCCGACAGGCTCTTAGCCAGCATGTATTTGAATGACTTCTCGTCAGCGGTGCGTTATGAAGTGCAGGTGTCGGGCAATGACGGTGGCAGCCTGCAAGGTGTGGGCAGAGGGTTTCTGAATCAGCTCAGCAGCAGTCATGCAGTTTGCAGCAGCAGAATTGCCACGAAAAATGCCAGCAAGGTGTTGCGACGTTGTTGCTGCATCGACTGCTCGAAGCCTGCACAACAGTTATCATCGTAATGTTTGCACTGGCTTTTGTTGTATTATCCCACGACTACCCGAATCACGCGTATCAGCTATAATGCTTTTCACGTGCAATGTTTTGGAGGTTAGCTATGTATGCTCATCGTGTCGAGACCACGCTCAACCAGGAAGGTGCTCTGGTGTTGATCAATCTCCCCTTTCATGCCGGGGAATCAGTCGAAGTAATTGTGATGCCCCGCAGCAATGCAATTAAAGCCTACCCGCTACGCGGCAAGCCTGTTGTGTATAACGATCCTTTGGAACCTGTTGCGCAGAACGATTGGGATGCTCAACAATGATTTTGCTTGATACCCACATATGGATTTGGTGGGTGCATGGAGATGCGCGTTTGGATGGTCGCCTTGCCAAGCGTCTGGAACATGAGGAAAGTCGTGGATTGGGGATCAGCTCATTTCGTGTTGGGAGGTGGCCAAGCTGGTTGAGCATGGGCGTCTTGAGTTGCCTTACTCCGTTCCAGAATGGTTTGAGCAAGCCTTGAATTATCCAGGTGTTCGCCTGCTTGAACTCACTCCAGAAATCGCGTTCGAATCAACCAGCCTGCCGGGAGATTTTCATAGAGACCCGGCCGATCAGATTATTGTTGCCACATCACGCATTCACAATATTCCATTGGCGACTGCGGACGCAAAAATTCTGGCCTACGACCACGTTGAAACGCTGCGTTTGAACTGATCTAAAGTATTTTTTGAATCACCCCAGCAGCAGCCATGCGGTTTGCAGTAGCAGAATTGCTACGATAAATGCCAGCAAAGTGTTGCGACGTTGTTGCTGCACCAGCAGTTTTTGCATGGCAGCCTCGACGCCGGCTGACGGGTTGTCCAGCAGGCGCTGATGCAAGAGGCGCGGCAGATGAGGAAGCAGCGTGGCGTAGCGCGGGGCTTCCTCTTTTAGCGATCTGATAAATCCGCGCCAGCCTATTTGTTCGCTCATCCAGCGTTCCAGCCAGGGCTTGGCGGTTTTCCATAAATCCAGTTCCGGATCGAGCTGCAATCCCAGTCCTTCGATATTGAGCAGGGTTTTTTGCAGCAACACCAGTTGCGGCTGGATTTCGATGCCGAAACGGCGCGAGGTCTGAAACAGGCGCAGCAGCACGCGGCCGAAGGAGACTTCGCGCAAGGGTTTGTCAAAAATCGGTTCGCAGACGGCTCGTATGGCCGCCTCCAGTTCATCGACGCGGGTGTTTTTCGGCGCCCAGCCGGATTCGATATGCACTTCGGCAACGCGTTTGTAATCACGCCGGAAGAAGGCGATAAAATTCTGCGCCAGATAATTCTTGTCGATATCGGTAAGCGTGCCCATGATGCCGAAATCCAGTGCAATATAGCGACCGTCTGCTGCTACCTGCACGTTACCCGGATGCATGTCGGCGTGAAAGAAGCCGTCGCGGAATACCTGCGTGTAGAAGATTTCGACGCCATTCGCCGCCAGCCTGGGGATATCCACACCGGCAGACCTTAACGTATCGACCTGACTGACCGGCAGGCCATACATGCGCTCCATGACCATCACGTCCCTGGTGCAGTAATCCCAGTACATTTCAGGTACCAGCAGCAGGCCGGAATCTGCAAAATTGCGTCGGAGCTGGCTGCCGTTGGCGGCTTCCCGGGTCAGATCCAGCTCATCAGACAGATGCTTTTCAAATTCTTCAATCACCAGTCGCGGTTTGAGACGGCGACCGTCTGCCCACAGCCATTCGATCAGGTCAGCTGCGATCTTGATCAGCGCGATGTCATGCGCGATGGTCAGCGTGATACCGGGCCTGAGTATTTTGACGGCGACTTCCCTGTCGTCATGCAGCACGGCAAAATGCACCTGAGCCACGGATGCGCTGGCGACGGGTGTTTCCTCAAAGCTTTTGAAGGTTTCAAGCAACGGTTTGCGATAGGTGGTTTCCAGTAAGGCGATGGCCTGATTTGAAGGAAAGGGCGGCACCTGATCCTGCAACTTGGCCAGTTCGTCGGCCAGATCGGTTGGCATTAAATCCCGGCGGGTGGAGAGCATTTGCCCGAATTTGACAAAAATCGGTCCGAGGCTTTCCAAAGCCTGCCTCAGCCTGACTGCACGAGGTTCGGAAATGTTGCGCAGGAACAGCAGTCGGTTCAACGGAACGCGCATCCAGCGCACACGCTCATGCGACAGCAGGAATTCATCCAGCCCGAAGTTCAGTACGACAAAGATAATTTTGAAGAGGCGAAAAAAGCGCATGGGGAGGATTATTTTTTGTCAGACAGCCGGGTTAAGCGTTGTTGCAGACGTGCGATGTCGTCACGCAGGGTGTCGACCTGCTGCATGTAGGCGGTGATTTGCTGCGGTTTCGCAAGCAGCGGATTTTCTTCCGTAAAGTATTCCGCGATCGCACCCGCCAGACTGAGCAGCGATGCGCCAAGCTGCTGGTGGTTGCGCGCGACGGCTTGTGTGATGCGTTCTGCGGCGATGTCACCGGTAATCTGGCTTAAGTCTTCAGCCGCATCCCAGCGTAAATTGCGGAACAGGAAAAAAACTTCAGTAAGGAGGGCTGCGTCGCCTGAGGTTTCAATTTCGGCGTGCGCCAGTTCATCGTGTAATGCCAGTCTGGGCAACAGCGAGGGGGCGATGATGCATAACGCATCGGCGGCGACCGTCTGGTCGGCATTGGCTACGCTGCCATCCGGCAAAATGGTGAACGCAATGGATAAGGGGGCGACGTCAAAGCGCACCGTTTTGCCGTTAAAACGCGCAAGTCGGATGAATGCCCAGCTGTTCTGCGAGAGCAGGTGATTCAAGACGGACGCAGAAAAGCTGGAGATCATACGTGTTTAATGCAGCGTGGTTTGCTGAATACCGGCCAGCAACCACACCGACTTATCATCCTGCAGATTCTTCTGTACATGCCAAATTTCGTCCACACTCTCCGGCGTGCCGTTGTTTTCGCGCAACTGACCGATGAAGCGTACGCTGGCGATGGCCCATTCGCCTTCATTGGCGACTTCCAGCAAGTCGGCGTTAACGCCGAGCACCTCCGTGGTTTGCGGCGTATTGTCGCGTTCCTGCAACTGCATGGAGATTTCCGCGAACATTTCCGGCGTGGTGTATTCGCGTATGTCGTTCAAGTCTTTACGGTCATTTGCCGCCTGCAAACGGATGAACGAAGTTTTGGCGCTGCGCAGAAAACTTTCAACCGGAAAATCAGCGGGGATATTTCCGCTTGTGGGTGCGGAACTGCCGCCCGCATACTGTTGTTGTAACGGTGCCTGATAGGGCGCAGCAGAACCTGCATACTGCATGGCAGGCTGCGGTTTACGTAATTTGGAGATCAGGAACATCACCACCGCGGCGGCGAGCAGCGCCAGCAGAATCGTACCCATCATCCCGCCCATGCCGCCGAAACCACCCGCAAACATCGCGCCCAGTCCTGCGCCAATCGCCAGACCTGCCAGCGGGCCCAGCCATTTATTGCCCGGTTTTGCAGGTGCAGCCCCCGGTGCTGGTGCTGCGGCAGGCGCTTTTTGCGCCTGTTGCGGGGCCATAGTGCGTTGTTTGCCAAAACTGCTGCCGCCGCCAAAACGTTTGGCTTCCGCTGTGGCGGAAAACAGACTCAAACAGGTCAGGACTATCGTCAAAATCATTAAGATGCGTTTCATGTGTTTTCCGTTGGTGAGTGTTGGTGGTTTAAGTATAACAGTTGCAGGCAGGCGGATGGACTGCAGCAACTAATGAAGGGGATCGGATTTCACCGCGATGACATTCGTGATGAAATACTCGGTATCGCCGAAACAGGAAGTGGGCAAGCCTTTGTGCTGTTCATAAGTCAGCGCAACACGCTGGCCGGCCAGCTGGTTGATGCGCGCCGCAACAGTGTCATCACGTACCGTGAACAGAAATTTTTCCGGTGTTGCACCGGGCAGCGACACTAAAGACAGCTCGCCTTCCCAGGTTTTGCATATCCAGCCTTTGTTGGAGAGCTTCTGCAAGTATCCTGCGCGCTCTCCCTTGGAATAGCTCCAGTGCAGGGCAGCCCAGAAATAGCTCGACAGCAGCAGGAGCAAAATAACGACAAAAGTTGAGCCAAACAGCGCTATGCGTTTCGGATCTGGCATGAGTAATTCCTAGAAGAGGTGAGCTTGCGATAAGGCAACGAAAAGACTGACTGGTTCATTATAACCGACATGGCGCAAGCTCCACTTCTGAGCATGGCTTGCGCTGGTCGGTTCCCTGATGGAACAACTAGCCATTCCACTAGGTTGCCAAAAAACGTCAACCAAGTGGCTGGTTATCATCCCATCCTTCCCCCGATGGGGGAAGGTGAGAACGAATCGCTTTGCGACTTTCACGGTAATGGACTGCCGCGATAATCAGAATGGCGCATCGCAGCTAAAGGCAAGCCTGCTTTCGTTCAGTGGATGTAAAAAGCCCAGATTGCAGGCATGCAGCATCAGCCGCTCAGCCGTCTGTCCTCCGTACAGCATGTCGCCGATGATAGGGTAACCGATGGCGCGCAGATGAACGCGCAACTGGTGGGTGCGCCCGGTAACCGGTTCCAGCAGGACACGGCTTGTGTTGCCGGTGGCGGAGTAATCCATCAGGCGAAAGCGGGTTAAAGACGGCTTCCCGGTATCGAAGTCCACCCTCTGGCGGGGCCGGTTTGGCCAGTCCGCACCGAGCGGCAGATCGATTTCGCCATTGGTTGCTCTAAGCCTGCCGGTCACCCGCGCCACGTATTGTTTGCTGACATGGCGTTCGCGGAATAGCGCGGACAGGCGGCGTTGCATGGCCACGCTGCGGGCAAACACCAGCAGACCCGATGTGGCCATGTCGAGGCGGTGTACGATCAGCGCGTCAGGGAATTCCTTTTGAAGGCGCGAGGTCAGACTATCCTGCTTGTCAGCTCCGCGCCCGGGTACGGACAAGAGGCCTGCGGGTTTATTCACCACCAGCAGCGATTCATCGCGGTAGATCAGTTCAAGGCCGTTGTCGGCAGGTGGAACGTAATGCATTGTTCGTGCTGACGGGCGTTTACGTGAAACTCGCGAAGCGACAAACCGTACCCCTCGCCCTCCGGGAGAGGGGGAACGGGGGTGAGGGAACGATCATGGCAGGTTTCATTATCAGGGGTGGTTTTTTTGCTATGATCGTCAGGCTTTCTTCACGAATTCGGTTTTTAACTGCATCGCGCCGATGCCGTCGATCTTGCAGTCGATGTCATGGTCGCCGTCCACCAGGCGGATGTTTTTTACCTTGGTACCTACCTTGACGACGGACGATGAACCCTTTACTTTCAAATCCTTGATCACGGTGACCGAGTCGCCGTCAACCAGCACATTGCCGAACGCGTCTTTGTAGACTTTTGCCTGATCGCTGTTCTCGGCAGCGCCGGCCTTCGCCCACTCATGCGCGCATTCGGGGCAGACATAGTTGTCGCCATCTTCGTAGGTGTATTCGGAATTGCACTGCGGGCATTTTGGTAGGGCGGTCATATTTTTTATATCTCATTGATTAATTTTAAAAAAGTATTTTACTGAATCCGCTACGAGCGGTAATTTTCAAAAAATGAAACGTCCACGTCGTAGACTATCCGCTTGCGTAATCCGAGTTCAACTTTTTCGAACATCGCAACCAGCTTGTCAGCATCGACTAATTCAACTTTGGGTGCTCCGTCGCGATTGGCCTCCTGGATCGCGGCATTGCTGAATGTTGAGGTTGTGATGATAATTCCCTTTTCGGCACGTCCAATCATTGCGCTTCTGAAGTCACCTACCTGGGCTCTCGAAACGGTGTTGCCTTCTTTGTAACGTTTGCATTGGAACAGAACGCGAAAACTTACAAATGGATTGATTTCAAGTGTGCCGAAACCATCAATTCCGCCATCAGCGCCTCTTGAAGTTACCTCTACGTTCTCGAAACCAGACTCACGCAGCAACTCACGGCAAATTTTTTCAAATCCCTCGGGACTTAAGCCCCTTAGGACATTTATTAAGGCTGGAGTTTCAGCGGCTTCAGCAGTTTCAGGTGAAATCTCATTGATAATTTCGACAAGAGCTTTTTCGGTTACGAGCGGCAATTCTTTGTTTTTGATATTCTTTTGATTGATAGCAACCCACTTTTTGAAAATTAACTGCGCATCTTTTGGTTTGATGATGGCTTTTCGACCAGTTTCCGTTAGCTTCCAAGTGCCATGTTTTGATGCGTCAAGCAGTCCTTCCCAAACAAGGTACTGTCTGGCCCACGCTACTTGATTGTGAAACCTGCTACCACCGGATTTAAGAGTCTGGTCGAGGATTTCATCGGGCAGTTTAAGATTTACAGCTATGCGATCAGAAACTTCTCGTGGTTTTCCCGAATCACCAAGGTCACGCAGCGCATCTAAAAGTGGGCCAAACCATTGAACAAATTCAGCAGTATTCTTTTTGCTCATGATTTTATCCCTGATGTACTGCGAACAAGTTTAGGGTTATCACGCCACAATCCGTTCCAGCGGGCGTATCTTGTTCAGCACATCAGCCAGTGCATCTTTTGCCATTTCGGTGTCATATTTCGCCTGGAGGCGTAACCACCAACCGTCTGACATGCCAAAGAAGCGACATAGCCTAAGATCAGTGTCAGCGGTGATGCCGCGTTTACCGGCGATAATATCGCCGATGCGTTGAGGGGGCACGTCGATTTCTTTGGCGAGGCGGTACTTGGTCATTCCCAATGGTTTGAGGAATTCTTCTTCCAGCATTTCGCCGGGTGATACAGGTGCAATGTCACGCATGATATCGATCCTTTCAGTGGTAATCCACGATTTGCACGTCCAGTGCACTGCCGTTCTCGAAACGGAAACACACGCGCCATTGATCGTTGATGCGCACGCTCCATTGGCCCGTGCGATCGCCTTTCAGCGCCTCCAGTCGATTTTCAGGTGGTGCGCGCATGTCTTCGATGGTCAACGCCAAATCGAGTTGTTCGAGTTTGCGCAGGGCATTGCGTTCAATATGGATGAAGCGTTTAACGCGTTTACCGTTGAACAGTGCCTCAGTGTTGGAACATTTGAATGACTTGATCATGCGTGTATATTAACGGACCTCGTTAATATGTCAAGTCGAGAGAGAGTGGCGGTGTAAAAGTGATTCAGTTCGGTTTAGTTCTCAGGCGTTTTGTTGTTTCTAAGTAAAGTTGCCCGCTCCATGATCCAGTAAGTGACGCCCAGAGACAGCAGTGAAAAAGCCAGAGCGGCCAGCGTCAGGGGCGAAATGGCTTCCATTTCGGAGACGATAAATTGTCTGGAAACGGCGAGAATCGCAATTAAAACAACGGTTTTTACCATGGATTCGCGCCCGTCGCCGGAATGGGTGTGCACGATAATCCGGCTGAACTCGATGGCGATCAGCAGTGTCATGACCATGCCGAAAGCCGACTGAAATGCCTTGTGATCCAGTGTGTCAAAAGCGCCGTGCAGGACAAGGTGATAGGTTTCAATGAGCAATCCCCAGAAAGCGGCGAGGATCATGATCGAAATCAGAATAACCAGCCCCACCGTAATGAGGGATTCAAAACGGCGGAAAATGATCAACAGGGCATTTTGTTCAGAATTTTCGTTTTTGTTCATATTGGTTTCCGGTTACCGCCCCGTTTTTACAGCTTGTATCCCTTATGCACGGCAACCACGCCGCCGGTCAGATTGAAATATTCGACCCGTTCCAGACCTGCATCGACCATCATCTGTTTCAGTTCTTCCTGTCCCGGGTGCATGCGGATGGATTCAGCCAGATAGCGGTAACTGTCGGCGTCATTCGCGATGAGTTTGCCCATTTGCGGCAGCAATTTGAAGGAATAGAAATCGTAGGCTTTTTCCAGCGGTGCGGCTACTTTTGAAAATTCCAGCACGATGACACGTCCGCCCGGCTTGAGTACGCGTTTCATCTCGCGCAGCGCAGCGTCCTTGTGCGTGACATTGCGCAGGCCGAAGGCGATGCTCACACAATCAAAATAATTATCCGGAAAGGGCAGGTACTCGGCGTCGCATTGTGCAACCGGGGTGTTGGTGCCTTCGTCGAGCAGGCGGTCGCGCCCCACGCGCAGCATGGCATTATTGATGTCGGTGAGTACGACCTGTCCGGTGCTGCCGACGGCTTTCAGGAACAGTCGCGACAAATCGGCTGAACCGCCTGCCACGTCCAGCACGCGCTGGCCCGTGCGCACGCCGCTCACGCTGACTGCAAAACGCTTCCAGATGCGGTGCAGGCCTGCCGACATCAGATCGTTCATGATGTCGTACTTGCCGGCAACCGAGGTAAACACGCCGGCGACGCGTTTTGCCTTGTCTTTTTCGTCTACGGTCTCGAAACCGAAATGGGTGGTTTTGCTCATAGTGATTCCTTTCGCTAACTTCCTCTACCGCTGGCGGGAGAGGGGCATGCTGATTTCTACCCCCTCCCTGGCCCTCCCACTGCAAGGGGGGAGGGGATGTGTTTATGGTTCGCGCGATGCTCCTGCGGCTTCCAGTCGGGTCAGATAATCATGCCACATGCCGTCCTGATATTTGCCCAGTTCCTGCATATATTTCCATGAGTATAGGCCGGTGTCGTGACCGTCGTCGAATATCAGCTTGATCGCATAGGCGCCGACCGGTTCTACGCCGGTGAGTACGACGTTGCGTTTGCCGGTTTGCAGCACTTCCTGTCCGGGACCGTGACCACGCACTTCTGCCGAAGGAGAAAATACGCGCAGAAATTCGAAAGGCCAACTGTAGCGTGTTCCGTCATCGAAGGCGATTTCGAGCGTCCTGGATTTCTGGTGCAGGATGATTTCGGTTGGGATAGTCATATAGGTTGGCGCAAGACATTAAAAACGATGACGCATTATCTCAGGCCGGACGCTAATCCACAAATCACATTGCTGCTGACACCACGTTGTCAGCAGCAGCGGTGTAAAGTGTGCAGGTCAGTACACGAAACGGGAGTGATTATGGAAAAGCTGGATTGGAAGAAAGAGCTTGGGTACCTGTATCAGTCATCCACCAAGGAGGTCGTGCAGCTGGATGTTCCGACGATGAATTACTTGATGGTGGACGGTGAGGGCGATCCCAACACCACGCAGCAATATGCGGATGCGGTCGAAGTGCTTTTTTCGGTCGCCTACACCATCAAGTTCGCTGTCAAAAAAAGCGCGCTCGCGATCAATTACGGCGTGATGCCGCTGGAAGGGCTGTGGTGGGCAGACGATATGAGCAAGTTTGGCACCGAGGACAAGAGCAATTGGTTATGGACGGCGATGATCGCGCAACCGCCGTTCGTCAGCAAAGAAATGGTGGATGCCGCCATCCTGGATGTGAAAAAGAAGAATCTCGCTGCCATTTCAAAGCTGCGCTTCGAGGTCTTTTGCGAAGGCCGATGCGCGCAGATTATGCACATCGGCCCGTTCAGCACCGAGGGCCTGACCATCGAAAGAGTGCATCGCTTCATCGAAGAGAGCGGAAGCCAATTGCGCGGCAAGCACCACGAAATCTACCTGAGTGACATTCGTCGCGCCGATCCTGAGAAATGGAAGACCATCGTCCGGCAGCCAATGCAGGGGGTTATATGAATCGCCGAGAAATGAATATAAGACGGTTCTGGATCGGCATCGCCTCCAAGGAACATGTGAAGACAGGCGTGGCAGGCGGATTCAGCCAGCTGTGTCACGGCAAGCCGCAGCCACTCAGGCGCATGGCGGTAGGCGACGGGCTCATTTACTACTCGGCCAAAGAGAAGTTTGGCGAAGATGCGCTATGCCAGCAGTTCACCGCTATCGGCGAGGTGGTCGGCAGCGAGGTGTATCAATTCGAGATGTTTCCGGGCTTCGTGCCGTACCGTCGCGACATCCGTTTCTTCGATGCGCAAGATGTTCCCATACGCCCGCTGATAGCACAGCTTTCCTTCATCAGGGACAAGACGCACTGGGGCTATGCCTTCCGTTTCGGGCATCTGGAGATACCGCCCGCAGACTTTGATCTGATAGCGTCACACATGCTTAAAGTCTGCTGACACCACGTTGTCAGGAGTGGGCGAGTAAATTTCTCCTGCCGGGTGTTCCGGCACATCAAAAGGAGAATCACATGTCTGATACGATAACGCTGGTGCGCTTGCGTTTGCAGGAAGGTAAGACTTCGGCGGAATGGCTGAGAGTCAACGAAAAAATCAATGAATGGGTGACGCGGCAGCCGGGATTCCGCTTCCGCAGTTTGTCAGAAACTGAGGATGCCGAATGGATAATCATGTCCTCTTGGGACAGTCTGGACGCGGCCATTGCTGCTGATAAATCTTTCGGGGAAGAGATGATGGGCATGTGCAAACCGCTGATTGCCAACGAGAGCATCGTGGTGAGCCGCAGCAAAGCGCATCTGATGCAGCGTGGATAGGGGGCCTGCGATGATCAAGATCAGCATCTTCTATCCCAACACTGGCAGGTTCGACATGGACTATTACCTTAATACGCATATGCCCAGATCCATCGAACTGTTGAGTGCGGGAAAGGGCTATCGCGGCGTGTCGGTAGAGCGGGGCTTGAGCGGCGCATCGCCCGGTTCCGCACCCGCCTATGTCGCGATGTGCCATCTTTTGTTTGATTCAGTGGATTACTTCATCGCGGTGTTTATGCCCAATGCCGCCGCGCTGCAGGGCGATATGCCCAACTACACCGATATCGAACCTGTCATTCAGTTCAGCGAAGTGGTCATTCCTCGTCGGGTTTGATAAAAAACCTGTTCTTTTCGATAGCCTGCGCACGGCGTCGATTCGGTGTGCATTACATCGGTGTGCATTACAATTGGCGGTAACGCGCAGGTTAAAAGGAGTAAATGAATGGCTACCACGAAAAACACGATCGATTTTTTGCTTGATCAACTCTCGGCTGTCGGTGGCGTATCGGCGAAAAAAATGTTCGGCGAATATTGTCTGTATCTCGCGGGTAAGCCGGTCGGTCTGGTGTGTGACGATCAGCTCTATTTGAAGCCTACCCGTGCGGGTCGCAGCCTGATTTCAGAATTAATTGAAGGTGCGCCTTATCCCGGTGCGAAGCCGCATTTGCTGATTACCGCAGATCAGTGGGAGGATAGCGAATGGTTGTGCAAACTGCTGCGGGCGACTGAGCGAGAACTTCCGCTGCCCAACCCGCGCAAGGCAAAGACGCGAATCAATGCGCAAGTCTGAGCGACTCTTTCAACTGGTAACGTTGCTACAAGGGCGACGCGCCGCGATTACCGCAAAGACACTGGCGGAGGAGTTGGGTGTGGCGATGCGCACGGTGTATCGCGATATTCAGGCGCTGGTTTTATCCGGCGTTCCGATCGATGGTGAGGCGGGTGTGGGTTATCGATTGCGCGCGGGTTTTGATCTGCCGCCGCTTATGTTTCAACCTTAAGAGGTCACTGCATTGCTGGTAGGCAGTCGCATGGTGCAGGCGTGGACAGATCCCGAGCTGGCGCGGGCGGCTCGTGCCGCTGAAGCCAAGATACGGGCCGTGCTGACGCCCGTGATGCTGATTGAAATTTCCCGGCTGCCTTACCGGATTCCGAATTATTTTCGTCCTGAATTCGAGGTGCATGGCTTGTTGCGCCGTGCATGCGAGGCGAAACAGAAAATTTCCATCGCCTATCGCGACATGAATGGTCAGGAGTCTACTCGCAGCCTGTGGCCGCTGGGCATGGTGGGCTGGGGAGACCACTGGACGTTGCTGGCCTGGTGCGAGATGCGCGACGCTTACCGAAATTTTCGTTTTGACAGGATACAGCGCATTACACCGCTAGCCGAATATTATCCGGCTCATCCCGAACGCAACCTGGAGCATTATCTGACGCGCATCGTCGGCATCGAAGACGAGCAAAAGCCTGCCTGATCGTTATTCCCGCGTAGCGGGAATTCAGTGGCAAAAATTACAGGCTGCGGATTTTCTTCAACAGTGCCGTGGTTGAACGTTCATGCAGGAACGGGATGCTGTGCACTGTACCGCCCCAGTCTTTTACTTCCGTGCTGCCGACGATATTTTGCGGTTTCCAGTCTCCGCCTTTCACCAGTACCTCAGGGCGACAGGCGAGAATCAGATTGAGCGGCGTGTCATCATCGAACACGACGACCAGACTGACCGATTCCAGCGCGGCGAGTATTGCCATGCGATCCTGTTCAGAGTTGATCGGGCGGTCATCCCCCTTGCCCTGACGTTTCACCGAGGCGTCGCTGTTCACGCCGACAATCAGTGAGGCGCCCAGCGCGCGTGCCTGTGCGAGATAGGTCACATGCCCGCGGTGCAATACATCAAAGCAGCCGTTGGTGAACACCAGCGGGCGCGGCAATGCGGCAACCCGAACGGTCAGCTGTTCAGGTGCGCATAGCTTGCTTTCGAAAGCGGGAAGCATCAGTCCACGTATTCAAACAAAGTGACGACGCTGGACACGCCGCTGGAACCGCTGGCCACTTCAGCTGCGGCCTGAGCTTCTGAATGTTTGACGATACCCATCAAATAAACGATGTTGCGCTCCGTGATGACTTTGATACTGTTTGCGCTGAAACGTTTGTCGTTGACGAAACGCAGTTTCACGTTTGAGGTGATCAGGGCGTCGTTGCTGCGGGCGGTCAGCGAACTGTTGCCTGCAATGACCAGTTCATTATGTATTTTTGCTACATTCTGAATATTGGCAATGGTGCGTTCAACCTGGGTTTTGACATCGACGTTGGGCACTTCGCCGCTGATCAGCACTTGACGGTTATAGCTGGTGACGTTGACATGCACGGTGTCTTTGAACTGCTTGCCGATGCGGTCGAATGCTTTGACTTCAATGGACTCATCTTCCACATAGGCGCCGCTGGTACGGCGATCCTGCACCATCAGCGCTCCGGCTCCTGCACCCGCAGCGATCACCGGGAAGCAGCCCTGCAAGGAGGCTGACAAGAGCATGATCAATAAAATAATACGCATTACTATTCTCCCATTAACTGATAATCAATCACATCGCAAATGCAATGCAATGCAAGCAGGTGAACTTCCTGAATTCGCGCGGTGCTGCGTCCATCCACACAAATCGATACATCGCCCGGCTTGAGGATGGCGGCCATCTCCCCCCCGTCGCGGCCGGTCAGTGCAACCACGCGCATATTGCGTTCGTGTGCGGCATGGATGGCGGCAACTACATTCGGCGAATGGCCGCTGGTCGATATGGCCAGCAGACTGTCGCGCGGCAGACCCAGCGCGCGCACCTGTTTGGAAAAAATCAGACTGAAGTCATAATCGTTGGCAATCGAGGTGAGCACCGAACTATCCGTGGTCAGGGCAATGGCCGCTAAACCCGGGCGTTCGATCTCGAAACGGTTCAGGAGTTCCGCGGCGAAGTGCTGCGCATCGGCAGCCGAACCGCCATTGCCGCAACAGAGTATCTTGCCGTCGTTGGTGACGCAGTCAAAAAACAACTGCGCGGCATTGGCGATCGGTGTTGCCAGCGTGTCCTTGACCGCAAGCTTCAGCTCGGCGCTGTCGGTAAAATGCTTGATGATGCGTTTGTTGATGTCCATGTCTGTAGCTGTTTATATTCTGAATGCGGATATTAACCGAATCAGGCCTCGAACGCATTTTTGAGCCATTGCATGTTCAGTCCAGCCTGATCATCCATCAGCACGACATCGAAGCGACAAGGCGGGGTATGGCCCTGTTTGGCGAGATAAAATTGCGCCGTGCGGATCAGGCGTTGTTTCTTGTGGATGTCCACGCTGCCTGCCGCGCCGCCAAAATCGCTGTGGCTACGCTGCCTGACCTCGACGAAAACCAGCATTTCTGCATCCAGCATGATCAGATCGATTTCGCCAAAACGGCTGCGAAAATTTTGCGCCACCGGCTTTAAGCCCTGTCGCTGTAAAAATTCCGCTGCCCGTTCTTCCGACTGGTTCAAGGTTTGGGCGTCGCCATGACGGGTGATGCGGCTTTTACAGAGGATGCTGCACCCACGGCAGAGGCCGCTGCGACGGATGACGCGGCATCGACGTTATTCATGATCTGACCGGGGAACATCTGCGCCGTGGGTGCGATGGGCGCATCGACCGATTGTGCGTGGCCTTGTACAAACAGCGAGGGTAAGGCTTTTCGTTCAAAAGTATGTCCTTTGAGCGTGATGTGCCCGGAGACGCCATCCAGCGGCAGCGTCGTTTGCCGGCCCAGCAGAACCTGAATCAGGCGGTATGCGTCTATGCCCAGTGCGTACAGGCGCTCCTGATCGGTGGGCAGGGGCGGATTGGCACGTGGATAAGTCTGTTCGGGCTGCATCAGCCAGGGCATATCAACAAAACGAATGCCTTCCAGATCGAAATTGATCAGTGTATTGGCATTGCCGGAGAAGATTTGCGAGGTCGCATATACGGGCATATTGGCCGGGAGAAACGGGTGGATCAGCCGGGCTTTATCGGCGCCGGTTGCGAAAAACACCATGGTGTCGGGTGTGGAGGCAATATCTGCGAATATCGACGTGTCGCCGTTAAAATCGATTTCCCGTAAAACCGTGCCGCCTGAGGCGGTCCATTGTTCCTCGAACGCATATTGCAAACGGCGTGCAAGCGGTTCGTCGGCTGAGATCACGATGGCCTGCTTTAACCCTTGTGTGCCGGCCAGCAGCGCGACCTGTTTGGCCTCGGTTTCAATGGACATGCCAAAGAAATACAAATTGTGAGCAGGGGTGGATTCCGCCGTGTTCAGACTCAGGGTGGGCACAGGAAAGCTGTTGACGGCAGCCAGCGCCGTGACGCCATTGCGGGTCAGCGGCCCTGCGACGGCGCTCGCGCCATCTAAGATGGCCTGACGATAAACGGCCGCGACGCTGCTGTTTTCATCCAGATTGCCATATACTCGGACCGGCAGCGCCTGCGGGTCGAGGCCGGCCGCTGCCAGAAAACCTTGCTGAACAGCGGCGGCTGCCGCACCGAAACTTGCCGACTCAAGAGGCAGCATGAGCGCGATGTGTGCACCGGGTTTGATTGAGAGTGGCAGCGAATCGGGTATGTTTGATTCGCTGACAACGGGCGCCGGTTTGACGACAAAGGTGGTTGCGGGTGTCGCAGGAGGCGTAATTTTAACTTCGGCCTGCGGCGTCTGGAAAATTGGGGGGCCTTGTACCGTCGCGGGGGTACAGGCGTATAGTGCGAATAAAGTCGAAAGTATGAGGAGTACACGTTGCATATTGAACATCCGCAAAAGTTGGAACCCGCATTATATGTAGTTGCCACGCCGATAGGAAATTTGCGCGACATTACCTTGCGCGCACTGGACGTGCTGGCGGGGGCGGACGTGGTCGCGGCCGAGGACACGCGCAATACGTCGCATCTGTTGAAGCATCACGGTATCCATGCAAAACAACTGATTGCGGTGCACCAGCATAACGAGCGGGGTGCTGCTGAAAAGCTGGTCGCGTGGATACAATCGGGACAAAGCGTGGCTTTCGTGAGCGATGCGGGTACACCTGCCGTGAGCGATCCCGGCGCCTTGCTGGTGCAGGCGGTGCTGGCAGCCGGATTGCGGGTGATTCCGATTCCGGGTGCGAGCGCGGCGGTGGCAGCGCTGTCCGCTTCCGGCCTGCCCGCGCCGCATTTTCTGTTTTACGGCTTTCTACCCAACAAGTCCGCTGCGCGGCGTACCGTCTTGCAAGATTTGATCAGCCATCCTTATACGCTGGTGTTTTATGAAGCGCCGCACCGCATTGTCGAATGCGTCAATGATTTGCATGCCGTGCTGGGGGGTGAGCGTCGCATCGTGCTGGCGCGGGAAGTCACCAAGCTGTTCGAGACCATCCATAGTTGCACGCTGGCTGAGGCTGAAAATTGGCTGCTGTCGGATGCCAATCAGCAGCGCGGTGAATTTGTCGTGCTGGTCTCGGGCGCGCTGCCGGAAACCGGATTGTCCGCAGAGACGCTGGCGACCTTGACGCTGCTGCTGGCCGAATTGCCGCTCAAGCAGGCCGTGCAGCTCGCTACTAAAATTACCGGGGCCAATCGCAGCGAGCTGTATCAGCTCGCGCTGGATATGAAAAAAGCGGATGACTAAGCTGAGGCGGTTCATGTCTTTTTGCAGTCATTTCAAATGATCCATTAGTTTGTCATTGGTAGGTCAACTAGCCATTCGACTAAGCCCGCAAGCGGGCAAGTCGCTGGTTATCCCGCGAAGGCGGGAATCCAGCCCGCGTAGCGGACAACATTTTGGCTCTGTCCCGCTTTGCGGGGCGTTTTGAATTGTCTGGATTCCCGCCTTCGCGGGAATGACGTTGTTTGTAGGCAGTTTGAGTGAGGTATTCACCCTTGATGATGAACGTTACATCCTTGCCGCCGCTGATCCGTGCGCTGCTGACTGATCCGGCCTGCTATCACCATCCGGTGGAAGTGCTGCAACTGGTCGAGACGCATATCTCGTGGGTGGTGCTGACAGGCGCTTATGTCTACAAGATCAAGAAGCCAGTCGACCTGGGCTTTCTGGATTTCAGCACGCTGGAACAGCGGCATCAGGACTGTCTGGAAGAGCTGCGCCTGAACCGGCGGCTGGCGGCGGATTATTATCTGGGCGTGGTTGCGATGACAGGAAGTGTTGAAGCGCCGCGCATCAGCCATTCCCTCTCTCTCGCTTGCGGGAGAGAGCAAGGAGAGAGGGACGCAGCCTCGCTGCGCGAAGTTGATGAAATTGTTGAATATGCAGTAAAAATGCGCCAATTTCCGATGGATGCAACGCTGGATAAACTGGTCGCGCGGGGCGAACTTGGCCGTCAGCAGATCGATGCGCTGGCGTCCCGTTTGGCGCATTTTCATCTTTTCGAATGTGAGCATGCCTCCGCCGACAGCCCTTGGGGTGAGCCGGATGCGGTTGCAAAGCCTGTTTCCGAAAATTTTCAGATTTTGGCAACCCGGCTGAAAGATCCTGCCGAAAAGGTTCGTCTGGCTGATTTGCAACGCTGGTGTGAAACCGAACATGTGCGTCTTGCCCCGTTGATGAGGGAACGTAAGAAAAACGGTTTTGTGCGTGAATGTCACGGCGATCTGCATCTGGCCAATCTGGCTTGGGTGGACGGACAACTGGTGATCTTCGACTGTCTCGAATTCAGTCCCGCGTTGCGCTGGACAGATATCATCTCGGAAGTGGCCTTCTGTTACATGGATTTGCTACATCGACAATATCAGGGTCTGGCATCGCGCTTTCTCAATGCCTGGCTGGAAGCCACTGGCGACTACGAGGGCGTGGCGCTGCTGCGCTATTACGCAGTTTACCGCGCGATGGTGCGCGCCAAGGTGGCGGCGTTGCGCGCTGAACAAGGCGATATTGCCAGCAGCGCCGAAGTAACAGGCTGTTTGCAACTGGCCGAACAACTTGCATTTTCCACTTGCCACTCGTCACTCGCCACTTTCCCGTCGTTAACGATTACGCACGGCTTGTCCGGCTCCGGCAAAACCACGGTCTCGCAGCAGTTGCTTGAAGAACACGGCTTGATACGTCTGCGCTCCGATGTCGAGCGTAAGCGTCTGGCAGGCCTGGCTGCGCTGGAAAAAAGCGGCGGCGATATCGGCGAAGGACTGTATACGCAGCAGGCCAGTCGCCGCACCTATCAGCATCTGGCGCATCTGGCCGAAAGCTTGCTGAAAGCGGGCTGGCCTGTGATCGTCGATGCCGCGTTTCTCGAACGCGATCAGCGCGACCTGTTTCGCGCTCTGGCACAGCGTACGGGTGTGGATTTCAGAATACTGGATATACAAGCCGATCCTGAAGTGTTGCGCGAGCGTGTCAGTCGACGGCATGCACTGGGTGTGGACGCCTCCGAGGCGGATATTCGCGTCCTCGAACACCAGTTGGCAACCGCCCGGCCGCTGGAATCGGACGAACTGGCAGTTTGTCTGGCAGTGGATTTGAAGTAACAAGTTGAGAGAGGAAGGCATCATGGATGTCATCGTAAAAAAATGGGGCAACAGCGCGGCGGTGCGCATTCCGGCGGCTATTATGGCGGCGGCGCATGTCGCTCTGGATCAGCATGTCGAAGTTCGTGAGGAGCAGGGGCGTATCATCATCGAGCCGGTGCGCCATAAGGAATACAAACTGGATGAACTTCTGGGGGGAATTACCAGTAAAAATCTGCACGGGATTGTTGACACGGGCGAGCCGGTTGGCCGCGAAGTCTGGTAATGGTTCGCCAGTTTATTCCTGATGCGGGCGATGTGGTCTGGCTCGAATTCTCACCGCAGGCAGGAGATGAACAGGCCGGACATCGTCCTGTGCTGGTGCTGAGCCCTGCCGCTTATAACAGTAAAACCGGCACGATGGTGTGCTGCCCGATGACCACGCAAATCAAGGGTTACCCGTTTGAAGTTGTCATTCATGCTGAAGGTGCGAACAGCGCGGTTCTGTCCGATCAGGTAAAAAATCTCGACTGGCGCGCACGCAAAGCCACACCGAAAGGTCGTGCTTCAGCCGGCGAACTGGACGAGGTACGTGCCAAGATTGCCGCACTGCTTGGGATACAGGGATTTTTCGCATAATATGCCACATCAATTAGCGGCAAAGGAGTTGGGCGATGACTGACAATAAATTGATTGCATCTGTGAAGCAGATTGAATCGAAGATGTTTCTGATTCGCGGGCAGAAGGTCATGCTGGATGCCGATTTAGCTGAACTCTATGGTGTGCAAACCAAGGTGCTGAATCAGGCGGTGAAGCGAAATATAGAACGCTTCCCGGAAGACTTCATGTTTCAACTCAACGCAGAAGAAGTCGTCAGTTTGAGGAGATCATCAGACACTTCAAGTTTGAGGTCACAAATTGTGACCTCAAACAACTCAGCCGGTCGCGGCGGTCGAAGAAGTATTCCCTATGCCTTTACCGAACAAGGCGTATCCATGCTCTCCAGCGTGCTGCGCAGCACCTGCGCCATTCAAGTCAACATCGAAATCATGCGCTCCTTCGTTCGCTTGCGTCAAATGCTTGCCTCCAAACTTCGGCCCTTGGCCTCGTTTTCCCTCACCCAAACCCTCTCCCACACGTGGGCGAGGGGACAAACGAATCGCTTCGCGAATTTCACGTTGATGCTGAGCTTTCCCGCAAACTTGCTGCGCTGGAAAAGAAATACGATATCAAATTCAAAGCGGTATTCGAAGCCATCCACGAACTCATGACGCCACTGGAACCGAAGAAAAAACGCCCCATCGGTTTTGCACCGTGGGAGAAAAAATGATGGCGACCGGGCCGGTTGTCACCCGATAAACTGTCTGGCAGACCTGCTTTGAATTTTTCAGAAAATTGAAGCGGCACCAAAACATACAGCAAACCAAAATATACCAGAAGGTTCGGCTGGTAATGATCATCGTGATCGTTATGGCACCGCAAAAAACATAGACGGATCCGCCTCGATTTACTATCATCACCCCAACAACACCTCCCACGCATCCCGTAAGATTTGCGCACCATGGGGGGTTTCTTTTTTTATGGGTTCCGCGCATGCCTAAGCAAAGCTACAGCATGCCTCTAAACCGTGATCAACGCAAAAATCGATGAGTCCGGTACAGTCAAAGGGCGGGCACTGTTTATATTCTGGCGCCATTTTGGCGACAGTGCTACACTTGCAGCATATTTGATTGGAGGAGAAAATGGGTACCGTTATTGCCAAACAGGATCGCATCGGAGCGCGTGTTCCGCATGAGGTCTATAAAACATTGTGCCGTGCTGCGGAGTTAACCGGGGCAACGGTCAATCAGTTTCTGGTGCAGTCCGCACTTAAAGAAGCGCAGGCAGTCATTGAGCGCGAAGAGTTGATGCGTCTGACGCCACGGGACTGGAGCTGGCTGACCGGTTTGCTGGATAACCCGCCGGAACATAACGTCAGGTTAAAAGCCGCCATCACGCGCTACCAAACTGCCAGGACTGATGATGCAGATAATTCCTTTAACTGGCAGCCATGACCGGCAGAGTTTCGACTGCGGTCGCCATGAACTGAACGACTGGCTGCGTCAGGTCGCGCGTCAGCATCAGGAAAAGGGTTTATCCAGAACCTACGTCGCCACGCTCGAGAATGTGCCGGATAGCATTTGCGGCTACTACGCACTCACACTCACCGAACTCGATAACAGCAACCTTCCCGAAGCATGGCGAAAGAAAATGCCTCGCCGTATACCGGGTGTTAAACTGGGGCGCCTGGCCGTTGATAAAAAATTTCAAGGCAAGGGATTGGGCGACCTGCTGCTCGTCGATGCGCTGACCCGCGCGCAGCGAATCTACAGGGAAGCGGGTGGTATCGGGCTGTTTGTCGATGCCATTGATGAACAGGCTGCAAGTTACTACAGGCGTTTCGGATTTGAATCTGTACCGGATAATCCGCTGATGATGTTTTTTCCTGCCGTGGCAGGTTTTTGAATCCGCCATTCGCCGTTGTCCAATAATGAATCGGCACTAAACTTATGAAGCGTGATTATTACTCTGATTCGATTTCAAATTTTCTTCAGTCATCAACCGAGGTGTTGCTTGGGATACTTGCACTAAATAATGATTTCGCTCTAATCCAAACTCAACGCGGCGCATGGATTGCGCAAATAGAAATTCTTCACAAAGTTCTTAAGCTATATGAAGGTTCGATTTATTTCGAATACTCCATACCACGCATGGGGCGACGAATTGATGTTGTGCTATTGATTGGCCCTGTAATTTTCGTACTTGAATTTAAAGTTGGTGAAAGTGAATTCACCTCTTCCGCCATTGATCAGGTTTATGATTACGCATTGGATTTAAAGAACTTTCACGAATCTAGCCACGTGCAATACATAGCTCCAGTTTTGATTGCTACTAAGGCAAGAGATATTGTGCCTATTGTTGCTGTAACTCCTCAAAACGACAGGCTGCTTTTCCCTATCAGGTCTGATATTGCGCAACTTGGATGCGTAATCAAAGATGTGCTGCGATTTGTTGAAGGTGATGATATCGATGTAAATCAATGGGAGAGCGGTCGTTATTGCCCAACTCCAACGATCATTGAAGCAGCAATGGCTCTTTACAACAATCATTCCGTTTCTGAAATCACGCGAAGTGATGCAAGCGCTATCAATCTAAGCCAGACATCCGCTTCAATTTCTGAAATTATTAGGTTGTCGAGGAAAAATTCACACAAATCAATTTGTTTGGTGACTGGCGTTCCCGGTGCGGGTAAGACATTGGTGGGGCTTGATGTTGCTACCAAACATATTAATTCAGATGATGATTTGTACAGCGTGTATCTGTCAGGTAATGGACCTCTTGTGAAAATACTTTGTGAGGCGCTTGCGCGCGATAGGGTCATGCGAGGCAGTGAGTCAGGAGAAAAAATAAAAATTGGTACGGCTCGTAGCGATGTCAAAACATTTATTCAGAATGTTCACCACTTCCGTGATGAATGCCTACTTGATAGTTCGAGGCCACCTATTGAGCATGTTGCAATATTCGACGAAGCGCAGCGCGCTTGGAATATGGAACAAACTTCATCGTTCATGTTGCGCAAGAAAAACACCCCCGACTTTAACCAATCAGAACCTGAGTTTTTGATTTCTTGCATGAATCGGCACGCAGATTGGGCTGTCATTGTTTGTCTTGTTGGCGGTGGGCAGGAAATCAATACGGGTGAAGCGGGAATCAGGGAGTGGATAGATTCGATAAATCGGTCGTTCCCAGACTGGCATATTCATATTTCATCGCGTCTTACAGATAACGAATATAACGCAGAGAAAATATTGAATGAACTCAAGTCACGCCAACATGTGACCTATCATGACGGGCTGCATCTGGCAGTATCGATGCGCTCATTTCGAGCAGAAGATGTTTCGCTTCTTGTTAAAAAACTGCTTGATATTGATGTTGGTTCTGCTCGGCAAACTTATGAGAAGGTGAAAAGCAAATATCCGCTTGTCATCACACGCGATTTAAGTAAGGCAAAAAAGTGGCTGAAAGGGCAGGCACGCGGCTCAGAGCGGTACGGATTGGTCGTATCTTCGCAAGCTGAGCGGCTTAAGCCTCATGCAATAGATGTGAAATCACCTATGGATCCTGTGCACTGGTTTCTGGATGAAAAAGATGATGTGCGCTCGTCCTATTACTTGGAAGATGTTGCTACTGAATTTCACGTCCAAGGCTTGGAACTGGATTGGGCGTGCGTTATATGGGATGCAGATTTCAGATATTGTCCAGATGGATGGAGCCACCATTCATTTTGTGGGAACCGATGGAACAACATTAAGAAAGAAGAGCGAAAGCAATACTTGAAAAATGCTTATCGAGTTTTATTGACTAGAGCTCGTCAAGGAATGGTGTTAGTTGTTCCAGAAGGCGATGTGGATGACCACACCAGAAGTTCCCAGTTTTATGATGGTACTTTTGGCTACCTGAAAGAAATTGGATTTACAGAAATATAAAAAGGTTACTCGACGCCGGGTGGAGGGTTGCCATCGTTTGGTGATGCCATGCAGGTGTATTCTGTTCAATTGTGATTCCAACAGCCAGCAGGGGTCCGCTTTATCGGAACTCGCCTTATGCCGAAGATGATTGCCATGTTCATTCTGTCAGGTTTAGAATGTCGCTACTTTTGTAGTAACGGTTGTAGGGAGAGCAATGATGGGAATGCCGGTCAGAATCGACGACACGTTGTACGAGCAGGCACGCACCGAAGCGCAGATTGAACACCGCACCATCGCCGGGCAAATCGAGTATTGGGCTATGGTCGGTCGCGCATCACTCGATAATCCGGATTTGCCGGTTAGTTTCGTGGCGGAAGCGCTGGCCTCTATGCGTGAACCGCGCGAGCAGGCCACGCCCTTTGTGCCACGCAGTCGCGGTGCATGAGTTATAAGGTTGAACAGACGCGGCGATTTGCCCGTCAGTACAAAAAACTGCACGACAACGTTGCGACAGATGTCGATGATGCCGTCGTAGTTGTCGCCGGACAACCTTCTATAGGTGAACGGAAAAAAGGCGATCTGGCTGACTTGTTTGTCTACAAATTTCGCAGTCAGGGTCAACTCTACCTGCTGGGTTATACCCTCGACGATGCAGTGCAACTGGTTTTTCTGGAAGTCATCGGACCCCATGAGAATTTTCATCGCGACCTCAAACGCTGATCAGTGTTTTATGGTGTGACAGGTTTTATGGTGTGACAGCTCCCCCCGGATTGACAGTCTGAAATTGGGCGTTGGTGTTTTTATTCGAAATCCCGGTAAAATAAGCGTAGTCTCCCGCCGACAGATCATACAGGCAGAACAAGATGTCCGATTGTTGCACCGCCTCCGAAATCCGCGAATTTGTCAGTAGACCAACCTTGCCGGGCCTGTGCGCGTGTGACATACGCAATATGTCCGGACAATGCTGTCTGAAGGGCTTCCCGCGCCAACAGCGGGCTTTGCAAAAATGTTAATGCTGATGACAAAACAGGTTAAGCCCGCTTCCCTCACCCGAACCCCGTTTTACGCCCCACGGTTGGCTTTGCACAGCCAACCGACTCATTCGGCGGAAAGCATGCTTTCCGAATTCCCGCCTTCGTCCCGGAGGGCGAGGGGCCAAACGAATCGCTACGCGAATTTCACTAAACTTTGAACCATATGCTCAATTATGCGGAATATATAAAAATATTCGTCGGCTTGCTGGCGATTATCAATCCGTTCGGTGCGATCCCTATCTTTATCAGCATGACGGCGGATCAGAACAGCGCCCAGCGCCAAAAAACCATAGACCAGGTGGCCGTCGGGGTGATTGTCATTTTGCTGGCGTCGCTGTTTTTCGGTGATCTGATGCTGACGTTTTTCGGCATCACCATTGCGTCTTTCCGGGTGGGCGGCGGTATTCTGATTCTGTTGATGGCCATTGCCATGCTGCACGCCAAAACCAGCTCTATCCGGCAGACCGATGAGGAGGCGGACGAGTCGATCGACAAGGAGTCCGTCGCCATCGTGCCGCTGGCGATGCCGTTGCTGGCCGGCCCCGGCGCGATCAGCAGCGTAATACTGGCAGCGCACAAATCCACCGGCATTGTTCATTATGCGATCATCGCGCTGGGGATTGCCTTGCTGGGGCTGGTAGTCTGGGGCGTGCTGAGGCTATCACCCTGGATTGCGACACGCATCGGGGCCACGGGGATCAACATCTTTACCCGCATCATGGGGCTGATCCTCGCGGCGATTGCGGTCGAATTTATCGCCAGCGGTCTGCAGGGTTTATTTCCGGTGCTGGCGACCGCCGCAGGCGCCGGATAACTGCCGGCAGCTTAATGGACCGACTGGTGGTTAAAGTCGACCCGACGGTTTTCCTTCCAGCAACTTTCCTCATGACAGGTCAGGCGCGGCTTTTCCTCACCGAAACTTGCGGTTTTCATTCTGGACTCTGCAATACCCATGAGGGCCATCGCCTTGCGAACCGCGCTGGCCCGTGTTTCTCCCAGCGCAAGGTTGTATTCGTCGCTGCCGCGTTCATCGGTATTGCCCTCCAGCGTCACGACATCTCCGGGGTGCGATTTTATGAAGTCCGCTTGTTGCTGGATGACGGTGTTGTATTCCGGTTTGATTTCGGTTGTGCCGTAATCGAAATATACGCTGTGCAAATTCCGGGCCTGTGCCGCAAGATCGCTCTGATTGGCCTGGTTTTGAGCCGCCAGCGCGCGCGCATCAATTTCGGCCTGAGTCAGCGTGCCGGTCTGCGCTGAATTTTCGGCAGCAGAAGATGGTTGCGAACCCTGTGTGATCGGAGCCGGGGTGGGGGATGCGCAGGCTGCGAGCGCCAGAGATACTGCGATGGCAAGTTTTTTCATATTTCCTCTGTCTGATTGGCGTAATGGGGCGATGCGTGTTGATTGCGGCGTATGACCAGTTTGAGCGGTCGCAGTTCCGGATAACATGGGAATTTTAAAAGTGAAACATTGCGTTTGATCGCGCCTATGGAACTTATGTCAATGAAATATGTTCTGATGTCACCGGAATCCATAGTAGCATCTGGATTGAAAGAATCAGCTTATGCGAGAATTTACAGGAGATTTATATTATGTATAAAAAATTGACGTACGGGTTGTTGGCAGCGTTGCTGATTTCGAGCGGTATTGCCTTTGCCGATAATTCGCCCACGCTGGATCAGGTTTATCAGGCCACTCAGGCAGGTAAGCTGGATGACGCGCAACGGATGATGGATACGGTTCTTCAGCAGCACCCCAACAGCGCCAAGGCGCATTTTGTGGAAGCGGAGATTCTGGCCAAGCAGGGTCAGATGGGCCGTGCCGAGACAGAGTTGAACAAGGCGCAGCAATTGAAACCCGGTTTACCGTTTGCCAAGCCGCAGTCCGTACAGGATCTGCAAAACCGCATCGGCGCGGCCCGTCGCACCAGTTCCGCTTCGTCCGGCAGTTTTCAGCCTGAGCAAAAAGGCTTCCCGTGGGGATTGCTGCTGTTAGGCGGCGGCGCTATCGCGGTGCTGTTCTTCATCATGCGTGCGATGACCAATCGTAACACGCGCAGCATGGCGCCCTATCAGCCGGGCATGCCGGGTTCAGCGCCGGCGCAGCCTTACGGTCAACCTTCTGGCGGCGGTATGGGCCCGTCCGGCGGCATGATGGGTGGCGGTATGGGCGGTGGAATGGGTAGCGGTATCATGGGCGGGCTGGCGACCGGTGCTGCCGTGGGTGTGGGCATGGTGGCTGGTGAAGCGCTGGCGCACCACTTTATGGATGGCAGCTCGAATGCGGCGACGGCCTCTCCTCCGCTTGCCGATTCGTGGAGCGATTCGTCCAATAATATGGGCGGTAATGATTTCGGTATTGCGGACAATTCGTCGTGGGACGACAGTTCGAATGTGGCGGACTCCGGCGACAGCGGCAGCGACTGGGGCTGATCTGCCTGTAAAGGTTATCCCGGAATTGCGCCGGGATGACCTTGTAAAGTTCACGCTTTCTGCTTTACTTTCAAACCACTGTTTGATATGTTGCGCATCACCCGTGGCGGCTCAATTCGTTCAGCCGTGCGTTTGCCGTTTATGCCACTCTTGTCACCGGAATCAATAAGATGATGTTTTCTATGCGTAGCAATGTTACGGGCCTGTCCGTGGGACTGTTTTTAGCGCTCGGTCTGATGCTGGCAGGATGCAATAAGCCCCAGGCCACCGCACCGAAAAAAGGGCCTGTGCCGGTAGGGGTTGTGGTTGTCAAAACGCAAAAAATATTTCTGACGGCAGAGTTGTCCGGCCGTACTTCACCCTATCAGATCGCCGAAGTTCGGCCGCAGGTCGGCGGTATCGTCAGGCAGCGATTGTTCCGCGAAGGCGCGGATGTAAAGGCGGGTGAAACGCTCTACCAGATTGACCCGGCGCTCTATAAGGCAGCCTATGGCAGTGCAGAGGCCAGTCTGGCCAAGTCGGAGGCAAGCTTGCAGGCGGTGAAGCTCAAGACGGATCGCTATCGTGAACTGGTCAAGATTAACGCGGTGAGCCGGCAGGAAGCGGATGATGCCAACGCGGCGCTGAAGCAGGCGGAGGCTGATGTGGCTGCCGGTAAGGCCGCGCTGGAAACAGCCCGGATCAATCTGGATTACACCCGGATTGCCGCTCCGATTTCAGGGCGTGTGGGCCTCTCGACCGTCACGCCCGGCGCCTTGCTGACGACAAATCAGCCCGCAGCGCTCACCACAGTGCAACAACTGGACCCGATATACGTCGATGTCACCCAGTCCAGTGCAGACTTTCTGCGCATGAAACATGCGCTGGCAGGCGGTCAACTCAAGCGTGCCGGTCCGAATGCCGCCAAGGTCAGACTGATGCTGGATGACGGCATCGCTTATGCGCAGGAAGGAAAACTTGAATTTTCCGATGTGACGGTCGATCAGGGTACCAGTACGGTCACGTTGCGCGCCGTATTCCCTAATCCCAGGCATGATCTTTTGCCCGGGGTGTTCGTGCGCGCCATCCTTGAAGAGGGCGTCAATGAACAGGGCATACTCGTGCCGCAACAAGGGGTGACGCATGACGCCAGAGGAGAGGCCACCGCGCTGGTTTTGGGTGCTGACGGAAAAGTGGAGAAACGTGTTCTCAAGCTGGGTGAGGCGGTCGGTGACAAGTGGGTGGTGAAGAGCGGGTTAACTGCCGGTGACCAGCTGATCGTGGAAGGTCTGCAGAAGGTCAAGCCCGGTGCAGTGGCCCGCGCCATGCCGATGGCCGCTTCCGCCGTTCCGGCGCAGTAAGGAGCCCACATGTCACGTTTCTTTATAGACCGCCCGATTTTTGCGTGGGTGATCGCGATTGTCATCATGCTGGCCGGCGTATTGTCCATCATCGGCCTGCCCATCGCTCAATATCCGGCCATTGCACCGCCTGCCGTTGCGATCTCCGGTACCTATCCCGGCGCTTCTGCCAAAACGGTGGAAGATTCGGTCACGCAAGTGATTGAGCAGAAGATGAAGGGGGTTGACGGCCTGCATTACATGTCATCGAGCAGTGATTCGTCCGGCGCAGTCAGTATTACGCTGACCTTTGATAACGGCACCAACCCTGATATTGCCCAGGTTCAGGTGCAGAACAAGCTGCAACTTGCGATGCCGTTGCTGCCGCAGGTGGTGCAGCAACAGGGGTTGACGGTCGCCAAATCGACCAAAAACTTTCTGATGGTGATGGCCTTCGTCTCCGAAGACGGAAAAATGAATCAGGCCGACCTGGGTGACTATGTCGCAGCCAACGTGCTCGATACGGTAAGCCGTGTCAAGGGCGTGGGCGACACCCTGATGTTCGGCGCTCAATATGCGATGCGCATCTGGCTGGATCCGGCCAAGCTCAACAGCTACAAGCTCACGCCTGTCGATGTCCGGGACGCGATCCAGGCACAGAATGCGCAGGTCTCATCCGGGCAGTTGGGTGGAACGCCTGCCATCAAGGGCCAGGAGCTTAACGCCACCATCACGGCGCAAAGTCGTCTGCAAACGGCTGAGCAGTTCGGCAGGATCATACTCAAGACGACCAGCAATGGTGCAGCGGTGCACCTCGCTGATGTGGCGCGCATCGAATTGGGCAGTGAAGACTACAGCAGGCTGGCGCGTTTCAATACCCATCCTGCTACGGGTATTGCAGTCAAAATGTCATCGGGCGCCAATGCCCTCGATACGGCAGACGCGGTGAAAGCCAAGATCAACGAGCTGTCGAAATTCTTTCCGCCCGGCATGAAGGCGGTCGTCGCCTATGACACCACGCCATACGTCAAATTATCCATCAAGGAAGTCATAAAGACACTGCTGCAGGCCATCGTGCTGGTGTTTCTGGTTATCTACCTGTTTTTGCAGAATTTCCGCGCTACCCTGATTCCGACTATTGCCGTGCCGGTGGTGCTGATGGGCACCTTTGCCATACTCGATGCCTTTGGTTATTCGATCAATACGCTCACCATGTTCGCGATGGTGCTGGCCATAGGCCTGCTGGTCGATGATGCCATTGTAGTGGTGGAAAACGTCGAACGCGTCATGTCGGAGGAGGGCTTATCGCCTAAGGCGGCTACGCAAAAGTCGATGGGTCAGATCACCGGCGCACTGGTTGGTATCGCGCTGGTGCTCTCCGCCGTATTCATCCCGATGGCTTTCTTCAGCGGTTCTGCCGGGGTGATTTACCGCCAGTTCTCCGTGACCATCGTCTCTGCCATGGTTTTATCCGTATTGGTCGCACTGATACTGACCCCCGCGCTGTGCGCCACACTGTTAAAGCCGGTGGAAAAAGGCGATCACATGGTGCATCGCGGTTTCTTCGGCTGGTTCAACCGGGTGTTTGACCGCTCAAACAAGGGTTATCAGAGCGCGGTCAGTCGCATCATTCATCGTGGCGCACCCTATGTCATTATTTACATTGTCGTTGTGCTGGCGGTCGCTGCGATATTCTGGAAACAGGCCAGCGGCTTCCTGCCCGACGAGGATCAGGGGATACTCTACAGCCAGATCGTACTGCCTGCCGGTGCCACACAGGAGCGCACGCTTGAAGTGATCAAAAAGGTCGAGCATCATTTTCTGGTGGATGAAAAGGATTCCGTCGCGACCATGTTCGGCGTGGCAGGTTTCAGTTTCGGCGGCAGCGGGCAGAATGCGGGCCTGGCTTTTGTTCGTCTGAAGCCATGGGATGAACGCCCGCGTCCGGAGCAGAAGGCGCAGGCTATCGTCGCAAGCGCGATGAAAGCGTTCTCCCAGATACGCGATGGCATGGTCTTTGCCTTCGCGCCGCCGGCGGCCCTTGAACTGGGCAATGCGAACGGTTTTGATCTGGAATTGCAGGACCGGGGCGGATTGGGCCACGACAAGCTGATGGCCGCGCGCAACCAGTTGCTCGGAATGGCAGCCAAGGATCCGGTGCTGTTTGCGGTGCGGCCGAACGGGCAGGACGATACGCCTGAATACCATCTGGATATCGACCAGCAGAAGGCCAGCGCGCTGGGTCTGTCACTTGGCGATATCAATACAACACTGAGCATCGCCTGGGGCAGCAGCTATGTAAACGACTTTATCGACAAGGGCCGCATCAAAAAAGTGTTTCTGCAGGGCGACGCGCCATCGCGCATGCTGCCGCAGGACATAGGCAAATGGTTTGTGCGCAACGCCAAAGGTGACATGGTGCCTTTCTCGGCTTTCGCGACCGGCCGCTGGGCTTATGCTTCACCGCGTCTTGAGCGTTACAACGGCTTGCCTTCGGTTGAAATTCAGGGTTCGGCAGCGCCGGGCAGGAGTTCGGGTGAAGCGCTGGATGAAATGAAAAAACTGGTCAGCCAGTTGCCGCCCGGCATCGGCTATGAATGGACGGGACTGTCTGATCAGGAACAAAGTTCAGGTTCACAGGCGCCGGCCCTGTATGCGGTGTCGCTGTTGTTCGTGTTTCTGTGTCTGGCGGCGTTATACGAGAGCTGGTCGATTCCCTTCTCGGTGATGCTGGTTGTGCCGCTGGGTATTTTTGGTGCGTTGCTGGCGTCTACGCTGCGCGGCTATGCCGACGACATATTTTTGCAGGTCGGGCTATTGACCACGGTCGGTTTGTCGGCCAAGAATGCCATCCTGATCGTGCAGTTCGCCAAGGTTCAGATGGAGCATGGTGCAGGTTTGATTGAAGCCACGCTGGAAGCCGTACACATGCGACTGCGCCCCATTCTGATGACGTCACTGGCCTTCGGGTTCGGCGTGCTGCCGCTTGCGATCAGTCATGGTGCGGGTTCCGGCGCCCAGAACGCCATCGGCACCAGCGTGCTGGGTGGTATGCTGGCAGCGACCGGTCTGGGTATCTTTTTTGTTCCGCTGTCTTTCGTGCTGGTACGCCGCATCTTCAAGGGCAAACAGCAGGAAGCCAGCAACAAAGCAGAGGGCCAATAAGATGAGCAGAAATTATTCCTCTATTCTCGCTGCGCTCATTCTGACTGGTTGCGGCACGCTGGCGCCGGACTATCAGCGCCCGGCTTCACCCGTAACGGCTAACTGGCCTGCCGGTGCAGCGTATTCAGCCATGCCGGCAGGTCAGAGTGCAGCTGCGGTCGACTGGCCTGATTTTGTGACGGATCCCAGGCTGCAACAACTGATTACCTTGTCGCTTGCCAACAACCGTGATTTGCGCGTTGCGGCGTTGACCATCGAAAAAACACAAGCGCAATACCAGATTCAGGGCTCGGCCTTGTTTCCGCACATCAATGCCAGTGCTGCGCATACTGCTTCCTTGACGCCGGGTGGCGTTTCGCCTTCAGGTCAGCCGTATTCAATGAGATATTACAGCGCGGGTCTCGGATTCAGCGCGTATGAACTCGATTTTTTCGGTCGTATACGCAGCCTTAAGGATCAGGCGCTGGAACAGTATCTCGGCACCATCGAGGCGCAGCGCAGCGCCAGGATCAGCCTGATTGCCCAGGTTGCAACGGCTTATCTGACACTGGCAGCAGACAGGGAGCACCTGTCTCTGGCTGAGGATACGTTAAAAGCCCAGCAAACAACTTTTGCGATGGACAAGCGCCGTTTTGAACTGGGGGTGATTTCGCAGCTGGATTTGAGTCAGGCACAGACAGTCACCGATACCGCGCGCGGCGACGTGGCACGCTATACCAGCGTCGTGGCGCGGGATATCAATGCGTTGACGCTGCTGGCCGGAACCTCCGTTCCCGCCGATCTTCTGCCTTCCGCATCCATTACCGGCGTCACCAGCTTGCGCGATTTGCCGGCCGGCCTGCCATCCGATCTGCTGGAGAACCGGCCTGACATACTGGAAGCGGAACATCAGCTCAAATCCGCCAATGCCAGCATCGGCGCAGCGCGTGCGGCTTTTTTCCCGAGCATCACGCTGACTTCTTCCGTCGGTTCTGCCAGCCATCAATTGTCCGGCCTGTTCTCATCCGGTACGCGCTCATGGCTGTTCAATCCGCAGATCAATCTGCCGATTTTTGACGGCGGCAGCAATAGGGCGAACCTGAAAGTGGCCAAAGCGACTGAAAAAATATATTTGGCGCAGTATGAAAAAACCATACAGGGTGCGTTCCGTGAAGTGGCCGATGCACTGGCCGATCATGGCACGCTGGCGCAACAGGTGGCGGCCCAGCAGTCTCTGGCGGATGCATCCGCACTCAGCCTGAAACTCTCGACGGCGCGTTTTAACATGGGGGTGGACAGCAATCTGGTGGTGCTCGATTCCCAACGCGCGCAGTATGCTGCACAGCATAACCTTATCAGTCTGAAGCTGGCCGAGGCCGGCAATCTGGTCACGCTATACAAGGCATTGGGTGGCGGCGCCGCACAAAGCACGGCAGGACAATAGCGATGGCGTAATTGAGCCGATCGCGCGGCCTGTCGCGGATTTTTCGCTGGCGGCGCTGAATCTGCCCATTAAAAACTCGGGTTAAGGCTGCAGTTGAATTACAATTCAATCTGTTTAACCTGCCGGACGCTGCCATGCAACAACTCACTATCACCCGCCCCGATGACTGGCATCTGCACCTGCGCGATGGCGCGCTGATGCAATCGGTGCTGCCCGATACCGCGCGGCAGTTTGCACGCGCTATCGTCATGCCCAATCTCAGACCGCCGGTGACCAACACCTCCCAGGCGCTGGAATACCGTGCACGCATCATGGCGGCGCGGCCTGCGGGCTCTGCGTTCGAGCCATTGATGACGCTGTATCTCACCGATAACACCACAGCCGATGAAATTCACAAGGCGCGCGCGAGCGGTTTTGTGCATGCGGTGAAGCTGTATCCGGCGGGGGCGACCACCAATTCGGATGCGGGTGTCACGGATCTACGCAAGACCTATGCCGCACTGGAGGCCATGCAGCGTTGCGGGATGCCGCTCTTGGTGCACGGCGAAGTCACCGATCCGGCGGTGGATATTTTTGACCGCGAAGCGCTGTTTATCGAACAGGTCATGCTGCCGCTCATGCGCGATATGCCTGAGCTTCGCGTGGTGTTCGAACACATCACCACCAGGGATGCGGCGCAGTTTGTCGCGGGTGCGCCTGATAATATCGCCGCGACCCTCACGCCGCAGCATTTGCTCTACAATCGCAACGCCATGCTGGCAGGCGGCATAAGGCCGCATTTTTATTGTCTGCCGGTATTGAAGCGCGAACTGCACCGCGAGGCGCTGGTCAAGGCCGCCACCAGTGGCAGTCCGAAATTTTTTCTCGGCACCGACAGCGCCCCGCATGCGCAACACACCAAGGAGAATGCCTGCGGCTGTGCCGGGTGCTACAGTGCGCATACCGCGATCGAACTGTATGCGGAAGCGTTCGAACAAGCGGACGCGCTGGACCGGCTTGAAGCATTCGCGAGTTTTTATGGTGCGGATTATTACGGGCTGCCGCGCAACAAGGAGACGATCACGTTGCAGCGCTGTGACTGGCAGGTGCCGGATTCGCTGGGTTTCGGCGAGCATCGCCTTGTGCCGTTAAGAGCAGGCGAAACGATGAAATGGAAGCTGGCGGATTAAAGTTGCCTGCAGCAACATGCAATAGATGATTTGTGTAGCAAATTGATTAATTATGGAGTGTCACCATGAGCGCACTTGAAATTCGATCCGACTTGAAAATGCAGCTTGACCATCTGGCGGCAGCCAGTCACCGTGATGAAAGCGATCTGGCGAACGAAGCTGTTACGCTTTATCTTGTACAGCAACGTCATATCGCAGCGCGTATTCAGGAAGGATGGGCGCAGGCTCAGCGCGGTGAGTTTGTGACCGATGAAGAGATGGAGAAATTCTTCGCGCGTTATACCGATCCCGAGGCATGAAGCTACGCTACACGCCGAGAGCAAAATCAGACCTTGAGGAAATTCACGATTACATCGCACAGGAAAATTCTCAGGCCGCAAGGCGTGTGCTTGTTATTATCCGAAAAGCGGCTGAAATGTTACTGTTAAACCCTTTGCTTGGCAGGCCGGGACGAATCTCCGGGACGCGAGAATTAAGCGTTGGCCGTTTCCCATTCATGTTGGCATACCGTGTCGAGGCAAATGAAGTGCAAATTTTATCGGTGATTCATACGGCCAGAATGTGGCCGGAAAGCGTTTAATATGCCAGTTTCTTCCTATCTCAATACTTACCCCGCTCTGGGCGAGCGTGTCTATCTGCATCCGTCGTGTCAGGTCATCGGCGATGTGAAAATAGGCGATGACAGTTCGGTTTGGTGCAATACCGTGTTGCGCGGCGATGTGAACCGCATTGTGATCGGGCGCGGCAGCAATGTGCAGGATCTGACCATGGGTCATGTGTCGCACGGCACGCCGGCAAAACCGGACGGCTCGCCGCTGATTATCGGAGATTATGTGACGATCGGTCATTCGGTGATTCTGCACGGATGTACCATAGGCAACGAGTGTCTGATCGGCATGGGCTCCATCATTATGGACGATGTGGTGGTGCCGGAACATGTGATGATCGGTGCGGGCAGTCTGGTCTCGCCCGGCAAACAACTGGTCAGCGGCATGCTGTATATGGGGCGTCCGGCCCGTGCGGTGCGCGAACTGACACCGGACGAGATCGCATATCTTCGATATTCCGCTGAGCATTACATGCAAGGCAAGGATAATTATCTAGCGGGCATGGCAAGTAGCCGCCCCTGATGATGAAACTTGCCATGACCGTTTCCCTCGCCTCAATCCTCTCCCGGAGGGAGAGGAAGCAAACGAACGCTTGCGCGAGTTTCACGTTAAACGAATCAAAGCAGACGGAAAATTTATAATGTCGGAACCGAGTAAACAGGAAATCTTTCGCGCCAAGGTCAATCTGGAAACCGCACAAATGCCCTGGCGCGATATGCAGCGCTATTTTGCCAGCGGGGTTGCGTTGTATGTCTCTCCGGAGCTGGATCTGGTGGAGACGGCATTTCAGATGTCCGAGGACAATGCCGTGCTGATCGGGCAATGGATGGCGGCAGGTCAGTTCGGCCGGGTGACCGACGAGCAGGCGCGTGTCTGGCTGGAGGCCGATGCGATGCTGTGGGCGGTGGTGGTCAGTCCCTGGGTGCTGGTGCAGCCGGTTAAAAAGGCCGCCCTCTCTTCTAGCTCTCTCCCGCTTACGGGAGAGAGTGAAGCAGAATCGCTGCGCGATTCATATTAACCGGAGGTGATGATGTCAGCGCATGGATGGTTTTACTGGGCCTTGCTCTCGGCGGTGTTTGCAGCCATGACAGCAATTTTTGCCAAGATCGGCCTGCAAGGGGTGAATTCCGATTTCGCCACGCTGATACGCACCTTCGTGATTCTGCTGGTGTTGTCGGCCTTTGTATATTTCACCGGAAAATGGAGCGATCCGTTTGCATTGAGCCAGAAAACCTGGCTGTTTCTCTCCCTGTCCGCCCTGGCGACAGGCGCATCCTGGGTCTGTTATTTTCGCGCGCTGCAACTGGGCGAAGCGTCCAAAGTGGCACCGGTGGATAAATTCAGCGTGGTGCTGGTGGCGATTTTCGCCGTCATCTTTCTGAGTGAGCGGCCCAGCGTCAGAGAGTGGATGGGGATCTTACTGGTAACTGCGGGTGTGCTGGTGTTGAGTTTCAGAAGATGAACATGCGGCCATAGCGGCATCACACATCATCAGGCAAAACATGAGCGAGCTATTCATATCCGAGTCACGGGCAAGACTGCGTACCCTGCTGGCTGCAGGCTATGCGCTGTTCATTGTGTATGTCAGCCTGTCGCCGTTTTCCGGCTGGCGCGAGCAGGGGCTGAATTTTGACGATGTGTTGCGCATGCCCTTGCTGTCAACCTTTACGCCGTTCGATGCGGCCGTCAATGTGCTGGCTTACATTCCTTTCGGCCTGCTGGTCGGGCTGGCTTTGCGCGCCCGTTTCGGAATTATGGTCAGTCTGGTTTGCGCCGTTGCCTTCGGCCTGAGTTTGTCGGCAGGCATGGAATATCTGCAAATGTACCTGCCTGCACGCGCCAGTACCAATCTGGACATATTGACCAATACCACCGGTACGCTGATCGGCGCACTGCTGGCGGTCAGCATTTCCTCATGGAGCTGGTTTCGCAGGAGGCTGATACGCTGGCGCGGTGTTTTGTTTTGTCACGGTAAAGAGATGGATTTCGGGCTGGCGCTGCTGGTGCTCTGGGTATTCGGGCAAATCAATCCGTCCCTGCCGATGCTGGGCAATGTATTTATCACCGAGGTGGCGCGTCAGCCCTTTGTATCGCCAGAGCCGGAACCGTTCGGCTGGTGGGCAAGCTTTGCGGTTACACTGAACCTGCTGATGCTGGGTGCCTTGCTGATGACGCTGTTGCGCAATCCGCGCCGTGTGGTGACGGTATTGCTGGTGGTGCTGAGCGTGGTGGCGCTGGTGAAATTCATTGCCGCCGCCTTGCTGTTAAAATCCTGGGCGTTGCTGTTGTGGATCAATGGCGAGGCGATGCTTGGCATGCTGACGGGTTTGCTGCTGTTGATTTCCGTGCTGCACTCGCATCGTGCGAGGGTAATACGACTGGGCGCAGCGGTTGCCTTTAGTTATTTTGTCATCGTGAATTTCGTGGTGGACAGGAATACGCCCGCTGCGGCGATGTCGGTGTATCACTGGCATTACGGGCATTTGCTCAATTACAACGGTCTGGCAGAGACCATCGCGATGATTTTTCCGGTACTGCTGCTGTTCCATTTGTGGCGGATCAGGAATCTGTAATCAGGATTCAGGATTCAGGATTCAGACCGCAATGCCGCAGGGGCATTCCCACGGAGCTACGGAGTTGAAGCTCCTGCTCCTGAATGAAGGGCATTCCCCGCACAACTAAGGGGTTGCACCCCAAGTTGTCGCGTGAAGGATTGAGGATTGAGGATTGAGGATTGAGGATTGAGGATTGAGGATAAAAGAATGAGTTATTTCGACAAGCACGTGTTTTTTTGTACCAATCAGCGCGAGGATGGCAGCGCCTGTTGCGCTGATCATGCCGCCCAAAAGGCGCGTGACTACGTAAAGAACAAGGTCAAAAAGCTGGGTATTTCCAGTGAAAAAAACCATATCCGCATCAATTCCGCCGGATGCCTGGATCGTTGCGGCGAAGGTCCGGTGCTGGTGGTGTACCCCGAAGCTGTCTGGTATACCTACGTGGATGAATCCGATCTCGACGAGATCATCGAAGAACATCTGAAGAACTGCCGCATCGTCGAACGGCTGAAGATCTGATGGCTGCACCACGCGCCATTACCTTTGCCGGACCTGAGGGGCAACTCGAAGGCATGCTGCATCTGCCGGATGCGGTGCCTGTTGCGATTGCCGTGGTGGCGCATCCGCTGCCTACCATGGGCGGCACGATGGACAACAAGATCGTTACGACGCTGGCCAAAACCTTTGCCGAACTGGGCTTTGCCACACTGCGCTTTAATTTTCGCGGGGTAGGAGCGAGTGCAGGGGTATTCGACCATGGCAACGGCGAGGTGGATGATGTGCTCTCGGCCGTGCAGTATGCGCAGGGTGTGTTCGGTGAGTTGCCGCTGATACTCGCGGGTTTTTCATTTGGCGGTTATGTGCAGGCGCGCGCAGCGGAACATTTGCATCCGCACAAACTGGTGCTGATCGCCCCTGCGGTCGGGCGTTTTGCGATGCCGCAGGTGGCGCCGGATACACTGGTGATACAGGGCGAGCACGATGAGGTGATCCCCTTATCCGATGCGCTGGACTGGGCGCGCCCGCAGCAGCTGCCCGTCGTGGTGTTGCCGGAGGCGGGGCATTTCTTTCACGGGCGGTTGCATCAGATCAAACAGATCGTGTTACGCGAATTCAACGGATGCGGCCTGTGAATAGCAGACATATGACTACGTCCAATCATGTCCGTTTCCCTCACCTCAACCCTCTCCCGGGGGGCGAGGGGGCAAACGTATCGCTTCGCGAACTTCCTGTTAATGTCATTCATGCGGACGGACTGGTTAAAATTTATGCTGGGCAGCGGGTGGTCGACGGCGTCAGCCTTGATATTGCGCGCGGTGAATGCTTTGGCCTGCTGGGGCCGAACGGCGCCGGAAAAACTACCACGCTGCGTCTGCTGCTGGGTCTGATTTCGCCTGACGGTGGCCGTGTCGAGTTGTTGGGGAATGAAATTCCTGCGCAATCAAGAGAGGCGCGTCAGCGCATCGGCGTGGTGCCGCAGATAGACAATCTTGATCCGGACTTTACCGTGGCGGAAAACCTGCTGGTGTATGGCCGTTATTTCGGCATGACGGATGCGGCGATCGAAGCGCGCATGCCGGAGCTGCTGGAGTTTGCCAATCTGGCACACAAGCGCGATGTCAAGGTGCCCACGCTGTCAGGCGGAATGAAGCGGCGGCTGACGCTGGCGCGCGCGCTGGTGAACGATCCCGAGGTGATTTTCCTCGATGAGCCGACTACAGGCCTTGACCCGCAGGCGCGTCACATGATCTGGCAGCGTCTGCGCGAACTCACTGCGCGCGGCAAGACGCTGGTGCTGACGACGCACTTTATGGATGAGGCCGAGCGTCTGTGTCATCGGCTGGCGGTGATGGACAACGGACGTATCATCAGTCAGGGCACACCCAGGGAGTTGATCGCCGATAATATCGAACCGGAAGTGATCGAGGTATTCGGCGAACAGGCAGGTGCCTGGGCAGAGAATCATGCGGCGGATCATGCGGAGCGTTTCGAAGTCAGCGGAGAATCGGTTTTTTGCTATGTGAAGGATGCGCATGCACTGTTGGCCGAATTGCAGCAACACCCCGAATTGCGCTATGTGCACCGCCCCGCGAATCTGGAAGATGTGTTTTTGAAGCTCACCGGTCGGGAGATGCGCGAATAAAACAACAGCGTCATTCCCGCGAAAGCGGGAATCCAGGAAATTGAACGGATCGCGCGCAGCGCTGCGAATTTGTGTCAGCTACGCTGTGCCTTTGAACCGCTGGATTCCCGCCTGCGCGGGAATGACTGGAGAATAAAATGCAGACTAATTTTTACGCATTGCCTGAATTCAGCCTGCGCTTTTTGCCGATCTGGCGGCGCAACTACATGGTGTGGAAGAAGATGGCTGGCCCCTCCATTCTGGGTCATCTGGCCGATCCGGTGATCTACATGCTGGGGCTGGGCTATGGCCTGGGCGGCATGCTGCCGCAAATCGGCGGCATGTCTTATATCGCATTTCTGTCCGCCGGGACGATCTGCTACAGCACCATGAACAGCGCCAGTTTCGAAGCCTTGTATTCAGGCTTTGCGCGCATGCACGAGCAGCGCACCTGGGAGGCGATCCTTAATACGCCGATCACGCTGGACGACATCGTGCTGTCCGAGATGGCCTGGGCCGCGAGTAAAAGCCTGTTGTCGGGCATTGCCGTGCTGATGGTGATCTGGGTGCTGGGTCTTTCGCATTCCCTGTTATCGCTTTGGGTCATCCCGCTGGCTTTACTGGTCGGGCTGTGTTTTTCCGGGATGGGTCTGATCGTCACTGCGCTGGCGCCGGGCTATGAGTTTTTCATGTATTACTTCACGCTGGTCATCACACCGATGACGCTCTTGTGTGGCGTGTTTTTTCCGGTCGATCAGCTGCCGGATATTTTGCAGATTGCCTCATCGATATTGCCGCTGACGCACGCCGTCAATCTGGCGCGTCCCCTGCTGAACGCTACGGTGCCGCCGCATATTCTGACGGATATCGCGGTGCTGGCGAGTTATGCACTGGCCGGCTTCTACGTGTCGCTGGTGTTGTTCAGGAAGCGACTGGCGCAGTAATCATAACGTTCACAAGTTGGGCATCGAGCGCAGGCCCTGGGGAAAATTTCTTCGGGGCGGGATAACGCAGCATGACCTTTGCGCGAATTGAAGGCATAAAGCCGCCCTTCGTGTATAGTTGTTGTGCGCTAATTGTTGCCAGTCAAGAATCATAATTTGATCGACTGGTTTCAGTAGCACAGCGGTCACTGGCGTGTAAAATGTCTTGCAGGCTGAAATCGCAACGCTCCGTCGCCATACTGGAAAACCCAGACGTGTTCAAACAAGAGATGCAGGAAGCCGGGTTCCGCAACATCGAGATACGCAGCGTCAGCAAAGCCTTTCCCATCGGCAGCACCGGAGAGTTCTGGGACAACATGATCAAGGGTAGCGCACCGATACAGATGATGAATAAGACATTGGGCGAGGCACTGTGGCGCGAGAAGAAAAAGCTGGCGCTGGCCTGGCTGAAAGAGACACTGCCTACGCTGAACAGGCCGCTGATGTCAGATGCTTGGTTGGGGGTGGGAATCAAATGATGCTTCACCCCTGTTGCAAAACTTATAATTTACTTATACTTGCTATATGAATACCATTGAGTGGTCAGCCAAGGCGGTGCGGCAACTACGCAAGATTGCAGATAAGCGCAAGCGGCAAGGCATCTTCGCCGAAGTGCAGCAACTCGCGCATTGGCCAGATTGCACCGGAGACATCAAGCGCCTGCAAGGACGCGATGGCTACCGCCTACGCATAGGCGACCACCGGGTGATATTCGAGATCGACCAGAGCGGCAACCCGATCATCGTCACCATCATGCAAGTGGAGAAACGAAATGAACGCACCTACTAACATTCAGATACTGAAAGACGCGAAAGGCAAACCCGCTTTCGTCGTGATTCCCTACCCAGAATACATGAGCCTGACCAAGCAAAACGCGCCAACCATCCCCAACGCCGTGGTCAACAAAGTCATCAACAAAGACATGACGCCCATTCGCGCCTGGCGAGAACACCTCGGCCTCACCCAGACAGAAGTTGCGCGCCGCCTTGGAATTTCGCAAAGCGCTTACGCCCAGCAAGAGGCCAAGGAACCCGTGAGGAAGGCCACGCGCGAGAAAATCGCCCAAGCGCTGGGCATTGCAGCGGAGCAGTTGGCGGTTTGAAAATAAGTTGCGATGCTGACCCCATATCTGTGTTTCGCAACAATAGGACACGCGGATGTTAAAGCCAAGGGCTATACCACTAATATTTCCACTGCAACTGGACATCTTTTGGGTAACAGTTATTCCACTGACTCTCCAGATAAGGCAACCATTTCGGAAAGCTTTAAGACCTCTGCGGAGACTTACGAACAGTTATGTGCCACCGCTCATAACCAATACAATGAGCTAAGTGCTGAGCATGTAAAAACAACTTGGGGTAGTGTTAGGGGTGGGCTGGATCTTTTGTGGAAGAGAATTAACTACAAAGAACAGGCAAACTTAAAGAAAAAAATTGATGACCTGAAACAGACATAGATGCCAAACTGTACTCCACTTCGTTATCCGGGAGGAAAAGCAAGACTCCTTCCCTATCTTCAGAAGCTGATCGCCCAGAATAAACTCTACGATGCTCATTACGTAGAGCCATTCTGCGGGGGGGCTGGGCTTGCTTTGGAATTATTGTTTGGGTACTCCGTAAGCACTATCCATATCAACGATCTAGATCGTGCAGTCTATGCATTCTGGAACAGCGCGGTTTTTCACACAGATGCACTGTGCGAAAAAATTTCCGATACACCATGTGACATAGATACTTGGCATCATCAGCGTAATATCTGGACAAATAAGAGCCAAGAAGATCTATTGGATTTGGGATTTGCCACATTCTTTCTGAATAGGACAAACCGTTCTGGAATTCTTGCAGCAGGGGTTATTGGTGGGAAAGGTCAATCCGGGAATTGGAAAATTGATGCCCGGTATAATCGCGATGACCTAACTCGGCGAATCGAGGCGATTGGCAGATTTCGTTCACGTATCAGTGTACATAATCTCGAAGCTGTCGAGTTTCTGGAGCGACTTCAGCCCTCACTTCCGCTTAACTCTCTCGTATATCTTGACCCACCCTATGTGGATAAAGGGCCGGGGCTGTATTTAAATTCGTATCAAGAGCAGGATCATCGAAGACTTGCTAATTGGGTAACTGAAAACCTGAAGCGACCGTGGATTGTTTCATACGATAACCCACTAGTGTCCGGTTAAAAATCAAATAAAATCAATTGGTTGTCTGGTTGCTGCACATTGCTTCTGGATATGTTGGGCTGTAAGGCGCATGAAATATGGGTTTTCTCAAAAACTGACACCGATAAAATCTGTAATAAAGTGT
>CAMTUO010000029.1:0-54486 GCA_947084955.1 uncultured Gallionella sp.
CAATGTAAAACAGGAGTGTGCCTGAATTTGGGAAGCTAAAATCATTGACGACAGCGTCTCTCAATACAGCCCATGCACCTTGCAGGTCTGAAAGCGCGGTTTTGTTATAGTCAGTAGGTTCTTTGGAAAATCCCATATTAGTGAGCTAACCGTTCAAAGGGGGAAAATCAGGATATCGATTGTGGCAGCCAAAAATCAGGCACTTGGTATCCCATGATAATTTTTCTCAACCAGGTTTTTTAGTTTCGCACTGGGATGAAAAGTCACCACGCGCCTTGCACAGATCGGAATTTCTTCACCTGTCTTGGGATTTCTTCCTGGACGTTGCGATTTATCGCGCAACTGAAAATTACCAAAGCCGGATAACTTGACGTCTTGACCCTGTTCAAGCTGGACGCGGATTTCCTCAAAAAACGCTTCCACCATTTCCTTGGCTTCACGCTTGTTCAGGCCAACTTTTTCAAATAACAAATCCGCGAGTTCTGCTTTAGTCAATGTCATGCTTTTTCCTATATATACAAATCACCCACCAAATCAAGCAGGCCAGACAGCGGGTGGTCTTCGTCGTCACCAGTAGCATCCAGCAGAAAGTGCATCAGGTTCGTCATACGGTCATAGTTCTCTTCATCATGGATAGGACGAAGATGCGCCATTGTATCAAATGCCTGCCAGGAAGATTGAATGGCTAGCATATCGAACTGAGTGTGTGATGCGTGCATGATTAGCCTTTTCCTTTCCGATAAAGCTTGTTCCATTCATCGTATTCCCGATGCGTCATCACCTTATGCACGAAGACTTTTTAAATCGGTACCTTACTATAGCCAATAAGCACTGGCACTCACAAAAGCAGTTTACTTTGGTGGTGAGCATCGCTCAAGAATGCGTTTCCAGCCATTTCTGGCGGCGACGGCCTCCCGAAGTATATCGACATACTCATCCCCTTGAACCCGTTTGTCGGGCGGCATCGATGCTTCGGCAAGTTCTGACAACAGCCCGATACGCGCTAAACGTGTTTCGCCCAACTCAAGAATTCGGCTGTAGGCTTCGCAGGCATACGCGAAGGTTTCACGCTTTGCATAATCGATTTCGAGCAACCACTCACGGCGACGGCTTGCAGGCAGTCCGATCATTTCTCGTTTGCAGTTATGAAAAATGTGGGCTGCTTCGTGAATCACGTAATCGTCGAACGGATCATTGTTGCCAAAATACTTCATGGACACGTAACAAGTCGTCTCTTCGCTCAAGCCCAGAAGTCCTGACGCTGTGTCACTGAGCAGCTTTGCATCCAAACTTGCAAGGTAGAGGTTCGCCAGTTCCCAAGCCGTATGGAGCCATCTCGTCTTTTCAAGGGTGACAATTATCGTTGCTGGCGTGAGGAATACGACCGAGTGCTCAAGCATATCGAGAATGATCGTTTGCTCGACCTGTGGAAACAACCCGCTCACCATAGGCGCAAATTTTGCATGCGCATTTATGTCCAAACCAGAATTATGACACTCAGGAACAGAAATCCGATCGGCCAGTGTAGAAACTTCCGAAATAAGCGCACCCCGGAGTGCGGCACTGCCGCTTTTCGCCCGATCCACGAACGTGCCACCGGACCATATCTCAAATGAGTTGTCGTACTCGCCACTGGTGAGAAAGCGATCAATTTCAGTTCGTTGCAGTATATTCATCGTTTTGATGCTGGACTAAGCGATACGTTGTTGTCAGTTCTTAAGGACGGAATCGTGATACCGCCGACACTTTATCCATTTGTTTTTGCACGGCTGTGCCGATGAAGTCGGCAAACGGTTTGATATTCCCATTCACACTGGCCTGCTCAAGCGCAACCATGTAGCTGTCTCTATCATCAACATGAATGACCGTCCACGGATATCCTCCGGACGCGAGCATTGAGTTCATCAAAAACCGCGCCATGCGCCCATTACCATCCCCGTAGGGGTGTATATAAACGAAGATAAAATGGCCGAGTACTGCTCGGACTGCTGCTTCTTGCTCCTTCGAGATCAAGTCGAAAAATACCGGCATGGCATCTCGCACAGATTCATAAGATGGCGGCACATGCCGGGCATAGCGAATGAATACAGGCCAGGAACGATAGCCGGCGAGATGTTTGGCTTCAAGTATGCCGCTCATAACGGAAGGCTCGAAGAGTTTTCGGTACCAGTCATGATGGTCACGCCGAATCACTTCGCCGGGTTCATTCCGCCCCAGGATACTCGACAAACTCTTGCGCACCTCAACAAATGCCTGATGGTAGCCTTTGGCTGCCAGCGCATTGCGGTCATTCTTGTCGTCGCTATTCTCTTCAGGATTCCATTTGCCGGATGCGATCTTGGCGATCAGCGCTTCCGTCACACGATAGCCCTCAATTGACAACGAATGATAGGCATCTTCGATATGCCGGTCATCGACGTCTGCGATGTAGGACTCGGTGTCATCCGGCAATCCCGGTGCCGGCGGGAATGCGCGGATCACCTCCTCCCGCATCGATTCCCACATCAGTCTGATTCGGATCGCACAAGCTGATTCCGCGCGCGCCAGAGTTGGCAACGATGTAGGCGAAACCTGAAAGGGATCATTCTCTGTGACTGCATAACCAGCATCACGCATGGTTCGAACGATACGGTCGCTCTCATGGGCTCGACCAATCGCGCGCATCGCACCGGCGATTCGCCCGGCGACGACCGAGTTGCCGCCTTCGAGTAGCTTGACCAGAATCTCGGATGCATCCGAGATCTGCGATAGCGCGATCTGCGCATCAATCGAGTTCGTCGCGAAGAAAGTCGGTGACACACGTACCAGCGATGCCGGTAACGAGAGCAGACGAATCCCGTCCTTGACGACAATATCCGCCCCGGAGGCAAAGTCCTTTGAACGGTAATCAAAAAGGCCTGTCTCGAATTTAAGTGTGAGGTTGTTGTTTGATCCGTTCCTGGTGTGGATCATCAGCTGACGAGGGATCGTTGTGTTGCCGGCGTGCCTTTGCAGTGATGCTTCGGGCGACAGATACCAGTCGTTACCGAACCGGACGTTGCAGTATCCGGTAACGAATTCATGGAAAGACGCATACCACGCAGTCGACTCCCCTGCCTTCTCTGCCGGATTGGAAACGATATACCAACCCTTGATGACTTCCTTCATGAAGCCTGCAGCAACCAGGCGATCACGATGAACACGACTGAAGTTTTTACTCTGGAATACGTGCAACCCACGATCCTGCTCACTTTTCAGGAGTTTCAACGACTCTGCCAGCTTTTCATTCGGGGTAGCCATAACATATCTCAGCAAGTTTATTACGTATTACTATAGCACGTCCATCTCGCTTTACAACAGCACGTTTAATCCGCCCCTCTATGGCAAGTTTATTGTGCTTCACCTTGAAGGCGATTGGGTTGACCGGTTCTGGCATCATGCGATCCGTCAATACATGATGTGGTATATCACGACTCCCTGACGTTAGGCAGTCGCAAATTCTTCGGTGGCTGTTCGGAGTAAAGAGTACACAAATAGCATGTTCTCAGGCACTTTGACCAGTTTTTGCACCAAGCTTAAATGCAGACTACCGACTTAAACGCAAAAAGTATCATTCCTGATAATAGGAATTATCAGGAATGATACTTGGCTTGGCTCAATACGGATAAAGCAACAGCACGTCACATAGCATCAAGCTCAACTTCCGAAGTACGCAAGAAAGCGGTCACGGACTGATTAAATTGTGGGCTTCTGTATCAGGTGTGCATCAACTGCGAACAGTGACCAACTTAGCACAATGCCTTTTCATTCCCGTGAAAATCGCCTCTGCGAGATCCATAGGGAAGTTGTCGGGCAACAGTTTGCTCACGTCAGTAATCACAGCCTCTGTTGACCCAATAATTTCTTCAATCAATTGTTCTGCCGCCGCAGCCCCAAGCCCGACTTGTTGCGCCTGGGCAATCCAGTGCCGTCGCTGGATTTTCTCGATCAAGTAGTAATTAGTGCTTCCCCGCACCGCCATGGCGAGCTTGGCTTTCTGCGGCGGAATTTGATTTCGTCCTTTTCCGATCACGGGATGGGCAGAAAGCACGTCGTAGATTGGCGTAGCGCGATAGCGCCCCCCGGCCTGATGAGCAATGCTGAAGTTTTTTGCGTGGCCATCAGTGGCGGCAAGCACCCAAAAAATGAGCTGAGTCTTGAAGAAGTGCCTCCGATCCTGTTCAGAATGGTCCGACCCGAGAAGCAGTTCCATGATCTGAGCAAAGCCGGGGCCGCCGTCTGACTGGTATTTGCGTAGCGGTGACGTACCCGTTGCCTGACACATATCTTCCTGCGGAAGACGGATGATCCAACTTCCATCGCTTGATGACATTCGGTCGAATCGCTCGACAACGAGCGTTTTCTGGTCCTCGAAGTGTTCAATTTCGCACCGCGCTATGGGAATTCCGTAGGCATTCACAATTATCGAGCACAACCATTCGTTCTCAACCGAGGTGCGCATATCGGCCTGCATATGGCCGACCAGACCTAATGGCAGTTTGAAAATGTGCGTTGTCGGGGTACTTCCATGAGGCAGGAGCCATTTACCTTCGTGGCGCAACAAGGCGGTTTTTTCCTGCGCGCCCGCGATGGAAAGCCTCAGGTCCTCGTCGTGATCATGTTGCCCCAAGGCTTGAGCCGACGTGGTATTGCGTAGTCGTTGAGCAATCCGCGCTGTGTTCAACACCTCGCCCCGGATTTCATACACATCCGCTGGCATCTCATCTTCGGGAAGAAGTTGTATTGCGCCAACGCAGTCACGGCCTAGCTTCGCCAGCAGCTGGAAGGGATCAATGCCACCTGTTTGATGACGCATAGCCAAGCGACGGCGAATGGCGTCGTTGTCGGGCAAGAGATTGTCGAAATAGTCGGTAACGATCTGCCCCTGGTAAGGCGCATTGCCCGGCAAGAAGGGGAGCGACAACGATAAAGGGCGTGCTTGTTCATCCGTTAGCCACTCATCGAAGTAGTGAAGTCGTTCGCCTTGTCGTGTGATCTCCCAGTACCCCACAGGGATGCCGTTCATCCAGATGTTCAACCTCTTTGTCTTTGAGCGGCGCCCCATGATCACCAACTTTCCTTCTTCTGTGTGATGGAAATAATGCGCTCCAGTTTTATATCCGCTGACGGTTTCTTTTCCTTAATCGTTTCTGTGCCGGCTATTTTGCCGATCTTCTGATTTGAAGGGTTGACCATCGTGGTGTTCTTGCCTATCGCATCAGAGGAGATGCGGCTCATACTTGTGATGGAAGCGGCCTGGTCCAGAGAGATTTCAACACCCAATATGCGCAGCACCATGAAAAGCCTGTCAAGCGTGGCTGTCGCAGCATTGGCTTCAAAGTAGGCATAACTTTGCTGAGTGATTCCCAACTTTTCAGCCATGGCAGCCTGAGTGAGCCCTCTCGCCTTGCGAAACCCCTTGAGCATTAAGGGCAGCTGGCTGAGGGTCTTAATGGAATAGTTCACTTTTTCCTCCGTTATGAACTTTGCAAAAATACAAATCAGAGGCTGTAAAGATCATTTACAGCTCTGTATTTGTATATTACATTTACATAGTGGAGCTTGTAAACCATATTTACAGTGTGTGCTTGATATTTTTTGGAATTATTGGCGGGTTTCGATTGAAACAGGTGGAGTATTTGGGGGCGGGTTTAATACGAGGTTGATCGAAAAAACCTGCGCAACAACAAATGCGCTGGTTTTGAATGGTTGGCACTGCGACCTACGATCAGGCTGCAAGACGCAGTGCTTGCGGCACCTTGTTTCGCACATCTGGCGTTACTTCTTTGCCAGTCAAAAAAACATGGTACACGTCACAGGCCAGACTAAAATTTTCTGGCCACTTTTTCAAAAAACACTTTCATTTCGACAGATAGCGACATGATGAATCTCCTTACAGACCCAGCATCCGAATGATCGGACGACTAAGAGTGTAACCGGTGATGCAGCAAGCCAAAAATACGACTAACATAATGATCTCCTTGGGTTAATTGATAAGGAAGCCAAAAAGAGGCTTCACCAAGTCTGCAAAAAACTTGGTGAAGCCCCCTCTTGGCTATTAACCAACAAGGGGATTCATCGTGACCCTATCCTCAAAAATCGAGGATGGGACTCGTTGCTACCTGTCCTGCGCCACCCTCACCTCTGCGACCTTACTGAGCCGCTTTGGTTTGAGCTTTGCTTCAAACCCAAAACGCTTCCACGTTTCGGGATCAATTGCCAGCGGCGTTACACGCCCTGACCTGATATTGACGAATTGACCATGATGCGTGAGCTGCCCGTAACGGAATAGCTCCCACAACAAATTACATGCCGCATTCGCCATCGTGTCGTTGATGAACAGGGACTGCTTTTCCAACGCCTCAGCCAAACTGCAACTGGGCGTCTCGTCCGTATCGTCTCGCGACCCGTCAATAATGTCTGGATAGAGGTCGGCAACGTGAGGCAAACGATTTTCCCGTTTGTAGCTCGCCCCGAAGACCTCGCCCAATACCACCTGTCCATCATGCTCACGATTGCCAATATCCAGGTAGTAGGCTGATGAATACACACTGCGTTTGAGCGCCTTGAGTATCGCTGCCCTGCCCTTCCTGTTATTGACGCAACCGTTCACAGCTATGACAACGATAGCGATACGATCCAAAAATATTGCCGCGACAAAGGGATCGCAAAACATGATTTTCATGCTGAAGAGGACAATCAGGGACTAACCTACATCAACGAAGGAAACCTCTACCGCCTGATCATCAATTCTCGCGACGAAGAAGCGCAAGCCTTCGAGCTGAAGGTAACGGAAGAAATCCTGCCCGCCATCAGAAAAACAGGGGGCTGCACCAAACCATATGATGCGCGCGCACTCTCCCCTGTCCAACAGAACGCCTTGCAGCAGATCGTCTCCCAGCGTGGAGAAAACACCGATATGGTTCGCGCCGATATATGGAGTCGCTTCAACGATCATTTCGAGATTGGCAGTTGTGGTGAGTTGCAAGCAGAGCACTTTCTCGAAGCGGTAGCCTTTCTTGTCACGCTGCCCAGGAACGATACGTTGCCCGGTACGCGATACCAGTACCCACGCGCCATGCTAGATCAAGCGCACTTTGTTGCACCGGATGCTGGCAAAGCATGCCTGTCGCTATCTATGCTGTCTGATCCATCACAGTTCAAGTCGCCGCTTATGTCGCTGCTAAATCAACTGCGCAGTGAGGGATACGACATCGCCGCGCCATTTGAAGAGGCTGTAGCCATGCGAGCTGCCATGCAACAGACGAACAAGGTACTGGATGAAATCCGGTTGATTGCACTCAAGGCAAAATCGGGGAGACTGGGATGATTTCTCCCCCAACAGATATTTCAAGCTTTTCTAATACGCAGATTTAAGCAAGTCTGAAATGAATACGAAAAAACATACAGCAAGGAGACGACAAAATGAACGCACGAAACCTGACATTCGAGGAAATGAAAAAACCGGGGAAGGCACTGATTAACCGCAAGCGTCTCCTCAAAATCGTACCTCTTTCAGAGAGAACAATTCTCAATATGGAAAAACGAGGGGAGTTTCCACAGCGATTTTCTATCACCACGCGCTTGGTTGCGTGGGACTTGCAAGAAATTGAAGCCTGGATCGAGCAACGAAAATCCGCAGCATTACTTCCACCAGCCCCATGGCTTAGGGGCGTGTAGCGAACCTATCTATCATGTCCGCCCAGTCTTGCAGCATCACGCGCCGCTGCTCTGCATACTCAGCCTTGTTGTAAACAGCGCGCACACCCTTTTGCTCATGAGCCAGGCATTTCTCAACCCAGTCCGTGTTGTATCCTGCCTCATGCAGTAGCGTCGATGCCGTCCGTCTCAAATCATGCGGCCCAAATTTGTCCAGCGTCTTACCATCTTTCTGCGCGGCCATAAAAGTCAGCTTGGCAACTTGGTTCAAGGTCGCCTTACTCATCGGTATGTCAGGATCGTAGCGTGATGGCAAAACGTAACGTGAGCCGCCGGCGCAAGTCTTAAGAGCGACGAAGATATCCAAGGCCTGTCTCGACAGGTAAATGTTGTGCGGGTTCCGCCGCTTCATTCGCTCACTTGGGATAGTCCAAAGCGCATCAGTGAAATTGATCTCTGTCCATACAGCCTCAACCAACTCTGATTTACGCAACATGGTCAACAGCAACAGTTTTACCGCAAGCCTGATTGTAGGCGCAGTAGAAACGTGCTCCAGGTACTGATACATCACGCCAATCTCTACTGGCGATAGTGACCGATCCTTGGGTTGAAATCTGGCGATAGAGGTTGGCCGCACCAAGTCAGCCGGATTGTCATGCTTGTGCCCTTTCTCCAGCGCATAGCGATAAACCGACTGCACAACCTCACGGGCGTGTACCGCCGTGGCTGGCGCGCCTCTAGCTACGATCTTGCACACAAAGCGCGCAAGTCATCATGAGATACTTCACCCATCTTGAGCTTGCCGAACGGCTCCTTGAGGTCACGCTCATAGACTGATCGCCGCATATCGCGGGTTGAATCTGCCATCTGGTGATTCTTAAGCCATAGCTCCGCCCATTCACTAAAAGAATCAGCCCCTTTAGATTTTTGCTTTTCTCTCGCCTTGGCTCTGGATGGTGATTTGCCAGCGACAAGCTCTTTTTTCGCCAATGAAAGCCTCTCCCTGGCTTCCAGCAATGTCAGCCCTCCTGCACCATAGCGCCCGATCACAAGCGTCTCTTGCCGCCCATTGATGCTGTAGTTATAGCGGAACGATACCGTGCCGGTGGTCAAAACGGTGACATATAGGCCGTCACGGTCACTGACCTTATACGCCTTGGCTTCTGGCTTGAGATTCCGTAATTTTGTATCTGTCAGCATGCTCACTCCGCAATTTGATACCATGATTACAAAAGCTCATAAAAACCGCTACAACCCACGTATTTATTGAGCTTTATCTTATTTAATACCATTGTCGAACCGTGTTTTTTGCAATGGTATTACACTGGACGAATGGTATAAGAGAAAATTATACCATTGATAAAACCATGAAAAAAACTTGCTTGCCACTACTTGTCATTACCAGATATTGCCAGACAAAAAACAAAAAACCCCGTAAAAACGGGGTCTTATGATTATTCTCTGCTTGTATTTACCGGTCGTTGCCAGACATCAATTCATTCCCACTCAATCGTGGCGGGCGGCTTGCCGGAGATGTCATACACCACGCGGTTGATGCCGCGCACTTCATTGATGATGCGGTTGGAAACACGGCCCAGCAACGAATATGGCAGTTCGGCCCAGTGTGCGGTCATAAAATCCTGCGTCTGCACGGCGCGAAGCGCTACCACCCAGTCATAGGTGCGACCATCGCCCATTACGCCGACGCTCTTGACCGGCAAAAACACTGCAAAAGCCTGCGAAGTCTTCGCATACCAGGATGTTCCGCTCTCATCGAGCGTCGCATTCAATTCTTCCATGAAAATGGCGTCCGCGCGACGCAGCAAATCCGCATATTCTTGTTTGACTTCACCCAGAATACGCACGCCCAGACCCGGCCCCGGAAACGGATGACGGTAAACCATGCCGGGCGGCAGGCCCAGCGCCACACCCAGTTCGCGCACCTCGTCCTTGAACAGTTCGCGCAACGGCTCCAGCAATTTCAGATGCAGACTTTCCGGCAAACCGCCGACGTTGTGATGCGACTTGATGGTGTGCGCTTTCTTGTTCTTGCCGCCCGCCGACTCGATCACGTCGGGATAGATCGTACCCTGCGCCAGCCACTTGGCTTTGGACAGTTTGGCGGATTCGCGCTGGAATGCCTCGACGAATTCACGGCCGATGATCTTGCGCTTTTGCTCGGGATCACTGACGCCGGTCAGATGGTGCAGAAATTCGACGCTGGCATCCACATGGATCACTTTCACCCCCAGATTCAGCGCGAAGGTTTCCATCACCTGCGCGGCTTCGTTCAGGCGCAACAGGCCATTGTCGACAAACACGCAGGTCAGCTGATCCCCGATGGCGCGATGCAGCAACGCCGCTGCCACCGATGAATCCACACCGCCCGACAATCCGAGTATCACTTCCTCGGCGCCGACCTGCGCGCGAATTTTTTCAACCGCTTCACTCACGTAATCCGGCATATTCCAGTCATGACCGCAGCCGCAGATGTCGTGCACAAAACGGGACAGCATCGCACTGCCCTGACGGGTATGCGTGACTTCCGGATGAAATTGCAGCGCGTAAAAACGCCGCGCCTCGTCCGCCATGCCGGCAATCGGCGTGGTCGGGTTGCTGGCTACCACTTTAAAACCTGCCGGTAATTCAGTCACCTTGTCGCCATGACTCATCCACACGTCGATCAGGCCGTGGCCCTCAACATTGATCCTGTCCTGAATATCGGAAAGCAGCGCGGAGTGTCCTTGTGCACGAATCTCGGCATAACCGAATTCACGCACCAGCCCCGTCTCCACTCTGCCGCCCAGTTGTTCGGCCATGGTCTGCATGCCGTAACAGATACCCAGCACCGGCACACCCAGTTCGAACACCACCTGCGGCGCGCGCGGCGTATCTCCCTCGGTGACCGAATTCGGCCCGCCGGAAAGAATAATACCTGCGGGGTCGAATGCGCGGATATCCGCGTCCGTTATATCACAGGGATGCAGTTCGCAATAGACTTCCGCCTCGCGGACACGACGTGCGATGAGTTGCGTGTATTGAGAACCGAAATCGAGAATGAGGATTTTTTTATGAGTAGTCATTAGTCGTTAGACGCTAGTCGTTAGTCGGTGCTGAGGGACTTTTGCAGCCCCTTTAGCATTTTACCGATTTCGTCAGCAAGCTGAAGAACCTTGCTGGATTGTTGCTCGGTTATGTAATTGAATCGTTGTGCCAAAAGAATTTGCGTTTCCAGTTCTGCCAATGAGCCTAATGCGATTCCCAGAAAATGGCGAAACTCATTGGGTGAATTTCGCCCCTGACCTTCTGCAATGTTAGAGGGGATTGAAACCGCTGAACGCTGCAGCTGGCTCGTAAGCCCATAAATTTCTTGTTTCGGAAAACTACCGCAAAGACCATATACTTCCTCAGCCAATAGCATGGCTGATTGCCAAACTTTCAGATCCCGATATCCGGCCATGGCAGCTCCGCTGCAAGTTTATAGTCGTAAGACGTAAGTCGCTAGTTAATGTTGTCGCTGCGCGGTTTTTAACTAACGACTAGCGTCTAGCTACTAACGTCTGCCTTTAGTCTATATGATAATTCGGCGCTTCCTTGGTGATCTGCACATCGTGCACATGCGACTCACGGATGCCGGATGAGCTGATTTCGACAAACTCGGCCTTGGTATGCATGACCGCGATATCGGCACAACCCAGATACCCCATACTGGCGCGCAAGCCGCCCATCAGCTGGTGTATCACGGCCAGCACGCTGCCTTTGTAGGGTACGCGACCTTCCACGCCTTCCGGCACCAGTTTGTCCTGATTCGCCTCGCCTTCCTGGAAATAGCGGTCGCTGGAACCCTGCTGCATCGCGCCCAGACTGCCCATGCCGCGATAAGACTTATAGGAACGACCCTGAAACAGTTCGATTTCGCCCGGTGCTTCTTCAGTCCCGGCGAACAGCCCGCCCAGCATCACCGTATGTGCGCCCGCCGCAATGGCCTTGGCGATATCACCGGAAAAACGGATGCCGCCGTCGGCAATCAGCGGCACACCGGTGCCCAGCAGCGCTGTTGCGACATTCTGAATCGCCGCGATTTGCGGCACGCCCACACCCGCGACGATGCGCGTGGTACAGATTGAACCCGGGCCTATCCCTACTTTTACCGCATCCGCACCGTGATCCATCAAGGCCAGCGCCGCCGCACCGGTGGCGATATTGCCGCCGATCACTTCGATATTCGGAAAGTTGGTTTTAACCCACCTGACGCGATCCAGCACGCCTTGCGAATGTCCGTGCGCGGTATCCACCACGATCACGTCCACACCGGCTTCAGCCAGCAACGCCACGCGTTCTTCCGTGCCCTCACCCACGCCCACCGCAGCACCCGCGCGCAGACGACCGCGACTGTCCTTGCTGGCCAACGGATGTTCGCTGGATTTTAAAATATCCTTGACCGTCATCAGCCCGCACAATTCGAACGCGTCGTTGACCACCAGCACGCGCTCAAGGCGATGCTTGTGCATCAAGTTACGCGCTTCTTCCAGACTGGTATTTTCCTTCACCGTGATCAGACGCTCACGCGGGGTCATGATATTTTGTACCGGCTGATCCAGATTGTTCTCAAAACGCAGGTCACGGTTGGTGACGATGCCGACCAGCTGTTTTCCCTGCACCACCGGCAAACCGGAAATCTTGTGCTGACGGGTCAGATTCAGTACGGTACGCACCGACATATCCGGCGTGATGGTGATCGGATCCTTGACCACGCCGCTTTCAAAGCGCTTCACCTTGGCGACCTTGGCGGCCTGTTCACGGGCTGTCATATTCTTGTGGATAATGCCGATACCGCCTTCCTGCGCCAGCGCAATCGCCAGACGTGCACCGGTTACGGTATCCATCGCGGCGGAAAGCAACGGGATATTCAGGCTGATGTTACGCGTCAGCTGTGTACGCAGCGTAACATCGCGCGGCATGACGTTGGAGTAAGCAGGAACGAGCAGGACGTCGTCAAAGGTCAGAGCTTTTTGGATAATGCGCATGGGAAACAGGCCTCGGCAAAGCGCGCATTATACGCATCACCGGCGAACCGGTAAATCGACACGTCGCGCAAGGTGAAAACAATGATGATTTTTTACAGCGCCGCGTCGTCAACTTCGCCGGTACGGATGCGTATCACCTGCTCAACGGAAGATACAAAAATCTTCCCGTCCCCGATCTTGCCGGTGCGCGCTGCCCTGACGATCGCTTCAACAGCAGCATCCAGCATATCACTGGACACAACGACTTCGATCTTGACTTTAGGCAGAAAATCCACCACGTATTCCGCGCCGCGATACAGTTCGGTATGACCCTTCTGACGACCAAACCCCTTGACCTCGGTGACCGTCAGCCCGCTGAGATTCAATTCGGACAGCGCTTCGCGCACTTCGTCCAGTTTAAAAGGCTTGATCACAGCTTCAATTTTTTTCATCACATTCTCCCAGTGCAGAACATACAATTCCGGAAAGCTCCCTCACCTCAATCCTCTCCCGGAGGGCGAGGAGGCAAACGAACGCTTGCGCGAGTTTCTCGTTAAGACGATACATTGTAACAAGACAGCCGAGATACACGCCACACAATCCGGCGCTATTCCAGACTCTGATAGCAAACCTTCACCACTTCAAGCGTCACAACACCTGATGGTGTCTGCAACTTCGCGACGTCGCCCTCATGCAACTTTAACAATGCACGTGCCAGCGGCGATACCCAGCTGATATGACCGCGCGACACGTTCGCCTCGTCGACACCGACGATGGCATAGGCAACCTCGCAGTCGTCCTCACCACAGACGGTGACCGTCGCCCCGAAGAATACCTGCTCGCAAGCGCCGCGCCGGGACGGATCAACCACCTCGGCCTGATCCAGGCGTTTGCGCAAAAAGCGTACACGCTTATCGATTTCACGCAGGCGCTTTTTACCATAAATATAATCGCCGTTTTCCGAGCGGTCACCGTTGGACGCCGCCCAGGTAATGGTATTGACCAGCACCGGGCGCTCCACTTTCCAGAGCCGTTCAAGTTCGGCCATCAGCTTGCGGTGTCCGCCCGGTGTAATGTAATTTTTAACGCCCGCAGGCAACGGCGAGATGACTTCATCCTCGTCGTCGTCCTGCTCACCATGCTGCGCTGCTAATCGGTTGATTTTGTCTGCTCCTCATTGCTACAAGCTGGTCAGTATATACCTTGCCGTCGCCTGTTCAAGCTGTGAGAACGAATTACCACAAACTCTTTAAGACACCCTATACCCGATAATAATTGTCAGGTATTATTCAACCTTCTGGAAAACACAATCCCGCGACGGACAACACACCGTAATGCAACTGAAATTCGACAACCGTTTTGTCAGCGAATTACCCGGCGACGATACGGGTAGCCTGCAATCGCGTCAAACGCCGGGCGTTTGCTGGTCATCCGTCGACCCGACCCCGGTCGCCCGCCCGAAACTGCTGGCCTATTCGAGCGAAGTTGCACAGCTCCTCAATCTGTCAGAACAGGATATACATTCGGACGCGTTTCTGGCGGCCTTTTCCGGCAACCGCCTGCTGCCCGGCATGCAAGCCTATGCCACCTGCTACGGCGGCCACCAGTTCGGCAGCTGGGCCGGACAACTGGGTGACGGTCGCGCCATCGCGCTGGGCGAAGTGATCAACAATGAAGGCGAGCGCTGGGAATTGCAGCTCAAGGGCGCGGGCATGACACCCTATTCGCGCCGCGCCGATGGCCGTGCGGTGTTACGCTCATCGTTACGCGAATTTCTGTGCAGTGAGGCAATGCACCATCTGGGCATTCCCACCACGCGCGCGTTAAGCCTGATTACAACGGGCGAAACCGTGATGCGCGACATGCTCTATGACGGCAACCCGGGTCTGGAACCCGGCGCGATTGTCTGCCGTATCGCACCCAGCTTCATCCGCTTCGGAAACTTCGAGATACTGGCATCCCGCGGCGAACGCGAGTTGCTGCAACAGTTAGTCAACCTGACTCTCGCGCGGGATTTCCCGCAGATCACCGGAGCAAACCGCTTCGCAGACTGGTTCAAACTGGTCTGTGAGCGCACCGCCAGACTTGCCGTCGAATGGCTGCGCGTCGGGTTCGTGCACGGCGTGATGAATACCGACAACATGTCTATCCTCGGGCTGACCCTGGACTACGGGCCCTACGGCTGGATGGACAACTTCGATCCGGGCTGGACGCCCAACACCACCGATGAAGACTGGCGCCGCTATACATTGGCAAAGCAGACCTCTATTGCGCGCTGGAATCTGGAACGGCTGGCCGATGCGCTGGAGATAGTCGCACCCTCCCGCGCTGTACTGGATGAAGGGCTGGCACATTTTGACACGACTCTGCAAACAAGTTTATCCGCCATGCTGATCGCCAAATTCGGCCTGCTCGATTTGCGGGATGAAGACCCCGGCCTGATCGAAGAAGTGCTGGAACTGATGCAGAACGCTCAGGTGGACATGACCGATTTTTTCCGGAAGCTGGCCGATATCAGACAACAAACGCCGGAACTGTCCACCTTACACAGCGCGTTTTATCAGGATGATCTCTATCAGGCGCATCGCGCAGCGTTCAATGCCTGGCTTACCCGCTATGCGGCACGACTTGGCTTGCAACAGGACAGCGATGCCACACGCAAACTGCGCATGAACGCCGTTAATCCAAGATTCGTACTGCGCAATTATCTGGCCCAGCAGGCGATCGACGCCGCGATGAATGATGATCTGAGCCTGCTCGAAAAACTGATGCAAGCCGCACGCACGCCTTATGATGAGGCCATTCCGGCCGACCTGACGGCCAAACGCCCCGACTGGGCTCTTAACAAACCCGGCTGTTCGATGCTGTCTTGCAGTTCCTGATCGCAACTGAAGCACTACTTTTTTAACTTTTGGAGGTTGTTATGCTGTTGATGAAATTTTTTCACGTATTGTCTGTTCTGATCTGGGTCGGCGGCATGTTTTTCGCCTATGTGGTGCTGCGCCCCGCCGCGGTTGAAACGCTGGAACCGCCCCAGCGCCTCTCGCTCTGGAATTCCGTATTCCGTCGTTTCTTTGCCTGGGTCTGGCCAAGCGTCGCACTGCTGCTGATCAGCGGGCTGTACATGATTCATTTATACGGCGGCATGGCACACGTAGGCCGTCACGTACACATCATGCTGGCGCTGGGTCTGACGATGATTGCCCTATACGGCCATGTGTACTTTGCGCTCTACCGTAAATTCAGCCGGCAGGTTGCAGCTCAGAACTGGAAGATGGCCGGCGAACTGCTGGGCAAAATCCGCAAAATGATTGCTCTCAATCTGGCACTGGGTCTCCTGACTGTGGGCGTGGCAATCGTCGGCATGGCGCTCTGAAGCACCCGCCTGACCGGCCCGCATCATACAGGGGGTGAAATGTGCCCATCGGCATGGTAAGCTGCGCCCGTAAATATGAAACTTGCGCAGCAACTCGTTTGCTTTCTCGCTCGCTTGCGGGAGAGAATTGAAGAGAGGGAACGGGTATGGCACAATTTTTTTGTGGGGTGGCTGCTTGCCATACCCGTTAAGGCGGGTCGACCTCCGCTGCCCATTTTGAGAAATTTATGATTCTGCGTGGCCCGCATCGCCCTGATCTGCTCCGATCCGAAACCCTGCCCGATATTTTCGAAGCCACCGCAAACCGGGTGCCGGACAAAACCGCGCTGATTTTTGGCGAACGCACGCTCAGTTACGCGCAACTCAATACCGCTGCGGACAAGACCGCCTCCGGCCTGATCAGTCTTGGTGTACAGACAGGTCAGGTAGTCGGATTGTGGCTGCCGCGCGGGCCGGATCTGCTGACCGCACAACTTGCCATCAGCAAAGCGGGGGCCGCCTGGCTGCCATTCGATGCCGACACGCCTGTGCCACGTATCGATGTCTGCCTGATCGATGCCAACAGCCCCGGACTGCTCACCTGTCGCGCGATGTTGCCGCACCTGCAGGACTACACCCGCCCCGTGTGGCTGTTCGAAGACCTGATCGAAACTTCTGATACACCGCTGCTGCGCAGGGGCGCTGATTTCGACCCGGACAGCCCGGCCTATGTGATCTACACCTCCGGGTCAACCGGCAAACCCAAAGGCATCGCGGTAAATCATCGCAGCATCTGCCATTTCTTGCGCAGCGAAAACGACGTGCTGGGCGTACGCGAGAATGACCGTGTGTATCAGGGATTTTCCGTCGCCTTCGACATGTCTTTTGAGGAAATCTGGATCTCCTATCTGGTGGGCGCAACGCTATGGCTTGCGCCTCGTGAAATTACAGGCGATCCGGATGCGCTGGTGGCAGCGCTCGACGACAACCAGATCAGCGTGTTACACGCCGTCCCCACCTTGCTTGCGCTATTTCCGCGCGATGTCACAGGTCTCAGACTGATCAATCTCGGCGGCGAAATGTGTCCGCAGGCGCTGGTCGAACGCTGGGCGACACCCGGACATCTGCTCTTCAACACCTACGGGCCCACCGAAGCCACCGTCTCGGCAAGTCTTGCCCGATTGCACAAAGGCGAGATGGTCACCATCGGTAAACCGCTGCCCAACTACGGCCTGCTGGTGGTGGATAGCGACCTGAAACTGCTGCCGGCAGGTGAAACCGGCGAGTTGTGCATTACCGGACCCGGCGTGGCACAAGGCTATCTGGGGCGACCTGATTTGACTGCTGAAAAATTCGTCGCCAATCCGTACGCCGAAAGCGCGCATGAAGCGCGGCTTTATCACACCGGCGATCTCGCGCGCATCGATACAGCGGGCAACATCCAGTGCCTGGGACGCGTCGATGACCAGATCAAAATCCGCGGCTTTCGCGTCGAATTGGGTGAGATCGAAGCGGTTATCGCAAAACTTCCCGGCATCGCCACGGTGGCGGTCATCCTCAAGGATATCGGCGAAGTAGAACAGCTGGTCGCCTATTTTGTCGCCAGCTCAGAGGAGCCGCCCATCGCCTCAGCGTTACGCAAAATTCTGGCCGAGCAACTACCGCCTTACATGGTGCCGGCACGCTTCGAACAAGTGCAGACCATGCCAAGACTGACCTCCGGCAAAATAGACCGCAAGGCCTTGCGCGCGCTGCCATTGACAGATAGCGGTTTGGCCGACGAATCGGACATACCCGAAACAGAGGCCGAAACCGCCCTGTTTACCGCCTTAAAAGCCTTGTTTCCCGGCCAACCCCTGTTGCGCAGCGCCGATTTCTTTACCGATCTGGGCGGGCATTCGCTGCTTGCCGCGCGTCTGGTATCGCGATTGCGTGAAGATGGTCGCTTTGCCAATGTGACGGTGCACGATATCTATTCCGAACGCAGCCTGGGTTCAATTGCCGCGGCCCTGGCTAATAAACAACTCTCAGGCATCGCAACAGAAACCAGAATCGTGGAGACGCCCAGACTGCGTCGCATTCTGTGCAGCCTGGCGCAGGCCGTTGTCATCCCGCCACTGGTTTGCCTCAGAATGGCGCAATGGTTGTCACCCTTTTTCACCTACCACTATTTCACCGGCGATCCGGGCGACACCAAGACGCGCGCTATTTTTGCCGCCCTGCTGGTTTATCTGCTGGCCAACGTCAGCAGCTTTTTATTCGTCATCGCCGCAAAATGGCTGATCGTCGGCAAACTCAAGGCCGGGCGCTATCCGCTGTGGGGGCTAATGTATTTCCGCTGGTGGCTGGCAGACCGCATTTCCGAAATTCCGCCGCGCCATCTGCTGTCCGGCTCTTCGCTCAACGCCATGTATCTGCGCGCGCTGGGGGCGACCATCGGTCGTGACACGATCATCGGCGCGCTGGCCGTGCGCGCACCCGATCTGCTGCACATCGGCGACGGCGTCTCGGTCGGTTCTTCGGTGAATCTGGAAAATGCCCGCGTCGAGCGCGGCGAACTGATATTGGGTGCAATCACCCTGGGCGATGAAGCCGTCGTGGATTCGTATGCCGTAATGGCAGACGACACCCGGCTTGGCGCATATGCGCATCTGGACGGATTGTCGTCGCTCGCATCCGGACTGCATGTACCCGATGCTGAGCGCTGGGCAGGCGCACCCGCACGTTTTGCCGACCGGATAGACGTCAGTGCCCGCCGTCCGCGCGAGAAGATTTCAGTGCTGCGCAGCGCATGGGAAACTCTGATCTATTTTCTCGGCGCAAACCTGGTTGCCGTGGTATTTTTCCTGCCGGTATTCCCCAGCTTCATCCTGATCGACTATCTGGATGGCCGCTGGTTGAACATCGCAGACGTTCATGTCGCGCCGATGAGCGCATTCTTCACCTATCTGATTCTCTCCATTCCCGCCAGCGCGGTGCTGGTGCTGGCCACCATACTCGCCTCTGCGGGCTTCCGTCATCTGGTGCTGCCGCGTATGACAGCGGGTTCATGGTCGGTCCACAGCGCAGTCTATTTTTCCAAATGGCTGAGCAACCAGATCCAGGAATCCAGCCTGTTTGTGTTGCATGGCCTGTATGCCACCGTGTATGCGCCCTGGTGGTATCGTCTGCTGGGGGCAAAGGTAGGCCGCGGCACCGAAATCTCCACCGCGCTGGGTGTAGTGCCTGACATGCTGACCATCGGCACGGACAGCTTTGTGGCCGATGGCGTGATGCTGGGTGATGAACGCATCGAAGGCGGCTGGATGAGCTTGCGCCCCACCGTCATCGGCAACCGCACTTTTCTTGGGAACGGCGCGTTTGTACCGGACGGCAGCATACTGCCGGACGATGTGCTGATCGGGGTGCAATCGGGCGTACCCGACAACGAGCGCATCAAAGCGGGCGACACCTGGGTCGGCAACCCGCCCATCATCCTGCCGGCACGAGAACAGTTCGAGGGATTCGATCCGAAACTGACTTTTCACCCCAGCCTGGCCAGACGCCTGAGCCGCGGCTTCGTCGAAGCCTTGCGCATCGTGATGCCGATGGCGGTGGTGATCGCAGTCGGTTATCTCACCGTGGCGCTGGTGATGCCGCTGGCCAGCGCCGGACTGTTAATGGACACCGTGATTGCACTGTCACTGGCCGGCTTCTTGTATGGCGTGGGTTCTTTCCTGTTTGTGGTGCTCACCAAGTGGCTGGTGGTCGGCCGCTATTGGCCCTGTTCAGCACCGATGTGGACCGCCTTTGTGTGGGGCAGCGAGGCAGTCACCAATCTTTATGAATCGATCGCCGTACCCAATTTTGTTGATTTTTTGCGCGGTACTCCGATGCTACCGCCCTGTTTGCGCCTGCTTGGCTGCAAAATGGGCAAAGGCATTTACATGGACACCACACAATTGACTGAATTCGACTGCGTAAGCATCGGCGATTATTCAGCGCTCAATAGCTGGTGCGGCCCGCAAACCCACCTGTTCGAGGATCGCATCATGAAAATCGGTCTGGTGAGTATCGGCCGGGGCGTCACCATCGGCCCTCGCAGCACCATCCTGTATGGCGCGCACATCGGCGATGGCGCGACGCTGGGCCCGCTCACACTCATCCTGAAGGGCGAAAATATTCCTGAGGCCAGCGCGTGGATAGGCTCACCCGCAGAGCCCTGGACGAGCTGAAATATTCGTAAAATTAAAACAGCTTTCAACGAGAGATCACGCAGAAAAACAGTCCATGTTATGCATCGCCTTAAATCGTTGAGCAAAAGCTCCGCCAACAGCCTGACTGACAGAGAATAGCAAGCAGAAAATTGTCGGGGGTCCCCGCCCGTACACACCCAATGCGGAACCATTTGATAATTAGCGGATACTAATTTAGTATTCTCCGACTCTTCTATCAAGCATCATGTCATGAATAACAAATTCGATGTTTCCATCCTGAATCCCTTGAGACACAAGCTGGATAATCACCCTGTTTACAGTGCTGTGCATACCGCAGACGATTTACAGCTATTCATGAGCAACCATGTATTTTTGGGCTGGGATTTCATGTCAGTCGTAAAATACTTGCAGCAGGAAATTGCGCCGGCGACCTATCCCTGGGCCCCGCGCGGCAACCCGTCGGTGCGCTATTTCATCAACCAGCTGGTTCTGGAGGAAGAGTCGGATCAGACACCGCAGGATGACACGGGCAATGTCGGCTACGCCAGCCATTTCGAACTGTACTGCAAGGCAATGAAAGAGGTCGGTGCAGACCCGTCGGTGGTTCAGACTTTCGTCGCCAAGGTCGCAAAAGAGGGGATCGATGCCGCATTCGCGCTGGGTATTGCACCCAATGCCTCCCGCCGGTTCATGGAAACCACCTTCGGCGTTCTCTCCAGCGGCAAACCCCATGTCGTAGCCGCTGCCTTTGCGCTGGGGCGCGAACATATCATTCCCGGCATGTTCCGCGCTTTTCTAAAGCGTATGGGTATCACCGAACAGGGTGCGCCCACATTTCATTTTTATCTCCAGCGACACATTCATCTGGATGGCGATTTCCACGGGCCTATTTCGTTGCTGTTGCTGGATGAACTGTGTGATGGCGATGCAACCCGGCTGCAGGAAGCCGAGGCCGCCGCAGGCGCTGCAATCAAAGCACGCCTTTATTTCTGGGATGGCATCCTCAAAGCGCTCAATGAGAAAGGCTGCTAGCTTCCGGCACCGCTCCATCCATGTGTACTTCCTATCAATCTCTGAATAGCGCCACTTTCTGGGGCTTAATCAGCAAATTACACTATTACAATTGTGGTTAAAATGCTTTCCGGTATAGTTTTTGCTTATATTTGCTCATTAGTTCATCGTGCGCCTTATCCTTCTGCGGCCTGACTTCACTGCCCCTTAAGCTTGATCAGGTGACAGTTCGGCTGCCTGATCTAAGGCGCAAATTGACAAATTTTCTTTTACTGTAAAGAGTTACTGAAAGGCCTATGAAAACTAACCTTCCCGTTACACAGCGTAACATCGATTATTCTGAATCAGATGTTTTTGTCACCAAGACAGATACCAAAAGTATCATCACTTACGCAAATGATGCGTTTGTGGAGATCAGCGGCTTTTCGCGAGAAGAGCTGATCGGAAAAAGCCACAACATGGTGCGCCATCCGGACATGCCGTCCTGGGCATTCGCCGATTTATGGAAAACCGTCAAGAGCGGACGACCCTGGCGCGGTCTCGTCAAGAACCGGGCCAAGAACGGCGATCATTATTGGGTGCGCGCCACTGTCTCGCCCATCATTGAAAACAATAATATTGTTGGCTACCTGTCGTTAAGAAAGCAACCGAACCAAACAGAACTCACGCAGGCAGAAACGTTGTATAAATCTGGAAATCCGCCCGCCAAGCGTTTTTCGCTATCTCTGTGGTTTCAGAATCTGCCGTTGCAAAAAAAACTGCAGTTACTGATCCAGCCGGCGCTGTTGATACTGCTCAGCCTGGCAACTGTGCTGCTCTCCAACTCCATCAAGGACATCATGATTGACTCGGTGCAGCAACGTGCGCAAGGCATCGCCAACGAGGTGATAGACGGCGCCAACATGCTGATGGTTACCGGCAAGTTCAGTGAGGTTGATGATCGCAGACTGCTGCTCAAGAAGATTGCCAGTTCGGGCAATATCGTGGGGTTGCGACTGTCGCGTACCGAGCAGGTGATCAGCCAGTTCGGCCCCGGTCTGCCGGAAGAACAGGTTGCGGATGACTTGGAACGCCAGGCTATCGTTAAAAAACGCCCCTCCTACAGACTGGAAGCGCGCAATGGCACCACAATTTTCCGTGCGGTGACGCCTTATCTTGCTATTCATGATTTTCATGGTACAGACTGCATGTCCTGCCACACGGTGGAGGAGGGCAGCGTCAATGGCGCATCCAATATCGAAATCGACATGACGGGTGATTTCAAGAAATTCCATGAAATCATCCTGGCGCTGATCATTGGCCAGGTGTTGCTGCAAATACTGCTTTACTTCCTTATCGGATGGGTCGTGAAACGTTTTGTCGTCAAACCGGTCAGCGAGATCAAAGGACATCTGAATGATCTGGTTAGCGGGGACATGACCCAACCGGTCGACATCTCACGGCGCGATGAAATGGGCGAGGTGCTCTGTGTCGTGCAATCAAGCAAAGTGTTGTTGGGCTCGATTATTGACCAGATCACCTCGGTTTCCAGCCATATCGATGCCCGCGCAAGGCATTTAACCGACAGCATGTCAAATGTTGAACAAAGCTCACACTCGTTGTCCGAGGCAGCAAGCAGTATGGCATCCGCCGTCGAGGAAATGAGCGTCAGTATTGACCATGTTTCGGATAATGCCGGCGAGGTGCGGAAAATTTCAGCGCATTCCAAAACCCTGGCGATTCAGGGCAGTGAAGTGACACAACAGGTGGTCGGGGATATGTTCAGTATCACGCAAGCCGTGATGCGCACTGCGCAAACCATGCAGGCTCTGGGTATGAAATCCGAGCAGATTCAGGATATCGTCAAGGCCATCAAGGAGATTGCCGAGCAGACCAATTTGCTGGCGTTGAATGCCGCAATTGAAGCGGCACGTGCCGGTGAGCAGGGACGAGGCTTTGCAGTTGTCGCCGATGAAGTGCGTAATCTGGCCGAGAAGACACGTAAGTCCACTCAGGAAATTGCCACAATGACCAACGAAATCCGTGAAAGTACGCAACTGGCAGTTACCGAGGTGGGGGCTACGGTTGAGATGGTCAAATCCGGGGCGGCGTTGACTGAGAAAGCGGGCAGCGCCATCATTGAAATTAATGAGGGCGCATCCAGAGTGCTCAACGGGGTCGAGGATATTTCCCTGTCGATCAGGGAGCAAAGTCAGGCAAGCCGCGAGATCGCCGTCAATGTGGAAAAGGTCGCACAGATGTCGGAACAAACCAGTGCTGCGGTCAATGAAGTTACCATGACAGTGAGTAAACTGGAACAGCTCGCCGAAGCGCTGGAGAACAGCGTTGGAAACTTCAAGGTCTGATCGGGAACGTTTTTAAATCAATGAACAAATCCCTTGAGATTCTCCCCTGGAACGACAGTTTTTTCGTCGGCATACCGGAAATAGATGCGCAGCATAAAATGCTGGTTCAACTGCTGAACAGATTGGCCAGCGGTTTAGTCTCTAAGGCTGACAAGCTTGATTTAAACAATATTTTCAACGAGTTGTTGGCGTATGTTACTTATCATTTTCAAACTGAAGAACAGGTCTGGCACCAGTTTCTTGCGGGAGACCCATGGGAGGCGATACACCAAAGCGCACACCAGAGCTTCCTGTCTGAAGTTTTTCAGCTTAAAAATGAAGAAAAACCATTGGAAGAAGCGCTTGAGGGGGTGCTGTTATTTCTTACTCACTGGCTCGCTCATCATATCCTGGAAAGCGACCGGCGCATGGCCCTGCTCGCACTGGCCGTGCAATCCGGCATGCCGATTGAACAGGCCAGACTGAAGGCTCATCAGGAAATGAGCAGTGCAGCAGGAAAGCTGATTGAGACGGTGCTTTCCATGTATGACCCCGTTGCCAGCAGCACGTTGCAACTGATGAAGGAAATCGCAGAACGACGGAAGACAGAGCAGAAGGCCAATGTCTTGATCAGGCGCAATCAGTTGCTGATGCAAAGTACGCCCGAAGGCATTCATATACTGGATGCGCAGGGGAGGATCCTTGAAGCCAACGAGGCGTTCTGCCGCCATTTGGGTTATACGCCGGATGAGGTATTGAAGCTCAGTGTATTTGATTTTGAAGCAAAAATACCCGCCGATGCGTTGCAAATGAATATCAAAAAGCTGCTGGATCATCCTGCACGGTTTGAAAGCGTACACAAGCGTAAAGATGGCACCCTGGTGGATGTTGAAATAATCGCCTCAGGCTTTAATTTGGAGGGAGTGAAATGCCTCTTTGCATTGAGTCGCGACATTACTGAACACCGTACCTCTGAAATACGTATCGAACGCCTGACAAAACTCTATAAGGCGCTCAGCGAAGTCAATCAGGCCATTGTGCGCATGGATGATGAATCCGGGCTGTTTCCGCTGGTGTGCAGGATAGCTGTGGAATTGGGGGGTATGGGGATAGCATGGATAGGCAAGCCTGATGAAATCAGCGGCCTGATCGAGCCGGTAGCCAGTCATGGAAATGTGGCCTATCTGGATGGTATCGTAATTTCTGCGAAAGAAGACGTGCCGGAAGGGCGCGGTCCTGCGGGTACGGCATTTCGCGAAGGTCGTAATGTGATCGTCAATGATTTTCTGGCCAGCGAGATGACAAACCCATGGCATGAACGTGCCTTGCCCTTTAACTGGCGGTCAGGCGGGTTCTTTCCAATCTTCCGTGCAGGGGCTGTTTTTGCACTGTTCGCTGTTTACCATACGGCTCCAGATGTATTCGACGCTGAAATGATCGGGCTTCTGAATGAAGTATCAAACGATATTTCGTTTGCACTGGACAACTTTGATCGGGAGAACGAGCGCAGACAGTCGCGCGAAGCATTCCTCGCCGGCGAGCGTCGTTTTCGTGCCTATTTCGAACGTTCCATGCTGGGTATGGCCGTCACCAGCCCGGAAAAAGGCTGGCTGGATGTCAATGAGGCCTTGTGCGCAATGCTGGGTTATTCGCGCGAAGAGCTGATGCGTATGACATGGTCTGAACTGACCCATGCAGACGATCTTGCAGAAAATTTGAAGCAGCACGGACGTATGATGTCGGGTGATATTAACGGGTTCATGCTGGAAAATCGCTTCGTTCGCAAGGATGGGCAGGTTATTCATGTCCGTCGCATGCCGCAGGCAGTGCGTAAAGCGGATGGCAGCATCGACTATATCGTCGCATTGGTTGATGATATCACTGAGCGCAAGAAAACGGAGGACATGCTGAGTCGCCTTGGACGCGTTCTCGATGAATCGCCGAACGAGATTTTCATGTTCGATGCAAACACGTTGCGTTTCATCCTGGTCAACGCGGGCGCACAGCGTAACCTGGGTTACTCGATGGATGAGCTTGCGCGACTGACGCCGCTCGACATCAAGCCCAGGCTCACGCATGACATGTTCGAGCAACTGATCGCGCCGCTCAGGCGTGGCGAGCTGGACAACGTGGTTTTTGAGGCCGAGCACCAGCGCAAGGACAAAAGCATTTATCCTGTGGAGATCAGACTGCATTTGTCAATCAGAGAGATTTCTCCGGTTTTTGTCGCTATCATCCAGGATATTACAGAGCGCAAGCGTGCAGAGTTGGAGCTGCGCATCGCTGCTACGGCTTTCGAAACGCAGGAAGGCATACTGATTGCCAGCCGGGATCGGCGCATCCTCCGGGTCAACAGCGCCTTCACCCGTTTGACCGGTTACAGCGCCCATGAAGCGATAGGTCAGACGCCGGCAATGCTCAAATCCGGGCGACAGGATGCAGCGTTTTACCACGGCATGTGGAAAACCATTAACCGCGAGAAATACTGGCAGGGAGAAATCTGGAACCAGCGCAAGGACGGCGTGATTTTCCCTGAGTGGCTGACCATTACTGCCGTGAGCGATATAAATGGAGAAGTCACGCATTATATCGGCGTGTTTTCGGACATTACGCTGCGAAAAGCGGCGGACGAACAGATCCATCGCCTTGCTTTTTTTGATACGCTGACCGGATTACCTAACCGCAGCCTGTTGCGGGATCGCTTGCAGCTTGCGCTGAACCAGAGCGCGCGACACAAGAGTTATGGTGCAATCCTGTTCATCGATCTCGATAATTTCAAGATGCTCAATGATACGCGAGGGCACGATATCGGAGATATGTTGCTGATCGCAGTCGCCAGACGTCTTCAGGATTGTATACGCAGCGGCGATACCGTCGCCCGACTGGGTGGCGATGAGTTTGTCATCATGCTCGAAGCACTGGGCGAAGATGCAACACTGGCAGCAGCGGCAGTCCAGGAAGTGGGAGAAAAGGTGCTGGCAGCCATCAGTCATCCTTTCAGTCTTCGGGCGTTTCAGTACCACAGCTCATCCAGCATCGGCATCAGTCTGTTTCATGACGACAAGATTAGCATAGACGATGTGCTCAAGCATGCCGATACCGCGATGTATCAGGCCAAAGCATCAGGCCGCAATGCATTCCGCTTCTTTGATCCTGTGATGCAGAATGAACTGGAGATACGCGCGGCTCTTGAGGCCGATTTGCGTCAGGGCTTGCGCAAAGGGGAGTTCCGCCTTTACTACCAGGCACAGGTGGACAGTAGCGGTCGCGTGACGGGCGCCGAAGCGCTGGTGCGCTGGCAACATCCTCTACGTGGTATGGTCTCGCCTATGCTTTTCATCCCGCTCAGTGAGGAAACCGGACTCATCCTGCCATTGGGACACTGGGTGCTGGAAACCGCCTGTGTGCAGTTGGCAGCATGGGGTAGTCAGGCGGAAACGGCTCACCTTACACTGTCCGTGAATGTCAGTGCCAGGCAGTTCCGTCACACGGATTTTGTAGCGCAGGTTATGGCGGTACTGGATGCCACGAGTGCAAATCCGCAGAGACTCAAGCTGGAACTGACCGAGAGCCTGCTGGTGGACAATGTGGAAGAGACGATCGCTAAAATGGCCGCACTGAAAACGCGGGGGGTGAGTTTTTCGCTGGATGATTTCGGGACGGGCTATTCCTCGCTCTCTTACCTGAAGCGTTTGCCGCTGGATCAACTGAAAATTGATCAGTCATTCGTGCGCGATATTCTGACAGATACCAACGATGCGGCTATCGCCCGGACCATTATAGCGCTGGCACAACAACTGGATCTGTCGGTCATCGCCGAGGGAGTGGAAACAGAGGCTCAGCGTGAATTTCTGGCCCGACACGGTTGCCTTGCGTACCAGGGGTATCTGTTTGGCAGACCGGTGCCGATCGAAGCACTGCACCTGCACGCTGCTCTGAAAACAGGCTGCTGAAGAAGGCTCATTTGATGAAAGACAGCTCTGCGCTTGATGCTTTTTTTTGCGGACAATGTTTTGCTTTGTACCAACGCTCAACTTTGAAACCGCTGATCTGGCCTGACACCCCTGCCGGCCTTGACAATGAGGGACTCGCACTGATTCTGCTGAATCTGCCGCCAGGCACACACAGAGCACAGGCCGGACAGCTTGCAAGATCGGTCTTGCGGGAATACCTGACCGCGCTGCTGCCTGTAGTACAAATCGAAATTGTTGAAAGCCCGAGCGGCCCACTAATTACAGGTAGCGACCTGCGGATCAGCCTGAGTTATGCGGGTGACAAAGCCTTAATCGGCATTGCCCGCGGCAGGCAGCTGGGCGTAGATATCGTCAAAATTGAATGCATGGATGATGTCGAGACACTCGCCAAACTCTATCTGCCGGCGGCGCCCAATGCGGATTTTGCGCTGGCCTGGGCGCAGATGGAGGCCTGCTGCAAGGCCTTGAAATTGCCGCTGTCTGAAGTTAATGACGCGCGCAAACTTGCCTACGCCGGCTGCGAGCTTATCGATTGCGAACAGATGGATGGTTACCGGATCGCGGTCGCGGTAAAACAGGAACAGAAATAAGGCTGTGTTGCCCTATTCCATGTACATCCCGCCGTTCACATGCAGGGTAACACCGGTGATATAGGCCGCGCCCGGGCTTGCCAGAAACACCACGGCGGCGGCGATATCGGCGGGCTGTCCCAGACGCTTTAACGGCACATGCTCGATCAGTTTTGCACGCTGTTCCTCACCCAGCGCATGTGTCATGTCGGTGTCGATAAAACCCGGCGCGACACAGTTCACGGTGATGTTGCGGCTGCCAATTTCCTGAGCCAGCGATTTGGTAAACCCGATCATGCCCGCCTTGGATGCGGCGTAGTTGGCCTGTCCTGCGTTACCCATGCTGCCAACCACCGAGGAAATGCTGATGATACGCCCCGTCCTGGCCTTCATCATCGCGCGCAACACGGCGCGTGAGAGACGGAATACCGATTTCAGGTTGGTTGTCAGCACATCGTCCCATTCGTCGTCCGACATGCGTGCCAGCAGATTGTCCCTTGTAATACCAGCGTTATTCACCAGGATCGCAATTTCACCGTATTGTTTACGCAGTTCGCCCAGAACCTGCTCGGTCTGCGCGACGTCGTTGACGTTCAGCGCATAGCCCTGGCCTTTGATGCCTGCCGCTGCCAGATAGTCGCTGATCGCGGCAGCGCCCTTTTCTGACGTCGCCGTGCCGATCACGGTTGCGTCCTGCTGCCCCAGCGCCATGGCGATGGCCTGTCCAATACCGCGTGAAGCACCGGTTACCAGTGCAATTTGTCCTTGCAGTGTCATTTTCTGTTCCTTACGCTAACGGGCATGGCACGAAACCACCCCCTAAATTATCCAAATTGCCATGCCCGCCACCCTCTCCCCTTCCCTCTCCCGTAAACGGGCGAGGGGGACAAAGACTGGCTTCGCGAGCGCTAGCTTAATGTCGCCAAAGCCTGTGTCAGTGCTGCGCCATCGTTGATTGCCAGTGCTGTCTGTCCGGTGGCTATGCGCTTGTTCAAGCCGGCCAGCACGCGTCCCGGCGCACATTCGACGTTGTGCGTGATGCCCTGTTTACCGAATTCCAGCACGGTTTCGACCCAGCGCACCGGAGAATACAACTGGCGCACTAGCGCATCGCGGATTTGATCACCGTCGCTGTAGGCCGCCACGTCGGCATTATGCAAAACCGGAACAGAAGGCACCTGAACCGTAATATTTCTCAGATATTCACGCAACTGTTCCGCAGCCCCCTTGAGCAAGGAACAATGCGAAGGCACGCTCATCGGCAGCATGATCGCACGTTTGGCGCCGCGTGCCTTTGCCAGCTCCATACCGCGTTCAACCGCGGCCCGGTCGCCTGCAATCACAACCTGCCCCGGCGAATTGTAATTCACCGCCTCCAGTACCTGGCCTTGTGCACCTTCGATACACACGGCACGTACGGCTTCATCATCCAGCCCCAGAATCGCCGCAATGCCGCCCACGCCTTCGGGCACTGCCTGCTGCATACACTGTGCGCGATAGCGCACCAGCGGCAAGGCATCCGAAAAAGCGAGCGCTCCGCCAGCCACCAGCGCCGTGTATTCGCCCAGACTGTGTCCCGCCATCATTGCAGGGTGCGGGCCATTCTGTGACTGCCAGGCGCGATAAACGGCGACACCTGCGGTCAGCATAAGCGGTTGCGTGTTGACAGTCGCATTAAGCTCAGCATCATCGCCTTCGCTTGCCAGCTGCCACAAATCCTGTTTCAGCACATCAGAGGCTTCCGTAAACGTATCGCGCACCGCAGAGAAATCGGCATAGCCGTTCATCATGCCGCGCGATTGGGAACCTTGCCCGGGAAATACAAAAGCAAATTTAGTCATAAAACAGTCGTTAGTTATTAGTCGTTAGTCGCTAAAAACAGTCGTTAGTCTCTAGTCGTTAGTAGCGAGTTAAAAAGCCGCGTAGCGGACATCTCCAACTAACGTCTATCGACTAGCGTCTATCTACTGCTTTACCATTTAAGCAGCACCGCGCCCCAGGTAAAGCCGCCGCCGATGGCTTCCAGCAGGATGTTCTGCCCGGCCTTGATGCGGCCATCCCTGACCGCGACATCCAGCGCCAGCGGAATCGAAGCCGATGAGGTATTGCCGTGACCCGCTACCGTAACGACCACGTTGTCCATGGAAAGCCCCAGTTTCTTGGCCGTCGCTTCAATGATGCGGATATTCGCCTGATGCGGCACCAGATAGTCGATGTCGGTTCCCGACAATCCAGTGGCATCCAGTACCTCGTCGACCACACGGCTCAACACCGTGACGGCAAACTTGAATACCGCCTGCCCTTCCATCTTGATGAAGGGTTCTCCCTCCACCTTGCCGTTGCAGATATTACCGTCGGCCCGTAACAGGGCATGATGACGGCCATCGGCATGCAGGCGTGCGGCCAGCACACCGGGTTCTGCGCTTGCCTGCAGGATCACCGCACCGGCACCGTCACCGAACAACACGCAGGTCGCACGGTCCGTCCAGTCCACCATGCGCGACATCACTTCAGCGCCCACCACCAGCACGGTTTTGGCCTGTCCGCCGCGTATATACAGATCGGCGGTATTCAGCGCATAGACAAACCCGCCGCACACCGCCTGTATGTCAAACGCCGCCCCACCATTGGTGATACCGAGCTTGTCCTGCAGGATGCAGGCGGTACTGGGAAACATCTTGTCGGGAGAGGTGGTGGCCACGATGATGAGATCGATATCATCGGCTGCGATTCCCGCCGCCTCGATGGCGTTGCGGCTTGCCTGCAAAGCCAGATCGCTGGTCATTTCGCCGTCTGCCGCGATATGGCGCTCACGGATACCGCTGCGCGAGACGATCCACTCATCCGTCGTATCAACGATCTTCTCCAGATCGAAGTTGGTGAGTATCTTATTGGGCAGATAGCTGCCGGTGCCGATAATTTTTGCGTGCATCAGGACACTCCCAGATTTTGTCGCTCGTGATGCCATTTTTCAATATGCACACTGATTTGCTGCCAGATACCGGCGCGCGCTTCCTCGGCCGCTTTTTCGATCGCACATCGGAAGGCAAACACATCCGCCGAACCGTGACTCTTCACCACGATACCGCGCAATCCTAAAAAGCTCGCGCCGTTATAACGCCGGTGATCCAGCCGGTGCTTGAATGCCTTGAGCACTGGCATGGAAATCAGCGCTGCCAGTTTCGTGTACAAATTCGCGGAAAAACCTTCCTTCAGAAAGCCGCCCATCATTTTGGCTACCCCTTCGGCGGTTTTGAGCGCAACATTACCGACAAAGCCATCGCACACCACCAGATCGGTGGTGCCCTTGAAAATATCGTTGCCTTCAACGTTCCCGTAGAAATTCAGATCGCTGTCACGCAATAACAGGGCGGCCTGCTTGACCACCTCATTACCCTTGATGTCTTCAGCGCCGATATTGAGCAGCCCGACGGTGGGCGCAGGCTTGTGTTCCAGCGCCGTAACCAGCGTAGAACCCATCATGGCAAATTGCAGCAAGTGTTCTGCCGTGCAGTCGGTGTTGGCGCCCAGATCCAGCATGCACACCTGCCCGTTTTTGGTGGGCAGATAAGAAGCAATGGCAGGCCTGTCGATGCCGGGAATGGTTTTGAGCACATAACGCGCAGTCGCCATCAGCGCACCGGTGTTGCCCGCGCTGACGCAGGCGGATGCTACGCCTTCCTTGACCAGATTGATCGCCACGCGCATCGACGAGTCTTTTTTACCGCGCAACGCAGATTGCGGCTGTTCGTCCATGCCCACGACCTGCGTCGCCGGATGGACGCGCAGGCGCGCACCGAACATCCCGTCCGCAATTTTCAGCGCACGCAGTTCGGTATTAATCAGATCGAGGCTACCCACCAGAATGATGGCGTCGCGAGTATGCTGCGTCAGATATTCAACGGCAGCAGGGATGGTGACCGCAGTACCATGATCGCCTCCCATCGCATCTATAGCTAATGTGACATCCACTAAATGATCCTTGGCGAGAGAAAGCACCGAAACCGGGTGGCGCAACGACCTTCCGCACAGAAACGCGATTGCATGCGGGTCAGAAAGTCTCTACGCAATAACCCGGACATCGGATAAATCAAAGTCAGACATAAATAAAAACGCAGCCGACCATCACAGTCGGCTGCGTTTAAGGGTTGCTTAGTCAGCCTTGGTCTTGACGACTTTCTTGCCGCGGTAGTAACCGGTCGGGCTGATATGATGACGCAGATGATTCTCGCCGGTCGTCGGCTCAATCGCCAGTGCCGGTGCGGTCAGGAAATCATGGGCGCGATGCATACCACGCTTGGATGGGGATTTTTTATTCTGCTGAACTGCCATGCTATTACTCCTTGGATAAATCTAATTAATGATGTTTCAACTTCTCTAAAAGTGCAAAAGGATGCTGATCATCCTGCTGCCTGTTCTTACCTTCTGCCACCTGACAAGCACCGGCTTGATGCTTCGGTGCAATTGGCAGGCCGAGCAAAATCTCTTCTTCCAGCAGCGCCAGCACATCCAGGTGCGCCTCTGCCAGAATCCCGTCAAAATCTCCTTCTTCCTCCGGGTGCCCGGCCACATGCCCTTCGGAGTCCAGCTGATCCAGGGCATCCTGATCGCACAACAACAGACGCGCTGCAATCTGTATCGTATAATCCATGCCGCTCAGACAACGCTGGCAACGCAACTGACAGTCGCCCGTGATACTGACATTCAGCAGCGGCCTGCCCTGCTTGTCCATTCCGCCTTGCAGGGTATAGTGCAATATTCCTTGCGGGTTATCCAGCACATCCTGAAGTCGCGCCAGTGCCGCAAACGGCACCTGCGCAGTGATTTGCCCGCCATTTCCGGCAAATTCCAGACTATCGATAAAGGGTCGTTCGTACATGAGCCGCGCATCATATATTTTTCGCAGCGTTCTGTCAAAAATCCTGCTGAAAATACTGAATAAAAACGCACAATGATTGTGCAGCGTGTCATTTACGGGTACATTTCGGGCGCACAAAAAGTCATTACTATCCCGAAGGAATTACATTGAACTGCCCGTTGCTGGTTTTAGCCTCCACCTCCCCTTACCGCAGCGAATTACTGCAAAGACTGAAAATCCCTTTCATTACCGCGTCTCCCGACGTGAATGAGGCACCGCTGTCTGGTGAGTCCGCACGCGCCACCTCGTTGCGTCTGGCGCAGGAGAAAGCCCGCGCGGTCGCGCAAGTCTATCCTGACGCGCTGATCATCGGCTCGGATCAGGTCGCCCTGCTGGAGAACCAGCAAATCGGCAAACCGCTCAACCACGACAACGCGGTCCGCCAACTGCGCAGCATGCGCGGCAAAACAACCTGCTTTTATACCGCCCTGGCATTGCTCAACACCCAAAGCGGCCATATGCAGACCGACGTCGCAGAAAATTACGTCACGCTGCGCGATCTGAACGACGCAGAAATTGAAGGCTATTTGCTCAAGGAACAGCCCTACAACTGCGCCGGCAGCGCCAAATCAGAAGGACTGGGCATCGCGCTGATAAAAAGCATGCGCGGCGACGACCCCAATGCACTGATCGGCCTGCCGCTGATCCTGCTCATCGACATGCTGCGCCGCGAAAATGTGAAGCTATTCTGACCATGACCAATCTGACCCCAGGCACGCTGCATCTGATTCCCTGCACACTGGGCGACACCGACCCTGCTCAGGTGTTGCCGCAGCACGTGATCAATATCGCGCGCAGCTTACGGCATTATGTCGTGGAGCAACCCAAGACCGCGCGGCAATTTTTGTCCTCACTTAAACACGAACACCCCATCCAGTCGCTGCATTTTGCCACCCTCAACGAACACACCAAGGCTGACGAACTGCCGGAATTACTGGCGCCGCTACTGGCGGGATTTGACGTCGGCATCATTTCCGAGGCCGGCTGCCCCGGCATCGCCGACCCCGGCGCAACACTGGTCAATCTGGCGCATCAAAAGGGTATACGCGTCATTCCGCTGGTCGGCCCTTCCTCCATTCTGCTGGCGCTGATGGCCTCCGGCCTGAATGGACAGTGCTTCGCCTTCCACGGCTATCTGCCGATTGCCGAAGCAGACCGGAACAAGACGATCGCATCACTGGAGGCGGAATCAGCCAAACGCAACCAGACTCAACTGTTCATTGAAACGCCGTACCGCAACGACAAGCTTTTTTCCGCACTGCTAGCGCAGTGCCACGCTCAAACGCTACTGTGTATTGCAAGCGACATCAGCTTACTCACTGAGCAGATACAAACACGCAGCATCGCGCAGTGGAAAACCCGTCCTGCACCGCTGCTGAACAAGCGTCCCAGCCTGTTTTTACTGCTCGCCAGACGATAATGTAAAATTTTACCGATTAACAGTTGTCATCAACCCCGCTTTCTGGTATTAAAGCGGACTTGATTTTTTATGCTGGAGAATTGCAATGTCGCAACTATCACTGAAACCAATCGCCCCCTATCAGGCAAAAGAAGGCGAAGCCTATATGAACCCGCAACAACGCGAGCATTTCCGCCGCGTTCTGCAGCACATCAAGTCAGGCCTGGGTGAAGACATCGACCGTACCGTACATACTATGCAGGACGAGGCCACGGTGTTTGCCGATCCGAATGACCGCGCCACACAGGAATCCGACATCAGTCTGGAATTGCGCAATCGCGACCGCGAACGCAAGCTGATCAAAAAGATCGATGAAATGCTGGGTAAGATCAATGCAGACGAATACGGCTACTGCGAAAACTGTGGCATCGAAATCGGCCTGGGTCGTCTCGAAGCGCGCCCGACTGCCACGCAATGCATAGACTGCAAATCCCTTGACGAAATCAGAGAAAAGCAAATGGCCAAATAAATTTGGCCATTTCTTTCGGCGTAGCCACAAACAAATGGCCAAATAGGCTATTTGTTTCTGCAGGGATGATATCCAGTGGACAAATGATTCAAGCAGGGATATTGCCCGATGGGCAATAACTCGCAATAACTCGCATCAACGCGTAATCCGGGTAAGCAGGGATATTCCCCTGCGGAACCGGTTCAAACCTTTGATTGGTTCAAACCTGTTAATACAGCAAGGGCTGTATCAGCAATTTTGAACCGTCGAGCATCACCTGTGCCGGCTTGCTGCGCACATTCTCCGGCACGCCCTCCTCGAACACCTTGAAACAGCCGGCAATCGAAAGCAGTTCGGCTTCCATGCACTGCACAAAAATACGGGCGTTTTCATTGCCCTGTGCCCCCGCAATCGCCTTGCCGCGCATCGGCGCATACACGTGAATATCACCGTCGGCAATCAGCTCAGCGCCCGCATTGACAACCGCCAGCACCACCAGATTTCCGCCTGCGGCATAGATACGCTGTCCGGTACGCACTGGCTTGTCAATGACCATTGTCGTTTGCAAAGCGGGCGCAATCTTAATTGATTCCTGCGGCGCAGAATCTGCGGGAAGCGCTTCTGCAAAGCGCGGCAACTCAGTCTGCTCGGGCAACGCATGACCTCCCGTTTCTGAATATGACGGGTCCGTAGCGCGAGTGGATGCGCTTCTTGCCGGAATATCAGAAAACAGCACCAAACCGGCCCTGGCACCCAACTCTCGCTGCTCGACAGAACCACCGACGATACCTGCCGCACACATGCCGTGCGCCTGCATAAATAAAGTCAGCGCCAGCAGATCCAGCACCTCAGCACTGTGTGCAATCGCGCTCAGATCCAGTACAACGGGAGTATTGGCAAAAAAATCAGGTGTTTGACTCAGGCGCAGCGCCAGCTGAGCCTTCACCTTATCCAGATCAGTTGTATAAATATGCAGTTGCAATACGTGGAGATTGCCGGTTTTAATCTTAAATGCGGGTTCTGCGTTCATCATATGGATATTACCGGGCGATACGCCGGCGTCTTGCCTGTCTGAATTGAAGCGCGCAGTTTAACTGAAAATCTCCCCGTCCGGCACCCGCACAAGCCGTACCGCAACAGGATATTTCCAGATTGGCGCTTGCGCCCTCAGATATACGTGAACATGGAGAGGTTACCCACTTGCGCATAAGACTTCTGCGCTGCCTGCAAGACGGTCTGCTGCTGATTCAGCGCGGTGATAGTGGTGGTGTAATTGGTATCCTGCAAGGCAGATAAGGACTGTTTCAGCTGCACAGCCATACTGTCATTTGAGGTTTGCAACAGGGTCAGCTCATTCAGACGCAAGCCCTGAGAGGACTGCGTGTTCAGAATGTTATTCAACGAATTGTCCAGATTGAGGATACCGCTGGCCAGCCCATTGGCCAAATTGGCGCCCGACACGGGCGTATTGAGCGTAGAAATCAGATTGGAAATCGTCGTAAACACGCTCTGATTGGTACTGGGCGCAACCGTAAACGTATCGCCATTGGCCGGTGCGCCGGTAATATTCATCTGCATACCGTCAAAGGAAATGGATTGTCCGCTCACATAGGGCTGCGCGCTCATACCGACAACCGGCAAACCGGTCGTGGTATTGGTCACCGTATACGTGGTACTGGCCCCGGCCACCGCCAGACTGATGCTGTAGCTATTGCCAGTCAGCAAGGCGGGATTAGTCACCGTACCGGCGCTGATAACCCCTGTACCGGTATTGGCTACGGCCGCATTGGCGGAAAACGTACCGTTACCGCTCTTGATGCGCATGAACACATCCAGACCATTGTCATTCACCGGAACTTGTCGTCCGGCACTGGCTTGAACCAGTTGCTGCCCGGTGTCGCCGTTATAAACCACAACGCCGCTGGCGCTGGTAGAAAAGGGAGGGGTCTTGGACTGAAAACCTGCAAACAGATAATTGCCGCTCCCGTCGGTGCCGTTGGCCAAACCAATCAACTGCTGCAACTGCCCGCTCAGCGCCTTCGCCATGGTCGCACGACTGGCATCGCTGACACTGCCGCCACCCGCCGCTACGGCCGTAGTCCTGATATCCTGCAGCAGACTGGTCACGCTCTGCAAGGTATTACCGGCAATCGACAGCGGATCGGTGGCCGCCGTAATATTGGCCGACTGCTGGGTCGAAATCGCGACGGTTTGCGACAGATCCATCGCACGCGTATAGGCTACCGGATCGCTCGCTGCCGTCAGCAGCCGGGTGCCGCTGGCCGCCTGCTGCTGAGTCTGCTGTATCTGGTATTGCAGCTGGTTTAACGCAGCCACATTGAAACTCGTCATAGTACTTGAACTGATACGCATTTCACACCTACCTTAATGTCATCAGCGCATCAAACATGGTATTGGCAATCTGCATTGCCTTGGCCGATGCCTGATAAGCTCTTTGGTACTGCAACAAATTGGCCGCCTCCTCGTCCAGGTTCACGCCTGAAACGGACTGCTGGGTTGCCACCGCCTGCGTCACCAGCGCGTTTTGCGCCGTACTGGTGACGGTCAATTCACTCGTTTTGGAACCGACCGCGCCCACCAACTGGCTATACACCCCTTGCAGACTGGTTGTCCCGTTGGACATCAGGTTCTGGGTTTGCAAGCCGGCCATCAGCAGCGCGTTACGGTTATCGCCTGTCCCGCCAAGATTGGAAGCGACATTAAACACATCACCCGCAGCGGGCGCACCGGATATCTGCATCGTCCATCCGTTATAGGTGATGTTCTGACCCGGCGTATAAGCGACCGTACCTGCCACGGCCGGCACAGCGCCCGCCACAGTATAACTGGTGGGCGGATTCGAAAACGTGATACTCACCGGCGCCTGCAAATTCGCATTCAGCGGCAACGGCGTATTCACCGATCCCGGACTGATGGTACCCGTCCCCTTATTTGCTACCGCAGCACTTGCCAGCATCGGGGCGGCCGCCGCCAGTTTGGCAGGATCCGATGTCAGCATGGCGATTGCACTTGCCGCGTTGGCGGTCGGACGTATCGTAAAACTATCCCCGGCAGCCATCCCGGCAGCGGCGGTAATACTGACCCCGTCCACAACCTGCGTTAATGGCGCGGCTGTTCCCAGACTGGTTACCGTATTGTCAGATAAACGCGTCAAAGTATAATTTGTACCGTCAAATTTGAGCTGATAATCACTGGTCGTGACAGCCGACACATTGGAAATCGTGGCCGTCACACCGCCTGTGCCGGTATTGTTCGCACCCGACGTTACAAAGGGCGGCGCGGCATTGATAATGTTGCCACCCAGCGCACCATTCAGATCCTGCCCCATCTGGTTCTGCTGGTTAATCTTGCTGGCAAAACCCAATGCCACCAGACCCAATGCATTCTGGGCCGGTTGCAGATTCTGATCACGGAACGCAATGTAGGCGCCCAGGGTGCCGCCCTGCAGGCTGCTTTGCTGTATCGTGGTAAGTTTGCCATTATTCAGATACGCCACATCCACTTTGCCGGGGTCATTGGGGTTCTGCACGACCTGCAATGACATGGCTCGACCGCCCACCACCAGGGCCTGGCCGCTGCCGACGAAGACGCTTACCGATCCGTCCGGCTGTTGCTGGGTCGACACGCCAATCTGCTGATTCAACTGATTGACCAGTTGATCGCGCTGATCCATCAAATCGTTGGGCTGCTGACCGTTATTGCTGGCAATGGCGCTCGTAATACTGGCATTGAGGGAAGCGATCTGTGTTGCGTAGGTATTGATTTGCTGCACACTGTTGGAAATCTGCCCGGACACCCCGGTCGCAATACTGAACAACGTCTGACTTGCCGACTGAAAACTGTCCACCACTGATTGCGCTGCACTCAGCACAGTCTGGCGCGCAGGAATCGACGCCGGTGTATTCGCAAAAGAATTGGTCGCAGCGAAAAAATTGGTCAGCGTGTTCGGCACGCCGGAAGTCGTATTGGAAACCAGCGAATTAATCTGACTGATAGACGAGAGATAAGTATTCTGGTAGCTGGCCAGCCCCTGTTGCTGCAACACCTGTCCGGTCAGAAACTGATCGTACAGCCTTTTAATGCCGACGACATTGACACCCTGCCCGAGGAACCCCGCGCCTGATGCGGCGGCAGCAGCCTGCGAACCCAGGGTCACCTGCTGCCGGGTATATCCGGGTGTATTCGCGTTGGCAATGTTGTGCTGAGTGACATTAATCTCATACTGCGCCGCATTCAAGCCACTTAATGACGCACTAAATATGTTATTGCCTGCCATGATCTTTCCTCTCTCATCCTGCCGATACGCTCACCAGACTTATCGGCATCCTCTGGAGAAACTTTAGCTTTAACCTGCAATATTCATTAGCCTCATCACGCTCACCAGCTTTTCGGCATAACGGGGATCGGTCGCATACCCTGATTTTTGCAACGCATGCGCCATTCCCGCCGGGCTCGCCGATTGCTGCATGACGGCCGCATAACGTGGATTACTGCTCATCATACCCGCATAATCGCCGAATGCCTCTGCATAGGAAGAGTAGGCGCGGAATTTTTCCACTTGTTTGCTGGCAACGCCATTTTTATATTCGGTGGTCATCACCTCAGCCACCTTGCCATGCCAGCCGGCGGTCGCTTTAATACCGAACAGATTGAAACTGTTGCCGCCGTCCGCCATGCGGATCTCGCGGCGTCCCCAGCCGCTCTCAAGGGCTGCCTGCCCCAGAATCAACGCTGGCGGCACGCCACTTGCGTTACCGGCCTGCAACGCATAAGGCAACATTTTATCGACAAACCCCTGCTGCGTCGTCGCATTAAACGCCGAAGGCACTGCATCAGGACTGAGAACTGATGACTGAGGATTGAGGACGGATGCGGCAGGGGCATTCCCACGAAACAACGGCGCTAATGCGCCTGTTTCTGAGTGCAGGGCTGAAGATTGCGGATGCTGCGCTGAAGGGGCTGCCAAGCCGGTGCGACCCAGTTGTTTGACCAGCATATCGGCCAACCCGATGCCGCGTGTGGACATGCTTTGTGCCAGCTGCTGGTCCAGCATCCCGGTAAACATGCGGGTTTGCTCATTGTCCATCATGCCGTCCTGCGGGGTCGCCTCGCGCATGCTTTTGAGCATCATATTCATGAAGACCGACTCAAATTGCTGGGCGGCCGCCTTGAGCGCCTGATCCGGCGTTTTGCTGGCTTGTAACCGCAACTGCCCCAGAGACAGGGTGTCGATTGCAAGGTTGGCCGCAGCGTTAAGTTGGTCAACCATCTAAATCACCTCCAGCTCGGCATGCAACGCGCCTGCCGACTTCATGGCCTGCAAGATCGCCAGCAAGTCCTGCGGCGTCGCGCCAATCGCATTGAGCGCCTTGACCACCTCACTCAGCGACACGCCTTTGGGCAGCTCAACCAGCCCGCCCTTATCGCTCTTGACGTCTATCGAAGATTTTTCGGTTGTGACGGTCTGCCCTCGCGAAAGTGCATTCGGCTGACTCACCGTGGTATCGGTATTGATCACTACCGTCAGATTGCCATGGGCCACTGCGCAAGGGTCCAGCGTCACCGCCTGATTCATCACGACAGAACCGGTGCGCGCGTTAATAATGACACGTGCCACACCCTGCGCCTGATTGATTTCCAGATTCTCGATCCGGGAAATGAATGCCACCAGTTCATTACCCTGTGGCGCACGCACTTCGATCATACGTCCATCCTGCGCGACCGCAATACCCGGCGCAATCTGCGCATTGATCACATCCACCACACGTGTCGCGGTCGTAAAATCACTGGTATTGAGTTCCAGATGAATAGTCTGCCCCTGCCCCAGCACCGTCGGCACCGCGCGTTCAACAGTGGCGCCGGCCGGCACGCGCCCTACGCTCAGGTGATTAACCTGCACCGAGGAGCCGCCGGAAGACGCGCCCACGCCGCCCACCAGTAGATTGCCCTGCGCCATGGCATAGACCTGACCATCCGCACCTTTGAGCGGCGTCATCAGCAATGTCCCGCCGCGCAGGCTCTTGGCATTACCCATCGACGAGGCGGTCACATCGATCGTCTGCCCGGGTTTGGAAAAGGGTGGCAAGCTTGCCGTTACCATCACAGCGGCGACGTTTTTAAGTTGCAAACTGGTGCCCTGCGGCATATTCACCCCCATTTGCGAGAGCATGCTGATAATGCTCTGTACGGTAAACGGAGTTTGTGTGGTCTGATCGCCGCTGCCATCCAGACCCACCACCAGACCGTAACCGATCAACTGGTTGTCGCGCACGCCCTGTATGCTCGCCACGTCCTTGATGCGATCGGCATACGCTGCGCTACAGAAAACAGAGGACAGAAGACAGATGACAGACAAGCCAAATCCGGCCCGGATTTTCGCAACAGTCCAACTGCCATTCAACCAAAGTGAAATAAATTTTCTCATCTCTTTAAACCTTCCGCCCTCGATTATCCGGCGCAGCGCGCCTGGATGATATTCCCACGCAGCGCGTGGGAACGAGAATTTCCTGAATCCTGAATCCTGAATCCTGAATCCTGCATCCTGCCTTTAGAACGGAAGCACCGACAGGAAGAAACGCCCAAGGAATCCCAGTGACTGCGCATCGTTAATCACCTGGTTCATTTCGCCCGCGTTCTTGTATTCAAGATGTGCATCGGCGACCTGGCTTGACTGCACCACATTCAGATTGGAAATACTGGTCGGATTGACCACACCGGAAAAGCGGATGAATTCGTTGCTGTTAGTCAAGGCCACCTGTTTTTCGCCGCTTACCAGCAGATTGCCATTCGCCAGCACTTCAATCACCGTAACAGAAATTGTCCCTGTCAATGTCTCACTGGCCGCCCCAGAACCGGATTTGGCGGATTTGTTGCTGTTGCTGCCGGTGATGGAAATCGGCTTGACCAGCACCTTGGCCAGCGCGCCGACCGCCACGTTGGGTGTGGAATCCGCCATACTGTTGGAACTGGCTGAACCGCCGGAGGTGCTACGGCTGCCGGTGGTTGTTTCCACCACATTAATGGTCAGAATATCGCCCACATTACGCGCACGCTTATCCTCAAACAAGGGACGTTCATTGACGCCGGCGTGAAAAATCGCGCCGTCTGACGGCAAAACCACCACCTGACTGACGGGTTTGGCCGTCATCGGCTGATGAATACTGGTCGGTGGCACAGACGTGCTGCACGCCGCCAAAAGCAGAACCAGCCCGGTCAACCCGAAATACCGGCCCATTGCACATATTTTCCAGGTTTTCAATTTACCCCCTCTGCCATTACATTTGCGACAATTTCTGCAACATCTGATCCGACGTCGTGATCGCTTTTGAATTAATCTCGTAGGCGCGTTGCGTCTGTATCATGTTGACCATTTCCTCTACCACGTTCACGTTGGACGTTTCCACGTAATTCTGGCTCAAGGAACCACTGCCATTGCTGCCGGGCACGTTGGTACTGGGCGTACCGGAAGAGGCCGTCTCCTGATACAAGTTCTGACCCATACTTTGCAGACCGGCCGGATTGATGAACGTTGCCAGTTGCATACTGCCCACCTGCACAGGCGCTGCCACACCGGGTTGCGTCACCGACACCACACCGTCCTGCCCGATGGTGATCGTTGTGGCATTGGCAGGCAATGTAATGGCCGGCTGAAGCGGATAACCGCTGGAAGTCACCATCTGACCCTGAGCGTTCTGCTGAAAGGATCCGTCGCGCGTATAGCCGGTCGTGCCGTCCGGCATCAACACCTGAAAAAATCCACTGCCGTTGATCGCCACATCGAGCTGATTGCCGGTTTGCTGCAAGTTACCCTGAGTATGAATGCGCTCGGCGGCTATGGGTCTCACGCCGGTGCCGATCTGCAAACCCGACGGAATCTGGGTTTGCTGCGACGACTGCGCACCCGGCTGACGGATGGTCTGATACAGCAGATCCTCGAACACGGCCCGCGAACGCTTGAATCCGTTGGTACTGACGTTGGCCAGATTATTGGAAATCACATCCATCTGGGTTTGCTGCGCATCCAGCCCTGTTTTTGAAATCCACAAAGAACGTATCATTTTGTTACCCCTTAGTTACTAGCTTCTAGTCGCTAGTCATTAGTTATTAAAAGCAGTTGTTAGTCTCTAGTCGTTAGCTTCTAGTTGTGTTGTCCGCTGCGCGGGCTTTAACCAACGACTAGCGTCTAGCGACTAACGTCTGATTTTTACCCTACAATGCTCATGATCGAGCTGGCCTGTTTTGCATTGTTATCCGCCGTGGTCAGCATTTTCATCTGCATGTCGAATTTACGTGCCAGCGAAATCATGTTCACCATCATTTCAACCGTATTCACGTTGCTGCCTTCCAGATTACCGGCGATCACCTCGGTGTTCGCATCAGCCGGTGCGGTTGAGCCATCCTTCAGACGAAACAGCCCGTCACCACCGCGCTCCATCTGCTCTGCGGGGGGATTAACCACTTTCAGACGTCCGACCACGGTAATTGAATTTGCCTGAGAACCCTCGGGTATCGTCGAAATCGTGCCATCCTTGGCAAAAGTGATTTGCGTGCTCGGCGGAATCGTCACCGGTCCCGACTCACCCATCACACTCAAGCCGGTGCGGGTTTGCAGCACACCGTTCGGGCTGATCTGAAAACTGCCATTGCGGGTATACGCTTCCTTGCCATCCGCACCCTGCACCGCGATCCATCCAGTACCGTTGATGGCCACATCCAGCGCGCGTCCGGTGGGCTGAAACGCGGCCGGCGTCAAATCCGAGCCCGGTGTTGAATCAACCACAAAAATGCGTGTAGGTAATCCTTCTCCCACCAGCGGCACCGCACGAAAGGTGCTCAGCGCCGCTCTAAAACCCGGCGTATTGGTATTGGCCAGATTTTCGGAAACGGTTGCCTGCTGCTGTAACACTTGAGACGCGCCGCTCATCGCGGTATAGATCAGTTTATCCATTTAAAACCCCTTTTTGATGGAGAGTCGTAAGCGGAGCGGCACTACGTGCCTCAGTAGTAAGTGAAAATACCACTCACCACTCACCACTCACCACTCACTATTACCTCAGATTCACCACGGTCTGCAGCAGCTGATCCTGCGTCTTGATGGTCTGCGCATTGGCCTGATACACACGCTGCGCGGTAATCATGTTCACCAGCGCAGCGGTCAGATCCACGTTGGAATCTTCAACTGCGGAGGATTGCAAGGTACCCAGACTGCTCGCACCCGGCGCGCCTACCAGCGGCGCACCCGATGCTGCGGTTTGCACCCACTCGTTATTACCGACCGACTGCAATCCCTGCGGGGACGTGAAATTCGCCAGTACAATCTGCGCCAGCGGGCGCGTCTGCCCGTTGGAGTAACGTCCGGTAATCGTACCGTCTGCACCGGTGCTGGTCGAATTCAACTGCCCCGAGGCGTAGCCGTCCTGCGTCAGGGTGTTCACCCCGAATGCGCTGCCGTATTGCGTAGTGGCGGCCGTCTGCGAACCGAAGTTAAAGGTGATTGTCTGGGTATTGGACACTGCGGTGGACGTCGGAAACAGCGCGGCGGAAGTGACCGAACCGATGGGCGTGCTCACCGGATTCGTGGATGACAGTGCACCCAGCGAGTTAAAAGTCAGCTGCGTCAGCGCAGTACCGGCAGTCGGCACGGACACGCCATCCACGGTCAGGTAGGTATTCCAGCTGGAAGACGGCGCATTGGTGGTGGTCGGTGCTGCCGCAACAGGCGCAGCTGCCGCGGGAGTCACCGCCAGCGTAGTGGCATTAGTCACACCGGTAATGGTATAAGTCACCCCCGCCAGCGTGACCGTATTGCCCACCGACAGGCCTGTCGTCGACCCCACCGTCATGGTATTGTTTGCCGCCGCAAAAGAACCGCTACCCACGGTTGTAATAGGCTGTCGTTGAAAGTACAGCGTCCCCACATGCGACGCACCCAGACTGTCGTAAACCGTCAGCGAGGTGGAATTGGTGTATGAGGTAGGATCGGTAGCATTGAACACAGCGGTTGCCGGCACAGGGGCTGCCGAATTCAGGTTCGCACCCACGGTAACCAACGCCGAGCCTTTGGGCTGCAAATTGGCCGGATTGATTTGCAGCGGAACCGTCGCACCGGCAAGTATCGCTCCCGCCGCATTCGGCATATACCCGTTAAGCTGATTTCCCTGCGCATTGACCAGAAATCCGTTTTTATCGAGTTGAAACTGACCATTACGACTGTAAGCCGTTGCACCGGCCGAGTTGGTCAACAGGAAAAATCCCTGGCCGCTGATCGCCGTGTCCATGGGATTGCTGGTCGCGGTAACATTGCCCTGAGTGAATTGCTGCGCAACGGCCGCAACGCTCACCCCCGTACCAATCTGCCCGGACGCCCCGCCTGAACCTGAAATTGAGGCAGCGAACATGTCGGCAAACTGCGCCTGAGATTGCTTGAAGCCGACCGTATTGGCATTCGCCACGTTATTGCCGATCGCGGCCAGATTGCTGTTGGCTGCATTTAAACCGCTCAAACCTTGTTGAAAACTCATGATCGTCTCCCGGTCTTAAAGAATTTGTTGAATCTGGCTCAGCGCGATGCTGGGCATCGAGCCCGCGTTGAGGCTCAAGCCTGTCGCACCTTGCGTTACGCTGTTGACCACCCCGTATTGCAAACCGGTCGCCGCCACCGAATTACCGGCCAGCGTAGCGTTTACCTTGAAAGCATAATTACCGGCCGGCATGGCGGCACCCGAACCATTCGTGCCATCCCACTGCCAGTCAGTAACGCCTGCGGGGCGCGCACCCAGATTCAGGGTATTCACCAGGGCGCCCGTACTGTCGTAGATCGACACCGACGTGCTATCCGAAGCGCCAGGCAATGAAAATCCGCCCACACCCGTGCCGCCTGCGGCCAGATCCACCCCGCTGCCCGGCACCAGCACCCCCCGTCCGATCATGCCGGCCGCCTGCAAAGTCTGATTCGGCGTCATGCTCGCACTGAGCGCCTGCAAGGTCGTATTCAACTGGGCAATGCCGCTCACCGTATTGATTTGTGCAATCTGCGATGTCATCTGTGAGTTATCCATCGGATTGAGCGGATCCTGATTCTGCAATTGCGTCACCAGCAGCTTCATGAACTGACTCTGAGACGCCGCAGCGCTGCTCGTCGCTGACGCTGCCGCGTTGCCGCCATTGAGCGCTGCAAGCACGGCGCCTGCATTTGTAGCCTGAGTTGGACTGACCATGATATTTTCCTTTTTAGTCGGGTTCGGGATGGGGCTTGTTACTGACCGATGGTCAGCGTTTTTAACAACAGCGTTTTCGAGGTGTTCAACATATCCACGTTGTTCTGATAGGAACGCGATGCGGAAATCATATTCACCATTTCATCCACCACATTCACGTTCGGCATGGACACATAGCCTTTGGCGTCCGCCATCGGATGACTGGGTTCATACACCATCTTCATCGGCGCAGTACTTTCCGTCACCCCCAGCACTTTCACCCCCTGGGCTTCACCGACCGGCGTTGCAGAAAACACCACCTCCTTGGCACGATAGGGTTTGCCATTGGCACTGGTGGTACTGTCCGCATTCGCCAGATTACTGGCGACCACGTTCAGGCGCTGCGACTGCGCAGCCATGCCGGAACCGGCTATATTGAAAATATTAAACAGAGACATTACGCTCTCCTCTTCTCATTAAGGCTGCAACGCCGCCAGCATGTCTTTCAAATCATCGCTTAAAAACTTGATGCCGGCCTCATAGCGCAAGGCGTTATCGGCCGACTGCGCGCGCTCTACATCCATGTTCACCGTATTGCCATCCGCACTGGGCTGATCCGGTCTGCGATACAGCACAGGCGCGCCCATCACCGAACTGCCGGTATTGCCGTCCAGATGCGCGGATGAACTTGTCGCCATCGGCAGTTTCTCAGTCGATCCTGCCATGGCGTTTTGCAAGGCACTGGAAAAATCAATATCGCGCGCCTTGTAACCCGGCGTATCGGCATTCGCAATATTGGACGCAAGTAATTCCTGACGCGCACTGCGCAGACTTAATGCAACCTGATGAAAACGCAGCGCCTCGTCCAGTTTATTGATCATCATGCACTCCGGATTTACTGACTATGACCATTCATGATCAAATCATACGGCGTACTCAAAAATTGTATCGGACGATTAACGGCAACTTTCTCCTTCAATTCCTCTCTACACGGCACTTCCCTTTCATGCCCGCGACCTGCACAATGACGACCATGAAAAACTTCCTGCTCATTGTCAGCCTGTTCCTGCATTGCTCGCTGGCGCTTGCCACCCAGCAGGATCATGCCGCACTCAAAGACAAGGTCGCCGCCTTTGTCCAGCAACAAACGGCCGGGTTGCCCGGCAAAGTTTCCTTCAAGGTAGATGACATCGATCGCCGCATCGTGCTGCACGCCTGCAACAAGGTGGAGGCGTTCCTGCCGGCCGGCAGCCAGCTCATCGGACGCGTCTCCATCGGCGTGCGCTGCGATGACCCCAGAGGCTGGAATATTTTCGTACCGGTACAGATCACCATCAGCCGCGATCTGCTGATCAGTGCGCGGCCGTTATCACTCGGACAAATCGTGCACGCCGAAGACCTGGCCCGGCAAACTACGGAAACCACGCAAAATATCGGCCTGACTGATCCTGCCCGCGTGATCGGCAAGGTGTTGCGCTACAGCGTCTCGGCCGGTTACGTCATGCGTGCGGACATGCTGCGCGAACCCTACAGCGTCAAACAGGGTCAATCCGTGCGCCTGCTTGTGACAGGCGGAGGATTTACACTCAGTAGCTCGGGGGTTGCGCTCAATAACGCCAGTGAAGGCGAAACCGTACAAGTGCGCACCGCCTCAGGCCGCATGGTCAGCGGCATTGCAAGCGATGAAGGCGCCGTCCAGATCAGCCCTTAAAAATACGGCGAACTTCAGAACACACGCTACAAGCTACCAGCTGATTTATCAATCAGCCAGGCGGTTTTATCCAGCACCACCAGCGCATCATCGATCACCCCGGACAGTCCCGCGCCCCCCGCCGCATCGCAAATATGCCGCGCACTCAGACATAGCCGCAAGGCGCTGACCTCAACGCCGGCACGGCTGCCACAAACAACCGGCTGACCCAGCCTGCAGCGCCTGACCCCGATCCCTGAGCCTTCAGACACCTGCAACTGGCGATATATTTGCAGCGTCTCCTCCCGGCTGAGCGGCATACGCTCTGCACGGCCCCGGCCTTCAGGAAGACGGTACAACACAAAAGGAAAAATACTCTGTATCTGATCCCAGCTTTGCACGGTCACCAGCGGGCGACGGTCTAGCGGCGGCACGAATAACGGCTCGAAGTGCGGGTCATCATTCAGGCGCTGCTGTATCGCCTCGGCAAACGCCGCCATCATCGGCCTGATCTGCGCCTTTGGCAACGCACGAAAGCGCTGTATTTCCACCCTGGCGGCCTCCCAGCGCAACAACAAACCCAACAGTGTAAAATCAGGATGAACGGCTTCAGGTGCCCCGTTCGTCGTGGTTTGGCGGGGAAAAACGCGCAATCCGGCCCGCTCAGTTGCGCCTTGCGGGAGCAGCAGCGCGGCAGAGAACGAGGGGCCCGTAAAAAACTTGGAGCCGGTCAGTGCCACCATGAAGCCCTGTTGCAGATAGGCGCGCAAACTATCCTTCGCCAGACGGAACTGGCAGGCATCCACCAGCACTGACAGCTGACCGGAATGACGCCGGTGCAATTGCATCACGCAGGCAGGGCTCGGCGCGATCATGCCTGTTTTGGATTGATCCACCATGACCAGCAACACATGGCGCCCGGACGCGATAGCCTGTTGCACCCGCGCGGACGCATCCGTATCGATCTCTGCGGGCGGACGTGGCGCGCCCTGCGACGTGCGCAGCGGCAGCACATCGATAAGCACACGGCCGGCCGGTGTATCAAACGAGGTCGACAAGGCCGCAGCCACTCCGCTCCCCGTCTCCGCCTCCTCGACCATCAACACCCAGAGCGGCTGATCCGTCGACCTTGCCACATATCGGGCAATCATGAAATGCGCATCGGTACCCGACACGGCGAATATCAGCCGGGGCTCCAAATCCGCCACATCTGCCAGCAGCGCCTCGCGAATGCGCTGCATCTCGCGTGCATAAAAATCATCCAGCGATTCAGTATCGGATTGATGCAACCGTTTTTCGCGCAGCTGCCAGGCCGCAGCGAATCCTGCCTCGGAAATAACCGTTGCCGTGGAGGAGGCGAAATCCAGCAAATCCGGATCAGGAACAACCGGACAACCATATTTGTTCAGACCCGTGAGCGGATCGAGTGCGATCCGCGCATCGCCATCCGAGACCAGCAACGCTTCCGTCGTCGGAAGCGTGTCAAGCGCTCGCACCTTACTTTCCGGCATCGACCAGCATCCTGCGGAATGCGTCGAACACACGGCGCATCTGCGGTAATTTATAGGGATAAACCTCGGCCGAATCAAGCGCATGGACGATCATGCAGCTATCCACTTCAAAAATCAGCAACTCCCCCGCTTGCGTTTCGGCGCAATCAACGCCCAGATAATCCAGCCCGATTCTGTCGTTGATTTCCTTAAAGGCCGCGCCATGGCGAACGGCAAACGTCTGGTCGAAATCGTCCATGCAGGCCGCTTCTTCCGCGCGCTTCTCAGCGCTATCCGCCATCCCCGCATTCGCATAATGAATCATCCAGTGATCGGATATGCCCATATGGCAAATGAACGGACGCCCTTTAATCAACACAATACGATATTTGCGGAACAATCCGTCCGGGCCGCGATAATCGACAAAACGCGAAATATAAAACTCAGCTTCCGCCCTCTCAGCCAGATAGCCCGCGATGCCGCCCGCGTCCGCAAGCTTGTCCAGCCCCTGCCCTGCATGAGAATCCACCGGACGCACAATCACCGGAAAACCCCCGTCACCCAGCACTTCTGCCATCGACAGCTCACCGCAGCCGATCAGCGCCAGCATCTCACGACTGACTCTCACGGTCGTCGGCATTTCCAGCCCCGCGACGGATTTAAGCAAGTCACACGCACTATCACGCGACAACAACGCGATACGCGCCGGATCATTGAGTACCGGGCGTGGCCAGGATGCAATCTGCGCCTCGATTTTTTTCAACAGCGGGCGATTTTGTTCCGATTCCGCAATGGCGACGAACAGCACATCGTGTTCGGGCAACACCTCCGGCAGGTTCAGGTTATCGGTCACATACACGATATCCACGGCGACATCCGAATCTTCGAGCAGAAATTCAATTGGCGAATTCGCCATCAGATCCCCCTCCCCCATGATGAGCAGCAGACGTAGCGCCGCCTCCGCCCGATCCGGCACGGCGCACGGCGGGGAATAGATCTGCTGTATCGTCAGCGCCTGACGCTGTATGTCCAGTCCCAATTCGCGATCCCCTCTGAGCTGCAAGATAGTGGACAAATCCATCAAGGCGTTGGCATCCGCACAGCGCGGATCTTCCCCTGCACGCGCGATCAGCTTGACCCCGACAGAACCCATATCCTCCCCCGAGATGGTCATACGCATCAGCTTCACCAGACCCATCAGGGCTGTGCGCTCAGCGTTCATTTCATTTGTATTCATGTGCATCCTGATGCCCTGCATGAGCGTTATCGGTCAAATTCAATCCCAATGCCAGCACCGCATCCACCAGTGCATCGATGTCACAGGTCTGGGTACGATGATTGACGATCGCGGCACGGATTGCAAGGTGTCCCTGAATCGTCGTGCTGGACGGCGCAACCGCGCCAGCTTCCTGCAGGGCGACCACGATGTCTGCGTTAAGCCGGTCACTGCCGCGATAGCGGAAACACACAATATTGAGCGCAACCGGCGCCAGCAGTTCCAATGAGTGCGACGCCTCCACGCGCTGCCGCAAATATCGGGCCAGCGCACAGGTATGGGAAATGCTGCGCCCCAGCTTCTGCGTACCATACACCTGTAGCGTAAACCAGGTTTTCAGCGCGCGAAAACCGCGCGACAGATCCGGGCCGAAATCGCACGGCCAGGGCGAACCCGCGGCCATCCCGCGCGTCGCCCGTTGCAAATACGCAGCGGGAGAAGCGAATGTGTCGTGATGCAAAGCGCCGTCACGCACCAGTATATAGCCCGCATCATACGGCACCTGTCCCCACTTGTGAAAATCAAAGGCGATGGAATCGGCACGTTCGATGCCTGCCAGTTGCGGCGCGATATCGTCCGCCAGCAACCCCAGCGCACCGTATGCACCATCCACATGAAACCAGATACCACAGCGTTTGGCGATATCAGCAATTTCCGCCAGCGGGTCCACCGCCCCGACATCCACCGTACCCGCTGTGGCGACAATCATAAACGGCGTCATGCCCGCCGCCCTGTCCGCCGCAATACATTTTTCCAGCGCCACAGTATCCATCTGAAATTGCGCATTGAGTGCAATCTTGCGCAACGCCAGCGTGCCGATGCCCGCCATCTCCATCGCCTGCGCAATGCTGACATGGCCGCTTACCGAGGTGTACGCGACCAGGCGCTGGGCTGCCGGCAACCCCGTCTGGCGCACCGCGGCACCCAGTACGGCCGTCCGCGCCACCAGCACCGCAATGAAATTCGCCATCGACGTGCCCGTGACAAACAAACCACTGGCGCTTGCCGGAAAGGCGAATAACTCGCACATCCAGCGCAACAACTGGCGCTCGACTTCCACGGGCATCTGATCGCGCCCGCCCAGGTTGGCATTCAGCCCCGCCGCCAGCATCTCGGCCAGCATCCCGACCGGCGTCCCGCCGCCATGCACCCAGCCCATAAAACCCGGATGCGCATTACCGATCGAATAAGGCAGCACATTTTGCATAAAGGTTGCATGTGCGGCGGCCAGATCGCCGGATTGCTCGGGCAGGGGTTGCTGAAAAGCGGCGCGCACCGTATCGGGTATCGGCTGCCAAAGCGGCCGCTCACGCAGACTTTCCATATGCGTCAGCATATCGTCCAGCATTTGATGCGCCTCGCGCCTGAAATCCGGCCAGTTCTGCGGATCCAGCGTACCCTCTGATGTTTCCAACATGCCTCTTCTCCATGTATCCGTAGCAGTGCTAGAGGCTAACACAGGATGTGCGCCATGTTTTTCAGAACAGCAGCTAAAACAGCGGCCAATTCGGCCGTTTCAAAGCCTTCTTGCCAAATTCGACATCACATTTACAAAAAAGATAAAATTAAGCTAAAGTTTTCTGAAGTTTTTCCGATATAGTATGCAACAGAGGTAATTTAGTACCGCCAGATTGAGAGGAACACCATGAAAATTGAAAAACAGGGGAACGTGCTTCCCGCCGGACTGTCAGGCGACGCGACCTCGCGCAACCCCGCCATCAAAAACAGCCCTGTGCCTCAAGAGCCGGGAACCAGCGTATCACTGGGTACAACAGCCACCCAGCTGGCCAAGATGGCCGCGAGTATGGCAAACACCCCGGTGGTGGACGTCAACAAGGTAGCCCAGATCAAACAGGCAATCAGCGACGGACGATTCCAGGTCAATTCGGGCGTCGTAGCCGACAAACTGATCCAGTCAGTACACGATCTGATCAACAACAGCAGAGCGTAAACGTTGACCCACCCCCTGCGCTCGGAATTGCTTACCGCACTGACCGAAGAACGTCAGGCCGTGCGCGGCTTTGTAGTGCTATTGCAAAACGAACAAGCCCTGTTGACAGAAAACAGCATCGAACCGTTAGCGACACTCGCCGAAAGCAAATCGGCACACGCTTTCCGGCTGAATACCCTTGCCGAGGCACGTCACCGTCTGTTACTGGGCTGCATCCCGCAACTCACCGCAGCCGCCATTGTCGATTGGTTACAGAAAAACAGCCCGGATGGTCTGCGTATCTGGCAGGAAATCCTCACCTTGTCCGATCAGGCCAGACAACTGAATCGCATCAACGGCGAACTGATACAGATGAAGTTACGCCATAATCAACAAGTGCTCACCGCGCTCAGCCGTGCGGTCAATCAGGCCGATCTGTATGGCTCGGACGGACAAGCCAATTTCTCAGTGGGCAGCGGCCGATCGCTGGGCAGCGTTTAAACGCAATACCCAACAAAACTACGGTCTGGGCAACTCCCTGGCACGCACTGACGATACACCTCCTGCCGCCTCCACGCCCTTTTGAGCCGCTTGCTGATCCGGCGCCAACACGCCTGACGCGGCAGGCAAACTCACCTCATCATCCGCAGTGGCTCTGGCAAATTGCGCAGAAAGTACGGTAATCGAAACCCGGCGATTCTTTGCCCGGTGTTCGGGCGTGTCGTTCGGCACCACAGGCTGATTGGCCGCCATCCCCACCGCCGCCAGACGCTTTTCCGGCACGCCGTAAGCGGCCAGCATACGGACCACACTGCCGGCGCGCCCGGAAGACAATTCCCAGTTGGACGGAAACTGTGCCGTTTTGATCGGCACATCATCGGTATGCCCTTCCACTTCAATCGACTGATTTTCCTGTTTTAAAACCTGAGCAACTTTCTGCAAGGTATCCTGCGCGCCGGACTGTAGTTTATCGTCTCCCTCGCGAAACAAAGTGCTGGCGCTGATATCGACTTCCACGCCACGTTTGGTTTGGCGCACACCAACCAGGCCTTGTTCAATCAATGGCCCCATCACCTGGCGCAGATTGTCATTGAGCGCCTGCATCTGCGCCTGCATCTTGCGCTGTTGCTCAACCATGCGGGCGGTGCGTTTATCGACCAGCACCTTGAGCATTTGCTCCTGGCCGCCCACCGCTGAGGCTGCCGGCTGAGAAAAGGCGACGCTCAGCGAGTCGCTGAACGTCTTGTATTTGCCTTCATTAACCGAAGAAATGGAATACATCACCACAAAAAAAGCGAACAGCAGAGTGACAAAATCCGCATAGGAGATCAACCATCGTTCGTGATTATCGTGTTCTATCCGTTTGCGCCGGCCTGCCATTGCTGTCAGTCCAGATAGCTTTGCAGCTTCAGCTCGATAAACCGCGGGTTTTCGCCATTGGCAATGGCGCCCAGCCCATCCACGACCATGTCACGCAGATGCGTCTGTTGCAGAATAATCGCTTTCAATTTATTGGCAACCGGCAAAAACAGCAAATTGGCAAACGCCACGCCATAGATGGTCGCAACGAACGCCACCGCGATGCCACCGCCTAATTTGCCCGGTTCAGACAAGTTTTGCATCACATGCATCAAACCCAGCACAGCGCCGATAATGCCGATGGTGGGGGAATAACCCGCCGCCGCTTCCCAGACCCGCGCTGCCTGCCAGCGCAACTGTTCCCATGAACGGATATCAATCTCAAGCACTTCGCGTATCTTGTCCGCACCGTGACCATCTATCAGCAGTTGTACACCCTTCTTCAAAAAAGGATCGTCGATGCCGGACAGGCGCGTTTCCAGAACCAGCAAACCTTCACGGCGCGTCAAGGCGCTCCATTCGGTCAATTGCGCGATCACGTCACTGCCGGTAAGCTTGGGCGCCACGATCACCCAGCGCGTCAAGATC
>CAMTUO010000030.1:0-25700 GCA_947084955.1 uncultured Gallionella sp.
GGGGGCGCTTGCGCGGGATATTTGCCGCTTCCGTGCTGGGCGATCAGCTCGCCTATACGCGTGCCGCGGAACAGCAATATCGGCTATTATGGCGCGACTGGTGCGCCTCATCCGGAGCAGTCGCGGATTGAGCTGGATGCCCGTTAACGTGAAACTCGCGAAGCGACGAACCGTACCCCTCGCCCTTCGGGAGAGGGGTACGGGGGTGAGGGAACGATCATGACAGGTTTCATTCTCAGGGGTGGCTTTCTTGCCATGATCGTTAACGTGAAACTCGCGTAGCGATTCGTTCGTTCCCTCTCCCTCCGGGAGAGGGTTTGGGTGAGGGAAACGGGCATGGCAGGTTTTATTATTTGGGGTGGCTGCCTGCCATGACCGTTAGATGCTGTGAAGTTTGTTGTAACGCGTTTTGTCAATAACTAACCAATTGATTAATATATTATTTCAACATGACTATACCTCTTACGCAAGCGTTGGCATCGGATTCGTCTTTGAAACTGGCCATCGCGCATCATCAGGCGGGGCGGGTGCAGGAGGCGGTCGAGGGTTATAAGGCCGTTTTGCAAGTGGCGCCGCAACATCCGGCAGCGAATTACAACATGGGGTTGCTGGCCCTGCAAAACGGAGAAGCGGCGGCCGGGTTACCGTATTTGCTGGCGGCGCTGGAGGCGGAGGCCGACCGCGGGCAATACTGGATCAGTTATATCGATGCGCTGTTTCAGGCCGGACAGCGTGACGAGGCTTTACAGGTGCTGGAACTGGCGCGTGAGCAGGGGCTGCAGGGCGAGGAAGTCGATGCGCTGGCGCAGCGTCTGGGTGCTGAGCCCCGAGAGGCGGCGGATGAAGCAGTGAAGCATCGCGGCGCGCGTCCTGGGCATGCACAAATCGATGCGCTGGTAAGCCTGTTTGGCGAGGGCCGTTACTCGGACGCGGCCGACATGGCGCAGCGCATGACGGTGCAGTATCCGCAGCATGAGTTTGGCTGGAAGGCGCTGGGCGCGGCGTATAAGCAGATGGGCCGCACGGAGGACGCGCTGCTGGCGATGCAACAAGCAGCGCGCTTGTCGCCGGGGGATGTGGAAGCGCACTACAATCTGGGCGTCACCCAGCAGGCGCTGGACAGGTTGATGGAGGCCGAGGGCAGTTACCGCGAGGCGATCAGGCTGAGCCCGGATTACGCGGATGCGCACAGCAATCTGGGGGTGGTGCTGCAAACGCTGGGGCGTCTGGACGACGCGGCGGCGAGTTACCGGCAGGCGTTGCAGATCAGGCCGGACTATGTTGAGGCGCTGGGGAATCTGGGCAAGGTGTTGCATGCACTGGGGCGGCTGGAGGATGCGATAGTCTGTTTTCGGGCGTTACTGAAAATCCGTCCGGCTGATCAGGAGGCGCATTACAACCTGGGCGTGGTGCTCGGTGAGTCCGGGCAGACGGAGGCGGCGGTCGCGAGTTTGCAGCGTGCGCTGCACATTGCCCCGGACTATGCGGATGCGCATTGCGAGTTGGGCCATGCGCTCGAAGCGCTGCGCGACGTTGCGGGGGCTGAGGCCAGTTACGCAAGCGTGTTGCAGATCAATCCGGATTATGCAGAGGAGCTGTTTACGCGCGCCAATCATCTGATGAGTCTGGATCAGCCTGCCGAGGCGGCAACGCTTTACCGGCGCGTGATACGGCTCACGCCGGACCATGCGGCTGCGCACGGCAATCTCGGCGTCATCCTCGCTGCGTGCGGGCAAATTTCTGATGCAGAGGCCAGTTACCGGCGCGCATTGCAGATTTATCCTGAATATGCGAAGGTGTGCAGCAATCTGGGGGTGCTGCTCAGGGAGCAGGGACAGCTCGAAGACGCCTGCGACTGTTTCAGGCAGGCGCTGCAGCAGGATGAGCACTATACCGATGCTTACAATAATCTGGGGCTCGCATTGCACGATCTGGGCGAGTTCAAGCAAGCCGAGCAACATTTTCGCCGTGCCTTGCAAATTGATCCGCTGAATGCCCAGGTATACAACAATCTGGGCAATACCTGCACGGAACTCAAACGCAAAAAGGAAGCGGAGGCCTGTTACCGTGAGGCGCTCCGCATTAATCCGGATTTTGTGCAGGCGCACGTCAATCTGGGTATAAATCTGATCTGTAGCAACCGCCTGGCGGAAGCGGAAAACAGCTTTTTGCGCGCGCTGGAACTCGATCCGGCTTATGCGGATGCGCATGGCAATATGGGGCTCGCTTTTCATACGTTGGGGCGTCTGGAAGAAGGGGTTGCCTGCTTCCGGCGCGTTGCGGAAATCAAGCCGGATTCAGCCGAGGCGCATAATAATCTGGGCAATTATTTGCGGGATTTCGGGGCGCTGGACGAGGCGGTGCAAAGTTACCGGCGGGCGCTTGAACTGGAACCCGGCTATGCCATGGCGCACAGCAATCTGATTTTTACGCTGGATCTGGCGAAGGATGTCAGCATCTCTGCCATGCAGGCCGAACGCCGGGTGTGGGAAGCCATGCATGCGGCGCGTTTTTTACCGCATCCGCCACACGCCAATGATGCGGATCCGCAGCGCCGCCTGCGTATCGGTTACGTCTCGGCCGATTTCAGATCCTATTCCGCGCCGGCCGTGTTTGCCGCGATGCTGTTCAATTTTGATCGTTCGCGTTTCGATGTGTATTGCTATAACAATGAATCCGAGGTGACTGCGCTGACCCGTAGGCTTCAGCGCAGTGTCACCGGCTGGCGCGTGATACACCGCCAGTCGGATGAAGACGTGGTCGAACTGATCCGGCGCGATCAGATCGATATTCTGGTCGATTTGTCCGGGCACTCCAGAGAAAATCGCCTGCCGGTGTTTGCCCGTAAGCCGGCACCCATTCAGATCACCGCCTGGGCTTATTCGACCGGCACCGGTATGCGCGCCATGGACGTGCTGTTTTCCGATCCGGTGCTCATTCCGCCCGATGAGCGGGTGTTGTATGCGGAAGAGATACGCTATCTGCCTAATTTTTTATCCTACTATCCGTTTCAGACGCCGCCTGCGGTTACCGCATCGCCTGCACTGACGAAAAAATATGTGACCTTTGCCACCTTCAGCCGTCTGGAAAAAGTCTCGGACGACGCGTATCAAACCTGGGCTGCAGTGTTGCTGGCCGTTCCCGGAAGCCGCATGTTGTTCAAGAACCGTGAAATGGATCACGCGGCCGGCAGGGCGCGCGTGACTGACTATTTTATGCGAGCGGGCGTTGCGCCCGAACGACTCATCCTGTTGGGCAGCACGCCCTGGGAGCAGCATATGGCCGCGTTTGATCAGGTGGATATTGCGCTGGATCCTTTTCCGCAGGGCGGCGGGGTGACCTCGCTGGAAGGATTTTTGATGGGGGTGCCGGTGATCACGTTGCGCTGGCCAACCTTCGGCGGGCGCACCGGCGCATCGATTTTGACGACGCTGGGTTTGACGGACTGGATAGCCGAAACGCCGGAACAGTATGTCGAGATCGCCCGGCAAAAAGCCGCCGATTTGCACGCGCTGGCTGAGCTTCGGCAACAGATGCGTGAGCGCTTGATGACCTCCATCCTTTGCGATGCCGATGCGTATGCGCGGGTGGTCGAGCAGGAATACCGGCAGCTCTGGCAGGAATGGTGCGCAGCATCTAAAGGATCGGTCATTTGATGTCCGTGCAGACCGAATTGCAATTGGCAGTCGCGCAGCATCAAACCGGTGCGTTGCAAGACGCACGGCTGCATTATCTTGCCGTGTTGCAGATCGAACCGGGTCACCCGGAGGCGAATCACAATATGGGTGTGCTGGCGGTGCAGCAACAGCAGCCTGCCGCAGGACTGGTGTATTTTCTGGCAGCGATCGAGGCGGATCCGTCGCGCGGACAGTATTGGCTGAGTTATATCGATGCGCTGATCCAGGCGGGTCAAACGGATGCGGCACGGCAGGTGCTGGAAATCGCCCAACAACAGGGTTTGCAGGGGGCGGAAGCGCTGGCGATGCGTCTGACAGCGGGCGGGCGTGATGTGGCGCCTGAAGCGGGCCGCAATCAGCCGGAAACCCGGCGACAGGGCAAGCCCTCCGCCGAGGAGACGAATGAGCTGGTGACGTTGTTCGGTCAGGGCGATTTTGCGCAAGCCGCTTACCGTTCGCGCGTGATGACCGAGCGTTATCCGCAGCAGGTGCTGGGCTGGAAGGTGCTGGGCATGGCGTTGCAACAGATGGGGCGGGGTTTGGATGCATTGGTCGCCATGCAGAAAACCGCCAGTTTGTCGCACCGGGACGCCCAGGCGCAGGGTAATCTGGGCGTCCTCTACAAAGAGCTCGGCCGTACGGAGGACGCTTGCGCCAGTTTCAGGCGCGCCTTGCAGATCAAGCCGGATTATGAAAATGCGCATAATAATCTGGGTGTTGCTTTAAGGGAAATGGGGCGTCTGGATGAGGCTGCTGCGAGTTTCCGGCGCGCCCTGAAAAGTAAACCTGGTTTTGCCGATGCGCATAACAATCTGGGGCTGACGCTGCACGACTTGGGGCGCTTTGATGAGGCTTGCATCTGTTACCGGCGCGCCTTGCAGGTCGATTCCGGGTATGCCGAGATGCATAACAATCTGGGTAATGCCCTGCGTGCGCTGGCGCGCCTGCCGGATGCCGTTGCCAGCTACCGGCAGGCGCTGAGTTTAAAACCCGATTTTGTCGCGGCGCAAAATAATCTGGGGCTTGCCTTGTATGCGCAGGGGCTGTTGTATGAGGCCGAGGCCGGCTTTGTTCAGGCATTGCAGATGAATACTGAGGATGCGCAGGCGCACAGCAATCTGGGGATGGTGTGGTATGACCTTGGACGACTGGCTGAGGCTGAGGTGAGTTTAAAGCGTGCGTTACAGATCAAGCCGGATTTCGCACATGCGCGTTGCAATCTGGGTAATACGCAGCTGAGTATGGGACGGCCCGCTGACGCCGCTGACAGTTATCGTCAGGCCTTACAGAGCAAGCCCGATTTTCCCATGGCGCACAGCAATCTGATTTTCACCCTGGATCTGATGACGGATGTGGATACCGCATTTTTGCAGGCTGAACGCCGTCGCTGGGACGTTATACATGCGGCACATCTGCATCAACACCGGGTGCATGACAATCCGCGCGACCCGGCGCGGCGCCTGTGTATCGCTTATGTCTCCGCCGACTTCCGGAATCATTCTGCCGCCTATGCCTTCGGGGCGATGCTGACGGGTTTTAAGCGCGACGAATTTGACGTGATCGCCTATTCAAATTCAGCCGTCGAAGATGAGATGACACGCCGGTTCCAGCAAAACGTCACGCATTTTCGCCGTATCGACAGGCTGTCCGATGATGCCGTGGCGGATCTGATCCGGGCGGACGGGGTCGATATTCTGGTCGATCTGTCCGGGCATTCGGCGGGCAACCGCTTGCGGGTGTTTGCCAGGAAACCCGCGCCTGTCCAGATTACCGCCTGGGGCTATGCGGCGGGTACCGGTATGCACGCGATGGATGTGCTCTTTGCAGATACGGTGTTTGTGCCTGCGGATGAGCGGCAGTATTATGCCGAACAGGTTTACGATCTGCCTTGTGCGATCGGTTATTTTCAGCCCGATGTCAGCCCCAGAGTGAATGATCTGCCCGCGCTGGCGGCAGAGCGCGTGACGTTCGGGTCATTTAACCGGCTGGTCAAGATTTCCGATCCGGCCTATCGCATCTGGAGCCGGATATTGCAGGCCTGCCCGGGTAGCCGGATGGTCCTGAAAACACCGGCGCTGGATGATGAAGGCACGCGGGAGCGGGTGCTGGCGAATTTTACACGGGCAGGAATCGATCCTGCGCGCATTCTGCTGCTGGGAAAAACCTCGCATGCCGAACATTTGGCCGCGTTCAGTCAGATCGATATCGCTCTGGATCCGTTTCCGCATGGCGGCGGCATCTCCGCGCTGGAAGGGCTGTTGATGGGCGTGCCGCTGGTGACACTGCGCTGGCCGACCCTGACTGGACGCGTATCGGCATCGATCATGACGACATTGGGCTTGAGCGATTGGGTCGCGCAAACAGAGGAACAGTATGTGGAGCTGGCCATACAAAAGGCGAATGACCTGCCGGCATTGGCTGAGATCAGGCGTCGGTTGCGCAGTATGTTTGCGGCATCGATACTCGGTGATCAGGCAAGCTATGTCGCGGTTGCCGAACAGGCTTACCGAACGCTGTGGCAGCAATGGTGCCGGACGGGATCATCCCGGATAACGGGCGATGCGGGCAGAAACTTTTGTTTCGGGGAAAAGTCATGACGGAAAACGCGCCACTGCCAGATAAGCTGGCTCAGTCGTTGCAGCTTGCGATCGCCTGCCACCAGATCGAGCATTTTCGGGAAGCCGAAACGCATTATCTTGCCGTATTGCAGATGGAACCGGCACATGCGCTGGCAAACCATAATATGGGCACCTTGCTGGTTCAGAAAAACGATCCGGCAGCCGCACTGCCTTATTTTATCGCGGCGATCGAGGCTGAGCCGGCATGTGCACAATACTGGCTGAGTTATATCAGCGCCCTGTTTCAGTCCGGTCAGAGGATGGAGGCCCTGCAGATGCTGGAATTCGCCCGGCAACAGGGGTTGCAGGGCGCTGAAGTCGACAACCTGGCCGCGCGCTGGAGCGGCAGATTTTCCGACGAAGAAAATGCCCATCCGGCGCAGCCTAAAAGCCATCGCGTGCGTCAGGCCGAGCTGGCAGCGGCACTGTCCAAAAAACAGGTGGCCGATTTCTACTACAACATCGAGGTGTCCGGCGGTTGCAACCTGCGCTGTCCGAGTTGCGCCGTCGGTAATACGTTCGTGGGCGGCCCCGCAAAATCGCTGATGAAGCTGGAAAGCTTCGAGGCGATCTTGCATAAAATCCGCGAAGAGCAGGATCGGTTGCAGCGAAAAGTCATTTGCCTGGATCTGTATAACTGGGGCGAGCCGCTGTTAAATCCTGAGTTGCCGGCGATGGTTCGACTCGCCAGAGCGTGTGGATTTAACGTGGGTATTTCCACCAACTTGAATTTTGTGAAAAATCTGGAGGAACTGGTTTGCGCAGAACCTGATTATATCCGCATCTCGCTTTCCGGCTATTTTCAGGAAACCTATGCCAGAACACACAAGGGCGGGAATATTGAAGTCGTTAAGGACAATATGCGTCTGTTGCGGGCGTATATGAACAAGCATCATCCGGCAACGGTGGTCGTGGTCGGTTACATCACGTATAAACACAATTGCACCGACGAGTTGGCCCTGATGGCGGCGCTGTGCAATGAACTGGATTTCAAATTTTCCAAAGATACCGCGATCTTGATGCCGCTGGAAAAATTGCTGAGCGCGATTGAAAACGATGCGGTTCCGGAGGCGCTTGAAGCGATACTGCCGATATCACCCAGACTGATGGCGGACCTGTCAAAACCGTCCCGCGATAAACATCCGGATTGCGCGCTCAGACGTTCCAGAATGGTCATCAATGCGGATGGGTCGGTGCCCCTGTGCTGCGCGGTGTGGAGCCATGAGTATGATGTGGCCGCAAATTATCTGGATACTTCCGAGGCGGATATTCAGCAGGCCCGCTATCGCCATAGCCTGTGTAAACGCTGCATGTACAACATGGCCGATTTTACCTATAACGCGATTTATGTCGAGCCGGTGATGGATCATCTTCGTGCTGCAATCGGTTGATTATTGACAGGGATTTAAAACGGATGTCTGACGCAGCCCGCCAAAAATCGTTAATGCCGGACCAATCGCAGGATGCTTTGCATACGGCGGTTGCACACCATCAGGCGGGTATGCTCGCCATGCAGCAAGGGCTGTTTGCTGACGCACTACGTTGTTTTATGGCAGCGATCGAGGCTGCGCCGGCATGCGCGCCATACTGGCTGAGTTATATCAGCGCGTTGCTGCAATCCGGTCAGCCGAATGAGGCAAGGCAGGTGCTGGAAATCGCACGGCAGCAGGGGTTGCAGGGGGATGACGTTGAAGCCCATGCACTGCGTCTGGCTGTACCGCCTGCCACGGAGGGCGCTGCGGCACCCCCTTCATCGCAGGCGGCCGATGAACTGGCAGTCTTGTTTGCACAGGGGCGTCTTGTCGAGACAGCGCGACGTGCTCGCGCGATGACGCGCGAATTTCCGGATTTCGGTTACGGCTGGAAAATGCTGGGCGCTGCAACGCCGGGCAGCGCGGATGCACTGCACCCCATGCAAAGGGCTGCCGCACTTTTACCTGATGACTTCGAGGTGCATTACAATCTGGGCTTGATCTTGCAGGAGCTGGGCAGGCTGGATGAGGCAAGCTTGAGCTACCGGCGTGCGTTGCAGATCAATCCGGGGTATGCGCACGGGCATAATAATCTGGGTGTTACGCTTCAGGAGTTGGGCAGGTTGGCTGAGGCGGAAGCGTGTTACCGCTGTGCGATCAATATCGACCCGCATTATGTCAATGCGCTGCACAACCTGGGCATCGTGCTGCAAGGGCTGAATCGTTTTGCCGAGGCGGAAACGATACACAGGCGTACACTCGACATGAACCCCGGTCACGCCGATGCCTATTGCAATCTGGGCAGCGCACAGCTTGTCATGGGGCGGCTTGAGGAGGCTGTTGCCAGTTACCGGCAGGCGCTGCAATTTAAGCCCGGTTTCGTTGTCGCGCACAGCAATCTGATCTTCAGCATGGATATGATGGAGACCCTGAGTCCGGATGAGTTGCAGGCCGAGCGTGACCGGTGGGCGGAGGTGCACGCAGCGCCGTTATGGCGTGATGTGGCTTATGCCAATGCGCGTATCGCCGACCGTCCTCTGCGCATCGGTTATATTTCCGCCGATTTCAGGGAGCATTCGGCCTCCAAGGTCTTTGGCGGGATGCTGACGCAGTATGATCGTGCCCAGTTCGAGGTTTATGCGTATGCTAATTCCAGGGTAAAGGACGACCGATACACCGGGCTGTTCAGGAAGAATGTGACGGTCTGGCGTGATGTCGCGGGCCTGTCCGATGAGGCCGTCGCCTCGCTGATCTGTGAAGATAACATTGATCTGTTGGTCGATCTGTCCGGACATACGTCAGGCAACCGGCTGCTGGTGTTTGCCAGAAAACCGGCGCCGATACAGATTACGGCATTAGGCTATGCCGCAGGTACAGGCATGCGTGCGATGGATGCATTTTTTACCGATGCGGTGATGGTGCCGCCTGAGGAACAGCGGTTTTACCGTGAAAAAATCAGGTATTTGCCCTGCGCACTGGGCCTTTTTACGATGGATCCATTCCCGCCTGTCAATGCGCTGCCCGCCCTGTCAAACGGAATGGTCACTTTTGCTTCCTTCAACCGGATGGCGAAGGTCTCGGACAGTACGTACCGCGCCTGGATTGACATCTTGAAGGCGGTTCCGCAAAGCCGCCTGCTGCTTAAAACGGCGCAACTGGACGATATCGAGATACGGCGCCGGATTCTCGGTATTTTTACCCGGGAGGGCATCGAAGCGGAGCGCATCGTCATGCAGGGAAAAACCGCGTGGCAGGAACATATGCTGGCCTATCATCAGGTCGACATCGCGCTGGATCCTTTTCCGCATGGGGGCGGCGTGACGGCGCTGGAAGGGCTGATGATGGGGGTGCCGGTGATGACCCGGCGCGGGGCGACCTTGACCGGTCGCATTTCGGCGTCGATCATGACGACGCTGGGATTAACTGACTGGATTGCCGAAACGCAGGTGCAGTATGTTGAAATGGCGATTAAAAAGGCGCGCGATGTGCAATCAGTGTCGAGGCTCAGAGGACAGATGAGAGGCGTTTTTAGCGCATCTGTACTGGGTGATCAGGCAGCTTTCGTGCGATCCGTTGAACTTGAGTACCGGCAATTGTGGCAGGAATGGTGCGCCCGTGCTTCGGGCCGGCAGGCGTGATAATGCGTATCGGCATCGATTTTGATAATACACTGGCACGCTATGATCAGGTGTTTACCCGCGTGGCGCGCGAATGGGGGCTCGTTTTGCGGGATGAACTGCAAAGCAAACAGGAAATCAGGCGGCTGGCCCGTCAGCAGGATGAGTTGCTATGGCAGCGATTGCAGGGCGAGGTGTACGGACGGCGTATGCAGGAGGCGAGTTTGTTTGCCGGCGCCGCCGCATTTTTGCGCCGTTGTGCGGCCACGCCGAAGGTGCAGGTATTTGTCGTCAGTCACAAGACGCAATTCGGCCATTTCGATGCGACGCAGACCGATCTTCGCGATGCGGCGCGGGCCTGGATGCAGGATCAGGGGTTTTTCGATCCTGAGGGTTTTGCGATCTCCCGGGAACGGGTTTTTTTTGAAGCCACGCAGGATGAAAAAGTGGCGCGTATCGCCAGCCTGCAATGCGAGGTGTTTATCGACGATCTGCCCGAGCTGTTTATGCGTGCGGATTTTCCGTCCCGAACGAAGAAGCTCCTGTTTACAAGCGAAGGGGATGAGATGGCGGGCGTGATGTGTGGCAGCTGGACGGAAATAGAGGGCATCGTCTTTGGAGATTGAATTTGATCAGCTCGCGCGCGATCTGACGGGACGGCCCGTCGACCAGCTGGTGCTCTGCAAAAGCGGCAGGAACAGTCGTGTCTACAAGGTGGTGTGCGGCGATGCGGTATATGCGCTGAAAAGCTATCCGCCGCAAGAGGCCGACACGCGCGACAGATTCGGCACGGAAATCAGGGCGCTCCAATTTTATGCGGCGCATGACAATCCGTATACTGCGCGTCTGCTGGCGGTGCAACCCGGCGTTGCGCTGATGCAATGGATGGCGGGGGAGGTGCCGCTGGCGCCGGACATGAAGGACATGGATCAGGCGCTGGATTTTATCGCCCGCACGCATGCTGCAAGAGCAAACGGAGAGGGCTTCGGTCTTGCGGCTGAACCCTGTCTGTGCGGCGCGGATCTGTACCGTCATATCACGCAGCGCCTGGAAAAACTCAGGGGGCTGCCTGAACTGCATGACTTTCTGACGCAGGAAATCGCACCTCTTCTGCAACGTGCCCGGCATCACGCCGAAAACAGCGATTTTGCAACGCCGCTGGCAATGGCGCAGCGCAGCCTGATTCCCGCCGATTTCGGTTTTCACAATGCCCTGAAATCTGCGGATGGTCATCTTGCCTTCATCGATTTCGAGTATTTTGGCTGGGACGATCCGGTGCGATTGACGGCGGATTTCTTGTTGCATCCGGGCATAGCGCTGGACGAAGCCCGTCGCGATCGTTTTCTTCAGGGGATGGGTGACATATACCGGGAGGATGGACAGTTCGAGGCGCGCTTATCGCATCTGTTGCCGCTGTACGGCCTGCGCTGGGTGTTGATCCTGCTCAATGAGTTTTTGCCTGAGCGCTGGCAAGCGCGTGTTTTTGCAGGAGAATCGGGACTCTGGCAGGAAATTAAGGCCGCACAGCTCAAGAAAGCGCGCATGGCTGCCGATAAGGTAAGTAACCGTTTGAAATTATCATGATCTGGAAAAAATATGCCTCTTGATGAACGTGCGATCTATTTAAGAAAATTGGTGGTAAGAGGTCTTGGCGGCGGCGGGCGCGGCCATCTGGGCCCGGCATTGTCGTTGATCGAAATGCTGCGGGTGCTGTATGACGATGTGTTGCGTCACAAGCCCGCGCAGCCGGACTGGAAACAACGCGACCGTTGCATCCTGAGCAAGGGACACGGTTGTCTCGCGCTGTATGCGCTGCTCGCGGACAAGGGCTATTTTCCGCTGGATACGCTGGATACCTTTTGCATGCGCGACTCCATACTGGGCGGGCATCCGGAAGCGGGTAAGATACCCGGCGTGGAAGCGTCCACCGGTTCGCTCGGACATGGTATGGCGATCGGTATCGGCATGGCGCTGGCCGCCCGCATCGAAAAACGCGACAGCCGCGTGTTTGTGGTGGTGGGTGACGGGGAAATCAACGAGGGTTCTGTCTGGGAAGCGGCGCTGAGCGCAGGCAAACACAAACTGGAAAACTATACGGTGCTGGTGGATTACAACAAGATACAGGCCAGCGGCCCGACCCGTGAGATTCAGGATCTGGAGCCGTTGACGGATAAATGGGCCAGCTTCGGATTTGCCGTCGAGCAGGTGAACGGGCATGATGCCGAAGCGTTGCGCAAGATTCTCACTTCCTTGCCGCTGGCGTCCAATAAACCCTCGGTGGTGATCTGTCATACCACCAAGGGCAAGGGCATCGATTTTGCCGAAAACAATCCCGACTGGCATCACAAGGCCAAGATCGGATCAAGGGAAGTTTCCGATATGCTCGCCGCTCTGGATAATTATCATGCGTAAAGTTTGCCTCGATACGGTTCATCTGCTCGCCAGGCGCGATCCGCGCGTGGTCTTTATCGGCTCCGATCTGGGCGCCGGAGTGATGGATGCCATGAAAGCTGAAATCCCCGAGCGCTTTTTCATGGAAGGGATTTATGAAGCCAATGTCATCGGTATGGCCGCAGGGCTGGCGATGGACGGCTTCATTCCCTTTGTGAATACCATTGCCACTTTTCTGACCCGGCGCGCGCTGGAACAGGTCGCGCTCGATCTGTGTCTGCACCGTTTGCCGGTGCGTCTGATCGGTAACGGCGGCGGCGTGGTGTATGCGCCGCTGGGCCCGACCCATCTGGCGGTGGATGATTTCGCGCTGATGCGGGTGCTGCCGAATATGACGGTGATGGCGGTATCGGATGCCGATGAAATGCGCCGTCTGATGGAAGCGACGCTGGACTGGCCGGACCCGATCTACATCCGTCTGGCCAAGGGCGGCGACCGCGTGGTCAGCCGGGAAGAAAATGGTTTTACCATCGGTCGCGCGATCCTGTTGCATCGCGCCGCCACGGCAGGCTCTGTGTTGTTCGCCACGACCGGTGTGATGACCACGCATGCGCTGGAAGCCGCCGCGCTGTTGGCCGAATCCGGCATAGACAGTTCCGTGCTGCATTTTCATACCATCAAACCGCTGGATGTGGCCGCGCTTATCGAACTGGCAGGCAACGCTTGCGCCATTGTCACGGTCGAGGAGCACACGCGGATCGGCGGTTTTGGCTCGGCCGTGGTTGAGGCACTGGCCGACAATATGACGCGCATGCCGCCGGTCAAACGGCTGGGACTGGCCGATGCCTATTCGCGGCATTATGGCAATCAGAACGATCTGCTGGAGGTGGCCGGGCTGATGCCCGCACAAATCGCCGCGTCGGCAGCGCATTTTTTGCAGCAACTGTAAACGTTTTTTAAGGACGCGACCCATGACACAGCTGTACAGTAATCTCAAGTTTTTGCGTTATGCCGATCATGTGGCGGCGTTGAGCGAGCACCGCGTGGTCGCACCGGTGCATATCCGCATCAAGCCGATGAACCACTGCAACCATGATTGCTGGTACTGCGCGTATCGCGTCAGCAACTTGCAGCTGGGCGAGGATATTGACTACAAGGACACCATCCCCAAAGCCAAGATGTTTGAAATCGTTGAAGATATCATCGCCATGGGCGTGAAAGCCGTAACCTTCTCGGGCGGCGGGGAACCACTACTCTATAAGCCCTTGCCGGAAGTCGTGAAGCGGCTCGCTGAAGGCGGCGTGAAAGTCGCGACCCTGACCAACGGCTCCAACCTCAAGGGAAAAGTGGCCGATGCCTTCGCCGACTATGGCACCTGGGTGCGGGTCTCGACCGATGCCTGGGATGATGCCAGTTTCGCAAAATCGCGCGGTATCGCCGAGGGTGAATTTACCCAACTGTTGAAAAACCTCAGCAGCTTTTCGGCGCGCGGCTCCAAGTGCGTGCTGGGCGTGAGTTATATTGTCGATGAAACCAACTGCACGCATCTGTATGACGCCTGCGTGTTGCTGAAACAGGCCGGCGTGAATCACGTCAAGTTTTCCGGCGTGGTGGTGAGCAATTCCGGCGCGGAAAACAATGTGTATCACGATCGTATCCGTAGCGTGGTGACCGAACAGATCGAGCACGCGCGCACGCTGGCGGATGAACATTTCTCGGTGATTAATCACTACCACGATCTGGACGACCGCTTCGAGAAGCAATACACGACCTGTCCTTATCTGATGTTTCTGACCGTGATCGGCGCGGATTGCAAGGTGTATACCTGTCAGGACAAGGCGTTTACCGTGTCCGGCACGTTAGGTTCCATCAAGGAGCGCCGTTTCCGCGAATTCTGGTTTTCCGAGGAAAATCGCAAGCGTTTGTTCGAGCTCGACCCGTCAAAGGAATGCACCCACCATTGCGTCTCTCACGGCAAGAATCTGGCGATTGCGGACTTGCTTTCGATCGATCATGAACATGGCGCGTTCGTCTGATAATTGATAACTGATTGATTATTAATATATCTGCATTTTCCGTGAAAATTGTATCTTGGTATTTTATGAAAATATAATAATGGTGCTATAGTATATACGTGCATAATTATTCTGGAGGTCGCAATGGTAGCCAGATCTACTCAACTCAGCATTAAAGTCATCGGTGCGAACGGTCAAATCTCGCTGGGCAAGCAATACGCCGGTCGGCAGGTTATGGTGGAGGAGCAGGAAGTCGGCGTATGGCTGGTGCGCACCGCAACTGTCATTCCGGACAATGAACGCTGGTTGCATCAGCCCAAGGCGGCGACGGACATGCAAAATGCACTATCTTGGGCGGAGGCTAATCCCGCTGGCGAGAGCCGAGCAATTCTGGAGAAATTGAGTGGCGAAGTCTGACCCGGATGGGCTGATCAGACTTGATATCAACAATCCCGTTTTTCAGGAGAATCTCTTGACACTGCAAAAACCGGAGCGTCACGCGGCGTTGGATACGCTTAATAAGCTCAGGCAGATGAACTGGAATCAGCTTTATCGCGATAACGGACTGAAATGGGAAAAAATTATCAGTGTCAGGCCACCATCAGGAATCGATGCCATTTATTCCTTGCGTATTACGCAGGGACGACGGGCGACGGCCTATCGGGATGGTGAATTTATTCGTTTTCTGACGGTGGCAAGTGATCATGACAGCACCTATGGCAGATAGTGATGCAAGCTAAACTTCGGTTAATTTGCCAGGATGGAAACCTTGTGTTGAGAAAATAATGGGGAAATTGCTCAATATCGTCACGCCGCTGCATACCTTGACCCGTCGCGACTATCTGGCGCGCATGACGGACGACAAGGTGACCTGCATGAAAATCGCCAAGCAGTACGGGGCCGAGTATTGGGACGGTGACCGGCGCTTTGGGTATGGGGGTTATCGCTATATCCCGGGGCGCTGGAAGCCGGTCGCCGAAGCGCTGCTACGCAACTACCAGCTGGGGCCGGGGTCGCGTGTGCTGGATGTGGGCTGCGGCAAGGGGTTTCTGCTGCATGAAATGCTGCTTTTGGAACCCGAATTGCAGATTTCAGGCTTTGATATTTCGGCCTATGGTATCGATTGTGCAAGCGATCTGGTCAAGCCACATCTGTTTTTGCACCCGGCGCAAACGCCGTATCCCTTTGCCGACCAGACTTTCGATCTGGTGATTTCGCTGGGTACGCTGCATAATTTGCGGCTGTTCGATCTGAAGACGGCGTTGACGGAAATCCAGCGTGTCGGTAAACAGGCTTATGTGATGGTTGAGAGCTACCGGAACGAGCAGGAGATGTTCAATCTGGAATGCTGGGCGCTGACGGCCGAATCGCTGTTCGATGTCGATGAGTGGATCTGGTTGTATCAGCAATTCGGGTTTAGCGGCGATTATGAATTTATTTACTTCGAGTGATCCCGGCGTATCCGGCACTGCAACGATGGCTGACTCACTTAATGAATCCGGGCGTGCCGTGAGCGAAAAGTCACAAAAAATCATCATACTGGGGCATTCCGGTTTTATCGGATCGCACCTCGAACGTCTGCTTGTCAGTTCCACCGGGCATGAAGTGGTTGGGCGTTCGCTGCCGGACATGGATCTGACCGATAGAGAGCAGGCTGCGCGTCTGATTCCCTTTAGCACCCTGATCCTGGCCGCCGCCGTGAAGCGACAGTTTGGAGACAGTCTGGCGGATTTTCGCCAGAACATGGCCATGGTTGAAAATGTCTGTGATTTACTGGCGCAGTATCCGGTCAAACGGGTGATCTTCATGAGTTCGACTGCGGTTTATGGCGAGGAGACGGAAAATCTTGCCATCAGCGAACAGACGGCGGTCAATCCCACGTCGTATTACGGTATCAACAAATATACGGCTGAGCGTCTGTTGAAAAAGACCTGTTTTGAGCGTATTTCACTGGTTTGCTTAAGACCGCCGCTGGCCTACGGGCCGGATGATGCGGGGCGGACTTATGGTCCTGCCGGATTTGTTGCTGCTGTGAAAGAAGGGCAGCCCATCACCCTGTGGGGCGACGGCCGGGAATGGCGGGAATTCATCTACGTTGAAGACCTGTGCCGTTTGATTGCGCATTTGGTCGGCGGTGAATTCGAGGGTGACCTCAATGTGGTGAGCGGTACGCCCTATTGTTTCGCTGATATTGTGGATGTGCTGAGGACGCATGTGCCGACTCTGGCGGTGCAAGCCCGTCCGCGCAGCCGGCAAAAGGCGGATCATGTGTTTGACGCTCGCAGGATACGCGCGCTGCTGCCGCATGATTTTGCCTTTACGCCGCTGCAGGCGGGACTGGCGCGCATGTTAAAACAATCTTGAAAGCGATCTGCCATGTCCGTTAACCGGCTTAAAAATCTTGCAAGCTGCGGCGAACTGCTGATCGATTTTGGCCTTCAGCCCGTCTCCAACCGCTTTTTGGCGGTCGACAGTCCGGCATCGGTGCCGCTCTTCCCTTTGCAGTTGCGCGTTGATCCCGACACGGGGCTGGTTCATCAGGGCCAACCCTTTCCGGTGGACGCCATCCGTCCGCATTATGACTGGCTGACCTGCTTTGAACCGGAGGATCATCTGGATGCGCTGGCTGAGACGTTGACCCGCTTGCCCGGAGTGACTGCTTCGTCGATCTTCGGCGCGTACAGTTTCAAGGATGATACGACGCTGCGCCGACTGGAACGGCTGGGCTATGCTAAAAACTGGCGTATCGATCCCGCGCGGGATCTGGGTGTTATGGATGAACGCGCCAATGTCGAAACCTATCAGCTCGCGTTGACCGTGGACAAGGCCCGCGCCATCCGTGCGCGGCGGGGACCTGCCGATGTGATGATCGTGCGCCATGTGGTTGAACATGCCTATGATTTGCCGGCCTTCATCGAGGCCATCAGGGCGCTGGTGAGCCCGGGCGGCTATATCGTCTGGGAGCTGCCGGACTGCGAACGCGCGTTAAGTGCGGGTGATTGCACGACGGTCTGGGAGGAGCATGTTTATTATTTCACCGCCCATACCTTCAGGGCGTTATTACAGGAATGCGGTTTTTCCATCGTTTATTACGAGTCGGTCAACTATGCGCTGGAGAATTCGCTGGTCGCGATTGTTCAGGAAGCACAGCCGAATGCGACTCCCGTGACGCCGGACTTGCCGCAGGTCGCGACCGAAGTGGCGCGCGCGCGCCGCTATGCGCACAGTGTATTGCAGCGACGGATAGCGGTGCGTAACCAGTTGCTGGCCATGCGTGCCGAATACGGGCCGCTGGCGATGTTTGGCGCGGGGCATTTATCGGTCGCCTTCTTGTCGCTGATGGGCGTTGCGGATCTTTTTGCGTGCGTGATTGATGATAATCCCAATAAGAAGGGGCTGCTGATGCCGGTGGGCGGATTGCCGATTACGGGGTCCGACGTGTTGTATGCGGGCGAAATAAAGGTCTGTCTGCTGGGTCTGAATCCGCAGAATCAGCCTAAAGTGGTCGCAAAACACCCGCGATTTGTGGATCAGGGCGGTATTTTTGCCTCAATTTTTCCGGGCAGTGAACGGGATCTGGAGCGCATGCAATGATCAGGATACGCAAGGAAAGCGCTGAAGTGCTTTATCCTGAAGAGGATGTGGTGGTGGTCGATCTGGCCGATCTGGCGGAACTCAAGCGTCTGGCGATGCACAATCCGCGCCGGCGTATCCGTCTGTGCACGCATGCCTCACCGCTGGATTCGTTGCATGAAATGTTCATCGTGCATAGGCAGGATTGCTATGTCCGTCCGCACAAGCATGTCGGCAAATCGGAATCGATGAGCGTGCTGGAGGGGGAGGTGGATGTGGTGCTGTTTCACGAGGACGGATCGATACGGCAGGTTGTCCGTATGGGCGCGCCTGATACCGGTAAGCCTTTTTATCAGCGCTTGTCCAGTGCCATCTACCATACCCTGATTATCCGTAGCGAATTTTTGGTTTTTCATGAAAGCACCGAAGGGCCGTTTTTGCGCGAGAAAACTGTATTTCCGGACTGGGCGCCTGCGGATCAGGGCGCAGCGTCGCAGGCTTTTATCAGACAGACAGAATCTTTAATCAGTGAGGCGGGGCTATGAGCATGAACGATCCTATTTTGAGGCATGACACGCACTGTCGTGTTTGCGGGAGTCGACAGATCAGTACGGTGTTCCGGCTCAACGATACGCCGCTGGAAGACCAGTTCGTGGGGCCTGAACGTGTTGAGGTCGCGCAACCGGTGTATCCGCTGGAGCTGGCGCTGTGTGCGGACTGCGGTTATCTGCACTTGCCGCATATCGTGAGCCCTGAAGCCAGTTATACCGATTATGTCTACGAGAGCGGCGTGACGGTGGGGCTGCGTAATCATTACGATGAGTATGCCAGAGAGATTGCGGCCGATTTTGAGGTGCCCGCGGGCGCACTGATGGTCGATCTGGGCAGCAACGACGGCTCGATGCTGGCTTCATTCAAGCGCCTCGGCATGAAGGTGGTGGGTGTCGAACCAGCCGGCAACATTGCCGCGCTGGCCAACCGCGCTGAACTGACGACGATCAACGACTTTTTCACGGATCAGGTCGCGGCCGACATACTGGCGCGTTTTGGTGCCGCCCGTGTGGTAACGGCCAATTACATGTATGCCAACATCGACGACGTGGCCGGATTTACCCGCTCGGTTGCAACGTTGCTGGATCGTGACGGGATTTTTGTGATGCAGACGGGCTATCACCCGGAGCAGATGAAAATCAGGATGTTTGATTACATTTACCACGAGCATTTTTCTTATTTTACCGTCGAGGTGTTAGGCTCACTGTTTGCGGCCGCTGGCCTGGAAATCATCGATGCGCAAAAAATGGCGCCCAAGGGCGGCTCGGTCCGCATCGTCGCGCAGCGCCAAAAGGGCAGCAGGGCGGTGCGTGCATCGGTTGGACAGCTGCTGGCGGAGGAGCGCCAGCTGGGGATGCGGGATGCGGAAACGTACCGTCAATTTGCCGTCGAGATTGCTGATGCAAAAACTCAGCTGCTCGCGCTGTTAAAACGCCTGAAGGCCGAGGGTAAGCGCATTGCAGGGTTCGGTGCGTCGCACAGCACGACCACGCTGATTTACCACTTCGAACTCGCGCCCTACCTCGACTATCTGGTGGATGATAATCCGCTCAAGCAGGGAAAATTTTCGCCTGGGTTGCATTTGCCGGTCTATTCTCCCGAAAAGCTGCATAAAAACCCGCCTGATTACGTCATCATTCTGGGCTGGCAGCATCAGAATAGCATCCTGAAAAGACATCAGTTAAGCAATAACGGGCGCTGGATCATCCCGTTGCCTGATTTGAAAATCGTTTAACCTTCACGGCAAGAAAGCCACCCCTGATAATGAAACCTGCCATGTTCGTTCCCTCACCCCCGTTCCCCCTCTCCCGGAGGGCGAGGGGTACGGCTCGTCGCTTTGCGGCTTTCACGTTAAAAGGCGGCGGGTCATCGGGTAACGGCTATGAGTGAACATATCATCGTGGTAGGCGCAAGCTCTCCGCTGGCGCAAGCAGCGACAGCGGCGTTTCTTGCGCGGGGTGACCGGCTCAGTCTGATCAGCCGGCAGGGTGCCGGGGCGACCGGGCAAAATGCATCCGCGTATGCCTTTGATCTGGGCAATTTTGAGGATATCCCGGATTTGTATGCACGAATCGTTGCAAAAAATGGACCGGTATCGCGTATCTGTTTTTTTCAGCGCTACCGTGACGGCGCCGATAATCCCTGGGAAGGGGAGTATGCGGTCAGTCTGAGGGCGACGGCTAAGTTTATGGAGCAATTCAAGGCGGCAGCGTCAGATGGAACCGATCGTTCCGTCGTCATCATCAGTTCTCCTGCTGACAGCGGTGTCGTGATGGAGCAGTCGGCGGCCTATCATGCGGTCAAGGCCGGGTTGTCTCAGATGGTACGCTACTACGCGGTTGCACTGGGTGGCGCGGGGATACGGGTGAACGGTGTGAAACCGGCGATCGTGCTCAAACCGCGCGCGCAGGAATTTTATGACCGGAATCCGGATCTGGTGACACTGTTTAACCGGGTGACGCCGCTTGGGCGCATGGGTCGTCCGGTGGATATTGCCAATGCGGTGGTGTTTTTAAGCAGCGAACTGGCCGCCTATATCACCGGGCAGATTCTCGGCGTGGATGGCGGGCTGTCGCTGCATGAGTCGGCATCTCTGGCGCGTTTGGCGTCGAGCATTTTCAATCGTGATCTGGAGGACCCCAGGTGGAAGTTAAACCTCGACTAACGGGCATGGCGATTATGCCACCTCTAATGATAAAACTCGTCATGTCCGTTTCCCTCACCTCAATCCTCTCCCGGAGGGCGAGGAGACAAACGAACGCTTGCGCGAGTTTCACTTTAAGCGGCAAACAGGCAAAGGCAGGGAGCGTGCATGGCTAAGTCTCACCTTGATTTTTACAACCAGCACGGTATTTCGCCGGTGCATTACAGGGCCGCCAGTGTGCAGGAGCATTTTGAGCGCCGCGCCTCGCTGTACCGCAGCTTAGGCCTGACGCCCCTGACGTTTCGGGACGCCCACGTGCTGGAAGTGGCGGTCGGCTCCGGTCAGAACAGCTTGTATGTGGCGTCATTGATGCCCGCATCGCTGACGCTGGTGGAGCCCAACCCAACCGGTATACGTGAAATTCGCTCGCTGTATGCGCAAGCAGAAACGCCGCATGTGACGCCGACTCTGGTGGAAGCTACGTTGCAGAATTATGTGCCCGAACATCGCTTTGATATTGTGATTTGCGAAAACTGGCTGGGGCGCGCCAGGGCGGAGCGGCTGCTGTTGCGCAAGCTGGCCGGGTTCGTAGCCCCGCAGGGCATCCTGGTGGTGACGACCTTTACCCCGACAGGCTTTCTGCCCAATCTGATACGCCGTGCGCTGGCGGTTAAATACTGCGATCCCGGTCTGCCGTTTGCCGTCCGTACCGAGCGACTCGTCGCGATGTTTGCGCCGCATCTGGCCAGTATGCGTGCGATGACACGCTCAGCGACGGACTGGGTTCAGGATAATATGCTGAATCCGGCGTATTTCGACCTGTGTCTGACGATCCCTGATGTGTTGCAGGAACTGGATGGCGTGGTGACTGCGCTCGATGTCAATCCCGCTTTTGCGCTTGACTGGCGCTGGTTCAAGGCCTTGCATGGCGAGGCGCGAGATTTTAACCGGCATATGGTGAGCGAATATGAAGCGTCGCTGCATAATTTTTTCGATTATCAGCTGGTTTTTGAGCAGCCAGACAGACAGTTGAACCGGGAAATTGAAAGCGGCTGCTTTGACTTTCTGGAGGCCGTGCGCGCCTATGAATACGCAGCCTTAACCCGTTCGCAACAGGCGGAAAAACGGGTGGAGATGACGGCTGTTTTGCAGCGCCTGATTGCACTGATGAGCAGCTTTCCGGATGCCGTAAAGCAGGGTTTTCAAGCCGGTTTGCAGTTGTTGGAAGCGGAACATGACGATTATCGCCGGGTCGCCGAGGAGAGTCCGTTCAGCCGATTGTTCGGACGCGAAACGGTGTATTTGTCCTTGCTCAATGATCAAACAGTGTAAAAGCGTGATGCGTAAAGCGACGCGGCTTTGCCTGGGTTTGCAACGCAAGAATATTTTAAAAAATATATATTATTCAATGTTTTATAAGATACATAGGGAGGTTTCCCGTGACGTTGCCACAGCTTGAATTACCCGATTCCCTGAATTATGTCGGCGTGTTTTTGACGCTGGAGTGTAATCTCGGGTGCAGTTACTGTATTAATGATCCCGAGCAAAGCGGGCAGCGCGGCGCACTGTTTCCGATCAAGGTAAAGCAGCAGCGCAATAGTCTGACGCCTGAGGAATGGGCGCGCGGGCTGAACCGGATTCCCTACCGGGCTGATTTGCCGATCACCTTGCAAGGCGGTGAGCCGATGTTGTACGGAAAGGGCAAGGGGCTGGGCCTGATCCTTGCGGATACGCCGCATTACTTCGATCTGCTGACTAATTTTGCGCTCAAGCCGGAGGTGTTTGTGCACAATTTGAATGGCCAGCAGGCCAAGCTGCAACGCGATGCGCCGTATCCGTCGATACGCGTGAGTTTTCATGCCGATGAAATGAATCGTACCTGGCATGGCAAGGGTTTCGCCGAGCTGGTGGAGCGCTGTGCTGCGCTGAGCGACTATGGCTTTAACGTCTCGCCGATCAAGGCGGAAAGCGATGTGGGCATCTATATGGTGGCGCATCCGCAAAATACGGTGACCGATGAGATGCAAGCCCTCTATGCGGGGCGGGTACCCTTTGAAACCAAGGAGTTTTTAGGCGTCGATGAAGGTAAGTTGCACGGCCATTATCTCTATCCTTTTTCGACTGATCTGATTGCCTCCGGCATACACCCCTCAACCTTGAGCTGCGAATGCAGGACGACGGAATTGCTGCTTGATCCGCTGGGCTTTGTCTGGGGTTGTCACTACTATCTGTATCAAAGCTGGGTGGAGGGCGGTCCTGTCCGGGAATTTGAGGCGCTGGAAGGCAAGGAATTCAGTTTCACGGAATGGGGTGCGAAGATTTTTGCGGGTCAGAAGTTGATACCGATCGGGCATATTCTGGATGCGGATTTTTCCATGGCGGATATGGAAGTTTTTCACCGCTGCGATCATTACGGACGCTGTATCGGTTGCGATACCAAGGTCAAGAATAATCGCTTTCAGAGCTATTATGATCAGGGCGTCGCCCACACCTCGGTCAAGATACGCAATATTCAGATGCCGGAAAGTCTGTATGGACAGATAGACAATCTGGCGCAGGCGCGACCCTTTTTTAAACCCGAATCTGACTGACGATCATGGCAAAAAACCATCCCTAATAATGAAAACCGCCATGATCGTTCCCTCACCCCCGTTCCCCCTCTCCCGGAGGGAGAGGAGTATGGCTCGCGCTTTGCGAGTTTCACATTAAGAGATATGCATATGGACAATCTAGTTGCGGAAGATAAGCGCAAACGCGTGCTCATCATCAAACCCGGTTACAGCGAAACACTGGATCCGGATGACAGCGGCGTGGTCAGCTTAGGGGATGTGTTGCGTACCACCGTGATCCTGCATTTGTTTCCGGGCGAACACTATCATGTGACTTGGCTGGCGGATAAAAAAGCCATCCCCCTGCTCAAAGGAAATACCCATATCCACCGGTTGCTGGCGGTGAACTCGTTTACGCCGCATTTGTTGTTGTCCGAATGGTTTGATATTGTCGTGAATTTCGAGAAGGAGTCGGGAATATGCGCTGTGTCGGACCGCATTCCGGCCTGGCGTCGCTACGGTTTCAGGCTGGATCCGAAATCGCACACGGCGGTGGCGTATGATTATTCGGACGAGGCGTTAAGCTTTACGGCCGATTCTCAGGCGAAACGCAACAAGGCAAAATCCTGGTCCGAGATACTCTACGACATGCTGGGGCATAAATATGCGGGACAGCCGTATTTGCTGGGTTACCAGCCCAAATCGGCGATTCGCTATGATGTCGGTCTGAACCATCTGATCGGCAAAAAATTTCCGCTCAAGCGCTGGCCGGAAACGCACTGGAAAAATCTGCACGACGAATTGTCCGAACAGTATTCGGTGTGCTGGCAGCAGGGCGATAACGATATTGAGGATTATATCGAATGGATCGCCAGTTGCCGCGTGCTGGTCACTAACGATTCATTAGGTTTGCATATTGCGCTGGCGCTGGGCAAGCCGGTGGTCGCGCTGTTCGGGCCGACTATTTCCACTGAAGTGGCGGGTAAACATCTGATCAAACTGCCGCCGCCGCTGGACTGGGATTGTATCCCCTGCATGCAGACACTCTGCCATCGGGGGGACCCCTGTATTGCACATATTTCCACGGGCAGTGTGAGAAAAGCCATACTCGAACTGCTCACCGCAGAATGACGCCGATCGACTGCCCCTTATTTAAACGCCGCGCTCTTCTCAGGCGGGAATTTTGTCACACCTTTTGAGGACGACACCCATGTCAGACCGCTACGCCATCGATAGCCACAAACTCATTTACCATCCGCAGCGGGTGGCCCGTTTTCTGGATGCCCGTGATGACTGGGAAAAAATGAAGTCGGTATACCCGCTGTATGTGGAGATTTCGCCGGTGGGCGCCTGTAATCACCGTTGCACGTTTTGTGCTGTCGATTACATCGGTTACAAGCCCATACGCTTGTCCTTGCAGGCGATTGAACGTGCGCTGGCCGAGATGGGGCGGAAGGGCGTGAAAAGCGTGATGTTTGCCGGGGAAGGCGAGCCGATGCTGCACAAAGAGATCGACCGCATGGTGATGGCGGCGCATGCGGCCGGGATTGACACGGCGATGACCACCAATGCCTCCGTGCTGTCCGATGCGTTCGTCGAGCGCGCGCTGCCGTTGATGTCCTGGATCAAGGCGTCGGTCAATGCGGGTACGGCAGAAACGTATGCGAAGATACACGGCACGCAGGCGCGTGATTTTGACAAGGTGCTGGAAAACCTCAAACGCCTGGTGGATGCGCGCCGGCGTGGCGGCTATGCCTGTGTGCTGGGCGCGCAGATCGTGTTGCTGCCGGAAAATGCCGCTGAGGTGGAGACGCTCGCACGGATTTGTCGCGACGAAATCGGCCTCGACTATCTGGTGGTCAAACCCTATTCGCAGCATGCCTCCAGTGTGACGCAGGTGTACCAGGATATCAGTTATCAGGGCTATGGCGAATTGCAGGCCAGGCTGGCGGGCATGAATACCGAGCGTTTCAATGTCGTGTATCGTGAAAACACCATGAAGAAGCACGATGAGAGCGATGCGAACCGTTACCAGCGCTGTCATGCGACGCCCGCTTTCTGGGCCTATATTATGTCCACCGGTGCGTTGTACGGCTGTAGCGCCTACCTGCTGGATGCGCGTTTCGATTACGGTAATATCAATGAAGCATCCTTCAGCGAAATTTGGGAAGGAGAAGGACGTCGTGAAAACTTCCGCTATGTACGCGAGGAACTGGACATACACGAATGCCGCCTTAACTGCCGCATGGATGAAGTCAATCGTTATCTGGACAGACTGGTCAAACAGGATATTCAGCATATTAATTTTATCTAGTGCGGCCTGAAATGGATACGTCCGCCGGGCTGAGCACGTCACTCAAACTGGCCATCGCGCATCATCAGGCGGGGCGGGTGCAGGAGGCGGTCGAGGGTTACCGGGCTGTTTTACACGTGGCGCCCAAGCATCCGGCAGCGAATTACAACCTGGGGTTGCTGGCCCTGCAAAACGGAGAAGCGGCGGCCGGGTTACCGTATTTGCTGGCGGCGCTGGAGGCGGAGGCCGACCGCGGGCAATACTGGATCAGTTATATCGATGCGCTGTTTCAGGCCGGAC
>CAMTUO010000031.1:0-16465 GCA_947084955.1 uncultured Gallionella sp.
CTCTCGGACGCGCTGAATCAGCGGGACTGGCGCATCTACCACGATTTGGCGATGCGCCTGATCATTCGAGCGCGCGACCTTTACGCCACGGAACCGACGGGTCTGGAACTCGACGCGACGGTCTATGCGCTGGACTCGACGACTATCGATTTGTGTCTGAGCCTGTTCGACTGGGCGCCGTTTCGCAGCACCAAGGCGGCGGTAAAGATGCACACGCTGCTGGACTTGCGCGGAGCCATTCCCGCCTTTATCCACATCAGCGATGGCAAGATGAGCGATGTCAAAGTGCTCGATATTTTGCCTATCGAAGCAGGCGCGTTTTACGTGATGGATCGGGGTTATCTGGATTTTGCTCGGCTCTTCAAAATGCATCAGGCAGGCGCATTCTTTGTCACTCGCGCCAAGCGGGGCATGAATGCCCGTCGCGTGTATTCGAGCAAAACCGACCGAACCACAGGCGTCATCTGCGATCAGGCGATTCGTCTCAAGGGGTTTTACGTCTCGAAAGATTATCCCGAACATTTGCGGCGCATTCGATACAAGGATCCCGAAACGGGCAAGACCTTCGTGTTCCTGACCAACAACACGACGCTGCCTCCATTGACGATAGCGGCTTTGTACAAGAGCCGCTGGCAGGTGGAATTGTTCTTCAAGTGGATCAAGCAACACCTGCGCATCAAACGATTTCTGGGAACGAGCGAGAACGCCGTGAAGGCGCAAATCTGGTGCGCTGTCTCCACCTACGTGCTGATTGCCATTGTTAAAAAGGAGCTTCATCTCAATGCCTCGCTTTACACTTTATTACAGATTTTATCGGTGTCAGTTTTTGAGAAAACCCATATTTCATGCGCCTTGCAGCCCGACGTGTCCAGAAGCAATGTGCAGCAGCCAAGCAACCAATTGATTTTATTTGATTTTTAACCGGACACTAGTGGCCTGTACCGATCATTAAATTCCAGCCGCCTTAATCATATGCGCGCTTTCAGACGCATCAAACGCTGCAACCAGCCCCACCGATAAACATTGATGTGATACATGGTGCGTGTTTCTTCGGTCAAGTGCAGCTGCCAGTCTGCGATTCTCCCATAGAATTCGATGCGCCGATATTCTCCCGATGACCACAGACGACGCATCACCGCCAGATGCAGCAGCATGCCGGGCGAATAATGGCGGCATGCCTCATCAAAGGCGGTTTTCAGACAATAGACCGTCCCGCCCTGATGAAGATAAATATCCACCGCCACGATCGCCTCATCAAACGTCAGGCAATACATCCAGCAGGCCTCTGCCGCACAAAAAGATTGCAGCAAACCAAGATAAAAGCGCCCCTGCGCACTGTCGCTGCGAACCGCCGTTCCCAACTCACCTTTCCAGCCGGACGCTTCCAGACGCGCGAAATGCGCCAGCGCGCGCACCACGTCTTCCGGCTTCTCAAGGCACTGAATAGTGCATGAAAACGCCTTATTTTTAACAAGATTATTCATGTGGCGGATATTTTTCCGCAGATGCGCTGAACGCGACTGTAAATAGCGTTCATAATCCCCGCTCACCGTCATGCAGGCCGTCTCAATATAATCGACGGTCAACATGCTGGCCGTATCCGCAGGCCGGGCTAACAACAACGGGTCGAGCTGCAACACCCCCACGGCCAGCGAAAAACCCGGCAAATCCTGCAACAAAGCGGTTAGCGCAGCTTGCAGATCGAGCCCGGGTCGCATCAGCCAGAAACCCGTCGGCGCCTGCGCGGGCTGAAACGTGTGCCACATCAGATTACGGTGCCGCACCAGTATACACATGGCATCCGGGCTATCCGGACTGCCCAGCACAGCCAGTTTTTCCCTGCCTGAAGCCAAATTCCGCAGGGCATGCAAAACAAAATGACGGCTCAACAGCGGCGTATCGAAGCCGCACTGATTGAGCGCATCCCAGCTGTTGGCATGCGCCTCAAACTCACTCGCCGGATAAAAAGTCCATTTCATCCCTCGCACCCTGTCTGTTTTTTGATTGCCGCGCTCAGGAGTCTGCTCAGCCCCCGCAGTTTAAAGCCTTTCTACAGCAAGGGCCAGCGCTTGCACGGCATGGATCATCCAGGCCAGCTCTGCTTCGCGCAGCGACTGATGACAGGGCAGTTGCAACAGCCGCACGCGGTAACTGTTCGCCACCGCGCAGTCAGTCACCGCCATATCCTCCCAGCGCAAAACAGGCATACCTGCCAGCTTCAGCAGATGAAAAAGCCTGTCATCCACCAGCAGGGGAAAGGCATACGGCACCACCGCGTCGGGCAGTTGCAAAAATAAGGCCTGTACGCCGGACACACCCTGCACCCCCGCCAGCCAGCGCTGATAATTGTGACGACGACGCTGCGCGATGCGCCCATGCGGCGCATGCGCCGTCAGCCAGCGTGACGAATGCAGGGCACACCATGCAGCCTGCGCAGGGAAAAACTCGGTATAGCCCATCGTAGGCACGCCGGACGGAGCCGCAACGACGGCTGCCTGTGCCCGCAGCTCATCGACGTCGATTACCGGCAAAGTACGACGCGAGCGGATGCGCTGCCAGCCCAGTTGCAGAATCGCCGCCCACGCCTTCGCATTGGCAAGCCAGGGCTGCGCACGGCAGGCGGAGGTGGCTGCCTGCGTGTTATCGCGCAACAGCCCCCCGTCACGCACCGCCAGAAATTTCCACGGGCTAGCGATCGCATAGCGCCCGACCGTGCCCAGCACCCCCGACAAATCGTAAAAAGCATGCGCGCAATCTTCGATCAGCACCAGCTTGTGTTCCGAACAAAACTGTTGCGCCGCATCGAGCGCATTGGGAAAACCGAAATAGTGTGTCAGCAGCAGCGCCGTTGCAGGCGTATCTTCGACCCGTTCGGACAAAGCGGCAAAATCGGGACACAGATCGCTTGTCACGTTATAAAAGCGCGGCACCGCCCCCAGCGACAACACCGTCTCCGCCATGGAACGGCAGTGAAAAGCCGGCAGCCATACCGCGCCCCCCGCCACCACCCCGGCACGGCGCAGCGCCTCGGCCAGCGCATAACGCCCCTGCGCATAAGACGCCGTATCGTGCAAAAAGGCAGACTTTGCCCCTCCTCCGCCCAGCACGTCACGCCAGGACGGTGCAGGCAATATCGGGATGACGCTTCTGGGATAGTTGCGTCCATCCGCCAGCATGGCATGAAATCCGCACCGACCATTAAAATCAACATATTGATTCATATCAATAATTTTACATAAGTTAGCAAAAACCCGGTTTCGTTGTATTATCGCATCGTCTTGTTCATGCCGGCCTGTTTAATTTTATGTCTTCCGTAACTCAGAATATCCTGCCCGAAGTAAAAAACCTGCTGGCCCATGCGCTACAACTGGGCGCCCGCGCCGACAGCCTCACGGCCGCCTCCCCGCTGCTCGGCGCACTGCCGGAACTCGATTCGATGGCCGTGGTGGCCATCCTCACCGCGCTGGAGGAACACTACGGATTTTCCATCGCGGATGATGAAATCAGCGCCGAGACCTTTGCCACACTGGGCAGCTTGAGCGCACTCGTCGAGCAGAAACTGGCGCATTAAAAATCGTCATGCAGCGCTTTGAAATCAATGCATTTTTTCTCGAACATGAACAGGGCGCGCTGTTCTGCATACATTACATTCCTGTTCTGACCGCAATCAGAGGCAGCGTGCTGTACCTGCATCCGTTCGCCGAAGAAATGCACAAGTCGCGCCGCATGGCCGCTCTGCAGGCGCGCCGTTTTGCGGAACAGGGATATGCCGTGTTGCAGGTCGATCTGACCGGCTGCGGCGACAGCACCGGCGATTTTGCCGATGCCACCCTGAATATCTGGCTGCGCGATGCACAGCGTGCGTATGCCTGGCTGGCCGCCCATACGACCGCTCCGATCAGCCTGTGGGGCCTGCGCAGCGGCGCCAGTCTGGCCGTCCGGCTGGCATGTAGCCTGCCCGATATCGAGCAGCTCTTGCTCTGGCAGCCGACAGGCAGCGGCGAACTGTTCCTGAACCAGTTTCTGCGTATCAAACTGGCCAGCAATATGCTGAGCGGGGCACAGACGCAAAGTGGCACGACCGATTTGCGTGCACAACTGGCAGCGGGGGAGGCAATCGAGGTGGGCGGTTATGGTTTAAATCCTGCCATGGCGCAGCAACTGGCTGAGCTGAAACTGGCTGAACATACGCCCCCTTGCCCGGTGTTCTGGCTGGAACTCGGCATGCAGGACGCGGAAGCCGTGAGTCCCGCCAGTCAGCGCATCGTGGATGGCTGGCGACGCGCACAGGTCAAGGTGCAGACGCTCACCCTGACGGGCGAGCCTTTCTGGCTGACGCAGGAAATCACCGAATGTCCCGCCCTGATCGAGGCGACAACGCTGTGAAATACATCGAACAGCCGGTGATTTTTTCATGCGATCAGCGTCGTCTGATCGGTATTGTCTGCCTGCCCGAACGCACCGCAGACACCGCTGTGTTGATCGTCACGGGCGGCCCGCAATATCGCGCCGGCAGCCACCGCCAATTTACCCTGCTGGCGCGTCAGCTGGCCGAACAGGGAATCGCCTCGCTGCGTTTCGATTATCGCGGCATGGGCGACAGCGAAGGCGAGATGCGCACCTTCGAACAGGTGAACGAAGATATCTCCGCCGCCAGCGACACCCTGATCCAGCGCATTCCCGAAGTGCTGCACGTCGTCATCTGGGGCTTGTGCGACGCCGCCTCGGCAGCGCTGCATTATGCACACACCGACCCGCGCATCAGCGGACTGGTTCTGCTCAATCCCTGGGTGCACACCCCCAGCGGCGCGGCGCGCATCCGTCTGAAACATTATTATCTGACGCGCCTGATGCAGGCGTCTTTCTGGAAAAAACTGCTGTCTGGCAATGTCGCCGTGCGCCAGTCGGCAAGCGATCTGACCGCCTCCATACAGCGTGTGGCCACAACAAACACTGACGATCAGCGCGATTACATCGAACGAATGCTGACCGGGCTACAGCAGTTTCAGGGCCGGGTGCTGATCGTCCTGAGCGGCAATGATCTGGTGGCACGGGAATTCATCAGCCTGACCCGGCAGGATGCGCGCTGGCAAAAAGCCTGCGGCAGACCCCATATCCGCCAGCAACACATAGCGGAGGCGAACCATACCTTCTCCAGCCAGCAATGGCGCAATCAGGTCGCAACGCTGACCGTTCAATGGCTCACACAACAATGAAAATCTTCCTTGTTCTGCTGTTTTTACTGGCAAGCTCACCGGTGCTGGCCGACGGACATGGCGAAGTCCACGATCTGACCGAACTAGCGCTGCTACCCGACTATTGCAAAGGCACAGACCAGATACGCCTGGTCAGCAATGATTCCAAGCCCATGGCTGAATATATCGCAATCTACGGCGAAGCTTTCCGTTCCCTGCATCACTATTGCTGGGCGCTGAACAGCGAAAACAAGCTGGCTAAAATAAGTGACACAACTGAACGACAAAGTGAAATGCGCTACATCCTCGGCAATATCCAGTATGTACTGGAACGCGCGCCGTATACTTTTTCCCTGCTGCCGGAAATCTACATCAGCAAGGCCCGTATCCTGTTCAAAATGAAACGGGATGTGGAAGCGGTAGGCGTGCTGTTTGAACTCACCCGCCTGCGGCCCGAATACAGTCAGGCGTACGCACAACTCGGCGATTATTATCTGCGTATCGGCGACAAGGATAATGCGATCCGCACTTATGAGCAGGGATACCTGAACGGCAGCGCAGCCAACATGAATTTTTTTATCAAAAAAATCAGGAAACTGGACAAAAAATACCAGCCCCCAGCGCGCCCTGTGAAACCTGCTGAACCCGCACCGGAAACACCGCCAGACAGCACTCCTGCGCAACAGGCCCAACCCGCCAGCGAGCCGTCGGGCGATCCGCAACACCCCTATTGCCGCTTCTGCCCCTGAGCCTGCGCCTGCGCCTTCAACGCCATTCGAGCCCGCAGGCCGTCATCAGCCTGGCAAAATTTTCGTGCGAACGGGCAATCAGCTCCGCCCGCTTTTTCATGCGCGCGTCATCCGGCACCGCCAGCACCGCATCCACACGCGCCGCAAGCGCATCCAGCCTTGCGCAACTTGCCTGTTCCGGCAGATCCCAGCTGCCCAGATAATAGTCCAGCTTGCACGGCGCATCGCTCAGCCCCAGATGCGGCACCGCAAACGACTGTGAAGTGACATTGCCGTGCAAACTGGTGCCCAGAAATAATCGGGCGCGAGCGATCACCAGCATGATCTCCCATAGCGACGCCTCACGGCTGACGACCAGCGACGGTGTGCGCAGTTTTGCACGCAGATTTTCCAGCGCCCGATGATCATCCAGCCCCACATAGCGGCCTATCGGCAACAGCAGCGCGCGCAAGCCGTGCTGTTCGTAGATCGTCTCCAGTGCGGCAACGATCCGCTCCGCGTGCCGGCCCGCATACGCCACATTGGACTGAAAGCACACATAAGGCCCGTCAGCCAGCATCGCACCCAGCGCCGGACACGCCTGCTCTTGCAGCCTGTCCACCGGAAACTGCTCGGACATCAGGATGGCGGAATCAGGCGCCAGTTCGACCTTGTTTTTCAGCGAAGCAAAAAGACGCTGCGTCTCTTGATCACGCACCGAAACATAGCGCGCGCTGTCCAGACGCGCCAGCGTGCGTTTTTGTATATCAGGCGACAAGCGCGCAAATTCGGAACCGCCGACGGCGTTGTAGGCCACGTTCACCTGCACGGGAAAGTCCTGCGGCCCCGCCACCCAGGGGAACGGCGCACGCGCGCCGAAATAGCCCCGGCTCACCCGATTGGCAAAAGCATCCCCGGCTATCCGCTTCAGGTAATACAACGCCAGGTTGCCCGCCTCCCCCAGCAGGTTGGCATGCATGTGATTCCAGTCCACCCCGATCGTGCCGCCCCCGGCAAAAATAATCACATCCCCGTCATGCAGCGCGGGATACAGCGATTTGAGCGAACGCGTCGGCAACGCACCGTAGCGCGACAGATCGCTATCCACCAGCGCGTGCACGCACACTTTTGTCTCAGGCGCATGCCGCGCCATTTCATTTTTCGCCACAATGGGAAACAGGAGATCGCCATAGTTGAAACGGTCAAAAGCCCCCAGCAGTGCGGCCTGCTGTCCAATACTCATAAAATAAATAAATAAATCATATTGTTATATTAATTTTTCGTTTTCCCCAGCAGCAGTTTCAAGGCCGCATTGAGCTGTCCTGCAAAAAACACCCGCAACATGGCAAGATACATCACAACGCCGGTGAGCACTTCCGCGATCAGCCGCACCAGTTCGCTCTGCGGCCCCAGCAATAACTTTACGCTCAACACGGCAACGGCCATCGCCGCCGATGCCGTGATGGCCGGACGCAAACTCAGGGCTACCCTGAACAGCGAGGTGGCAATCACGCGCCGGCTGATTTGTATCGTGACGAGCGCAACCAGCGGTTCGGTCAGCATCACCGCCACAACGATGCCCATGATGCCGAAGCGCGCGCCTGCCACCACCAGCGGCAGGAACAACAGCAGGTAAACCAGCACCGATTTTAAGGCAAGGTCGGCGCAGCCGATGCCGCCCAGCACCTGTCTGAACAACGAAGCCGTGCCCCTGAACGGCACGGCCAGCGACAGCAACGCCAGCGGCAGCGCGCTTTGCAGCCATTTCTCACCCAGTACCGTCATCACAAACTCTTCGGACACACAGGCGAGCCCGATCATCACAGGCAGCAAGGCGATGCTGACGACACCCAGGGTTTTTTCCAGATAATGCGCAACAGCCAGCGGCTGCCCCTGAAACTTGGCGAATGCCGGAAAAATAACCGGGATGAGTACCGGCATGATCTTGGCAAGCGGCAGCAGTGCAAATGACAGTGCGACCGCAAAAATACCCAGCGCTTCCGCCCCCAGTCGGGGACCTGCAATCAGCACCGGCAGCATATTACCCAGGATCGCCACCGCACTCGCCAGCGCCATGATGCCGCCGAAGGCGATCATGCCGCGCACCTCGCCAAACCTGAACGCGGGTCTGATCAGCCAGGGTTGCAGACTCATCAGCAGCACGGCCAGCAACACACGATTGGTCAGTACCCCGAGCACCAGCGCCCACACCCCAAAGCCCCTGATGGCCAGCACCAGTGTGACCGCCGTGGTGATCACGCCGGCCGTCAACTCCACCGAGGCCTTGAGTTTGAATTTCAGGTCGCGATCCAGCAAGGCATTGGGGATGACCCGGAACGGCACCAGCAGAAAAATGAAGGACAGCACGCGCGCCAGCGGCGCCAGATCGGGCGCCTTGAAATAGGCGGCCAGCAACGCCCCGCCGAAAAATAGGCCATAAAGAGCCCGCCGTTGACCAGCAGCAGCCAGCCGAATACGCTCTGCAACTCGTTCTGTTCGAGGTTTTTTGCACGTACCAGCGCCGAATCCAGGCCAAATGTGCTGAGCAAAAAAAGCAACTCCAGCGGCGCTTCCAGCATGGCATTGAGGCCATAGTCATGGGTGCTGATGAAGCGCACCACGATAATGGTGCTCAGCCAGCTGATGATTTGCGCGGCCAGCCGCAACAGGGTCGCCCAGCGGGCGCCCGACAACACCCGCGCAATCACCGCCGCATTCTGCTCACTCACAGGCTGTGTCCATTAAATCCATCCGCGCCGCTTACCATTTTGGCCGCCATCCCAGCAAGGCGGCGGGAATATACGCCAGATATTTCAGCCGGAACGGGCAGGACCACCAGGCTTTCATGAATGATTTCAGAGCGATAGAAAGCTTTCCGCCTTGCAAATGACTCAGCGCAAAACAGGCGTGATAGGCAGCCAGCTGCGTATAAAACTGCCGGCGCGTCACACATTGTCCGTCCGGACTGCACAGCCCCCATTTTCTGGCCGCCTGCGTCAACAGCACGGTGCGGTAATCAATATCCCGGATGACGCGACTGCCCTGCTGCACATGCTGACGATACAGCGTGTTCGGGCGGTTCAACTTGATGAACGGATATTCCCGTGCAACGCGCAGCAACAAATCCCAGTCCTCGCTGTAGGGCAATGACTCGTCATAATCTCCGCATTTTCCGAACACCTCGGCGCGAAACATGATAGTACTGGTCAGCGGATAGATATCCAGCAAAGAGAGGTGGTATATCCAGCCTGAGAGTTTCTCATCCACACCCGCAGGGTAAGATGACAAAGCGAAGCTGTCCGGTGCGGGAAAAACGCCCTGATCACTGGCATGCCAGAAGATAAACGCGCCATACACCGCACCGGCTTCCGGGTGCATCTGGAACTGTTCCAGTTGCTGCGCCAGCTTGTCGAAAAACCAGTAGTCGTCGTGATCCAGCAGACAGATGTATTCACCGCGCGCCTCGCGTATCCCGCGGTTGCGGGCGGCGCAGCGGCCTGCATTAGCTTGCGCAATCAGACGCACCGGCGCGCCGAATGCGGCAACAATGTCGCGGGTGCGGTCCGTTGAGCCATCATCCACCACGATGATCTCGATCTCCTTACAGGATTGAGCGAGCACACCATTGATCGTCTCGGCGATATACGCCTCACAATTAAAACTGGGGATAATGACTGAAACCAGAGACACTGATCGCGTTTCCTTGTTGTTTTCTTCGTGGCAGAAATCCATGCAAGATTGCCTGACTGTCGAGGCGCTGAGCGCATCCGGCAAGACCTGCCCCATGCGACAGGGGTTACACACTCGCCGACCCTGCCCAAATATTACCAGTTTTGACGGCGGGTTTTCATGCTTTGTATACTCGTTTTGCCAGGAAACGGTATGATTTGCGCTTTGCGCGCAATCCGGGCGGCAAGGACTTACGGAAAATCAACATGAACAAACTCTGGGGCTGGTTTAACAGCGGCGACATCCAAGCAAGCGATCACGACTCGTTGCTGACCGAAATGGGACACAAGGCGCACGCGCAGCTATCCGTCATGAGCACAATTTTCCATCACGGATCCGCACTGGCCGGCGATCAGCAACTAGCCCAGGCCGACCACCTTTGTCTTGCCCTGACAGGGGAACCGCGTCTGGCGGGCATCCTCGCCAGCGCATCACAACTGCTTGCCTGCTGGCAGGCGTCGGGCGTCGCCGCACTGCAACAGATCAGCGGGCCGTTTTCGCTGGCGGTGATGGACAGCAAAACCGGACAGACCTGGCTTGCCATCGACCGAAGCGGCATCCATACCCTAAGTTTTGCAGTCAGAAACAAACAGCTTATTTTCGCCAGCCGCAGCGATGCGGTGGCCGCGCACCCGGACGTCGGCGGGCAACTTTCCCTGCAATCGCTGTACCACTACCTGTATTTTTTTGACATACCCGCCCCGGCCACCATCTTTGAAGGCGTAGAAAAACTGTTGCCCGGCCAATACGTCTGTTTCAGGAATGGACAACTCGAACGCAATTTTTACTGGAAAATGCGCTATCGCGATCAGCCCCGCCATGATTTTGAAGAGATGTCATCACGTTTCCACGAAATACTGAATGCAAGCATCGCCCGCTCGGCCGACAAGGACGCCACGGCCGCCTTTCTCTCCGGTGGGACTGACAGTTCGACGGTCGCGGGCAAACTCGCCGAGTTTCAGAACAAGGCGGCACGCACGTATTCGATCGGTTTTGCCGCCGACGGATTTGACGAGATGGAGTACGCCCGCATCGCCGGACGCCGCTTCGGGCTGGATATGCGTGAATATTACCTGCGCCCCGCCGACATCCTCAGCGCGATCCCCGTGATTGCCGCCCATTACGATGAGCCGTTCGCCAACGAATCCGCCGTGCCAAGCTATTTCTGCGCCCGCCTGGCACAGGCAGACGGCTATCAGGTGATGCTAGCCGGTGACGGCGGTGATGAGATTTTCGGCGGCAATTCGCGCTACGCGAAACAAAAGGTTTTTGAAGCTTACCATGCCCTGCCCGCCCTGTTGCGCCATGGCCTGATCGAACCTTTGGCCAGCATGCCCGGACTGGACCGGCTCCCGCCCACCCGAAAACTACAGAGCTATTTACGTCAGGCGAATGTGCCGCTGCCCGAACGCATGGAGTCGTACAACTATACTTATCAACAACCGCTTGATCAGATGTTCAGCGCAGATTTTCTGGCCGCCATTGATCCGGCGCTCCCCGTCGCTGCGTTAAAAGACGCCTATCAGCGCGCCGACTCTGCCTCCTGTATTAATCAAATGCTGCATCTGGATCTGAAATTCACGCTGGCGGACAACGATTTGCGCAAGGTGAACGGCATGTGTGAGGCGGCCGGCATTGCCGTGCACTATCCGCTGCTCGATGACGCCATGGTCGCTTTCTCGGGCGAGGTGCCGCCCGACTGGAAGGTCAGGGGTCAGCAGTTGCGCTGGTTTTACAAGAAGGCGCTCCAGGGCTATTTGCCGGATGAAATCATCAACAAACGCAAACACGGTTTCGGCCTGCCGTTTGGCATCTGGGCGCGCGATGACGCGCCGTTGCGCGAACGAATCGAAGATCGCTTATCCGACTTCAAAAAGCGCGGCTGGCTGCAACCGGCTTATCTGGAGCATATCCGCAGCGAACACATGACCGGACACGCCACCTATTACGGCAAGATGCTCTGGGTGATCGTCACGCTGGAAGAATGGCTGGCTGCGCGCAATCTGTAACCACGCGCGCAACACTCAGTGCAGTTTCACCTGAGGATCGATACCTTTGCGCAGAAAATGCAGCAAGGTGATAAGCAAGGCGCGCGGCCATCCGTAGAGCGTCGCCTGATGCACCTTGTACAGCGAGAGATAGACGAAGCGGGCGATATAGCCTGAAATCATCATGCTACCCGCCAGACCACCCATCAGATTACCGACCGTACTGTATTTACCCAGCGCCACAAGAGAGCCAAAATCCCGGTAAGTGTAGTCGAGCGGCGGCACACCTTTGAGACGGCGCTGCAAACTCAGATACAAGGTAGACGCCTGCTGGTGGGCGGCCTGCGCGCGTGGCGGCACATTATTCCCCAGTTCATCCATGGGACAGGCTGCACAGTCGCCGATGGCAAAGATATTTTCGTCGCGGGTACTCTGCAGATTGCGTTTGACCACCAGTTGATTGATGCGGTTGGTTTCCAGCCCTGCAATGTCTTTCAGAAATTCCGGTGCCTTGATGCCGGCCGCCCACACCTTGATCGCAGCCGGAATCATCGCACCTGATGCGGACAGAATACCCTGCTCGTTGATTTCCACCACTCGCTGGTTGACGTGCACAGTGACCCCCAGATGATGCAGCTCACGCAGCGCCGCGCTGGATAGTTTAAGGGGCAGCGCGGGCAGAATGTGCGGACCTGCTTCAATCACATGCAACTTGATGTCTTCTGCCGGATCGATGGTATCCAGGCCGTACGCGGAAACCAGACGGGTGACCAAGTGCAGCTGGGCGGCTAGTTCCACACCGGTAGCCCCGGCACCCACGATAGCGACATCCAGTTGTCCCGCTTTGATCGGCTTGCCCTGAGTGTGCGCCTTGAGCATGCTGTTAAGCAGACTCTGCTGAAAGCGCTCGGCCTGCTCGGTACTGTCAAGAAAAAGACAGTGTTCCTGTACACCCGGAATACCAAAGTCGTTGCTCAGGCTGCCCACCGCAAACACCAGCGTGTCATAGCCGAAACGCCGCTCGGGGATAATCTCGATGCCTTCATCGTTCAAGGTAGGCGCCAGCAGCACTTCACGGCGCTCGCGATCCAGGCCGACCACGCGCCCCAGACGATAGCGAAAATGATTCCAGCGCGCCTGCGCCAGATATTCCAGTTCATCCTCGGAGGAGTCCAGCGTGCCCGCCGCTACTTCATGCAGCAAGGGCTTCCAGATATGGGTGCGACTGGCATCGATCAGCGTGATCTCGGCGAGATTGTTTTTGCCCAGCTTTCTGCCCAGTTTGGTGACCAGTTCAAGACCGGCGGCGCCGCCGCCCACGACAATAATGCGATGTACTTGCGCCATGATTCTCTGGTTTATAAGTAATCGTCAAATAATAACTTCAATAAGAATAATCTGATATAACTCTTCGGGGCATACGCGGCTATAACTCTTCAGGGCGGCAACCGCCGCATCAAATGTCTGTAGCGTCCAGTTTCGCAACAAAACTTGCCAGTTCAGGCGGCAGCGGCGCGCAGATATGCATCGGTTCACCTGTGAGCGGATGACTGAAGGAAATGCTATGCGCGTGCAGAAACATGCGTTTCAAACAAGCCACCTGGCAGTCGGTTGGGTTTTAGGTTCTGCGCACCATGTGCACCCTACTCTGGTTTGCCTTCAGCTTTGGCGAGCAATGACAACCCGGCATCTACGTTACCGACACCACGTTCGGCACGCAGCCGGAATCGGGTTTCTGCATCGTATTCTGCCAGCATCAATGTGGTAACTTCGTCAATCAACCGGTTGAGCGGTGTACCGCGAGTTTTTGCCAACGCTTTAAGTCGGCGGTGTTTTTCGTCAGTCAAACGAACGGTCAAGGCGGTCATTTCATATCTCCTTCAAAAAATCTTCGGGTGAAACAAATCGCAGGTGCGGGAATTGCAACTCACCGCGCTGAATATCGCGCAGATTACGCGTCACAATCAGGTCAGCGCCACCCGCAACAGCGAGTTCAATAAGATGGTTGTCGGCTTCATAAAGTAGGCGGCGGCCGACGACAACTCTATGCCTGAGTTGCCGACTGTCCGCTTTCGGACAAGCAGTTTTCAATCTTGTGTATCCGCAAACGAGACAAACCGGTTATAGAACGAATGGCTATGAGTGCCCGCTATATAACCGGAAGGAGACGGATAACCTGCTGAATATTTATTTCATTAGCCAACCACTGTAACAAACTATTACACATTGCCTGTATTCTAAACAGGATAGTCCTCCGTTGTAGGCAACGTGAGCAGCGAAAACTGCCACTCCTACCACAAATACTTAAAGGATACGAACATGTTCAGCAATAAAAAGTTTATCAGTGCAATAGCTATCTCGCTGTTAACCACTTTTGCGGCAGGAAGTGCGCTTGCAGAAACACACTGGGACAAAGAGCATCCTCGTCGCGACGAAGTGAATCATCGACTTAAAAATCAGGACAAGCGCATCAATCAGGAAGTAAAAGAAGGTGACATATCAAAACAGAAAGCTGGAAAATTACACAGGGAAGATCGTCAAATTCATCAGGAAGAACGTGATATGGCCGCACAAAACGGCGGACATATTACTAAAGGTGAACAAAAAGTGCTCAACCAGCAGGAAAACAAGACCAGTCATCAGATTGGTCAGTAATTCATCCAGGAAAGAACATCAAGCGTTAATAATCCTCGCCTAAAGGCGAGGGTTTCGCATTAATCGTTTAATTATTCGTTTATTGGGGGAAAAGCTTGATATCCGTACCCAGCATTGTATCGAGGTTGCTCCTGCTATCAGTTTTCATGTCACTGTCAGGTATCGCTCGCGCAGAACCTCCTGCAGATGCGCTGCATTTATTAAACCGACTGGCTTTCGGCCCAACACCCGGCGACCTGAAAAGTGTTCAATCTATCGGCATCAACGCTTATATCGAGCAGCAGCTTCATCCGGAATCAATCCCCCTTCCTGAAAACCTGACAGCCCAACTGGTGCAACTGGACACCTTACGGCTTGATCCGCTTCAATTATTTGACCAGTACGGCCCGCTTCGCACCGCCAAAGGCGAAAAACCTGATCCGCAGGCTACAAAGGAGGCACGTCAGCGCGCTCGAATTATCATGGTGCAAGCGTCAGAAGCCAGACTTGCGCGAGCCATCGAAAGCCCACGGCAATTGCAGGAAGTAATGGTGGATTTCTGGTTTAACCACTTCAATGTTTTTGCCGGCAAAGGCCTGGATCATCTCTGGGTAGGTGCCTTTGAGGAAGAAGCCATTCGACCCAATGCACTTGGACGATTCAGGGATTTACTGGGTGCGACAGCGAAACATCCCGCAATGTTGTTCTATCTTGATAATTGGCTCAATACTGCACCTGGCAGTCCCGGCGCGCGCGGAAGATTTGACGGATTGAATGAAAACTATGCCCGCGAACTCATGGAGTTGCATACACTGGGCGTCAATGGCGGCTATACCCAGCAAGATGTCATTACGCTCGCACAAATTCTGACGGGTTGGGGTTTCAGACTTAACGATAACATGGGATTTGTCTTCGCACCGCGTCGTCACGATTTCAACGATAAGCTATTTCTGGGTCAAAAAATTAAAGGCAGCGGCGAGCAGGAAGGCGAAGAGGCATTGGATATACTTGCCAAGAGTCCGGTCACGGCGCGCCATATCAGTTATGAACTGGCTCAGTATTTTGTATCGGATCAGCCCGATCAGGCATTTGTTGACAAGCTGGCAAAGCGTTTTATGGATACAGATGGTGATATTCGTCAAGTTCTGGACACCCTGTTTCACAGCCCGGAATTCTGGGCCACCCATAATCAGGGGAACAAATTCAAGACGCCTTATGAGTATATTGTTTCTTCCGTTCGCGCAAGCGGAGAAAACATCCAGAATTATCGTCCTCTAACGGGCGTGCTGCAGCAACTAGGGCAACCTCTTTATGGATGTCTGACACCGGATGGCTATCAAAACACGCAAGCAGCCTGGTTAAATCCTGATGCCATGATGCGTCGACTGAGCTTTGCCACGCTATTGGGTAGCGGCCGTCTGAGTAAGGATGACAAAATGATGCAACAATCCACAGGGACGGTTGATGCGAAGCACCTGACAGATACACTCGGCCCGGAACTGACTCCACGTACCTTAGCTACCGTTGAGGAAACACCGGAAAAGCTCAAAGCCGCCTTGATACTAGGCAGCCCCGAATTCATGCATCGCTGAGGAGCAGGGAATGAACAGACGAAAATTTCTAATTAACTGTGCGGCAGGCTTGAGTCTTTTACCACTAGGCAAAAACGGTTGGGCTGCAAGCTCCCCTGATACTGACAAGCGCCTGGTGGTTGTATTTCTGCGAGGTGCCGTGGACGGGTTGAATGTGGTTGCACCCTATTATGACCCGCTTTATTATGAGAATCGATCCGGCATTGCGATCCCTCGCCCAGGAGTCGAAGGCGGTTTACTGGATCTGGATGGCTACTTTGGTCTTCATCCTGCTCTTGCAGCATTGATGCCGCTCTGGCAACAAAAAACACTGGCTTTCGTGCATGCTTGCGGTTCACCAGATGCCAGCCGTTCCCATTTTGATGCGCAGGACTATATGGAAAGTGGTACCCCAGGCATAAAGAACACACCAGATGGCTGGATGAACCGGTTGCTGGCGGTTCTGCCGGGCGAACGCACTTCGACTGGCGCAGTTGTTGCCGGTCGTGTAAATCCGCGCAATTTTGGCGCGCCCTGAGTGTTTTGACGGCAGGCAGCACAAAGGGCACGTAAGTGCCCTTTGTCTTGTCTTGTCTTGTCTTGTCTTGTCTTGTCTTGTC
>CAMTUO010000032.1:0-81666 GCA_947084955.1 uncultured Gallionella sp.
AACAGATAATCCACATCTCTTCGAATCGGCCTGAAATTGCTCATAAAATAGCTTTAACTTGTTGAATAACAAGTGTAATTATATATTAATCCAATGCTAATTTGTTGATTTTCGAAGACTTTAAGTCCGACAGGCTCCTAGCGACCGAGAGGGCAATGCGCAACTCCTGGCTAGACCGCAAGCGTTGAAGCATGGAACGCACACTGGTGACAAGTCCTGCTGCGTTCTCATTCCCAGAAAATGCCTCGTCAATTTTCTTGTCGTGAGGCATGAACCGCGCAAGCTTGTCATTCTTCCATGCGTAATAGAGACTTCCTCCTCCGGCAAGGCCACCAAGGATACCGAAGTACGCATTCAGTTCATTCAAGTTCATGTGGAAATCGTGGGCATGTAAATTGGCCTAACCCAATGTAGAGCACAATAAAATACATATTCTTTTAGCGGTGCAGGTGGCTAAATGTTTAATATCAACTATTTGCATTTTTAGCATCCCTGTTTTGTGAACAGCGCTGCTCATGCCAGTTTCGTTAACGTAAAACTCGCGCAGCGATTCGTTTGTTCCCTCTCCCTCTGGGAGAGGGTTTGGGTGAGGGAAACGGACATGGCAGGTTTCATTGTTTGGGGTGGCTGCCTGCCATGGCCGTTAGAAGCTTGTCGTGGATTCCGCCGAAGCCGCCGTTGCTCATCACCAGAATGTGATCGCCTGTGCGGGCCGCAGCCGCGATGACTTCAACCAGTGCGTCAAGATCAGCCATCACGACGGCCTTGTCACCCATGGATGCCAGCGCGCCCGCAGCGTCCCAGCCGAGGTTGCCTGAATAGCAGAACACCAGATCCGCATCTTTCAGGCTCTCCGGTAACGCGTCTTTCATCACGCCCAGCTTCATGGTGTTGGAGCGCGGCTCCAGCACCGCCAGAATACGCGCCGATCCTATCTTCTGGCGCAAACCCGCGACCGTTGTGGCGATGGCCGTGGGATGGTGGGCGAAATCATCATAAACGGTGATGCCGTTCACCACGCCGCGTACTTCCATGCGGCGTTTCACGTTCTTGAATTGGCCTAACGCTTCCAGACCGAGCGCCACAGGGACACCGGCGTGACGCGCGGCGGCCAGCGCTGCCAGTGCGTTCATGCGATTGTGTTCCCCCAGCAACTCCCAGTGCAACGTGCCTTGCAGCGTGCCGTTCAGCGTGACACGGTTTTCGGAATCTATTTGCCAACCCCTCTCCCCTGACCCCTCTCCCGCAAGCGGTGGATAACCAGCGACTTGGCTGCCGTCTTCTGGCAGCTTAGTCGAATGGCTAGTCGTTTCATCAGGGGAACCAAATTGTTCCATCGGCGTCCAGCAGCCGCGCTGCAGCACGCGATCCAGTGATGCTTCACGGCCATTGGAAACGATCAGGCCGTTGCCCGGGATGGTGCGCACCAGATGGTGGAACTGGGTTTCGATGGCGGCGAGATCCGCAAAAATGTCGGCGTGATCGAATTCGAGGTTGTTGAGTATCGCGGTGCGCGGATGGTAATGCACGAATTTGGAACGCTTATCGAAAAAAGCCGTGTCGTATTCGTCGGCTTCGATGACAAAGAACGGCGACTCGGTGATGCGCGCCGAAATGTCGAAATTCTGCGGTACGCCGCCGATCAGAAAACCGGGATTGAGCCCCGCGTGCTCCAGTATCCAGGCAAGCATCGATGCGGTCGTCGTCTTGCCGTGCGTGCCCGCCACCCCCAGCACCCAGCGATCACGCAACAAGGTATCAGATAACCATTGCGGTCCTGAGACATAGGGCAGGTTGCGATTCAGGATTTCTTCCATCAGCGCATTGCCGCGCGTGACCACGTTGCCGATCACGTAAACGTCGGCGTTAAGTACAAGTTGCTCGATGCCGAAACCCGTGATGAGTTCGATGCCCTGCGCCTCCAACTGCGTGCTCATCGGCGGATAGACATTGGCATCGCAACCGGTGACGCGGTAGCCGGATTGTTTGGCGATGGCGGCAATGCCGCCCATGAAGGTGCCGCAGATCCCGAGGATGTGTATGTGTGTTGGTTTGTTCATTGTCATTTATTTTAAAAAAGGCGGTGCTCTACTAAATACTACAAATACTTCTGTCCACGAAAGACACGCAAAGCACGAAAAAAATTGTTGTGGCTTAAGAATCGAGACATTTTTAGCTGGCACTGCCGTACATTATTGATTCTGTGTGAAATACAGGTCTAGTTGCAAGTAGAAAACCCTCATTGGCATGGTTTGGCTTGTGTTGTATTCGTGTTATTCGTGTCTTTCGTGGACGGATTTTTTGGTTTTAAGTTCTGAAAATAAAATACACCGCGCCCATCATGCACAGTGCGGCATACAGGTAATCCCACTTCAACGGCTGGTTCATGTACAGCACGGCAAACGGTACGAAGACCGACAGTGTGATGACTTCTTGCAGGATTTTCAACTGCCCGAGACTAAGCATGGTGTAACCGATGCGATTGGCCGGGACCTGAATCAGGTATTCAAACAGCGCGATGCCCCAGCTTACCAGAGCGGCGACATACCAGGGAGAGGCAGCCATGTTTTTCAGATGGCCATACCAGGCGAAAGTCATAAACAGGTTTGATACGGCGAGCATGAAAGCTGTGATCAGCAGCGGTTGTGAAATCAGTCCCATCAGGTCTCTTCCGGCACCATCTTGATTGCGCCGCACGGGCATTCCGTCACGCACAGGCCGCAGCCCTTGCAGTAGTCGTAGTTAAATTTAAAACGCATGCCGGGCCCCAGTTTGATCACCGCGTTGTCGGGACATACGCCGTAGCAGTTGTCGCACTCGAAGCAGTTACCGCAGGACAGGCAGCGGCGCGCCTCGAACAAGGCGTTGGTTTCATCAAGACCTCCCTGCACCTCGTCAAAACTGGTGCGGCGGCGGATCATATCCAGCATCGGCCGCACCGTCTTGTCGGCATCCGAATAATACCAGGGGTTGATACGGGAGAAGTCTGCCAGTTCATGTTTAGGCATGGGTTGATAGATTTCGCCGCGCAGCCAGGCGTCGATGTGACGCGCCGCCTTCTTGCCGTGCCCGACCGCCACGGTGACGGTGCGTTCGGACGGCACCATGTCGCCGCCTGCGAAGATGCCGGGGTGTCCGGTCATCATGTTATCCGATACGACGACGGTGCCGTTTCTGATTTCAAGATTGGGTACACCTTTGAGCAAGGACAGATCCACATCCTGACCCAGCGCCAGTACCAGCGAATCGGCTTCCATGGTTTCATATTCGCCGGTCGGCTGCGGCATGCCTTTGTCGTCCAGCAGCATTTTTTCGACGGTGAGGCTACCCTCGTCGGCCTGTTTGATGGTGGACAGCCATTTGATCATCACGCCTTCCTGCAGCGCCTCTTCCACCTCAAAATCATGTGCAGGCATTTTTTCGCGGGTGCGCCGATAGACGATGATCGCATCCGTTGCACCCAGCCGTTTGGCGGTGCGTGCCACATCAATGGCCGTGTTGCCGCCGCCATAGACCACCACGCGACGGCCAAGCATGGGCTTGTCTTCCCCTTCCATCGAACGCAGCAGCGACACCGCATCGACGATGTGCGCCGCGTCCCCCGCCGGGATAAACGCGCGCTTGGCGATATGTGCACCGACCGCGAGAAAGGCCGCATCGAAACCCCGCATGCTCTGTTCGATGCTGGAAATTTTGGTATTGAGTTTTAACGTCACACCCAGATCGAGGATGCGTTGCACTTCTGCATCCAGCACCTCGCGCGGCAAGCGGTACTTGGGAATGCCGAAACGCATCATGCCGCCCGCCAAAGGACCCGCTTCCTGTATTTCGACCCTGTGCCCCCGGCGTGCCAGATGGTAGGCGGCCGACAAGCCCGATGGGCCTGCGCCCACGATTAATACGCGCTTGCCGGTAGCGGCGGGTGGCGCGTCGAATTTCCAGCCGCGGAGGATCGCCTCGTCGCCTAAAAATCGTTCCACCGAATTGATGCCGACCGAGGTGTCCAGCTGACCCCGGTTGCAGGAACTTTCGCAGGGGTGGTAGCACACGCGCCCCATGATGGCGGGCAGCGGATTGTCCTGAACCAGCACGCGCCAGGCCTGCTCATAATCGCCGGACTCGGCGTGAAACAGCCAGCCCTGTATGTTTTCGCCGGCAGGACAGGCGTTGTTGCATGGCGGCAGACGGTCAAGATAGACGGGCCGTTCGGTGCGCCAGGTGCCGGTCAGATTGGCCAGCGATGTGCCGGGTTTTAAGGTAATCGCGAAGGGTTTATGCTGCATGATCGTTTTTCCCTTCGTTAACGTGAAACTCGCGCAAGCGTTCATTTGCTTCCTCTCCCTCCGGGAGAGGATTGAGGTGAGGGAGGGCGTGCGAGGGTGCACGGGCATGACAAGTTTGCGAGTTGTTGCCCTGCGGGGCAATATCCCTGCGAAAATCGTTTGCATCATCTGTGGTGTCATCAATTCCTTGCCCGTCCAGCAACCCGTACTTGCGGATATTGCGGTCGGCGATAGCCTGTATGCGCGCCACGGTTTCCGGATGCGCGTGTTTGCCGAACAGATGCGCGAAGCGCTTTTGCGGCTGCAAATAATCTTTGACCGGTACCTGGTGGCGTATCTTCAGCACGCCCGTGACTTCGCCGTGTTCGGCCTCGAATACCGGAAACATGCCGGACTCCTTGGCCAGCCGGGCGATGCGTATGGTGTCACTGGATGCGGTGCCCCAGCCCAGCGGACAGGGCACAAAAATATGGATGTAGCGCGCGCCGTGCATGCGCATCGCGCGGCGTACCTTGTATTCAAGATCGCGCAGATCGGCGACCGTTGCAGTGGCCACGTAAGGGATGCCATGCGCCATGGCGATTTCCGGCAGATTCTTGCCCTGGCCGAAGGGGTTGCCGGGCTCTAAACCCACCGGCATGGTGGTCGCCGTGCGTGCCGCAGGCGGCGTGGCGCTGGAACGTTGCACGCCGGTATTCATGTAGGCTTCGTTGTCGTAGCAGATGTACAGCACATCATCGTTGCGCTCGAACATGCCGGACAGACAGCCAAAACCGATATCGGTAGTACCGCCGTCTCCCCCTTGTGCCACCACGCGCACCTCTGTCCGGCCTTTCACCTTCATTGCTGCCGCAACACCGGTGGCCACCGCCGGCGCGTTGCCGAACACGGAATGAATCCACGGCACCTGCCAGGAGGATTCGGGATAAGGCGTGGAGAAGACTTCCAGACAGCCGGTGGCATTGACTGCGATCAGCTGGTTATTGCTCTCGGCCATCGCCGCGTCGATTGCATAGCGTGCGCCCAGCGCCTCGCCGCACCCCTGACAGGCACGGTGTCCTGAATTGATCGAGTTGCTGCGCGCCTCCCCCGCCTGCACGCTGCGCGCATCGGGTGCCAGCAGGCGGTTGCCGACGGTGTAGGTGCCGGTCTGGTAGAATTTGACGGGTTGGAAACTCATGAGACTCTCCTTAACGTGAAACACGCGTAAGTGTACGTTTGTCTCCTCGCCCCCCGGGAGAGGATTGAGGTGAGGGAAACGGGCATGGCGACTTTCATAATCAGGGGTAGCGTAATCGCCATGACCGTTAACCGAACTTCGCCGACACGATACCCTTGTCGTGCAGAATGTTCTCGGCGACGGGGCCGGATCTGCGGGTGTGTTTTTCGCGTTCCAGTTGTTTGTTGACGGCCTCCCAATCCAGATCGAGGAAGGTAACCGGTGGTAGCGCCTCCGCTTCCGCTTCGAGAAACAGCTTGTGCAGCGAGGATTTCAGGATAGGCCGACCGCCCAGACCCGCAATCGCGGTATAGCCTTTGAGCCCCATGCCGGTGACCGCCATGCGCACGTCGGTGGCCACGATGCCGCCCATGCCGACCGCGAGACTCTTTTCCAGCACCAGAAAATGTTTGCAGTGCATCAGGGCTGCGCGCACCTGTTCGAGCGGGAAGGGGCGGTAGCTGATAATGCCCAGCACGCCGATTTTGTGACCCTCCATGCGCATTTCGTCGACTGTGTCCTTGATGGTGCCCAGCACCGAGCCCATCGCGATGATGATGGTTTCCGCATCTTCAGTGCGGTAGGTGCGGACCAGCCCGCCGCTATTTCGATTGAATACCTGTTTAAACTCTTCTGCCAGTTGCGGGATACGTTCGATGGCCTGCATCTGTTTGGCATGCGCCAGGTATTTCACTTCCATGAAGGCTTCCGGGCCCACCATCGCGCCTATGGAGACCGGCGCTGAAGGGTCGAGCACCTGACGCGGATCGAAGGGCGGCAGGTAAGCATCGACCTGTTCCTGCGAGGGAATGTCTACTTGCTCGAAGGCGTGGGTCAGAATGAAGCCGTCCATGCACACCATGATGGGCATGGAGAGTTCTTCGGCGAGGCGAAACGCCTGTATGTGCAGATCGACCGCTTCCTGATTGGTCTCGGCGAACAGCTGCATCCAGCCGGAATCGCGCTGCGACAGTGAATCCGAGTGGTCATTCCAGATATTGATTGGTGCGCCGATGGCGCGGTTCGCCACCGTCATTACGATCGGCAGGCCTAAACCTGCCGCGTTATACACCGCCTCCACCATGAACAGCAGGCCTTGCGAGGCGGTAGCGGTATAGGCGCGCGCGCCCGCTGCTGAGGCGCCGATCGCTACCGACATCGCGGCAAATTCGCTTTCCACGTTGATGAACTCGCACGGAGTCAAACCACCCGATTTGACCATTTCGCCGAGCGCTTCGACGATGTGCGTCTGCGGCGAGATGGGATAGGCGCAGATTACTTCCGGGCGACACAGCGCAATGGCCTCGGCAACCGCTTTGGAACCTTCGATCTGTTTAAGCATGAACCATCTCCTTGACCAGATGATAAGCCTCTGTGGCCGCAGCGATGTTGCCGACAGCTACCTGCCCTTTAAATTTTTCGTTGATCGCACGGATGACCGATTCAAGCTGAAGGGTGTCGGACAAAGCCGCGAATCCGGCCAGCAGCGGTACATTGGGTATGGGACGGCCGATGTGTTTGAGTCCGAGCTCGGTTGCAGGCAGCGTGCAGAATCGCTCAGGCCGGTGTCCCTTGAGCAGTTCGCTCAAACCGAGTTCTTCAATATTACGATGAGCGTTGAGCAGCACATAGCCGTCCGGTTTTAAACCGGCGAATACGTCGATCTGATGCAGCAGTGTGGTGTCCTGAATGATGATGGCATCCGCTTCGATCACCGGTTCGCGCGAACGAATTTCACGGTCGGAAATGCGGCAGAACGCCACCACCGGTGCGCCGGTGCGTTCAGAACCGAAACTGGGGAAGGCCTGCGCATGGCGACCTTCGAAGAAGGCCGCGACAGACAACATTTCTGCGGCGGTGACAACGCCCTGGCCGCCTCGACCATGAATCCGAATCTCGAACATCTGCCCCTCCTGGTGTTGGGGGCGGGGCGCAATGCACCCCGCGCTAACAGCGTCAGTTTACACCCAACAGCTCGACATCGAATACCAGCGTTGCGTTAGGCGGAATCACGCCGCCTGCACCACGGGCGCCGTAGCCCATCTCGGAAGGAATAATCAGTGTGCGCTGACCGCCTACTTTCATGCCGGCCACGCCCACGTCCCAACCCTTGATGACCTGTCCCTGGCCTAACGAAAACTCGAACGGCTGACCGCGGTCGCGCGAACTGTCGAATTTCTTGCCCTTGTGCGCAGGGGCGGCTGCGTCGTACAGCCAGCCGGTGTAATGCACGGATACGTTATGTCCTGTAACAGCTTCGGCGCCGGTGCCCAGTTTGACGTCGGTCTTGATCAGTTCGGTCATACTGATTTTCTCTGTTTTAGAGGCGGGTGATGCGGCCTGTTCGGAACACGCAGTGGTGACGAATCCGGCTGACAACAGCAGGGCGAGGAATAGTTTGGATATCAGGTTCATTTAGGTCTCTCTATTGAATGTAAAGATTAAACCAAAATAATCCATTAGCTCAGTCATTTCCGCGAAGGCGGAAATCCATCTATAAAAATCCCCTGCGCAGCAGACAAACCACTGGTGTGGGAAATTGTTAATGGTCTGGACACCGGCATTCGCCGGTATGACGCAGTTTTTGCTAATGGACAATCGGGGTTGAAAAAAATTCGGCTGCGAATTACTGCACGTCCAGCAATTCCACGTCGAATACCAGCGTGGCATTCGGCGGAATCACGCCGCCCGCACCCCGCTTGCCGTAGCCCATTTCTGACGGGATGATCAGCGTGCGTGACCCGCCGACGCGCATGCCCTGCACGCCAATATCCCAGCCTTGAATCACTTGTCCGCCACCCAGCGGAAAATCGAACGCTTCGTCGCGGTCGCGCGAGCTGTCGAATTTTGTTCCCTTGTTTCCCGGCGCACTCTTGTCAAACAGCCAGCCGGTGTAGTGTACGCTCACACTTTGTCCTGCCTGCGCTGTATCACCTTCGCCTATTTTGTTGTCTATGATCTCGGTTCTGATCACCTTGAGCAGCTTCACGTCGAACACCAGCGTCGCACTCGGCGGGATGTCGCTGCCTGCGCCGCGCGCGCCATAACCCATTTCGGACGGGATGGTGAGGGTGCGTGACCCGCCCTCTTTCATGCCTGCAACGCCTTCGTCCCAGCCTCGGATGACGCGCCCCGCGCCCAGCGGAAATTCGAACGGATCGTTACGGTCGAGCGAGCTGTCGAACTTTTTGCCTTTGTTGTCAGGCGCGCTCTCGTCATACAGCCAGCCGGTGTAATGCACGATGACGGTCTGTCCTGCTTGCGCTTCTGCGCCGTCGCCCAGTTTGGTGTCGGTTTTGATGAGTGTAGTCATGTCTGTTTCCTCGTTGATTATTGTGGTTTCGTTAAATGGGTTTTGATCCATGCCGGATTTCGGCGACAATCAAGTACCGCGCAGATCAGCACTTCCTGGTCAACTATCTTGTAATAGATGGCAAACGGGAAACGCTTGGAGAGCGCCCGGTGATATTGTCCGAAATACAGCGCATGGATGCTTGCGTAAAGTTGCAGGGAATCAATGTCAGAGAACAGTGAGTCGAGAAAATATGCCCCCAATCCTGCTTGTTGTTTTTCGTAGAAGCGGTGTCCTTCGATCAGATCCTGAGACGCCGCATCAAGGATGCGCAGCTTCATTTTAGCTCATCGCGGATTCTGGCTTTTTCAGACTCCCAATCACGGTAATTCACACGGCCCTCGGCTACCGATAGCTCGCGTTGCGCCAACACCTCACCATGCCAGGCCGGAGAAACCACCTCATCTGCATGACGGCAAAGGTCATCCCACAAATATTCCATCGTGCTGATCTTCTCGGCGGTGCTGAGCTGGTCCAGTTGAGCGGTGATGTTCATGGTTGGCCTCGTTTACTAAAATGCGCATATGATAACGCCAGTTTCGCAAGGGGGCAAAACATGCCCTGAGCGTAGTCGATGGGCGCAGCGTTGCCCAGTCTCTTCGTTCTGCGTGGGCACATTGTGCCCACCCTATCTGGCTTAACATTCTTCATGAGTTTGCTACATTCAATTGCCTAAAAACGGTGATATTCTCATCTCGGCGAGTTGCAACGGACATAGCTTGTGCTGAAGGATGGTGAGCAGCAAGTAGTCTATAATTTGTGTGGCCTGAATAATAAACGATATCGCTTTGTGCTCTTTTCCCGAGAAAAACAAGTGCACGCAGCTGAGGTAAGATTTTAAATAGTTGTATATGATAATCACGAGCTTCAACTATATCTTTTTTGACAGGAACATCAAATCCCTTTTCCTCCTTGCGTATCCAAGGAACAATGTTCCAAAGTAAAACATTTTCCAAGGACACCTTTGCTTTATCCAACTGGTCCTTCAGGTTGCGTGCCGTTGGATCATCATTATTCAGGGAAATCAATCGTGTATCACGAACTTGCGGCCCGGGCGATTCAAGGAAAAGCAACGTTGTTGCTCTAGTTGGCTCTCCAAAAAAAGAATCAAAATGAGGAATGAGAAATTCTGGTCCTTTCATTGACGCCAAATAGGCGTAATACTCATCTAGCATCATATTTTCGTGCCAATTAAAATTAATAGCTCAATACCGGTGCCAGCCAGCGTTCTGCGGTTTCAATGTCCCAACCCTTACGTTCGGAAAATCTTAAGACTTGATTATTCGTGACTTTTCCGGCGCCGTGATATTTAAATTGTGTAAATCTAGGGTTCATTTATCGGCTTTGAATTGCGCTACCAGATTTTGCAGGCGCTGATCGAGCGTTAACAGCATGAGATCGTGTACCAGCGCTGTCGCGGCAATGACGGCATCCGGCAATTTGCAGTGGCTGGTGCGGCGCAGTTGAATAGTTTTTTGCTCAATAGCTTCATCAATAAACAGGATTCGACAGTTTTGCAGTAAATCCAGAATGGCAAACTCTTCTTCTTGCACCAAGCCTGGAAATCCAAGCAATTCCATACGGGTAATCTGGCTGACGGCTGCTTGGCTCAGATCAAATGGGTGAGATTCGATCAGCGCGATGGTGGCAGTTTGCTGCTTGAGTAAACCGATGACCACATTGGTGTCCAGCAGCCACTTAATTCCACTCATCGCGCATCTTTCGCTGAATTTCCACCGGATCGTCATTGAAATTAGGTGAACCGTTCAATCTGCCTGCAAAGCTATGCCAGTCGACTGGCGTTTGTGTGTCCGCCTGATCCGGTACAACCAGCGTCAGCAGTGCGCGCCGCTCTGCCGACTGGGGCAAGGCTTGCAGTGCGTGTATCACCCCCTGTGCGTCTATCTCGACTTCAATGGTGCGCAACATCATGGCTCCTTCCGGTTTGTTGTCGGACTGATTCTACTACGTTAATAGCTCAACACCGGTGCCAGCCAGCGCTCTGCGGTTTCAATATCCCAGCCTTTGCGCATCGCGTAGCTTGCCACCTGATCGCGGTCTATCTTGCCAGTCGCGAAATATTGCGATTTCGGGTGCGAGAAGTAAAAACCGCTCACTGCTGCGGTGGGCAGCATCGCGAAGCTGTCGGTGATGGTGATGCCCGCCTTGTTCGGCGCATCCAGCAGGTCGAATAACGGACCCTTTTCGCTGTGTTCCGGACAGGCAGGATAACCGGGCGCGGGGCGGACGCCGCGATATTTCTCGTTGATCAAGGCGTCGTTGTCCAGCGCCTCGTCAGCCGCATAGCCCCAGAATTCGCGGCGCACGCGCTGATGCAGCAATTCGGCAAAGGCTTCCGCAAGACGGTCGGCCAGCGCTTTCAGCATGATCGCATTGTAGTCGTCGTGATTTTTCTCGAAGGCTGCCACATGCGCGTCGATGCCGATGCCGGCGGTGACGGCAAATCCGCCGATGTAATCCGCAATTCCGGAATCCTTCGGCGCGATGAAGTCAGCCAGGCAATAGTTGGGAATATCCGCAGGCTTCTTGGTCTGCTGGCGCAGGTTGTGCCAGGTCATCGCGACCGTTGCGCGGGTCTCGTCGGTGTAAATTTCGATGTCGTCGCTGCCCACGGTATTGGCCGGGAACAGGCCGAATACCGCATTGGCGCTAAGCCACTTTTCATCGATGATTTGTTTTAACATCGCTTTGGCATCGGCGAACAATTTGGTCGCCTCCACACCCACCACTGCGTCCTGCAAAATTTTCGGATAGCGTCCGGCCAGTTCCCACGACTGGAAGAACGGCGTCCAGTCGATAAATTCGGCAATCTCGGCCAGCGGATAGTCGCGCAACTCTTTTACGCCGGTGAAAGCGGGCCTAGGTGGTGTATAGCTTTCCCAGTCGGTTTTCAGTCCGTGTTTGCGCGCTTCAATGAGCGAGACGTAAACGGCGCGGGATTGGCGGGCTTCATGCTGTGTACGCGCCTCGGCATAGTCGGATTTGATCGATGCAACGTATTCGTCCCGTTGTGTACTGGAGAGCAGGTTGCTGCATACGCCCACCGCACGCGAGGCGTCGACGACGTACACTGTGGTGCCAGAGGGATAGTTCTGTTCGATTTTTACCGCAGTATGTACGCGCGAGGTGGTCGCGCCGCCGATCAACAGCGGTATCTTGAATCCCTGGCGTTCCATTTCTTTTGCGACATGCGCCATTTCCTCAAGGGAGGGCGTAATCAGCCCGGACAGGCCGATGATGTCGGCGTTGTGTTCGCGTGCGGTATCCAGTATCTGCTGGCAGGGCACCATCACGCCCATGTTTACCACTTCGAAGTTGTTGCATTGCAATACTACGGTGACGATGTTCTTGCCGATGTCGTGCACGTCGCCCTTGACGGTCGCCATCACGATCTTGCCTTTGGTGCTGGTGTCGCCCGAGCGCAGTTTCTCAGCCTCGATGTAGGGTATCAGATGGGCCACGGCCTGTTTCATCACGCGCGCGGATTTCACCACCTGCGGCAAAAACATCTTGCCCGCGCCAAACAGATCGCCCACCACATTCATGCCGCTCATCAGCGGGCCTTCGATCACTTCGACCGGAAATTTTGCCAGCAGGCGCGCCTCTTCGGTGTCTTCGACGACAAAGGTGGTAATCCCGCGCACCAGTGCGTGCGTCAAACGCTCCTGCACCGTGCCTTTGCGCCATTCCAGATCTTCGACCTGTTCCTTGCCGCCGCCCTTCACGGTCTCGGCGATTTTGACGAGTTTTTCGCCCGCATCAGGATGACGGTTTAAAACCACGTCTTCCACTGCATCGCGCAGCTCGCGGGGAATCTCTTCATATACGCCGAGTTGTCCGGCGTTGACGATGCCCATGTTCATGCCGGCCTGAATGGCGTGATACAGAAATACGGTGTGAATGGCTTCCCTCACCGGTTCATTGCCGCGGAAGCTGAACGACACGTTGGATACGCCGCCGGAAATTTTGGCGTAGGGCAGGTTCTTGCGTATCCAGGCGCAGGCCTCGATGAAGTCCACCGCGTAGTTGTTGTGTTCTTCGATGCCGGTGGCAATCGCGAAGATGTTCGGATCGAATATGATGTCCTCGGGCGGGAAGCCGACCTTGTCTACCAGAATGTCGTAGCTGCGTTTGCAGATTTCCGTCTTGCGAGCATAGGTGTCGGCCTGCCCGGTTTCGTCGAACGCCATCACTACCGCAGCCGCACCGTAGCGGCGCACCAGCGTGGCATATTTGATGAAATTTTCTTCGCCTTCCTTGAGCGAGATCGAGTTGACGATGGACTTGCCCTGTACGCACTTCAAGCCGGCCTCGATGATGCTCCACTTGGACGAGTCTATCATCAGCGGCACTTTGGAGATGTCCGGTTCAGAGGCGATCAGGTTGAGAAAGCGCACCATCGCGGCTTCGCCATCCAGCATCGCCTCGTCCATGTTCACGTCGATGACCTGTGCGCCGGTTTCCACCTGTTGCTTGGCAACTTCCAGCGCCTCGTCGTACTTGCCTTCCAGTACCAGGCGCTTGAATTTTGCGGAACCCGTGACGTTGGCGCGTTCGCCGACGTTGACGAACAACGACTGTTCGCCGATATTGAACGGCTCTAAACCCGATAACCGGCATTCGACCGGATTGCTTGGAATCTGGCGCGGCGCGTATTCCTTGACGATGTCGGCAATGGCCTTGATGAACGCAGGTGAGGTGCCGCAGCAGCCGCCGATGATGTTAAGGAAACCGCTTGCCGCCCATTCCTTGATGTGCCCCGCCATGTTTTCCGGCGTGTCGTCATAGCCGGTTTCCGCCAGCGGGTTGGGCAGGCCGGCGTTGGGGTGCGCGCTGACATAGCAGTTCGCCACGCGTGAGAGTTCTTCTACGTACTGGCGCAGCTCTTCCGCACCGAGTGCGCAGTTCAGGCCGATGGAAATCGGGTTGGCATGGGACAGTGAATTGTAGAACGCTTCGGTCGTTTGCCCCGTCAGCGTGCGGCCCGAGGCGTCCGTGATGGTACCGGAAATCATGATGGGCAATGAAGTGCCGCGTTCTTCGAATACCGCTTTCACCGCGAAGATGGCGGCCTTGGCATTGAGCGTATCGAAAATTGTCTCGATCAGAATCGTGTCCGCGCCGCCATCCATCAGCCCGCGTGTCGCGTCCGAATAATCCGCCACCAGTGTGTCGAAGGTGATGTTGCGCGCCGAAGGGTCGTTCACATCGGGCGAGATGGTGGCGGTCTTGTCGGTGGGGCCCAGAACGCCCGCGACAAAGCGTGGTTTGTCAGGTGTGGCGTAGGCATCGCAGGCTTCCCGCGCAATCCGCGCGCCGGCGACATTCAGTTCGTAATTGAACTGCGCCATACCGTAGGCATTCAGGGTGGTCGCATTCGCGCCAAAGGTGTTGGTTTCGATGATGTCCGCGCCGGCTTCCAGATACTCGCTATGGATCGCTTTGATGACTTCCGGGCGGGTCAGCACCAGCAGGTCGTTATTACCCTTGAGATCGCGATGCCAGTCGGCGAAACGCTCGCCGCGATAATCGGCCTCGGTGAGCTTGTAGCGCTGGATCATGGTGCCCATCGCACCGTCCAGTATCAGGATACGTTGCCGGAGGAGTTGTTCGATCGGGTGAGTGTTCATGGTTTATTGCCTTAAATGTGAAACTCGCGTAGCGATACGTTTGCCCCCTCTCCTGCCGGGAGAGGGTTGGAGTGAGGGAAACGGGCGGCTTGTCATGCCCGTTAATAATGGTCATCGATTTTACCATGTCTTATCAGTACAGTAAGTTGAAAACTTGAGCTAAATCAAATTGACGTCGGCGAGGCTCGTATAACATCCACGCCGGATGCATTTTGTCGATTCCGTTATAGCAATTTTCAGGAGAAATGAATGGCCAAGTTGGTTTGGAGCAAGGATCTTAATACCGGTATCGAAGTGATCGACAAGCAACACCAGCGTATTGTCGAATATATCAATGAGCTGGATGACGCGCGTACGGGAGGACACAAGATGGAAGACGTCGGGCGCGTGATCGACGAAATGGTGGACTACACGCTCTCGCACTTTGCCTTTGAAGAAAGCATGCAGGATGAAGCGCACTATCCGTTTTCCAAGGCGCATAAACGGGTGCACGAGCTGTTTACCAGCAAAGTCGCCGAGTTGCAGGAACGTTATAGTCTGGGTGAAGATGTGTCGGAAGAATTGCACAAAATGCTGTTCAACTGGCTGTATAACCATATCAAACGTGACGATGCGGATTACGTTGAATACGTGAATAAAAATATTCAGCAGAACCATTTCGTGGAAAAGAAAAAGGGATTTTTCGGCAGACTGTTCGGCTAGTCTATTCGGGGCCGAATTTCTGCTTTATCCGTTTTTATCCATGCGGCGATACTGGATGGCCTCGGCGATGTGCTCGCTGGCAATATTGCTGCAGCCTTCCAGATCGGCGATGCTGCGGGCGAGTTTGAGTATGCGGTGATAGGCGCGTGCGGAAAGATCCAGTTGCGTGATGGCGCGGCGCAGCAGTGATTCACCTTGTGCGTCTGGAGCGCAATAGGTATCAATTTCTGTGACGGAAAGCAGCGCGTTATGTTTCTGTTGGCGCGCCAGTTGGCGCGATCGCGCCGCTTCAACACGGGATTGAATCGCCGCGCTGGTTTCGCCTGCGGTTTTGTTCAGCAGATCGTTCTGCGGCACGGCGGGTACTTCGATCTGGATATCGATGCGGTCGAGCAGGGGGCCGGAAATCCGGCTGCGATAACGTGCAATCTGATCCGGTGTGCAGTGACACTTGCCGCTGTAATGCCCAAGATAGCCGCAGGGGCAGGGGTTCATTGCCGCGATGAGCTGAAATTGTGCGGGAAAATCAGCGTGCCGGGCCGCACGCGAGATGGTGATGTGTCCTGATTCCAGCGGTTCGCGTAACACTTCCAGCACGCTGCGATCAAACTCCGGCAGTTCATCCAGAAATAACACGCCGTGCAATGCGAGCGAGATTTCACCGGGACGCGGATTGCTGCCGCCGCCGACCAGCGCCACGCCGGAGGCGGTATGGTGAGGCGCGCGATAGGGGCGGGTTTTCCAGTGCGCCACATCAAAATCGCCACTCAGCGATTGTACGGCGGCGCTTTCCAGCGCTTCCTGTTGTGTCATCTGCGGCAGAATGCCCGGAAAACGCGCAGCCAGCATGGATTTCCCGGTGCCCGGCGGACCTACCATCAGCACGCTATGTCCACCCGTGGCGGCAATTTCCAGCGCGCGCTTGACGGGCTCCTGTCCCTTCACTTCACACATATCCGGATAATGCGGGGTAACGCTTTGCGGCTGACTGCTCTGGGGTGTAATGAGTTCGCGCCCGGACAGATGGGCTGCGACCTGTAAAAGTGTTCTGGCGGGAAAAACAACCGCGCTTTCTACCAGCGCCGCTTCTGCCGCGTTGGCTTCCGGCAGGATGAAGGCGCGACCGGAGTTGGCAGCGCGATACGTCATCGCAAGTGCGCCGCGTATCGGACGCAGTTCACCGGTCAGGGCCAGCTCACCGGCGTATTCATAGTCTGCCAGTCGGTCTTTGGGAATCTGCCCGGTCGCAGCCAGTATGCCTAAGGCGATCGGCAGGTCGTAGCGTCCGCTCTCCTTGGGCAGGTCTGCGGGTGCGAGATTGACGGTAATGCGGCGGGCGGGAAAATCAAAGTGGCAGTTTTGCAGTGCAGCCCGCACGCGATCACGGCTTTCCTTGACTTCGGTTTCGGGCAGGCCAACGATGGTAAAGCTGGGCAGGCCGCCGGCCAGATGCGCCTCGACGGTGACCAGTTCCGCTTCCATGCCGGATAACGCGCGGCTGTAAAGCACCGCGATGCTCATATCGTCATTCCCGCAAAGGCGGGAATCCAGCATATCAAGAAGTATCCACGTAGTGGACAACACCTTGATGTTGACGCGCAAAGCGCGACTTTGTTAAATAACTGGATTCCCGCTTTCGCGGGAATGACAGAAGCAAAAGAATTCGCCTGCAACATTAAAATTATTTGCGTTGCGATTCCAGCTCCGCAACACGCGCTTCCAGTGCAGTCAGTTGTTCGCGGGCGCGGGCAAGCACTTGTGACTGAATATCAAATTCTTCGCGTGTCACCAGATCCAGCTTGGTAAAACCTTGTGCCAGCAAGGCGCGCATGTTTTTTTCGATGTCTTTGGCAGGGCTGTTTTTAACCGCTTCGTGCAATTTGTCGGACAGATCTTCAAAAATCTTAGCGTTCAGCATGGTGTGTCTCCTTATGATAATTACGGTTTCCTGAATTCTTCACGCAACAACTTTGGGTGTAGCCCCTTAGTTGTACGGGGAATCAATGATGACATGACGGATTTGTCGTCATAGTCAGAATTGAGTAGTTCTGTCAGACCCTTCATTCAGCAACAGCAGCCCTGGCTGCGTAGTTGCGTGGGATAAACAGAATCTTAGCGCATGTTTTATCGCGCTTAGATAATGTTTAGTTGTTTCATCAATGCCCCTGCGGCATTGCGGTCTGAATCCTCAATCCTGCCTTTGTGTCAGTGTAGCAAAATTACGTCTGTACAGCATCGCACGCTATTGGTGCATGCTATCCTTATTGCGCGTCTTCATGGTGCATTGTGTATGCTGTGTTGGTTAATAATTTATTTCAGTATATTGTTTTTAAATAGATTAAAAATACTGGCACATATTCTGCTTATGATGATTCGCAGGAAATTTATTTTTTTAAACCCAAGAAAGGAACCATCATGTTGCACAGCAAATTATTGAATACCCTGATCCTGACCGCATTGGCTGTGCCATGCATTGCAATGGCGGATGATGCACCAGCCGCTGCGCCTGCGTCTCCTTTTACCGCAAATATTGGCTTAACGACAGATTATATCTATCGTGGTATAGCACAAACATCGCATAACCCAGCAGTACAAGGCGGTTTTGATTATGCACATTCCAGTGGATTTTACGCAGGTGTATGGGGTTCTAATGTGAGCTGGATCGCCGATAGCGGTGCGATTGCTACAGGCAGCGCCACGATGGAACTGGATACCTATTTGGGTTTCAAAAACGCCTTTGCCACTGATTTTAGCTACGACGTGGGTTTCATCCGTTATAACTATCTGGGCAAGTACACAGCGGCACCGGCGTTTGTGGGCACCACACCATATGCCAAGGCTGACACCAACGAAATCTATGGCGCAATTGGTTACAAGTGGATCACTGCTAAGTATTCCTACGCGCTGGGTCAGTTCCTGACCGCTCCAGGTGCTCAGGGGACCAACTACATTGACCTGACTGCAGCTTACCCAGTCGCTGACAGTGGTTTCACGATTATCGGCCACGTTGGAAAGCAAACCTACAAGGGCACGGCAGCGAATGCTAAAACAGCATTGGGCCAAACACCGACCTATACCGACTACAAGCTGGGCGTCACCAAGGACTTTAGCGGTTATGTAGTCGGTCTAGCTTACACCAGTACCAATGCAAACCAAGGGTTCTACAACTATCCTACAGCTGGTGGTAATTGGGGCAAAGCTACCACTGCTCTGTCTTTGACTCATACGTTCTAACTATAAGATAAGGGCGGAATATGTTCCGTCCCTTCCAGGAGAAAAATGATGAAAATGGTCACAGCAATAATCAAGCCGTTCAAGCTTGACGAAGTGCGCGAGGCACTGTCCGCGATCGGCGTACAAGGCATCACGGTTACCGAAGTCAAGGGCTTCGGGCGACAAAAGGGGCACACCGAATTGTATCGCGGTGCTGAATATGTAGTGGATTTTCTGCCCAAGATCAAGCTGGAAGCGGCGATTGGTGCAGACCAGCTGGATCGCGTTCTCGAAGTGATCGAAAAAGCGGCCCAGACCGGCAAGATCGGCGATGGCAAAATTTTCGTGCAGAACCTCGAACAAGTGATCCGTATCCGCACCGGTGAAACCGGTCCGGAAGCGCTTTAAGGAGATTGAAATGAGAAAAGTCATCGCTTCATTTATGCTGCTGGCCGTGCTGTGCGGCCTGTCTGCTCCTGTTTTTGCTGACGATGCGGCATCGGCGGTCACTGCTGCCGTATCCGCAGTCGCTGCTGCGCCTGCCGCTGTTGTTGCTGATGCCGCATCAGCCGTTGCAGCGGCGCCTGTTGCGGCACCCGTGCCGAACAAGGGTGATACCTCCTGGATGATCGTTGCGACATTGCTGGTCATTATGATGTCCATTCCGGGACTAGCACTTTTCTACGGCGGCCTGGTACGCAGCAAAAACATGTTGTCTGTCCTGATGCAAGTATTCAGCATCTTCGCGCTGATCACCGTGCTGTGGACAATCTACGGCTATTCGCTGGCGTTTACCGAGGGCAGTGGTGTGCTGAGTCCGTTTATCGGCGGCTTTGACAGACTGTTCCTGAAGGGTATTTTTGATCCGGCAACGGGCAGTGTGGCCAACGCAGCTACATTCAGTAAAGGCGTGGTGATCCCTGAGTTCGTGTTTGTTGCGTTCCAGGCGACCTTCGCGGCGATTACGGTCGCGCTGATCGTGGGTTCGTTTGCAGAGCGTATGAAGTTCGGTGCGGTGATGCTGTTCTCGGCACTTTGGTTCACGTTCGCTTACCTGCCGATTGCTCACATGGTGTGGTTCTGGACAGGTCCTGATGCCATCAAGGATGCAGCCACGCTTGCGATAGAAACGGCCAAGGGCGGCTGGTTGTTCCAGAAGGGTGCGCTGGACTTTGCCGGCGGTACGGTGGTGCATATCAATGCTGCGGTTGCCGGTCTGGTGGGCGCATTCATGGTAGGCAAGCGTATCGGCCTGGGTAAGGAATCCATGGCGCCTCACAATATGGTGATGACCATGATTGGTGCAGCCCTGCTGTGGGTGGGTTGGTTCGGTTTCAACGCAGGTTCTGCGCTGGAAGCGGGCGGTACGGCTACCCTGGCTTTCGCTAACACCCTGATCGCAACAGCTGCTGCCGTGATCACCTGGCTGGCTGCAGAGTGGATGGTAAAGGGCAAACCCAGCATGCTGGGTGCGGCATCCGGTGCGGTTGCCGGTCTGGTCGCCATCACGCCAGCCTGCGGCTGGGTGGGTATCGGTGGTGGACTGGTCATTGGCGGACTTGCTGGTGTTGCGTGTTTCTGGGGTGTCACAGGCCTGAAGAAACTGCTGGGTGCGGATGATGCACTGGATGTATTCGGTGTGCACGGCGTAGGCGGTATCCTGGGTGCGTTACTGACCGGTGTGTTCAACAACTGGCATCTGGGTGGTACCGGTATCTCGGATTATGTCGCCAACACCGTTGTAAACACAGACATGATGCCGCAACTCTGGATTCAGGCTCAAGCTGTTGGTACAACCATCGTGTGGTCCGGTGTGGTTGCTTTCATCTGCTACAAGGTCGTTGACCTGACCATCGGCCTGCGCGTCTCTGCAGAGCAAGAGCGTGAAGGTCTGGACATCTCCTTACACGGCGAAACTGCCTACCATAATTAAGTTTCATCCTCCCGGGGCCTTCCAGGCTCCCCTTCAAGGGCACCGCAGGGTGCCCTTTTTTATTGCGCAATCCGTTAAACCAGCCCGATTTGAGTAAGCTTGATATTCAAAACCGTGCTTAATAATTTGCAGTTCGATATCTTCAGCGTAACGGACAAAAGTTAACCAAGCCGATGAGTCAATAGCGACAGAAAAGACGCGATGTTGTTGTCTGATGTCTGGATTGGCAAAGCTGGCGGTAAAACGGGCAGCCTCTTGTCTATCACCGCAGAGCGCTGCGGGTGTTATTTGCCAGTGTGGATTTGACAAGTCTGGAAGTGTGCTTTTTCGGTCCTGCCCATCCACGCGTTGATTTCCCACAAGTCGGCAACCGGCTGATTTGTGAATGGCAGCGTATGCAGGTAACCATCCGGGCCGAACTCGGGTGTCATTGTGGTGACAGCATTCCCCCGATCCTGTTGCAGGATCCATATTGCTTCCCAACAGCGCTGGTGAGATGCCAGTGCAGCTGCATATTCGGGGGCTGCGGGATGCGGGACTTGCGGCCCCTGTGCATAACCGACTCTCGCATGAATGTGTTGCGCATGCCGTGCCACTTCAAGCACAGCTTCCCAGTCCTCATCCATTTGTCGTTCCATCACCACCACCCAGTGACTGAAATCGCAGGTCAGGCGCAGTTCGGGCAGACGTTGCAGAACGCAAGCGTTGTCCATGGATTGAACAGCGAACGGCTGCGGTGCGTCTCGAAGCTGCAGGCAATATTCATGCGTGCAGCAGCCTCTTGCGTTTCGCTGAAAAAACGCACACTCTGTTCCTGCGACCACGCATCGCAACCACCGATGATGTTCACAGAAACGGGCGCGAACATCCGCCCCAGCTGCAGTTGGTGTGCCACATCCGCGACATGCTCTTCAACCCTGGCATGGCGGCGTGGCACATAGCCGCCAGCTGTCACGATCTCTTGTATATATTCCAGACCCCGCGTCTGCAATGCCCGTAACAGTTCTTCGCGACGGGGATGGCTACCGCATACAGAGCCTTCGAGGCCGGAAAATCCGGCGTCAACTGCCTGATCAGCCGCCAGTTCAAGCGAGCCTGAATGTCCCCACAGTGTTTTGAAAAGTTTCAGTTCCACTCAGCTGTTTTGTTGAAGATATGCGCGCCAACCGCCAAAATGGGTAATGTCAGTTGCATTCTTGATGCCATATTGCTCACAGACAAAACCCTGAACTTGACCACCGTCGCTCAGCGTGAGGGTGCCGATGCCAAGCGGCGCAGGAATTCCTGCAACAAAGGAGCCGAATTCGCTGGCGGGCATCTCCCAAACTTCGACTTCAATGGCGCCGCCTTTTTCATCCGGTGATACTCTCACCATGCCGGGGCGATAAGGCGGACCACCGGGCAGTGCATAAAGCTTGTAATCCGCAGCGCTCTGGGTTCGGGCGAACAGATGCGCGCGGCGATCTGTGAGCTGGTGATTGAGCGGCAGGCCTGCCATGTGTGCACCGCAGACCGCTACGCGTATGCGACCAAGGGCATGTTGGTCGGGTTTTAACCCGAGCACTTCGCCAGGCTCAAGATTGACATGTCGTGCTAAAGCCTGACCTGCAGGGAATAAATTTGGATGCGCGCCTAATCGCTCAGCCAGATGCAGCAAAGGCATATCCTGATGCGCGGGGGCTGCCAGCGTGATACCGAAGGGCAGTCCGTCACTCTGAAAACCTGCCGGTACTGCAATGGCCGCGCAATCGAGCAGATTCATGAAGTTGGTGTAATAGCCCAGATTCGCATTCAGCCGGATCGGGTCAGCCAGCATTTCCTCGATGCGATAAATGCTGCCGGCAGTTGGCGTGACCAGACAGTCGATGCTCTCCCACACCTTGTCGGCTTCACGGCGCAAAGCTTCGAGCTGGTACATGCCATTAAAAGCATCTGCCGCCGAGAATTTTTTTGCACCGGCAATGATTTCGCGCACCACCGGATGGATCACCTCAAAGCGCGTATCGAAAAAATCCGAAATTGCCGCATAGCGTTCCGCAACCCACGGTCCTTCATATAACAAGCGCGCAGCTTGCAGGAAAGGTGAAAAATCGATTTCGACGGCAACACCGCCGATTGCACGCAGTGCTTCGCAACTGCGTATGAACAGTTTTTCTGCCTGCCGGTTGCCGAAAAATTGCAACTGTGCAGCCTTCGGCACACCAAAACGGAAAACCTCAGCACGACCGAAATCAAAGCCGTATGTGCCCACCGGGCGCGAATAGGCATCCTGTTCGTCGAAACTAGCCGCTACTGACAATACACGGGAGGCATCGGCTGTATTCAGGGCAAAGATGGAAACGCAGTCGAGCGAGCGGCAGGCAGGCACGACACCTCGTGTGGAAATCCATCCATGCGTAGGTTTTACACCGACCAGATTATTGAACGCGGCAGGCACACGCCCCGATCCTGCAGTGTCGGTACCCAGGCTGAAACTTGTCTGTCCCAGCGCCACCGCAACCGCTGAACCGGCGCTTGACCCGCCCGAGATATAGTCCGGGTTATAAGCATTGCGACAAGCGCCGAAAGGCGAGCGGGTGCCGTTCAGTCCGGTGGCGAACTGATCCAGATTGGTCTTGCCGATGGGAATCGCCCCTGCATCAATCAGGCGCTGTACCACGGTTGCATGACGTTCAGGATGATAGGCATACTCAGGGCAGCCTGCCGTGGTGGGTGCGCCGGCAAGATCAATATTGTCCTTTATGGCGAAGGGAATGCCGTACAGTGGCAGATCGGCAGGGTCTTTGCCTTCTAATGCGCGAACATAATTCTGTATTGCTTCCACTGACAGTCGATGTATCCACACATGATGCGGATCGTCACCGATGCGGCTGATGATGTCGTCCATCACCTCCATCGGATGCAGACGACCTGTCAGGTATTGCTCATGCAGAAAACTGATATCGAGACTGTCGTTCATTTCACACCTCACTCTGAATGACCAGCATATCGCAACCTGCTGCGACCTGTCCGCCGGTGCGGCAAGACATCTGTACGATCTCGCCGTCACAGGGGGCTACGACTGCGATTTCCATTTTCATCGACTCGATGACCACCAGCGTATCCCCTGCCTTGACCTTGCTGCCCACCTCAACCGGAATAGCCCATACATTGCCCGAGACATGCGCGGCGACAGCGCGACTGCCCACCGGCAGTTCGAGCGGACTGTCGGTTCCCGCCGTCGATACGGTAGCATCCGAAGCGTACTCGGCCTGACCGCTGACTTTCCACATTTCGCGCTCAGCCGCAAAGGCGGCACGCTGTTTACTGCGAAACGCGCTGATCGCTTCGTCGTTGGTTTGCAAATACTGGTTGTATTGTTTGAGGCTGAAGGTGGTTTCTTCAATCTTGAGCTGGAAACGCCCCGCTATGAAATCCTCGCGCATTTTGAGCAAATCCTGCTCTGACACCGGGTAGAAACGAATCTGATCGAAAAAGCGCAACAGCCACGGCTTGCCGGACTTAAAATCCGCGGTCTGCTTGTAACGGTTCCACATTTGTACGGTACGCCCAACAAACTGATAACCGCCTGGGCCTTCCATACCGTACACGCACAGATAGGCACCGCCGATGCCGACGGCATTTTCCGGCGTCCAGGTACGCGCCGGATTGTATTTTGTGGTCACCAGGCGATGGCGCGGATCCAGTGGCGTTGCCACCGGCGCACCAAGATAAACATCCCCCAACCCCATCACCAGATAGCTGGCCTCGAACACGATGTTTTTCACCGTTTCGATATCAGCGATGCCGTTGATACGCCGGATGAACTCCACATTGCTCGGACACCACGGCGCATCCTTGCGAACCGATTGCATGTATTTCTCAATGGCAAGTTTTGTGGAAGGATCATCCCACGACAGCGGAAGATGCACGATGCGGGTCGGCACCTGCATGTCTTCAATGGGTGGCAACAGCGCTTCGGCGGCAATCAGTTCCTGCAGCAACCGGTCACGCGACAATATCCGGCCATCGAAATGAACCTGCAATGAACGCATGCCGGGTGTCAGGTCGAGTATGCCCGGCAATTTTCCTTCGTCCATGGTTTGTTGCAGCCACTGCATCAGCGCATGAACCCGGAAGCGCAGATTCAGATCGAGCACCAGCGGGCCGTATTCGATGAGCAGATTTCTGTCCCCTGACTGGCGGTAAACCACTTCCACCTGCTCGCCATTTTCTGGAATTCTGTGCACGATGGGACTGCCCATCGCAGCAGCGGCTACGACAGGCATTGCGATTTCTTCAGTCAGGCACAAGTGTGCGATGCGCTCATCCTGCCTGCGTTCCAGCTCATTGGCCTGCGAGAACGTCATACAACTGAAACGTATACTGTCGCCGGGTCTGAGCTGTCCCATTTTCCACAGTTCTGCCTGAACGATGGTCACCGGACAGACGAATCCGCCTAGACTGGGGCCATCCGGCCCGAGTATCACCGGCATATCGCCGGTAAAATCCACCGCGCCGATCGCATAGGCATTGTCGTGAATATTAGAAGGATGCAAGCCGGCCTCACCGCCATCCTGCCGCGCCCATTCCGGTTTCGGACCGATCAGGCGCACGCCGGTGCGACTGGAGTTGTAATGCACTTCCCAGTCGGTGGCAAAAAACGTTTCGATGTCAGCAGGCGTAAAAAAATCCGGTGCGCCATGCGGGCCGTACAGCACGCCGATTTCCCAATGGCGGGAGTAAGTCGGAATCAAATCATCGGGTAATACCTGTTGTTCGCCAAATGCGGAGACTCCGCCCAGGTGCAGCACATCGCCGGTGCGCAAGGTGCGCCCGCCGTGGCCGCCGAACTGTCCCAGCGTAAAGGTCGATTTGCTGCCCAGATAATCTGGCACATCAAAGCCGCCTGCCACAGTCAGATAACTGCGGCAACCACCGCCAACGACCGATCCCAGACGCAGCACGCTGCCCGCCTTGATTGCATGACTGCGCCAGAACGGCAGTGCCTGGCCATCGAGCTCGGCAGACATCGCAGCACCAGTCAAGGCAATCACCGTGTCGCTATTAAAGCGCAGGGTCGGGCCTGAGACGGTCAGTTCAAGGCCTGCCGCATCCGCTGCATTGCCCAGCAGGCGATTCGCCATGCGAAAAGCCAGCGCATCCATCGGACCGGACGGCGGCACGCCGATATTCCAGTAGCCGGTGCGACCGGGGTAGTCCTGCAGCGTGCTTTGCACGCCCGGCTCGATCACGTCGATGGTGTGCGGCAGATAGTGAAAGCCATTCAGATAACGCGTGGTCTGCAAGCCATCGCTGAACACATGGTCACGCACGATCTGGCGCAGATAATCCAGATTGCTCTCGATGCCGTCGACGCGGGTATGCTCCAGCGTATGGCGCATCTTCTCCAGCGCGGCGTCCCGATTGTCGGCTGTTACGATAATCTTGGCGATCATCGGATCGTAGTAGGGCGGGATCTCGCTGCCGCGTTCCACCCAGGTCTCAATGCGTGCCGCTTCGCAAAACTCGACGCCGCTCAGCACACCGCTGGAAGGCTGGAAATTCTTGTTGGGATCCTCCGCATACAGGCGCACCTGCATGGATGCACCGGCAGGCACAACCTTCAATGACGCCAGATCCGGCAATTCTTTTGCCGCCTGCAGCAGCATCCACTCGACCAGATCGACGCCGGTGACTTGTTCAGTGACGCCGTGTTCGACCTGCAAACGGGTATTCACTTCGAGGAAATAAAATTCGCCGCTGTTCGCGTCGAAGACAAACTCCACGGTTCCTGCCGACTGGTACTGAACGGCCTCACCGAGTCTCACCGCCGTTGCCAGCAGGTGTTTTCTGACTGCAGGTGTGAGATTAGGCGCAGGCGTCTCTTCGATCACTTTCTGATTGCGGCGCTGCACCGAGCAATCGCGCTCGCCCAAATCAATCACACAGCCTTTGCCGTCCCCGAACAACTGAACCTCGATGTGGCGCGCGTTTTCGACGTATTTTTCCAGATAGATGCCGGCATCCTTGAAGTTCGCGCGAGCCAGACGTTCCACCGACTTGAAATCCTCGCTTAGCTCATCCGAACTCCAGCAAAGACGCATGCCGATACCGCCGCCGCCCGCCGTACTTTTGATCATCACCGGATAGCCAATACGTGCAGCCTCGGCATGTGCGTGACCGACATCGGTCAGCAGACCACTGCCTGGCAGCAGGGGCACATCATTTTTTTCAGCCAGTTCGCGTGCGGTGTGTTTCAGACCGAAACGGCGCATCTGATCCGGGGTCGGGCCGATGAATACCACGCCAGTTGTGGCGCATTGTTCGGCAAAGGAGGCATTTTCTGACAGAAAGCCATAGCCCGGGTGGATCGCCTGAGCACCGGTTTTAAGTGCAACTTCGAGAATGCGTTCTCCACGCAGATAGCTCTCGGCAGCCGGTGCTGCCCCGATACACACCGCTTCATCCGCCATCTGCACATGCAGCGATTGCGCATCCGCTTCGGAATAAACCGCCACAGACTGGATACCCATGCGCTTCAGGGTTCGGATGATGCGGCAGGCAATGACGCCACGATTTGCGATCAAGACTTTATTAAACATGGTTCACCTAATGCGCAGGACGTCCTGCTTCAATGTCGTACATCCGGCCGTCCGGATGTGATAGTTTAACGGGCAAGGTTCTGCCTTAGCGAATAACCGCATCCCAGACCAGGAGACGCACCGGTGTCGGGTTGTAGGCATTGCACGGATTATTCAATTGCGGGCAGTTGGAAATCAGCACGTTTACATCCATTTCCGCGCGCATCTCCACATATTTACCAGGAGCGGAAATACCATCTGCAAAGGTCAGCTCACCTTGCTGAGTGACCGGCACGTTCATGAAGAAATTCACATTGGCGGTCAGATCGCGCTTGTCCATGCCGCAATTGCAATGCCCCAGCGCATGCAAAAAGCTGTCACGGCAACTGTGCATATATTTCTTATCGGTGGCATAGCGCACGCTGTTGCTCTCCGCCGCACACGCGCCACCCAGCGTGTCGTGACGCCCGCAGGTATCGGCAACGATGGTCATCAGCACGCGGCCCTCAGTAGAGATCAATTGCGTCCCTGCTGTCAGGTAGAGATTGCCCTGTTCCCGGATGGTATCCACCGCGCTGTAGCGCTCTTCCGGGTTGCGGGCGTTGTAGAACAACGTATCCACCGCCTGATTGCCTTCTATATCCAGGATGCGGAACAACTGCCCGCGCTTTACTTCATGCAGCCAGGACTCGCCGGCAGGCAAAATCAGGTCGTAGCTTGCCAGTTCGGGTGTCAGATTACTTTCAATGAGAGCCATTGTTTTCCCCTTAACTGAAAAGTAACTCGGTGTTGTAAAAACCGCGCACATTTTCCGGACGGTGGTTGCGGCAGTAGTCATCCTTATCGGGCGTATCGCAGTGCCAGGCCTGAAGTAAAACAGGTTTTGGCGCGTACTGCGGATCAGGGTCGAGCGGATGCTGACAGGCCGACACGATCACCAGCACGTTCATTTCGAAACGCAATTCGACGAAATCACCTGCCTTGCTGTGATTCGATTGATAGTGCAGATCGCCTGCATCATCCGCACTCACCTTGCTGAAAAAATTCACATTCGGCACGATGTCGCGACGGCCCAACCCCCATTTGCCAAGCTCAATGACCATACTGTCCCGCGCATTGCGGTGCATGGCGTTACGAGCCTGCTGGTAAGTTGCAATACCGTATTTTTTCTCGACCAGCGCAGCATTAGTCATGCCGCAGATCGTGTCGTGCCAGCCGCAGCTGTCAGCGGTGACAGAGGCCAGTACGCGCCCCATGTCGGAATAGCACACGAAGCCACGGGTCAGATGCGCGGTATGTTGGGCCTTGAGGGTGTCCGCCATGTTGTAGCGCTCAAGTTTTTCTTCACTGTTGTAAAACAGCGTGGACAGATTGGCTCTGCCTTCAATATCGGTGAGGCGCAGCGCACTGCCGCGCTTCATCAAAAATGACCAGTGTGCCCCACCGGGAATCGTCTCTTCCCATAACAGGTTCAGTCTGGAGAGTTCATTTGTCATGATTTTCCTTTCATTATGGGTCTGATCTCAGTTTGCCTGATCATCACTGTGCAGTAACTACAAGGGGTGCACAGGCGGAATGACCGCGGCAAGCAGTTGCAAACGCCCGGTAATAATGCCGCGCAGCGCGATAATTTCATTGGCGATTTCCTGAAGTTTTGCAGCAGGCCCCTGCACCAATATGACTTCCATCAGCTGGCCTTCGGTAAGATGAACGTGAAGCGAGCTGATGACTTCATTAATGTTCTGGTATTGCAAATCGGCCAGATTTTTCTGCAAGTCCCGCGTTAATCTGTTGTAGAGCAGGGTGACGGTTCCCACCATAACTTCGTTACCCAGTGTGCGCTTATGTTCAGAGAGCTGATAATTGACCATCTCGCCGATCGCCTGAGAACGACTGCCGTAGCCACGGCTTTGTACCATGCGGTCAAGCTCTGTCAGCAGCGGTGGTGGCAGTGAAATACTCACGCGGCTGACAGGGAGGGAAAGCTTTTTTTTGCAACTGGTTTTCATTGTCGTGCTTTCAGAACATATAGCTGTAACGTTCCACTTCCCAACGACTGACGGTGAGGTGGTAGGTCTCCCATTCTTCGGTCTTGTAGCGAATGAACTCGTCTTTTAATTCCTTGCCCAGCGCCTGCTCAACCAGCGGATCTTTGGCGAAGGCGGCTACGGCCTCCTGCAGTGTTTGCGGCAGGAACTCAATGCCGCGATCTTTGCGCTCGGCTTCGGAAATGTCGTACAGGTTGTCCTCGTTGGGGTTGCCGGGGTCGAGGCCTTCGCGAATACCTTCAAGCCCTGCAGCCAGTACCAGTGCGGCAGCCAGATACGGATTCACCGCGCCGTCGGCATTGCGCGATTCGCAGCGGCCACCGCCAGCAGGGACACGCACCGAATTGGTGCGGTTGTTGGAGCCATAAGAATTGAACACCGGTGCCCAAGTGAAGTAGCTCATCGCACCCCTGCGCACCAGTCGCTTGTAACTGTTGACCGTTGGTGCGAACACCGCACACAGTGCACGACCGTGCTTCAGAATGCCGCCGATGAACATGTAGCCGAGCGGCGTCAGGCCGATACCGCGCGGATCGTCCTTGGGATCGCAGGCAAACAGGTTGCTGCCATTTTTCAGATCGTACAGTGAAATGTTGAAGTGGGCGGCATTGCCGGTCTTGTCTGCAAACGGTTTGGGCATCATGGTGGCGAGCAGGCCTTCTTCGCGTGCATAATGTTTGGCCATGTAGCGGAAGAAAATCAGGCGGTCGCAGGTCGTGATTGCATCGGCATAATTAAAGTCGAATTCAAACTGGCCATTGGCGTCTTCGTGGTCGAATGAATAAAGATCCCAGCCCAGCCCGTTGATGGCGGTAGCCATCTTGTCGAGCCAGCTAAAGCTGTTGGTGAAACCGCGCACGTCATAGCACGACTTGGTTAGCTTGTCTTCTGCATCCGGCACAGAGAGTTGGCCGTCAGCATCCTGCCTGAGTAAAAAGATTTCGCATTCTATGCCGAGGTTCATCCCGTAACCCAGTTCAGCAGCTTTGGCCAGTTGGTTTTTCAGTGCAACGCGGGTATTCAGCGGATAAGGCTTGCCTTGAAAATGATTGTCGGCCGGCATCCAGGCGATCTTAGGCTCCCATGGTAACTGGATTGCGCGGTCCAGGTCCGGCACTGAGGTCAGTTCGTCATCGTTGGGTGCCTGCCCCAGCCCGTCCACTGCATAGCCGGTGTAGCGCTCCGAGCCTTTGGACATCTGCCCGAGATGGTCGATCGGCACCACTTTGGCCTTGGGCACGCCGTGTATGTCCACGTAAGCACCAATGCAATATTTGACACCCTTGTCGGACAATTCTTTTTGCAGTTTTGAAACATTTTCGTTCGAATGCATTCCAATTCCTTTGAATGATGTTGGTAATTTATGAACCGCTCAATGCGGGATCGTTAAAATGTAAATCGTAGTGATAATCCAGAGGCGGACTCTCGGTAAGTCCCTTCAGAATATGCGTGCTTAAATCTTCCACCATCCATTCAAAACTGATTTTTCCTTTGTCGACATTTGCATCACTTGGCTTGCCAGTGACGCCGTTCAGGCTGGTGCGGTTAACCGGATGTGGAAACACACAATCGGCAGTGCGATCCGGATCGTCGGCTGCAGCGCATAATCCGGTGCGCACCAGCGTGGGCGCAATTGCCATCATCAATGAAGTCTCTGCATCATTGGCATGCCAGTCAGCCGCATCGGCAAAATGAAACTGGCGCACCCGTTCGCTGAGGGTGGCACTGTTGATAACGGTCACCATCAAGTCATTGTGCTCGGCACGCAGCATTTCCAGTGCGCAGCGCAGCGGCGCCGCATTGGTGACATGTGTATTCACGATAAACAATCGTCGCACACCGCTTTCATAAGCCCAGTCACCGATCTGTTTGACCAGCTCGATCAGGGTAATCGGTTGCAATGAAAGTGTCCCTGGCCAGCGTTTGCTGTGTCCTATTGAGCATCCATACGGCAGGGTGGGCAGCATAGGCACCCGTAATTTTTCCGAGACGGCCTGGCACAGCGATTCTGCAATCACAAAGTCGACACCGCAGCCCAGATGCGGGCCATGCTGCTCTGTGGCGCCTACCGGCAAAATGGCGGCATGATTTACGGCTGCCAGGGCGGCAGGAATTTCAGGCCAGGTGAGTTCAGACCAGCGCATATTGTTACTCCACATTGTCGGTTACGTGCGTGAATCGCATGAGGTGAGGCTTGATGGCTTTTTCCTCTTCGTCTTCTTCTTCTGCCGGCTCATACGGATGTATCAGTTCTTCCAGACGGTGTTTGGTCGCGCGAAATTCAGGACTGCCAAATTGCGCGGGGGAGCGCGGACGTGGCACAGGGACTTCGATCATTTCTTGTACCTCGCCCGGGTTCGCTTTCAAAACCAGAATGCGGTCAGCCAGAAAGATGGCCTCGTCCAGATCGTGTGTGATAAATACGATGGTGATGTCCACGTTGCGCCAGATATCAAGCAGGTGTGTCTGCATCTTGATACGTGTTTGTGCATCCAGCGCGCCAAAGGGTTCGTCCATCAACAGAATGCGGGGCTGATTTACCAGCGCACGGGCAATCGCAACGCGCTGACGCATGCCACCGGAAAGCTGGTGCGGATACGCATTGGCAAACTTACTCAAGCCCACCAGTTCCAGCCAGAGCAGTGCATCACGTTCCGCCTCGTCATGGCAGGATCCGTTCATCCTGGGGCCGAACATGACGTTTTTCTTGATCGTCAGCCACGGGAACAGTGAGTAGCCCTGAAACACCATGCCGCGGTCCTGGCCCGGCCCGTTTACCGGCTTGTCGTCGATCAGCATTTCACCAGAGCTATGCTGATCAAGCCCTGCAAGTGTTCTTGCCAGCGTTGATTTTCCGCAGCCTGAAGGTCCCACGACACAAATAAATTCACGGCGGTGAATCTTGAAATTGATGTCGCGCAGTGCTTCCACGTTACCTTGCTGGGATGTATAGCTTTTACCCAGATGGCGCGCTTCAAGTATGACTTTGCGTTCCCTGATTCTGTCAAAGCGTGCACGGACTTCGTCGGACTGTTCCAGGTAGGACTTGTTATCTGTTTGGTTATTCATGATTATTCCTTCTTCTGGCTTTTATCCCATGGAAAGAGCCGTCGACCCAGCCTCCCCAGTAAGATGTCTGTTCCAAACCCTATGATTCCGATCATCATGATGGCGGCATAGACGTTATCGAAATGCTGGTAGCGTGCTTGCTGCGTGATGAACAGGGTGATACCGGAACTGGTGCCGATCAGCTCGGCGACGATCAGGTAGGTCCACGCCCACCCCAGCAGGATGCGCTGGTCACGGTATAAATCCGGCAGAATTCCCGGCACAATGACGTGTGTCAGGAGTCGCAGGCGACTGGTTCCCAATGTCAGGGCGGCCTCGACGATGGTGGGGTCAAGTTTGCGCGTTGTGTTGGCGACGATCAGAATTTGCTGGAACAATGTGCCAATGACGATGATGGCAATTTTCGGCGAATCGTAAATGCCAAGCACAGCGACGGCCAGTGCGCCGAATGCGGGCGCTGGCAAATAACGAAAAAACTCGATGAATGGCTCGCTCAGACGAGACATTGTGGAAGAGGCGCCGGACAATACGCCCAGCGGCACACCGACCACCGAAGAGAGTACAAAGCCCCAGAAAATGATGGTGATGCTATGCCACAAGCTCTCGTGCAGCCAGGGCATGTCTTTTTGTTCGGGCGGCTTGGTAAAGGCAGTATAAAAAGCTTTTGCCACCTGGTGAGGGGCAGGCAGGTAAATGGGGTTGGCAGGCTCTCCCTGAGGCGGTGAGAGATGCTGTTCCTGCATATTTGCAGTTTCATCCTTAAACAGACTCTTGTCTACCAGCATGCCGGCATGAAAATAATCAACGCCACCGGGATCACTGACAAGCATTTTCGGATGCCAGATGAAAGGCAGGTAACTGACAGCGGACCAAAGCAATAACGGCAATAGGAATGAGCTCAGCACAAGCAGTGCCTGCCTGTGTGTTTGAAGGTACTTTGCCAGTGAAAAGCTGTTTTTTCCTGATGCGAAATTCACGTTGATCCCCTGTCGCTTGTTTATTTACTTGCTGTTGTAAAAAGCAGGATCGATGTAGCTGTTTATGTCTTGCGGGGTTTTGTAAACGGAATTTGCCACATTGAAGTCATCTGCAATTTTGGATGAACCATAAAGTGAATTGAAACCGTTGCCCTTGATCATCACTTTCTTGCCTTCACTTAGATTCAGCAGCTTGGTGCCTTTTAACAACGGCAAATAGGCTTCAGGTGTCATGCCTACGCGGGCAGACATGATTTTGAGTGCGTCAGGCTGTGTCTTGGGGTCTGAGATGTATTTGACGACATGGTCCCAGACTTTTGTGATTTTCTGCCAGTCGGCACGATGTGCCTTTACGCTGATGGGGTTGACTGCCAGCACGTCATAGATCAGGCCAGGTACGTCAGCAGAGGTGTAAATTGCCTTTGAGCCTGGAACGCCTGCCATGGCCTGACCCGAGACTGGCTGCCATGCACCTACTGCAGAAATGTCGGCAGAAGCCAGCATTTGTGGCATTTCATTGGTTTTGGCATTCACCAGCGTGACATCAGATTCCTTCATGCCTGCTTTCTTTAAACCATTTAACAGCAGCAGATGTTCAACCAGACCCATTTCAACTGAAACTTTTTTACCTTTTAAGTCCTTAAGAGATTTGATGCCGGGCTTGGCAACGATCATGTCATTTCCGTTTGAGTAATCCGTCAGCATGATCATTGCGCTTTTTGCACCACCCGAGCCTGTTACCAGCGCATCACCATTGGTCATGGTGACCGCGTCAATTTTTCCGGCGGTAAAAGCATCCATAGATGCTGAATAGTCAAACCACTCGAAACTTACATCAACGCCGGCTTGTTTGAACCAGCCCTTGTCTATTGCCACCTGCCAGGCTACCCAGCCTGGCCAGTCGCTATAGCCAATTTTCAGCGGCTGCGCGGCGATTGCGGAAACTGAACTAAAGGTTGCGATCGTTACCAACACACCCGCCATCAAATGTTTTATCGTCTTACTGCGTTTAATCTCATTCATGATTTTTCTCCAATTAGTCGTTGGTAATACTGGAATGAATATTCGTAATATTCATAAATTTTTAAGCAACAATGATGCCATTTCCTTTATTGCATGCATTACATATTGTTTATATTGATATTTAATAAAAAATGTAAATAAAATTGATGCGTAATCAAGAAAAAATTGCACCAGATGTGAACATAGATTGCACCAAATACTTGCTTAACGTAGTTGAAATTGCCGCGGTAAATAGGTCGTAGGTCTGAATATGGGATGCTGATAAACTGCCTGTGAATAAATATTGATAGAAATTAACAGAGAAATTCTCTCAAAAACCGCACCAATGCTGTGCATATGGGCACAATTACCGTGCCGAATTTGTACGACTATAATAAAACATCAATTTATTCATCATGTTAAATTTGGCTCGGTTATTGCTTAGCTATAGAGTGAATGTGAGGAGACAGGTTGAAACGAATACTGATTATCGATGACATGCGCGATCGGGCGGCCTGGTTGAAGGCCAGTCTTGAACTGGCCGAATACGATGTGGTCGGTGTGCTGGCCTGGGAACAGGTCGATGAGAATGCGATCCAGGCGGCCTCTGCGGACGTGATTATCGTTGATGCGAATGCACCCGGACGGGATACGCTGGAGCAGATCAGCCTGATGTCCACGACGCTCGATAAACCTGTCGTGGTGTTAAGTGCGCAGAAAGACGAGCGCAGCATCGAGGCGGCCATGCGCGCCGGGGTCAGCGCTTATGTGTCTCATGACATTAAGGGAGAAGATCTGAGCGGTATCGTTCAGGTGGCGGCGGCCCGATTTGCCGAACACAAACGTTTGCGAGATGAATTAAAGGAGGCGAAGAGTCAGTTGGTTGAACGCAAGCAGGTTGACAAGGCCAAAGGTATCTTGATGAGCGATCACGGCTATAGTGAAGCAGATGCTTATAAACGTATGCGCAATATGGCGATGAGCAAGGGCTGGCGCATGGCGGAAATCGCTGAGGCGATTATTCTTGCAAAGGAGCTGAGCATATGAATTTTAAATTCAAAAGATCATATATATGGGTGGGGCGCTGTTTGGTCGCGTCCCGTTCGATGTGAGTTTATGAGGGATGACGAAAATGATTACCAATGAAAATATTATGAAGGCGCTCTATCAAAGTACGCTGGTATCAGAATTGCGCGAATCTGAAATTGAAATTCTCAAAGACTTGTTTATCGTTAAATCCTACCGGGCCGGTGAGTTTATCGTTAAACCGGGCAGTCGCAAGCTGGAGGATGCGTTGCTGGTGCTGGTTGAGGGCCGGCTCGAAGTGAGCTCCATGGTGGATGACGAGCCTATGGTGCTCCATCTGAAAGATCCGGGTGATCTGGCCAGAGTGATCAGTTTTGTCGGCAGCAATTTGATGAAAATTGACGCCAATATCGAGGTGCTTGAAGATAGTACGGTGTTGTTGCTGGAGCGTGCCAGACTGGAATCACTGTTGGGTACACACCATTCGATCGTGTATTATGTGATGCGCAGTCTGGTGCGTTTCGCGCATGGCCTGGCGCGCCACAAAAGCGCCGAAACAGAGGAATTGAGCAACTACTTTTACCGGTTGAATGGGCGCTTTTAGCCGTCCGGGATAGATATAAACCCAGATGGCTAGTAGTTTCACCAATGACGCGGTTTTTTTCTAATGAATCCGAGTTAAAATTTTCGGGTTGGGTTTTAAGGAGGCGCTGATTTAATCCGTTCGTCCTGAGCTATCGAAGGACGAAATATATAACAAATTGATTATTAATCATAAGTTAGTCATGGTTCGAAACCTCACCATGAACGGTTGATTTATTCAGCGCTTCCTTAACACGATTTGCGTGTATAGCTGAAAGGAAAGCGTAGATGTGGCTGCGTACAGGATGCAGCATTACCTTTGACGTGAGCGTTGCCACGCCTTTTATACTCATGCTGCGTCCGCGTAGCGGAATACAGCAGTGGGTGGCGCGCGAATCCTACACCTTAAAACCCAGCGTGCCGGTTATCGAGTATACGGATAATTTTGGCAATCTTTGCCAGCGGCTGGTCGCCCCGCCGGGTGAGTTTGCCATACACACTTCAGCGGATATTTTGACCGCTGACGGCATCGATATCAGCCCCGGCGCGCCTTTCGAGGAGGTGCAGAATTTGCCCGATGCGGTACTGCCTTATCTGTTGCCCTCGCGCTATTGCGAGTCGGACAGGTTTATCGATCTGGGCCAGGAAATCGTGGCGGGTGCGTTACCCGGCTACGACCAGGTGGCGGTGATCGTCGCGTGGATACGCAAAAATATTCGTTTTAACCCGGAATCCAGCCACTTCCAATCATCTGCGGTTGAAGTCAACTTGCAGCGCGAGGGCGTATGTCGTGAACTGGCGCATCTCGGTATCGCGCTGTGCCGCGGTTTGTGCATCCCGGCACGCATGGTGGTGGGTTATTTGCATGAACTTGAACCGATGGATTTTCATGCCTGGTTCGAGGCTTACGTGGGGGGGCGCTGGTACACCTTTGATGCGACGCAACCGCAGCCCAAAGGCGGGCGCGTCACGGTCGCTTTCGGCCGTGATGCGGCGGATGTGGCCATCTTCAATCAGTTTGGCCCGGCCTTATACCCCAGGGAAATGTCGGTACACGTTGCCGTGCTGGATAGGGCGCCGGATTAAGCGCCATGCAAAGATTGCGCATCAAGCATCTGACAGAATATTTTTTCCCGGCTCAGGTGACGCTCAATCCGCACCGCCTTTTGTTGCGCCCGCGTGAAGGGCATGACGTGCGCATTGAATCATCCCGACTGGTGATTACGCCGGCACACAGCATTAAATGGCAGCGCGATGTGTTCGATAATTCACTGGCCGTTGTCAATTTTCAATCCGGCTCAAACAAGCTGACCATTGCCAGTGAAGTCGTGATTCAGCATTATGCAGGGGCGCCGTTTGATTTTTTGCTCGAAGACTATGCGGTGAATTTCCCTTTTGTCTATGCAGTCGGGGAGCAGATTGATCTGGCGGCTTTCCAGCGGCCGATTTTTGTCAACGACAGTCAAATTATAAATGACTGGCTGCAACAACTCGGGCTGCAAGGCATGCAGACCTTTGCCATGCTGGTCAGGTTGAACCAGACAATCAGCAATCAGTTTCGATACCAGGTGAGAGAAGAGGCGGGCGTTCAGTCACCGGCGCAGACGCTGGCTCTGCGCAGTGGTTCCTGCCGCGATTACGCCACGCTTTTAATCGAAGCATGTCGCTGCCTGGGTTTAGCCAGTCGTTTTGTCAGCGGCTATCTGCATGCCCCGGCGACGGAGGCTGGCTATGCCTCGACCCATGCCTGGGTGGAAATCTATTTGCCGGGTACCGGCTGGAAGGGCTTTGATCCGACCTCAGGGGAGGTGACCGGCAACCGGCATATTGCCGTTGCCGTTGCGCGTGACCCCGAAACCGTGCCGCCTGTTTCCGGCAGTTTCATAGGGCCAGGCGCGGCAAGCATGCAGGTGAATGTGCAGGTCAGTTTGCTTGCCTGAGCGTTGGGTTTGCGGCCCCCGATTCCTGATGGTGAAAGTCGGGTTTCGAGACGAAGCGAATAATGGGATTTCTCCAAATATGACGCTCGTTGCCCACGTTAAGCGACCAAATCAGTTTCATGCTGCACTAATTTCACCCGAAAACAACTCTTGATTCACCAAATTAATGCATATACAATTATTCGCATGAAAATGAAACTGATTTGGGATGAATCCAAGCGTCTCAAAAATATTTGCAAACATGGTTTGGATTTTGTAAATGCAAAAATCGTCTTGGACTCGCGTTATCGGATGGATGTTCTGACGGTACGCGGGGTTGAGACACGCATGCAGTCGTTTTCTTACGTGATGGACAGGTTGGCGGTGCTGACCGTAGTGCATATTGATCGGGACAACGCAACGCGAATCATCAGTTTTCGCTCGGCAAGCAAGAATGAATCGGAGGTTTACTATGAATGGATCAACCAAGAAAATGACTGAGCGCGAAGCGATCATTGCAGCAATGAAAACACCTCCGTCCGACGGATACTATGTATGGGATGGTAAAAATGAAGATGATCGCCCTGCCACAGCAGATGAGTTGCATGCGGCGATGGAATCGTATCGCGCCAAACGCGGCCGTCCGGCAGGTTCCGGGACAAAAGAACAAGTGGCAATCCGCCTTGACCGCGATGTACTGGAGGCATTTCGCGCTTCCGGTACAGGCTGGCAAACTCGCATGAATTCTGCCCTGCGTGACTGGCTCAAAACGCACTCACCTGTATAATCGTAAGAAATTAGCTCGACAAACTCATTTTAGTTTACCTGATCAGAGGCCTTATGGATCACCCTGAAATGACGAGGCTATACAAATACCGCGCATATTGTCCTCGTTCGCTTGAGATGATGGAACGGAATGAGCTTTATTTCTGTTCTTCGAACGAATTTAATGATCCATTCGACTGTCACGGTCGGCGCGACCTGATTTGCCATAACGGCGATAAGCGCTTCCTGATCTTTCATGGCGATCCTTGCGGTTAAGTGTTCACTCTGAGTCCAGCTAAACGTGATCTTAGCATGTTATGTCCGGTGGGATAACGGGTTGGGCGCTCCTGAAACGCGGCCTGAAAAGGGCGAGAAGAAAAGCGATTACAAGCATTAGAAAGTTGGCTATTCCATACAGGTCTTCTTTCGTCTTGAGCGGTAGATAAGCCGGCAGAAGCTGACCCTGCGCTGCACTTAGTTTGGCAATGTCAGTTACTTGACTGACCAGCGGAGCAAGAATGAAGGTGCCGTTTATAAGGATCAAGGCGGCTAGCACGAGCTTTGCCATGAGCCATCGGTGTGCAATTGGACGGTAGTTTCCTGTGAGCGCGATCAGGCTACCGGCAACGATCAGAATCCACATACCGGGAATCGTCAGCGTCCACGTGATCGCCGATACAAACAGTCGCTGATGATAGATAAGCGCCGCATCGGTGCTCGCCCCTACAACCGAGTTCATCACGATAGACGGCAGGATACCTCCCAAAAACATGACGAGGCCGATGAGGTGCAGCAGTTTTGCGGTCTTCTTCATACGCATCTCCAGATTTTCAGCCAGTTTTTAATTTTCTCACAGGCGTCGCTTGCTGGACAGCTTGAGCCCGTCACGGAAGTTCATACTCATGAGGATGAGCTGCACGACACCGACGATCAGTTCCACTACTTGCACAGCATAGAACGTTGCGTCGAATTCACTGGCAGCGGCCTTGCCGTTCAGAAAGATCGCCGCTGGAATCATTACCAGCAAGCCGTTTGCGCCGATGATAGCCATGCGCGTCTTCTTCTGATTTAGGAGCCAACCTTTGCGCGTCTTGCCAAGCGTGAAACCGGAACCGCCGGTCGCGGCCATGAACGGCACCAGCAGGAAAAGGCCGTAAACAATGGCGTGTTTAAGCGCAGCGACAGCCGCGTCGTCCAGAAATATCTCCGAGACCAGAGTGGAAATCCAAAAGCTAGCAATGATGAGCATCGCCGCAGTGCCAGCGATGCCGTGAAGGACGGCTTTCATGATCGGGCACCTTTTTTAGGAACGGGGGAATCGAGTCGCTGATAGAAGGCATATAGGGTTTGCTGTGTTTTCTTCAGGTCTTGCAGCGTAAGTCCGGCAACAAGACCGTTCGCCCAGAGCGCCTCAAGGTCCATTGCCTTGGCAAAGGAGCGCATGCCCTGTTCGGTCAGGGCGTAGAGGGGCGAACGCTGGTGGCGTGGGTTGATGTTTTGCTCGAAGAAGCCGTCCTCTTCCAGCTTGTTGACCTGTTTCTGAGCGCCTTGCCGGGTGATGCCCATCGCTTCGGCGATCTGCGGTGCAGAGAGGGGTTTCCCGGCGAGTGCCACAGCACCCAGTACTTGCCAGCGGGCGCTGGTCAGTTTGAGGGGCTCGACCAGTTGGTCTCCTTTTTCCAGAAGGCGACCATTTACACGGAAGACCGCCAGCATAATTTCGGTCAAGATGGCTGCTTCGGGGCTAGGCTCGATAGTCACAGCATTTTCCTTTACAAAGATTGGGTTTCGCCGCGGCAGGTTAAAATTGTGCGGTCAACATACGGCAACTAGTTTCCATTATTGGAAACTAGTTGTCAAGTTGTGTGAGAATTCAGGAAAGCAAGGGGACGGTTCTTGACATCCTGTTTTTTGGCTATGCAACCCTGATTGTCTGGAAAATTATGCCCTGATTCTTACAGAAAAGCTGTCATTTCAAGATATGACCCCGGATGCGCATTTGCACGCCCCGGCGACGGAAGCAGGCTATGCCACCACTCATGCCTGGGTGGAAATCTATTTGCCGGGTACCGGCTGGAAGGGGTTTGATCCGACCTCAGGGGAGGTGACCGGTAACCGGCATATTGCCGTTGCGGTTGCGCGTGATTCCGAAACGGTGCCGCCGGTTTCAGGCAGTTTCATCGGTCCGGGCGCAGCAAGCATGCAGGTGAATGTGCAGGTCAGTTTACTTGGCTGAGCGTTGGGTTTGCGGCCCCCGATTCCTGATGGTGAAAGTCGGGTTTCGAGACACTGTGGTCATAGCCAAAGTGGCTTGTGACGGTCAGCTATAGGACATGAAGCTGTCGCTCAATCAGACAAAAATTCGTATAACTGAATGCCTGTTGATAACCCATTAATAACCCATTACTGTCGTTCGTGATGGACAGCTAACTGGCAGTCAAATAGCCAAAAAAGAGACGAAGAAATTAGTCAACCGGCATTAAATATGCTTCGCATCAATTGATGTGATATTGCCAAGCGTTGACTATTTACTAAAAACTCCCAACGCTGGTGAGCCGTGAATTTCAATCTTATTTCCAACCACTTTATGTGTAATAGTTTCCTCTAACCAAACAGCTGCGTAATTTTCTCCGAGCTCACCACGCACTTCGTAAACTTTGTCCTTTTCAAGGGCAGCCTGAATGTCACCCTTTATCTCATATACTGGATTTGTTAGAGCCAAAATCGGAGCTGCATATTCCGTTCTGCCGACTAAAGTATAGGTTGAAAGATTCACCGAGACATCTCTTTCTACCAGATTGGGCGTCATACTTAACCCACGTCCTCGATTCATAGATAGAGTCTTTGAACGAGAATTTTCAATTGACTTGCCATTAATTTGGAATACATAGAAGAAATCCCCCTTTTGTGAATCGCTTCCCCTTACAGAATCTTTGATAATTGCCTTGGAAAAATTGTAGCTAGATGAATACGGCGCAGATAATTCAAGAACAAGTTTTCCGCTTGGAGCATGAGGAACGACTCTCTCCGTACCATTTTCTGAAACTGAATAGAGGATAGGTATTTCAGATTCCGAAGTATAAATTACGATTGCCTTTGCTGCGGCAGGCACAATTAACTCACCTTCGTAATACGGGCCGGCCCAAAAATCAGTTCCGTAATGAAGTGATATATTATTTTCTTTGCTGATTGGTTGCCTTGCTTCATTGAGAAGTAGGAAGTGAGGGTAGAGTATGTTTGCAGCGGGTAGATAAGAGGTGGAAAAATAGGTTACAACCTTTAATTTTCTGCTTGATCCGGCATCAGGGAGTGAATATGTCGCATAGTAGCTTTTACCTTCCTCAAAGAAAAAAATTGGCGATTCTTTTCCAATCTGGGCTGTCACTGCTTTGTTTTCAGCGATTGCTTGAGTTTGCATTTCAGAATAGGAATGAGTTACATGATTAGTTGATGCGCTAAGTTCTTGGTGGAGCTCTGGAACTGAGGCACAACCGACCAGCAGTAAAAAAGCCATGTAAATAAGCTTGCTCATTGATCTTCTTTCTTGTAATTGATTAAGATTTTTATGGAAAACCCGCTGATAGCACGTTGCCATCCGTGACGTAAGTCAGCTTGCTGGCATCAAGTTTTCATCTCCGACCGTATCTTCCTGGCCGATAGTACCTTGTCGTAATTCTAAACACTTAGCGATCGGTGTGCATTCAATTCCAGCCTATCATTTTAATCATCGGCCTTCGGCTCCAGATAACCTACTGTTACGCACCATCTGAAATCACTTGCCTTCCAAAAACGAAAGCATATGTAGCATTGCGTATGGCGAGCGCACTTAATCCACCACCAATGGCACCTGCGAATGCCCACGACAACAGATTTGTCGCAGGTGTGTATGCGCTTGGAGCATCGCCGAACGAAAATAGCAGACCAAAACTTGTGCTAGTTAGTAATCCGACTCCTCCGCCCAATACGAATCGAAACATCGGCCTCGGGTTTCGCTTTGTGTATCGGTCGAGTGTAAACCAATACAAAGCACCGGCAGCGGCGGCGGGAAAGCTTCCAAAGGTCACCGACAGGAACGACGCTAGGACAGCCGCCACTAACGCTTCAATTGGTGCGAATGCAATCACACTCATGTTCGGAAAGCTAATAGCCGAAGCAAGATCACGGACGACCAAGAACACGCCTCCTCCGACAAAGGACCCAAGTATCGCAAAACGCAAAATAACCGTGAGCATGGATCTATAAGGATGTATTGGATCTTGTGTGTTTCATGAATATCAACATTTTACTCGCCAGTAGCTGCATTACTACAGAAACCAGTCGCTCAGTCACTGCCTAGTGACAGTCCGCAGATGGCACATTATGACATGCCATGAACGACAGGTTTCTTGCTGCGTATTCTATACCTTAACTGTCAGCAACTGGAACAAACTGACCGTTACTAATGGGTGTTTTACGGCAATGGACTAGCCAGACGCAGCGACAGTGTCACTGTTGTTGCTGCATCAGTTCGCTGGGTATCCCCTCCATGATGGGTTCCGGGCTGCGGCGCAAATCCAGCGTCAGCGGATAATCCGGATTGCGTCCTTCGCGCCGTACGTGCATCGGTCCCGGCGTGTGGCCGTGATTCCAGAAACGTGCGACGCGGCGTGATTCGGCCTCATTCGCATTGACCGGAAAAGTGTCGTAATTGCGGCCGCCCGGATGGGCGACGTGATAGGTGCAGCCGCCGATCGAGCGCCCGCTCCAGGTATCCACCAGATCGAACACCAGCGGCGCCTGCACGCCGATGGTCGGATGCAAACCGGAGGGTGGCGCCCAGGCGCGGTAACGCACGGCGGCAACGTATTCACCGCGCACCCCGGTTCCGGTCAGCGGCAACGGGCGGCCGTTACAGGTGAGGATATGGCGGTTGTCGTTCATGTGCCGCACCTTCACCTGCATGCGTTCAAGGGATGAATCGACATAGCGTGCCGTGCCGCCAGCGGCGACTTCTTCGCCCAGCACATGCCACGGTTCGATGGCCTGACGCAGTTCGATCTCGACGCCGTGATGCACCACGGTGCCGAAGCGCGGGAAGCGGAATTCAAGGAAAGGCGCGAACCAGTCGAATTCAAATGCGTAACCTGCGCGTTGCAGATCCAGCACCACGTCCCTCATGTCCTGTGCCACGAAATGCGGCAGCATGTAGCGATCATGGAGTTCAGTGCCCCAGCGGTTGAGGTTGCCCTTGTAAGGCGTCTGCCAGAAACGCACAACCAGCGAGCGTAACAGCAGCATCTGCAGCAGCGACATCTGCGCATGCGGCGGCATCTCGAAGCCGCGAAATTCGACCAGCCCCAGGCGGCCGGTCGCGCTGTCGGGAGAATACAGTTTGTCGATGCAGAATTCCGCGCGGTGTGTATTGCCGGACAGATCAACCAGCAGATTACGCAACAAACGGTCTACCAGCCAGGGCTGCGGATTTTCCTCGCCGGGTTTGAGGTGTTCCGCCATCTGCTGGAACGCAATTTCCAGTTCGTACAGGCTTTCATGGCGCGCCTCATCCACGCGCGGCGCCTGACTGGTCGGACCGATGAAAAGTCCCGAGAACAGATAGGACAGCGCCGGATGGTGTTGCCAATAGGTGATCAGGCTCATCAGCACATCGGGTCGCCTGAGGCAAGGCGAATCCGTAGGCGTTGCCGCGCCCAGCGTGACATGATTGCCCCCGCCGGTGCCGGTATGGCGCCCGTCCAGCATGAATTTTTCCGTGCCCAGACGGCATAAACGCGCTTCCTCGTAGAGTGTTTGGGTATTTTCCACGAGCTGCGTCCAGCTGGATGAAGGATGGATATTGACCTCGATTACGCCGGGATCAGGGGTGATGCGAAATTCTCTGATACGAGCGTCATGTGGCGGCGTATAGCCTTCCAGTCTTAACGGCAGTTTCAGTGCAGAAGCGGTATCCTCGATCGCGGTGAGCAGCGAAATAAAATCCTCTAGTAAAGGCACGGGCGGCAGAAAGACGCACAGCACGCCGGCACGCACCTCGGCGCATAAAGCCGTATGGATGATTTCGCGCGGGTCATAATTTTCCTTGGGCACAGACTTTTTGCCGGCTTTAGCTTTGGTATCAGGCGCATCCAAGGTTGCATCAAAGGGATCGCGTCCAACGTCCTCATCTCTGTCGGCAACCCAGGGGAGAGAGGCCAGCGGCAGACGCAGGCCCAGCGGCGAATCTCCGCCGATCAGATACAGATGTTCGCGACGCAAGGGCCAGGGACTGGAACGAAAACCTGCCGAAACGCTGACTTTTGCAGCGCGTTGAGCGGTTGGCAAGGCTTTTATCGGCAGCACATAGCCTGCGGGTTCTCCCAGCCCGCGCTCGATAAGGCCTGCCAGTCGACGACGCTCGTCGGTCTTTTTCAAGTCTGAATTGAGCGGGTCGAGATTGTCCGGCCAGCGCTGCTCCTGATCGATGATCTGCGTCACGTCCTCATAGGCTGTGATCACGAAACCTTCATCCAGTCCGAGTTGATCGGTGAGATGACGCATAAAATTTTCAGCATCACGGGTCTGCTGCTTGCCATCACCGTCGGCGGTAACCAGCAAGGAGCGGTCGCGCCACAACGGCTTACCGTCAACACGCCAGTAACAGCCCAGCGCCCAGCGCGGCAACGGCTCGCCGGGATACCACTTGCCCTGACCGAAATGCAGTAGCGCGCCCGGTGCAAAATGCCCTTGCAGGCGGGTGAGCAGCTCGCCGGAAAGTTCGCGCTTCTTGTCTGACAGCGCGGTGAAGTTCCATTCCGGCCCCTCCATGTCATCGATGGAAACAAAAGTGGGCTCGCCGCCCATGGTCAGGCGCACGTCCTGTGCGGTGAGTTCATCGTCGACCTGATGACCCAGCGCCAGAATGGCCTGCCACTGTGCTTCGGTGTAGGGTTTTGTGACGCGCGGATCTTCATGGATGCGGGTGACGCTCATCGAGAAATCAAAGTGTGTCTCGCACACCTCCGTTACGCCAATGACAGGCGCGGCAGAAGACGGCATCGCGGTGCAGGCCAGCGGTATATGCCCTTCACCGGCCAGCAGGCCCGAGGTCGGGTCAAGGCCTATCCAGCCCGCACCCGGGATGTACACTTCGGTCCAGGCGTGCAGGTCGGTAAAATCATGATCGGTGCCGGACGGGCCGTCGAGCGCCATCACGTCGGCTTTGAGCTGGATCAGATAACCCGAGGCAAAGCGCGCAGCCAGTCCCAGATGGCGCAGTGCCATTACCTGCAACCAGGCTGAATCGCGACAGGAGCCGCGTTTTAATTCCAGCGTCTGTTCCGGTGTCTGCACGCCGGCTTCGAGCCTGACGATATAGCCGACTTCGTCTTTTACGCGCTGGTTGATACCCACCAGCATGTCGATGGTGCGCAGCGGTTTCCCCAGCAATTGGGTACGGGTTCTGGCAAGCCAGTCTGCCAATAAGGGTGTGGCAGGATCGGCTTCCAGATAGGGGCCGAGTTCGCGCTTCAGTCCTTCGGGATAAGCAAACGGGTAGGTTTCGGCAAACTCTTCCATAAAGAAATCGAAAGGATTGATCACTGTCATGTCGGCGACCAGATCAACGATGATTTTCAGCGATTCTGCTTTTTCAGGAAACACCAGGCGTGCGACCCAGTTGCCGAAGGGGTCCTGCTGCCAGTTCAGAAAATGACCGGCAGGTTCGACGTTGAGCGAATAGCTCAAGATGGGCGTGCGGCTGTGTGCGGCGGGGCGCAGCCGGATTTCGTGCGGCCACAGGCTCACTGCGCGATCAAAGCTGTAACTTGTCTGGTGGTTCAGCGCAACGCGGATAGTCATGGCTAATCTTTCGTTAAAATGAAACTCGCATAAGCGTTCGATTGTTCCCTCTCCCTCCGGGAGAGGGTTTGGGTGAGGGGAACGAACATTGCAAATATTTATATCAGGGCTGGCAACCTTGCCATGCCCGTTGGCTGCTAGTGTTCAGTCTGTAAAATTGGGCAGCTGGGAAAAAGCGCGTCGCACGCCTTCACCCCAGCTTTTATGCAGACGCTGCATGTAGTTGTCCTGTTCGTCAAAGCGATGCAGCGGACCCAGTTGCAAGGTGTTGCTGTGGTAGCACGCCATGTCGATCGGCAGACCGACCGATAAATTCGACTTCATGGTCGAATCGAACGATACCAGCACGGACTTGATCGCATCGTTCAGGCTTGTGTCTGCGCTGATGATGCGGTCGATGATGGGTTTGCCGTACTTGACCTCGCCGATCTGGAAGTAAGGCGTGTCCGGCGTGGCTTCAATGAAGTTGCCTTCCGCATAGATCAGGAACAGTCGCTGCGCTTCTCCTGCGATCTGACCGCCCACAATGAAATTGGCGCTGTTGTCGATATGGCTTTCTGCCAGATACGGGCCATCGCGGCGACGTACTTCCCTGAGTGCCGCGCCGATCAGTTCCGCGACTTCGTACATCGAGGCGACACTCATCACGTTCGGTTCGAGGTTGCGCTTCACAGCCTGATCAAGCAAATTGAGGGTGGACTGGCTGATGGAAAGATTGCCGGAATTTACCAGCACCAGCGCACGTTCGCCGGGGCGTTCAAAGGTTTTCATCTTGCGAAAAGTTGAAATATTGTCGACCCCTGCATTGGTGCGTGAATCAGAGGCAAAAACGATGCCGGCATCGATCATGGTGGCGACGCAGTAGGTCATAGCTGTTGCATCTGTTGTTGAGCAGGCGGATCGACTTCATCCGTTGACCAGAAGTAACTGGTATTGATCAGGTTCCCCAGATCGTAAATTCGTTCGAGAAACAGGGTGATGTATTCATGCAGACCCGTTCTGAAGATGCTGTCTATGGTCTCGGTATGTAAATCGGCATAGAGTCGCCCGCAACGCTTGACCACTTCTTCAGAGCGCGGCCCGTTGATCTCATACAGCAAACGATTGACTTCATTGACACAGGTGATCAATGAGCGCGCCATGTCGGGGCGTAAGATCAGCAGCTCGGCGACGCGCTTGGGGGTGATCTGGTCGCGGTAAACCTTGCGATACGATTCAAATGCCGATACCGAGCGCAGTATCGCACTCCACTGGTAATAATCGGCGGCTCCGCCCACGTCTTTCAGACTGGGCAACAGAATGTGATATTTCACATCCAGGATACGTGCGGTGTTGTCTGCGCGTTCAATAAAACTCCCAACCCGGATGAATCGGAAGCTGTTGTCGCGCAACATGGTGCCGTGGGCGATGCCGCGAGACAAATGTGAACGCTCTTTCACCCACTCAAAAAAACGTGAAACGCCATCGGTGTCTATCCCTTGGTCGCGTATCCGGCGCATTTCCAGCCAGGTTGCATTGAGCGTCTCCCACATCTCCGAGGTGATGGTGCCGCGTATGGCGCGCGCATTTTCACGCGCGATGAACAGGCTGTTGTAGATACTGCCCGGGTTTTCCTTGTCCAGCGCCATGAAATACAGCACGTTTTTTTCACTGGGCATGTCATAGCGCGCTTCAAAATCTTCGTGCAGGCCGCTGATGGAGATCATCGCACGCCATTCGTGGTGCGGCTCGGTCAACGTCCTCTTGAGCAACGACATGCGGTAGGTCACATCCAGCATGCGTGCGGTATTTTCCGCGCGTTCCATGCTGCGCGCCATCCAGTAGAGGTGTTCTGCGGTGGATGAAAGCATGTCAGTTCTCCTCTTCCAGTACCCAGGTGTCTTTGGTGCCGCCACCCTGCGACGAATTGACCACCAGCGAGCCCGCTTTCAGTGCGACACGCGTAAGTCCGCCCGGCACCAGGGTGATGTCTTTACCCGAGAGCACATAGGGTCTGAGATCGATGTGGCGGGGCGCCACGCCGCTTTCAACAAAGGTCGGGCAGGTGGACAGCGCAAGCGTTGGCTGTGCGATATAGTTGGCAGGATTAGCGATGATCGTGTCGCGGAACAGGCTGATTTCATCGGTTGTCGCGGTAGGTCCCACCAGCATGCCGTAACCGCCTGAACCGTGCACTTCCTTGACCACCAGTTCCGGAAGGTGGGCCAGCACGTATTTGAGGTCCTCAGCTTTGCTCAGCTCCCAGGTCGGTACGTTGGACAAAATCGGCTCTTCACCGCAGTAAAAGCGGATCATTTTGGGCACATGTACGTAGATGGCCTTGTCGTCGGCAATTCCGGTGCCGACCGCATTGGTGAGGGTGACATTGCCGGCCTTGTATGCCGAAAACAAGCCGGGAACGCCCAGCATGGAGTCCTTGTTAAACACCTGCGGGTCCAGATAATCGTCGTCAATGCGGCGGTAAATAACATCCACGCGGCACGGTCCTTCGGTGGTGCGCATGTACACGGTTTCGTTTTTGACGAACAGATCGTTGCCGTCCACCAGCTCAACCCCCATTTGCTGCGCCAGAAACGCGTGCTCGAAATACGCGCTGTTGTACTGGCCGGGTGTCAGCACGACTACGGTTGGATTGGTGACGCCAAAAGGCGCAACCGAACGCAAGTTGTTGAGCAGCAGATCGGGGTAATGTTCCACGGGAGCGATCTTCTGGTGCGTGAACAGATCGGGGAATAGCCGCATCATCATTTTGCGGTTTTCCAGCATATAGGAAACACCGGACGGGGTGCGTAAGTTATCCTCAAGTACAAAATATTCACCGCGGCTGTTGCCGGTATCAGCGCGCACCAGATCCACGCCGGCGATATGCGCGTAAATATTTTCAGGGACATCGACACCGAGCATTTCCGGGCGGAACTGGCTGTTTTCCAGTACCTGACGGGCCGGGATGAGGCCCGCCTTGAGGATTTCCTGATCGTGGTAGATGTCATGCAGGAACGCATTCAGCGCCTTGACGCGCTGACGTAATCCCTGTTCAAGTCGCAGCCATTCGTTAGACGGAATGATGCGCGGCACGATGTCGAAGGGGATCAGGCGTTCCTGGCTGTTGGCCTCGCCATACACGGCAAAGGTAATACCGGCGCGGTGAAAGGCGACATCGGCCGCTTCGCGTTTGCGTGCGATGAAGTCGTCCGGGATGGTTTTCAGCCAACTGGCATAGCGCTGGTAATGCTCGCGTACCGTACCATCGGTACTGTACATCTCGTCGTAGGCAGTCTTCATGGTCGTCATAGCGTATAGGTTTGAAATTACAAGAGCATGAATCGTGCCCGTCAACAGACGAATAAAACTTTGATTAATAATCAATAAATTAGAGCATGATCTGGCGGGCGTGGGCGAAATGCATGCACAGGCTGTGAAAATTGCGCCTCAACTTGGTGCATGATCCGACATCTGAAGGTAAACAAGGCATCCGACAGGTTCAGGATGCAGAGGAGTGGGGCGGGCTGTCAGGAAAACCATCCCCATTTATTCGGGGGAATGGATTATTGCGAGGATTGCAGTGAATTGCTGTTTTGCTCGGGCAGTTCCCAGTCGAATTTGGGCAGGCTTTGCAACGCGGCAACCAGACCCTCGTTCCATGTTTCGGCCAGTTCCCTGGCAAATGGATCGTTCTCGGTCAAACAGAGCTGGTGTGAGAAATTCAGGCTGTCTTTTTCATAGACCAGCAATTCGATGGGGGGGGCGACGGTCAGGTTGCTGCGTACCGTTGAATTCATCGACACCAGCGCGCAGCGGGCGGCACGCTCCAGCTGGATATTTCGTGTCACAACCCGGTCAAGTATGGGTTTGCCGTATTTGATTTCGCCAATCTGCAGGTAAGGGTGTTCATTTGATTCGTGAATATAGTTGCCCTGCGGGTAGATCATCAGCGTTTCATGGCGATCCGTGCCGATTTGCCCGGCAAGGATAAAAGTCGCTTCGAAATTGACGCTGCCCCGGTCCCTCACCACATGAATGTTCTGGACGCTGGTGCTGATCAGTGAGACATAATCGACCGCCTCATGCATGTTCTTGACCGTGAACAAACTGGGTGTGGCGCCGTTGTCCAGATCGGCCTGAAGCCGCTTAATCACCAGTTGCGTGGTGGCCAGATTCCCCGCCGAAAGCAGGCCGAACACCCGGTTGCCGGGCCATACGAAGGTGTGCATCTTCGAATAGGTCGAGACATTATCAAATCCCGCATTGGTGCGAGAGTCAGAGCAAAGGACAAAGCCTGAATCCGTATTGATGGCAAGACAGTAGGTCATTTGAATCTCGGGTAAAAAATTATCGGTTAAACGCTTCAATATACAGGCAAACAGTAACACGGTTTTTGCGGTTCAGCAAACCCGGTGTCACAGACAATTGAGGGCCATTTGCGTTTAAGCGCAGAGACACTAAAGGTCGTCATTATAGATTTGGTGCAGACCGCAATACCGGTCAAGCAGCACTGTCTTGAAGCGAAAATTCACCAATATTCTGTTTCTGGTGCATGGCGAGGCAGGCGCGCGCGGATTGTATATTCTATCTTGTTGATAAATAAGTATGTTATTGCCTGTTGGCTGTGGCATCTATATTGCTTGGATATACAGCGTGACTTGGTGATGGCACTGCACCCGGCTGCAATCGTGATGCTCATCTACGGGAATGTATTAAAAAATGCTGAAATCAACGGGTTTTGCACGAAACGGCGATAAAGCCAATTCGAATTTTTTCGAAACGTATCTTCAACGTTTGCTTGAGGCGCGGGATCGCTGCGGTCTGACGGACATGATAGGCCGCATTGAAGCGCTGATGATCACCGTTGAGCCGGGAAATTCGCTTGAGTACATCGCGGAACTGGCCCTGATGACGCCGTATCATTATCTGGTCACACTCGACAGTCCCAGGCATTTGACGCACATCCTGCGCATCGACATGAATTCGCCGGACATCTTGCTGCGCGAGGTTAAGAACCCGGATTACTACGATATTTTTCGCAGCCTGAACGATCTGCATCCGGCAGGCTCGCAGCGCCCGCATAGCCGTTATCTGGGGGAAATATTGCGCGTCAGTGATCGGGCAAGCGTGCTGGAGTTGCAGCAAGCGCGTGAATTTCGTTTCTTTACGCCGGAGGCGCTGGCGGAACTGGATCTGCCCAGCAATGTGAGCATCAGCAAACCTTCACCTTATACCCAGAATGTGATCGGCTATATCGAACGGGCGGTGGACGAAGTTAGGGTTTACCACCCGCTCGGTAAATGCAGCATCCTGCCGCGGGTTCAGGACGCCTACCAGACGGCCAAGGAACTGCAAAAAAAACTGAATATAGGCGATCTCATTCTGCCGATCGATCATCTGGCAACGCGTGTTTACAGCCAGAATCGCGAGGCGGCGCTGCTCGAATATCTGGCGCTGTCCAGTTATTACTACTGGGGCAGCTACGATATTCCTGATCAGAATTCTTCGACCAATGTCTGCAAGAGCGTGAGACCGCTGGCGGAGTCGGAGAGTCCGGCCAAGGTGTTCACCGCCAACAATCTGCCCTACTGCGTGAATCATCTGGATGGGCTGCCTTCCCCGACTGAAAACTTTGTGCGCAACTACGGGGCGCGTCTGCATCACATTGCCTTGTCGGTCAGAGATGGTGAGCGGGACGGACGTGAGCACATCGAGTTTCTGGTGGAGGCCATTGCCAGCCAGGGCAAGGGTTTTCTGCTGGAGGTCGTGGGTTCGCGCGAGGAAGGATTGAAGCAGGTGTTTTCCGCCGCCTCAGCGTTTTCGGCGTTGATCATCGAATACGTGCAGCGCTACGGGGATTTTCAGGGATTTTTCACAAAGGATAATGTCGCGCTGCTCACGGAAGCGGCGGGCGTTGAGGAATCGTTAACGTGAAGGTCACTTCAGGCGCCGGCTTGAAGGTATGGCAGTAACGCGCTTGTAAACGGGGTGGTGCAAGATGGTACTGATGGGCTGCGTAAACCTGCGCGCCTCGGGAGGCGCTAAGGAAGTACTACGCGAGTTTACCGTTAAGAGGCGGTGTTTTACCGTTGAAACCGGGCCTCATGCAAAGGAGGAATGAAAATGTTAGGGTCAAGAAAACTGGTTGCATGCAGCCTTGGTTTCCGTATGCCCGTTCTTATGGCGGTATGGCTGCGGATTTTCGTCATGATGTTATCAATGCTGTTGTGGAAATAATTCAGCAGGGAGGCGGATACCAAGGTGGGTAAATTTGATTACAAGGCGCTGTCTTATGCAATTGCCTTGTTTGTTGCGCTTGATTTTTCGGTGCTGGCGGCCAACTACTGGATAGATGATGACCTGACGCAATACGCGGTCAGTATCAATCTGGCCGGTCGTCAGCGCATGCTCTCGCAGCGCATTACCAAGACCTTGCTTGAGCTCCAACAGGAAAACTCAGAGGAACAGCGTCGCATCATCGATCATGAATTGCGTGAAGCGGTGCTTTTGTTCGACAGTACACTGTCCGGTTTTGCAAACGGCGGCATGGTGCAGGGTAGTAACGGGGAAATGGTTGAACTTCATCGCATAGCATACCCTTCCGCTGCCGAGCTGGTCAGCGAGGCGATGCGCATCTGGCAGCCGGTACGCGCAAACATATTGCCTTATATTGATAGTGAGGCACTCCTTCCTCAGGATGCGATCAGGCTGGCAAACAGGCAGATGCTGACAAACAATCTGCGCTTGCTGGATCTGATGAATCGGCTGACTTCAAGCGAGGAGGCTCAATCGATCAAACGGACGCATTATTTACGGGGGCTGCAAACCGGCATGTTCGTTTTTGCCTTATTGACTTTTTTCGTCATCGTGCGCCGCCTGCATATTCTGGCCAGAAACGCGTTCAGGCTGGGCCGTCATTTTGCGGAGCTGGCGACACGCGATGCCCTGACCGGTTTATGCAATCGTATGGAGCTCAATCATGCACTGGAGCGGGAATTCGATGCGACGCGGCGTAAAAATGGCGGCATGGCTGTACTGCTTATGGATCTGGACGGTTTCAAACAGGTCAATGACACGCGCGGACATGAAGCAGGAGACGAGGTCTTGCGTGTGGTTGCCGCCCGTATTTCGTCAGTGATGCGGACTGACGATATCGTCGCAAGACTGGGAGGTGACGAGTTTGTGATGATTTGTCCCGGCATGTCCGACGAGAGCAGCGCCAGGATCATGAGCGAGCGACTGATCGCGGCGATCAACCAGCCGATTGAAATCGGCAATGAGCATGTTCATGTCGGCGTGAGTGTGGGCATTGCTTTTTATTATGAGGATGCCCACAGCGCGGAGGAACTGGTCCGCCAGGCCGATCAGGCGATGTACGCCGCGAAGCTGGCGGGGCGCAATCGCTTTCTGTTTTTTTCAGGGGAATGTCCGTTTCTGCCTGAAGACCTGGAAACGGTATGTAAAAAATAATACCGGCGCAAGGTACGCACTGTTTCGGACATTGCGGCGCACCAGAGTGGTTTCTCATTTGCGCAGACCATGCAGCGTGCTACGGCGTTTAAAATATAATTTATTGATTTTAAATGGTTAGTTAGCATAAATATTTCTGGCACGACTGTTGCTTTGTTCTAAGCATCAACGGACCAACGGCGGTTCGAAGAATGGCACTATCGGACAAAGGCGTCCCACTGCGTATCAACGCGGTCGGACGCTTTTTTATTTTTGAGTCAACGGTTTTATCAATAAGGAGATTTTGAAATGGACGAGTCAAAAAAGATCATTGTGGACGGCGGGTTTAAAGGCGCGGATAACGCACGGGCACCTGAACAAAACGGCAGGCGGGATTTCATCAAACAGGCCGGCACACTGCTCGGTGCAGCAGGCATCATGTCCATGGTGCCTATGGGTACGCGGTCGGCGGCCTGGGCGGGCGGGTCGGATGCGCCTGAACTCAAGGAGGTCAAGGTGGGATTCATTCCACTGACTGATTGCGCTTCAGTGGTGATTGCTTCGGTGATGAAGTTCGACGAAAAATACGGCATCAAGATCATTCCGTCCAAGGAAGCGTCATGGGCTGGTGTGCGCGACAAACTGGCCAACGGCGAACTTCATGCGGCGCATGTGTTGTACGGTCTGATTTACGGCGTACATCTGGGCATAGGCGGGCAGAAAAAAGACATGTCTGTGCTGATGACGCTGAACAATAACGGCCAGGCGATCACCTTATCCAATCAGCTCAGGGACAAGGGCGCAACTACCGGCGCTGCGCTGAAAAAACTGGTGGATACCGAGAAGCGTGACTATACGTTTGCACAGACTTTTCCGACCGGAACTCACGCCATGTGGCTGTATTACTGGCTGGCCAACTACGGCATCAATCCGTTGAGCGACGTCAAAACCATCACGGTGCCGCCGCCCCAGATGGTGGCCAACATGCGTGTCGGCAACATGGACGGATTTTGCGTGGGTGAGCCCTGGAACAACCGCGCTATTTACGACAAGATCGGTTTCACTGCCGCCACCACTCAGGACATCTGGAAGGACCATCCCGAAAAGGTGTTGGGTACGACAGCCGAGTTCACGCAGAAGTATCCCAATACCTCTCGTGCACTGATCATGGCGGTGCTGGAAGCGTCGAAATATATAGACGACATGGCCAATCGTCACAAGGTCGCCGAAATCATTGCCGACAAGGCTTATGTTAATTGCCCGGTAGAGGTGATCGATCAGCGGCTGGAAGGCAAATATGAGGATGGCCTGGGCAAAAAATGGAATGATCCCAATTACATGAAGTTCTGCAATGACGGCGCGGTGAACTTCCCTTATTTGTCCGACGGCATGTGGTTTTTGACGCAGCATAAACGCTGGGGCCTGCTCAAGGAAGATCCGGATTATCTGGCAGTGGCCAAAAAGATCAATCAGATCGATCTGTATAAACAGGCGGCGTCACAGGTAAAAGTGCCTGTTCCCAAGGATGTGATGCGTACCTCAAAGCTGATGGACGGCACGGTGTGGGATGGCCGTGATCCGAAGAAGTATGCGGCCAGTTTCAAAGTGAGAGCGTGATGAAATTCGAACGCTATTTCTGGAAGCAACTCTTTCCGCCCCTCATCGGCATCGTGTTGTTCCTTCTGATCTGGTCTCTTCTGACTCAGAGCAACGCAGCACTTCCGGGTCCGGTCAAGACCTGGCATTCCGCTGTCGCTCTGTTCAGTGATCCGTTTTATCGGCACGGGCCCAACGATCAGGGGATAGGCTGGAATATCCTGAATTCGCTGGGGCGTGTCGGGATGGGTTTCGGGCTTGCTGCACTGGTCGGTATTCCAATGGGTTTTATCATCGGACGCATCCAGTTCATCGATAACATGAGTTCGCCCATCATCAGTATGTTAAGGCCGGTGTCGCCATTGGCCTGGTTGCCAATCGGGCTTCTGGTATTCAAGGCGGCGAACCCCGCCGCAATCTGGGTGATTTTCATCTCCAGTATCTGGCCGATGATTATCAATACCGCGATGGGGGTGCGCCAGTTGCCAACAGATTATCTCAACGTGGCCAAGGTGCTCAATCTGTCTGAATGGAAAATATTTACCAAGATACTGTTTCCGGCAACGTTGCCCTACATGTTGACAGGTATACGACTGGCGATCGGCACCGCATGGCTGGTGATTGTTGCGGCTGAGATGCTGACCGGCGGAGTCGGGATTGGCTTCTGGGTGTGGGATGAGTGGAACAACCTGAATGTCGAACACATCATTATTGCCATTTTTGTTGTCGGCATCGTCGGCCTGTTGCTGGAAATGCTGCTGGTCAGGGTCGCAAAACGGTTTTCATATTAGAGCGGGTAGCGGGTAGCCGGTAGCCGGTAGCCGGTAGCGGCTTGGTTTGGCTACCCGCCACCTGCTACGAACTTGGTACTTGAGGAAAGTAAAATGAAAAAATATGTACAGGTTGAAAACGTGCAAATGTCGTTCCAGACCAAACAGGGTGAATTTGTCGCGCTCAAAAACATCGATCTAAAGATTGATCAGGGTGAATTCATCACACTGATCGGGCATTCCGGTTGCGGCAAGTCCACTTTGCTGAATTTGCTGGCCGGATTGTTGATGCCGACCGACGGTGTCATGCTGTGTGCAGGGCGTGAGATTGCAGGCCCGGGCCCCGATCGCGGCGTGGTGTTTCAGAATCATTCGTTGTTGCCCTGGCTGAGCTGTTTTGAAAACGTACATCTGGCTGTCGAACGCGTGTTCGGCGCGAGCGAAAATAAATCACAGCTAACTCAGCGCACGCATGAGGCGCTGGAACTGGTGCATCTGAGCCATGCCTCACAGAAGTATCCTCATGAGATTTCCGGTGGAATGAAACAGCGCGTCGGCATTGCCCGCGCGCTCGCGATGCAGCCCAAGGTGTTGCTGTTGGATGAGCCGTTTGGCGCGCTGGATGCGTTGACTCGTGCGCATTTGCAGGATGAATTGATGAAGATCGTCGCGACCACAAACAGTACGGTTGTGATGGTCACGCACGATGTTGACGAGGCGGTGTTGTTGTCTGACCGCGTCGTGATGATGACCAACGGACCGGCTGCAACCATAGGTGAAATATTGACAGTGGATTTACCCAGGCCACGCAATCGGCTGGCGCTGTCAAAAGATGCGCACTACCATGCGTTGCGTGGCGCCGTACTGGAATTTTTGTATCAGAAACAGGCAAAAGAGGCGGCCTGAAGACCGAAATGCAACGGTCTAGGGAGACGCTGATTTATTCGGTGTTGTCGTTCCCGCGCAGGCGGGAACCCAGTAAAATAAAGACACTGGATCCTCGCTTTTGCGGGGATGACGAATAAATCAGCGCTTCCCTGGTATTGGTTAGAACGGCGCAAACAATTTTTAACTTTTTAGCGGAATATGAATATGGCTGGCAGCGAAGATCATCTCAGCGTCACGGATGCGCCGGAGCTCAGGGAGGTCAGGGTCGGATTTATCCCGCTGACCGACTGTGCACCGCTGGTGATTGCAGCGGAGATGGGGTTCGATGAGAAGTACGGCATCAGGATTGTTCTGTCGAAGCAGCCCTCCTGGGCCGCGATCCGCGACAAGGTGGTGTCGGGCGAGCTGCATGCCGCGCAGATGCTTTATGGTCTGGTGTACGGCGTGCATCTGGGGATAGGCGGGTTCCAGCAAGATATGGCGGTGCTGATGAACCTGAATACCAATGGTCAGGGCATCTCGCTGTCCCGCCAGCTCAGGGACAAAGGCGTGACCGACGGTGAGTCGCTGGCGAAGCTGATCAAGGCGCAGTCTCGTCTCTATACCTTCGCGCATACCTTCCCGACCGGCACGCATGCGATGTGGCTGTATTACTGGCTGGCCAGTTACGGGATCAACCCGATCAGCGAGATCAATACCATCACGGTGCCGCCGCCGCAGATGGTCAAGAACGTGCGCATGGGCAGTATGGACGGTTTCTGCGTGGGGGAGCCCTGGAATGCGCGGGGTATCTATGACAAGGTGAGTTTTTCGGTGGCCTCCTCTCAGGATGTCTGGCCGGATCACCCCGAGAAAGTGTTGGGCGCCACCGCGGCCTTTGTAGCGGAAAATCCCAACACGGCGCGTGCGCTGATCATGGCGATACTGGATGCGGCACAGTATATCGATGAACCGGAAAACCGTGCCAGCGTGGCGGAAATCATTGCCAGCCGCGATTACGTTGATGCGCCGACGGAGGTGATCGCAGGGCGTTTTATGGGCAGCTATGAAGACGGTCTGGGCCGCCAGTGGCAGGATGCGAATTATATGAAGTTTTATAATGACGGAAAAGTGCCTTTCCCTTATCTGTCTGACGGCATGTGGTTTCTTACCCAGTTTAAAAGATGGGGCTTGCTCAAGGAAGATCCGGACTATCTGGGTGTTGCGAAGCAGATTAACCAGATCGCGCTGTACCGGCAGGCGGCGGAGCGGGTCGGTGTGGCGCTGCCTGAGAGTGAAATGCGCCGCTCCGTGTTGATGGATGGAACCGTATGGGATGGCTCGGCGCCGGAAAGCTATGCGGCGTCTTTTGTGATCAGCGCGCCGCTTGATACGCGGAAAGAGGGTGGCTCCAGCGCGGATGGCAGGATTGGCCGGCTGCACCCGGCGGTGTCTGGAATCGTTTGATCATTAAGCGCCGGCATGCCACACCAGCGTGCGGTTGTTGATGGGCATTTCGATATCGGCCAGCAGATTTAGGCCATGCAGCGAGGCCAGACGATTGACGGCCTCGAAATCACGCACGCCGCTTTTTGGATCGCGTGCCTTGAGCCAGGCATCGAAGCGCGCATTGCTTTCGGATGTAAACTGCCCGCCGTAATTATAGGGGCCGTAAAAACACACGCATGCGCCGGGTGCAATGACTTGCGCGATATGTGCAAACAAGGCTTCGACTTCCGGCCAGGAAAGGATATGCACGGTATTGGCATTAAAGATGGCATCAACTGATATGGCCGGCCAGTGGGCATCGTTCACGTCGATGGCCAGCGGCGGGAGCACGTTGGGCAGTTGCGCTTCATCGAGCCAGGCCTGAATGCCCGCATGGTTGCTTTGCAGTTCGCTGGTCTGCCAGGTCAGGTGCGGCAGCTCGCTGCCAAAATAAACGGCATGCTGACCGGTGCCGCTGGCGATTTCCAGCACGCGTTGCCGCCCGGCAAACACCGCTTTCAGTACCTCCAGAATGGGAAATTTATTGATTTCGCAGGATTCGGCAAACGGTTTCATGTTCATCCTTTGGACAGGTAGGCCTCAAACAGCTCGATCGGAATGGGTTTGCTGAACAAATAGCCCTGAAAATAGGTGCAATTGCTGCTGATCAGTTGTTGGCGTTGTTCTTCCGTTTCCACACCTTCGGCAATGACATCGATGCCCATGCTGTTTGCCATGGCGATGATGGTATTCACAATGGCCTTGTCATCGCGATCGATGGCAATGTCTTTGACGAAGGACTGGTCGATCTTGAGCTGATTGAGCGGCAGGCGTTTGAGATATTGCAGGGAGGAATAACCGGTTCCGAAATCGTCCAGCGAAAACATGATACCCAGCTTGTTCAACGCGTTCATGCAGTCTATGGTTTCTTCGATGTCTGCGGCCAGCATGCTTTCGGTCAGCTCCAACTTGAGTCGCGCCGGGTTGATGCCATGGCGCTGTACCGTTTCATGTACCCGTGTGACGAAATCCGCCTGATGGAACTGTTTGGCGCTTACGTTCAAGGATAGGGTGAGATCGCAGGTGAGAGGATGCTGCTCCCATGCCTTGAGCTGGATACAGGCGGTATCCAGCACCCACTGCCCTATCGGCAGAATAAGCCCGTTTTCTTCGGCCAGCGGAATAAATTGTGCGGGCGATATCGGGCCGCGCTCGGGGTGTATCCAGCGTATCAGCGCTTCGGCGCCCAGCGGGCGATGTGCGCTGTCTACCTGAATCTGATAGTACAACTGAAACTGCTGCTGATCGAGCGCAGTCCGTAGTTCGTCTTCGAGGGCTGCGCGCGCATCGACGCTTTCCTGCATCTTCGGGTTGAAAAAACGTAAGGTATGGCGGCCGGCCTTCTTGGCCTGATACATGGCAATATCGGCCTGCTTGAGCAGCCTGTCCATCTGCTGGTGATTGCGGTCGAACAGCGTCGCGCCGATGCTGGGGGTGCTGTGGCATTTTATTGTGGCCAGCTGGTAAGGCTGGCTGAGCGCGGTAATAATTTTTTCGCCGACGGCTTCAGCCTGCGTCGCGGTTTCAGTGGCGTGGCCGCCCAGATCTTCCAGCAACACCACAAATTCATCGCCGCCCAGACGGGCAACGGTATCGCTTTCCCGTACGCAGGATAACAACCGATGTGCGACCTGTTGCAGTAACAGGTCGCCGATGGAGTGGCCCAGCGTATCGTTAAGGGTCTTGAAGTTGTCCAGATCGATAAACAGCAAGGCGCCTTCCCTGCCGCTGCGTGCGCAGTAAGCCAGCGCGTGTTCGAGGCGATCGTACAGCAGGCGCCGGTTGGGCAGGTGAGTCAGCGGGTCGTAGAATGCCAGATTATTGATTTTTTCTTCTGCATTCTTGCGTTCCGAAATGTCGATGTGCGAGCCGACATAATGGGTGACCGTGCCATCGTCACGTTTGACGGCCGAAATAGTCAGCCATTTGGGAAATATTTCGCCGTTTTTATGGCGGTTCCATACTTCGCCGTGCCATGATCCGGTGCGATTGATGGATTCCCACATTGCAGCGTAAAAGGCGGGATCGTGGCGTTCGGATCTGAGCATTGCCGGGGTTTTGCCTACCACCTCTTCGGCGGTATAACCACTGGCTTCGGTAAAGGCGTGATTGACACGCAGTATGACCCCGCGGGTATCGGTAATCATCATGCTTTCCTGTGACTCGAAGGCGGTGGCCGCAATGCTCAGATCGGTTTCAATCTGTTTGCGTTGCGTGATATCCATCACCGTGCCCTGTATCCGGGTAAGCGCGCGATGCGAATCGGAGACCGGGTGCACCTTTGCAAGCACCCAGCGGTTCGTCTTGTTTTTTTCAGGCACGCGAAACTCGATTTCAAAACTTGTGCCTGTCGCAAGTGCGAGGTTGACGGCGGTAACGAATTTTTTACGGTCAACAGGATGTATGCATTCAAGAAACGCTGCGTAAGAGGGTTTCAGGGACGTGCAGAAAGACCCGAAAATGGGTATGCAACCGTCCGACCATTGTCCGTTGCCCAGTTGTAAGTCAAACATCCAGTTGCCAAGACCGGCAATACGCTGGGCATCGGACAGACGCAGGCATATTTCCTCGGTTTCGCGGGAGGCGAGTTCCTGAGAACGGTTGAGGAGATAGCGTTCCTGATCGGCCTCGGTATAGGCGTGACTGACGCGTTGCAGCAAGGCTTGCCATTGCTCAGGTGAGGGTGGCGGTCCACCCTCATTCCAGCCGATTTTCCTGAGCTGCCGCAGCAGCAAGGCATGTAATGGCAAAATCAGAATTCCTCGAAAGTTGTCAACATCATGGTCTGGTTATGGAAGTCACAGGAACCCGTCGAATAGGGTGAAATGCCGCCATATCCGTAAAGGCCAACCAGCTGAGTTCCCTCGGGCAGGTATTTGAGCATGGCTTCCGTCTCATCCTCGACATGCTCGCCGAGCACCAGTCTGCGCCCCACGCAACTGGCCGCCACGGCAAGCATGGGGCTGTGCGTATCCACGTTTTGCTGGGAGAGTTTGGCGGACTCAATTGCGCCATCCACCAGTTTGTCAAAGTTGGCGCGCATCAATTTGGCCAGAAAATTTTCAGGCACGTCACCGGCAAAAATCAGCGACTGCTGTTCTTCGTCGACGCCCAGAATAGTGCGGATCAGGTATTTGTGATCATCAGATCCTTCACGAATCGACAAGGGGAATTTGAGTCCTGCCGAGGGCAGGCCACTGGCAAGGTCGCCCAGGTATTCCTTGTACAGCGCCAGCGCGGGTTTGCCATCCAGTTCGTAGAGTATGTTGTTTTTGGATCGGGTGATTTTGCGCTCGGGTCCGAAGGCTTCCCATCCGCCGCGCGCGCCATGCGTCAGATGAAATTTTTCTCCGTAAAAACCGACGGCCGTTACCATGCCGATGACGGGTTTTCCGCCGTGTATGACCCAGGTGCGTTGGAAGTTTGCGCCATCTGCCGCGAGTCCGCCGGTGACAGGTACATGAGTGGGGATATGGCCCAGTCCGCTAACCAGTTGGCTGCCATTGATTTTAAGTCCGTCCGCGAGCACAAACACGCCACGCAACCCGTCTGTCGGCAGTTGGCTGGCGAGATATTCCCCCGCCGCATAGGAGTCTTCAGGCGAGGCCACCGTAGTGGACGTAAACACGAGGCTGCTTTGTTCAAATTTAACCACGGCGACCGACAGGCTGGCGTCGCTTACCTGTGATCCGGCAATTTCTCCTGCGGTCGAACAGCCGAGGATTTTTGATTTTGGGTATGCATTGCAGAGTGTGGTGATGGGCGCGGGGTTATCGAAAAATTCCGGCGCTGCAAAAATGAGCAGCAGCGTTTGTTCCGAATCCATGTCGGGAAAGGTGTCAACAGACCATCCGGGTCCGGCATGAAAGGTAAACGTGCTGATTAACATAGGGTCCTTTCCTTGATCTAATAATCATACAGTATTACTGTTATTTTGTTAAACGCTTTGTGCGGACAAATGAAGCCGAAATTTATGGTGTGGTTTGCTTCGTTCGCTCCTTCAATGAGCCGGGCGGGAAGAATGAAAGCGAAAAAACAGGATTGACCGTTTATTGCAGGGAAGACGATACCATAGCTTGCTGCGCTTGTTCAATGACAGCGCAGCATAGAGCAGATTCGGGAAGCGAAGGGGAATTATTTCGCCAGCAGCAGGAACAGCAGCAGGGCGTTGAGCACTAAGGAGGCAGCCGCCAGCAGCTTGAGGCTCATGTAAGGGTCCCGTTTGAGCAACGGTGAGCGGCGGGCGACACGCAGCGGCCGCTGTGCGCCATATTCCAGCGCCAGTTTGAATTCCTCGGGCGTTTCAAAACGCTCGGCAGGCTTACGGGCCACGCTCTTGAGAATCACGGATTCCAGCCATTCCGGTATGTCGGGGCGGTAGCGCGTGGGCGGCACCGGGTCGCGAAAACGCGGCGTCTGGAACGGCTCGATCTCGCCATACGGATACTTGCGCGTCAGCAGATGGTACAGCGTGACGCCGACCGCATACAGATCGCTGACTTCATTAGCGGCAGTGCCGTTAAAAAGCTCAGGCGCCATGAAGGAGGGCGTACCGGGATTATTGATTTCGTTGAAGGTTTCTTCGGCATCGAGCCCGTCGGAGGCAGCGACGCCCAGATCAAGCAAGCGCAGACGACCATCGGCGCCGAGATGCACGTTATCGGGCTTGATGTCGCGATGGATGATCCCCAGGCGATGCAGCGTTGCCACCGCCTTGAGCAGGCGCGTGGCAAGTTCAGCGGCTTCAACCGGCGTAAAACGTCGGCCCATTTCAAGATGGCGAGCCACTGTTGCACCTTCATGCCAGCTGGACAAGTAGTAGAGGTGGGAGCGCTGCGGCCAGTTCAGCACCTGCGGAAATTCGGCGCTGGCTACCCGGCGTGCCAGCCATTCCTCGTAGGCGAGGGCAGCGATATCTGCCGCATCGGCATCGGGATGCAAGGTTTTCAGGACGTAATTCTGGCCGTTCTGGGGTTCCTTCACGCGATACAGTATGGTGATGCGCGAGTCATGTATCGTCTCGACCACTTCCAGACCGTCGATCAGCTGACCCGCTTTCAATTGCGGCGGCAGCGGCAGTTCGCTGATATTCGCCACGTTGTCGCGCAGGCTGTCGGGTGGCAACTGGATGATTTTGGCGACCAGCGCGGTGCAGTTGTCCTCGCTGCCCGCTTCGAGTGCGGCCTGCGTGATGCGGGCCGCAATATCTTCGGCAGTTTCAGGCAATTCGAGCAGTTTGATCAGGTGATCTGTTTTCAGCACATTCCACACGCCGTCACTTGCCAGCAGAAACTGATCGCCTTCAGCCAGGTCGCCATCGGTAAAATCGATGGGCAGATTGGCATCCAGACCGACGGCACGTGACAGCACATTGTTGAGTTCGGGGTGCTGCCAGACATGGTCGGTGGTGAGCAGCGACAGTTCGCCGTTGCGCAGACGATAGACGCGCGTATCACCGATATGCGCGATGGAATAGCGGCGACCGCGCAGCACGACAGCCGACAGCGTGGTTGCCATGCCGGCGGTTTCCCGGGCGCGCCGGCTGTGGGAGTACAGCCAGCGGTTGAGCGCGACGATGACCTTGTCCAGGGATTGCGGGATGCTCCAGGTGTCGGGTGTCGAGTAGTAGTCGGACAGCAGGCTGCGCACACAGTATTCCGACGCCTCGCGACCGTTGGCATGTCCGCCGACGCCATCGGCGACGGCAATCAGTATGCCCTTGTTTTCCAGCGTCTCGCCGTCAGGCGTGGCGCCGGCGCAATAGTCCTCGTTGCGCGGGCGCAGGCCCGCCAGCGAGGTGTAACCCAGATCGATCTGTAACGAAGTTTTGCTCATCTGATCATCACAATTAATCCATTAACACGGTCATTCCCGCTTGGCTGCAAGCTCGAAACGTCGGCCGTTGGCCTCGTTTTCGCGGGAATGACAAGCTTTCATAATCTGGAATGCGGTGAAAGCACCTTATCAGATTTTTGCGGCGGTCAGGTGAGATGCGCCCCAGGTGGTGCGCCAGCGGGTTTTGACACCGGTAAGTCCGATCAGCGCGACGATGGCCAGCGCGGCAAAGATCACAAAGCCGGTCTGATAGCTGCCCGTCATTTGTCTGGAATAGCCGAGGCTGGAAGCCAGATAGAAACCGCCGATGCCGCCCGCCATGCCGACCATGCCGGTCATTACGCCGATTTCCTTGCGGAACCGTTGTGGCACCAACTGAAAGACCGCGCCATTGCCCATACCGAGGCTGAGCATGGCGACCACGAACAGGGCCAGTGCGGCCCAGGCGCTGGCAGGCGCAAAACTCACGGTGGCAAGAGCGATGGCGGCAATCATGTACATTACGCTGAGCGACTTGACGCCGCCGATACGGTCGGCGATGTTGCCGCCGATGGGGCGTACCATCGATCCAGCGAAGACGCAGGCGGCGGTGAAGAAGCCGGCGGTCTTGGCATCCAGTCCGTATTGCGTGTTGAAATAGATAGTCAGCGATGAGGCAAGACCAACGAAGCCGCCAAAGGTCACCGAGTAGAAAAACATGAACCACCAGGCGTCACGGTCTTTCAAGACGGCGGCAAATTCAGCCAGCGTCTTTGCCGGCGGGCAATCAGGCGCATCCTTGGCCAGCGTCATATAAATGGCAAACACGGCGATCAAGGGGATTAACGCCAGACCGAAAACATTGGTCCAGCCGTAAGCGATCGCCAGGCTGGGTGCGATCAGGGCGGCCAGTGCCGTGCCGGAATTGCCGGCCCCTGCAATACCCATTGCGGTGCCCTGATGTTCGGCGGGATACCAGCGTGAGGCCAGCGGCAGGGCGGCGGCAAAGGATGCGCCCGCTACACCTAGGAACATGCCGAGGATCAGCGCCTGCTCGTAGGAGTGGATGCCTGCGCGCCAGGCGACAAACAGTGTGGCGATGATGATCAGCTGACCGATGGCGCCGGCCAGTTTGGGTTTTACCTGATCGACCAGTAGACCCATCACGACGCGCAGCAGTGCACCGGAGAGGATCGGCGTGGCCACCATCATGCCTTTTTGCGCGGGGGATAAATGCAGGTCAGCGGCAATTTGCACGCCGAGCGGCCCCAGTAATACCCAGACCATGAAGGCCAGATCAAAATACAGAAAGGCCGACAGCAGTGTGGGGGTATGCCCGGCTTTGAGGAAGCTGCTTTTGCTCATGATTAAAACCTCAGGAATTATGAATAGGCTGGGCTAAGCAATTCCTGTGCCATGATCTTGTATGGCGTCTCCGGTTGCAGTCATGACGTGGCTCAGGCCTACGTTTACAGATAAACGGATTGTGCGTGTTCAGCCGGCTTTTCTCTTTTATGGTGCACAGAACGGATAGTGCGGGCCAAAGTGGTGCGCGTATGAGAACTTGTAGTAACGCAACCTTAATATTGTCTGTGAGGTGTGCCCGATATAATTCCGTCAAACGTCTGATGCAGTGCGTAGGAGTGGTGAGTTTCAATGTTGATTTTTAAGTGGTATTTAAGTACTCCTGATTGTTTTCGATATAGATATCGCCGGGCCTGTATAAATTAATGATTAAGACTGGCATGCAAGTTGCTTCATAGCTCCCGTAGAGATTTTCCTGGCTCAATGGCGGGCGGGACGTTAAACAGAATTACCGACAAAGGCGTCGACCTGATTTAATGATGCACTGGATTCCATCGCGGAATGCTTTTTCAGTGCAGCCGGAAATTGGGCGGCGTTTTTTTTATTGCGAGGATGACATGGTAACGACGAATAAAACAAAACTGGTTGTAATCGGCAATGGCATGGCGGGCATACGCACGATAGAAGAAGTGCTGAAAATGTCCCCGGATGAATTTGAGATCACGGTGTTTGGCGCCGAGCCGCAGCCCAACTACAACCGTATTCTGCTCTCGCCCGTGTTGTCCGGCGAAATGAAATTCCAGGATACCGTACTCAATGACTGGAGCTGGTACGAGGAAAATCACATCACCCTGCATGTCGGCAAAATGGTCACCAAGATAGACCGTTTTCGTTGCCAGGTTGAAACCGAGGACGGCATCGTCGTCCCTTACGATCGTCTGCTGATCGCAACCGGTTCGAATCCCATCATGTTGCCGATACCCGGCATGAATCTGCCTGGCGTGCTGGCATACCGCAGTATCGATGACGTCGAAAAAATGCTGGCAGCGGCCAAAACCGGCAAAAAAGCGGTGGTGATCGGCGGCGGGCTGCTGGGCCTGGAAGCGGCCAATGGCCTGTCTATACAAGGCATGGATGTGTCCGTAGTACATCTGTGTGACTGGCCGATGGAGCGTCAGCTGGACAAGGTGGGCGGCGACTTGCTCAAGGGTGCGCTGGAAAAGCGCGGCCTTAAATTTTACATGACGCGTCAGAGCGAAGCGGTGCTGGGGGACGACAAGGTCACCGGCCTGCGTTTCAAGGATGGCGAAGAAATCGAAGCGGATTTGCTGATCATGGCGGCCGGCATACGTCCGAATATTACGCTGGCAAAGTCAGCGGGCATCCATTGTGAACGCGGCATCGTGGTCAGCGATACCATGCAGACCTTCGACCCCAAGATTTATTCGGTCGGCGAATGCGTGCAGCATCGCGGTCAGACCTACGGGCTGGTGGCCCCCTTGTTCGAGCAGGCCAAGGTGGCGGCCAATCATATCGCGCGCTACGGCAGGATGCGCTATGAAGGCTCCTCCGTTTCCACAAAACTGAAGGTAACCGGCATCGATCTGTTCTCCGCGGGCGATTTCAATGCCGGCCTGGGCGATGAAGAGCTGCTGTTGCAGGATTCCGCACGCGGTGTATACAAGAAGCTGGTATTGCGCGATAACAAACTGCGCGGAGCGGTGATGTACGGTGAAACCATGGATAGTCCGTGGTATTTCCAGTTGATGCGTGACGGGACCGATGTGTCCGAATTGCGCGAACACCTTTTGTTCGGACAGGTTCATCTGGGCGATGCCGGTCACGCCGGGGTGTCGAGCGTGGCGAATATGCCGGACAAGACGGAAATTTGCGGCTGTAACGGCGTCTGCAAGGGCGCGATCGTCGACGCCATCATCGGGAAAAAACTGTTTACGCTGGAAGAAGTGCGCGCGCATACCAAGGCGTCCGCATCGTGCGGTTCGTGTACGGGTCTGGTGGAAGCAATTCTGGCGAATACACTGGGCGGCGATTATTCCGCCAAATCCAGCAAGAAACCGATCTGCGGCTGCACCGACCATGCGCATCAGGATGTGCTCGAAGCCATCCCCAAACTGGGCGTGAAAAACATGGTGGATCTGATGCGCGCGATGGACTGGAAAAAACCCGATGGTTGCCATGTCTGCCGTCCCGCACTCAACTATTATCTGACGGCCGCCCTGCCCGGCGTCTATGAGGACGACAGCCGTTCGCGTTTCATCAATGAAAGGGTGCATGCTAATATTCAGAAGGACGGCACCTATTCGGTGATTCCGCGTATCTGGGGCGGTGTGACATCACCCAGGGAATTGCGTACCATCGCCGAGATTGCCGAAAAATATGAAGTGACCACCGTGCATATCACCGGCGGCCAGCGCATCGGATTGTATGGCGTGACCAAGGAAAATCTGCCCAAGATGTGGGGCGATCTGGTCGAGGGCGGCTTCGTGTCAGGCCATGCCTACGGTAAATCGCTGCGTACCGTCAAAACTTGCGTCGGATCCGAGTGGTGCCGCTTCGGCACCCAGGATTCCACGGGGCTGGGCATCAAGGTCGAGAAAATGACCTGGGGTTCCTGGACGCCGCACAAGTTTAAAATTGCGGTATCCGGCTGCCCGCGCAATTGCGCCGAGGCGACCATCAAGGATTTCGGCGTCGTCTGTGTGGATTCAGGCTATGAGCTTCACGTCGGCGGTAACGGCGGCATCAAGGTGCGCGTCACCGATTTCCTGTGCAAGGTTGAAACCGAAGCAGAAGTGATGGAATATTGCGGGGCCTTCATGCAGCTCTACCGCGAGGAGGCGCATTATCTGGACCGCACCGCACCGTGGATAGAGCGGGTGGGCCTGGCCTATGTCAAGCAGAAGATTGTTGACGACGCAAAGGGTCGCGTGGAACTGTATGCACGTTTCCTGGAGTCGCAGCGCTATTCGCAGGACGATCCGTGGAAAGAACGCGCAGAAGGAAAAGATGCCCATGAATACGCCGCACTGGCCACAATCGCGTAGGTCGGGTTTTTACCAGACATGTCGGGCTAAAGCCCGACCTACCATACAAAAATGAGAGCAAATATAATGAACTGGATACAAGTAGGCAATCTCGAAGATATTCCGCGTCAGGGTTCGCGGGTAGTTAAAACGCCCAAGGGCGAAATCGCACTGTTTCGCAGCGTGGATGATGAGGTGTTCGCGCTGGATGATCGCTGCCCGCATAAGGGCGGACCGCTGTCTCAAGGCATCGTGCACGGTAAACGCGTGACCTGCCCGCTGCACAGCTGGGTGATTGCGCTGGAAACGGGTGAGGCTGTTGCGCCGGACGTGGGCTGTGCGCATCGCCATGAAGTGCGGGTCGCGCATGGCGTCGTGTTTCTTGAAGTCGGGAATGAGGAACCAGGAGTGAGGAGCGAGTGAAAACTGCCAGTTCTGAATCTTCGGTCCTGGATACTGAATCCTCAATCCACGATCCTCGATCCTCAATCCACGATCCTCAGTCCTCAGTCCTGACTACTTGCCCGTATTGCGGGGTGGGGTGCGGGGTGGAAGTCAATGTCGGGGAGACCATCAGCCTCGCGGGCGACAAGTTGCATCCGGCAAACTTCGGGCGGTTGTGCTCGAAGGGGTCGGCGCTGGCGGATACGCTGGAACACGACGGCAAACTGCTCTACCCGCAGATTAACGGACAGCGCGCCACCTGGGACGCCGCGCTGGATTACGTATCGGCGGGGTTTAAACGCATCATCGCCGAGCACGGCCCGGATGCGGTGGCATTTTATGTATCCGGCCAGATATTGACCGAAGATTATTACGTCGCCAACAAGCTGATGAAGGGTTTTATCGGCAGCGCCAACATCGATACCAATTCCAGGCTTTGCATGTCCTCAGCGGTGGTAGCCCAGAAGCGCGCTTTTGGCGGCGACGCGGTACCCGTCTGTTATGAAGACATGGAAGCGGCCGATCTGGTGGTGATCGTGGGTTCCAACACCGCCTGGGCGCATCCGGTGTTGTATCAGCGTCTGGTGGCCGCCAAGCGGGCGCGCCCCCAGATGCGCGTGGTGGTCATCGATCCGCGCCGCACGGCGACCTGCGACAGCGCGGATCTGCATCTGGCCATTGCGCCGGGTTCAGATGCGTACCTGTTCAACGGCTTGCTGCATCATCTGCGCCGCGAGGATGCGCTGGATCTGGCTTACGTTGAAGCGCATGTGGAAGGCTTTGCGGCTGCATTTACGGCGGCGCGTGAAATCAGTTCCACACCCAAAGTGGCTCAGGTTTGCGGTGTGACTGAGACCGAAATCAGTGAATTTTTCAACCTGTTTGCGCGCACTCCGCGTACGGTGACGATTTTCTCGCAGGGCATTAATCAGTCTTCCAGCGGCGTGGATAAGGGCAATGCGATCATCAACGTGCATCTGGCCACCGGCCGTATCGGCAAGCCCGGCATGGGGCCCTTTTCGGTCACCGGTCAGCCCAATGCGATGGGCGGGCGCGAAGTGGGGGGGCTGGCTAATCAACTCGCGGCGCATATGGATTTCGACGAGACGAGCATAGATCGGGTTGCACGTTTCTGGAATGCAGCGAACATGGCGCAAGCGCCGGGGCTCAAGGCCGTGGAGATGTTTCAGTCCATCGAGTCGGGAAAAATCAAGGCGGTGTGGATCATGGGCACTAATCCGGTGGTCAGCCTGCCGGATGCGGACAGGGTGCGTGACGCCTTGCTGGCCTGCGAAATGGTGGTGGTGTCCGATTGTGTGCAGCATACCGATACCACGGCGTGCGCCGACATTCTATTGCCGGCCACAGGCTGGGGAGAAAAAGACGGTACGGTGACCAATTCCGAGCGGCGCATTTCGCGCCAGCGCGCCTTTGTGCCCGCCTCCGGAGAGGCCCGCCCCGACTGGTTGATCATCACGCAGGTTGCGCAGCGCATGGGATTTGCTCGTGCCTTTCCTTATACCAGACCTGCACAGATATTTCGCGAGCATGCCGCGCTGTCCGGGTTTGAGAATGGCGGTGCACGCGCGTTCGATATCAGCGCATTAGCAGCGTTGAGCGATGCGCAATACGATGCCTTGCAACCGGTGCAATGGCCGGTAAACAATGCCGCTCCGAATGGCACGGTAAGACTGTTTGCCGACGGGAAATTTTATACGCCCACGGGCCGTGCGCGCATGATTGCGATCGCACCCCGATTGCCTGCGGTGCGCGTGGATGAAGAATTTCCGCTGGTGCTCAACACCGGTCGCATCCGCGACCAATGGCACACGATGACCCGCACCGGCCTCGTGCCGCGCCTGAATGCGCACCTGTTTGAACCTTATGTAGAGGTGCATGAATTTGACGCGCACCAGCTTGTCGACGGTGGACTTGCGCGTCTGACCAGCCGTTTTGGAACCATGCTGGCGCGGGTGCGGGTAAGCACGGATCAGCGTGCGGGTTCGGTGTTCGTGCCTATGCACTGGAGCGAGTCGTTTGCCAAATCTTCAACAGTAGACGCGCTGGTGGCGCCCATCACCGATCCGCTTTCCGGTCAGCCTGAATCCAAACATACGCCGGTGCGCATCGAACCCTATCGTCCTGCCTGGCAGGGATTTGTGCTGAGTCGCAGCCGGCTGCGTTTGCCCGATACCAGCTACTGCGCAAGCTCACAGGGCGCAGGTTACTGGCGGCATGAAATGGCCGGCGAAATCCCGCCGGAAGACTGGCGCACCTGGGTGGAAACCGAATTGCCGGGTCGGGGCGAGTGGAGCGAGTATCTGGATGTGGCGATGGGGCGTTATCGTGCCGCCTGTCTGGCGGACGGTCGTCTGGAAGCGGTGTTTTTCATCGGCCCGGATCAGCGTCTGCCGGAACGTGAATGGCTCGCCAGCCTGTTTGCCAAGCCTAAACTTGAGCCGGCCGATCTGGCGGGACTACTGGCTGCGCGCGCGCCTAAAGGGGGTAATACAGGTCGCACCGTTTGCGCCTGTTACAGCGTGGGCGAGAAAACCATACTGGATGCCATTCAGAGTCAGGGATTAAAGAGCGTTGAAGCGGTGGGGCAATGTCTGAAGGCCGGCACCAACTGTGGTTCCTGCGTGCCGGAAATCCGCAGTCTGCTGACGCGCCATTAACAATATCGAAGCGGCTCTTGACAAAACAATCCATGAATTCAGAAGAGTAGATGTCTCACTGAAAATCATATTGTTGTCACGTTCCACAGGTAGCATTTTGATGCATTCGACAGGTTAAAAGTCGCCCATTGCGAGGCGGCCGAATTCAACGGAGAGGGTGAAGGATGGTCGTCTATAAGGGTGTGGAGGTTGATGAAGAGCTGGCCGGTTTGATCTGTTTGATGGGCAAGACGGAGGAATATCACGAGAGCCTGCAATCCTTACAGTCGGTATGGGACAACCTGACTCTGCTGGGCCATCTTTCGGGTACGGCCACGGATATGGCGGATACCCGCAGTGCGTTTCATCAGTTGAGCAGCAGTCTGATCAATCAGCTGGGGCGGGAAACACTGAAAAAAACCGTGCTTGCAATGAAATCCAAGGCGCAGGTCGCGGTGGATATCATGGTCCGCAATCTGTTCGAACGTACCGCCGACATCGGCTTTTTGGCCATGGATGACGACATTCGTGAGTATCTGGGAAAATTTGCACCGCTCAAAAGCCGGGTTATTGGTGAGGATGCCAGGCGGGAACTGGAGAAATACGATGCCGGGCTGGTGGCGAGATTCAAGGAGTACGTGCAGAAATACTCGGTCTACGCCAACATTATCCTGCTCGATGTGGATGGCAACGTGCTGTTGCAGATGGATGAGAGCAATCCGGCAGGAATGAAGGCCGGCAGCGTTTCGGGCAGGCAGACAAAACCGGTCGATCCGCTGGTCGCAGCGTCGCTCTCCACCGGTCAGCCCTATGTCGAAACGTTCAGATACAGTAATTTGCAGCCTGACCAGGCAGACAGCCTGATTTATTCCTATCGCGTCACCAGCCCGGACGGCCAGAAGAATCTGGGGGTGCTGTGTCTGTGTTTTCGTTTTGCCAACGAGGCGGCAGGCATTTTTGCCAATCTGGTCGGGGAGGAGGACTGGAGTGTCATCACGCTGCTCGACCGGGATGGCGTGGTGATCGCCAGCAGTGACGCTTGTCACGTTCCGATAGGCGCGACGCTCAAATTCGATTCAGGCCGCGACTGGAAAGTGGTGCGATTTGCCGGGCGGGAGTATCTGTCTTCGACGCGTGCCACGCAGGGATATCAGGGTTACATGGGGCCGGGCTGGTATGGTCATGTGATGTTGCCGCTCGACCATGCCTTTGATCAGGAATCTTCGCGCGAACTGGATCACATTGTGTCCGGCGCTCTTGAAGCGGTGATGAGCAATGCCCGTTTGTTCAGCGATGAACTGCGCGGCATTCCGCTTCAGGCTGCCAAAATACAGCGGGCGCTGAACCGTTCGGTCTGGAACGGCAGCGTCAGGCAGCAGGGAGAGCAGGCTGCACTCAACCCGGCCTTCTCCAAGGTGTTGTTGTGGGAAATCAGCAATACAGGAATGAAAACCCAGGACGTGTTCGAACAATCGATTAATAATCTGCATCAGACCGTGGTTTCGTCCATTTTGCAGGACAGTCAGTTTCAGGCTGCTCTGGCAATTGACATCATGGATCGCAATTTATATGAACGGGCTGATGATTGCCGCTGGTGGGCGCTGGCGCCGGTATTCCGCCGCGCCTTGTCCAAACCGCTACAGGATGAGGCCGGTCTGCGCGAAGTGACGCAGACATTGGAGCATATAAACGGGCTCTATACGGTTTACGCTAATCTGCTGGTGTTCGACCGTAGCGGACGTGTGATCGCCGTATCCAATCCGCATTATCAGGAATATTGCGGACAAGTGCTGAGCGAGGAGTGGGTGCGCCGTACCTTGTCGTTGAGCAACAGTCAGAGTTATGCCGTATCCAGCTTTGCGCCGAATCCGTTTTACAAGGGGCAATATACGTATGTTTATGCGGCAGCCATTCGGGACATGACCGACTCGTCTGGCGTCGTCGGCGGGATAGGTATCGTGTTCGATTCGGCGCCGCAGTTTGGCGCAATGCTGAATGACGCCTTGCCGCGCGATGAGCATGGTGTGGTGTCCGCTTGTTGCTTTGGCGTGTTTGCAGACCGGGAGCGCCGCGTGATTGCGTCGACACAGGAGAAAGTGTTGCCGGGCATGTTGCTGGAGCTGGACGAGGGGATTTTTCGTTTGGCTAACGGTGAAAGAAAATCTGTCATAACGGTCTATAACGGACAATACTTTGCGGTAGGCGCGTGCGTATCCAAGGGCTACCGGGAATACAAGACGGCAGGCGATGCCTATCAGAATGATGTGGTCGCGCTGATATTCGTGCCGCTGGGCGAGTGCAAACAGGATAATCGCAAGGACAGGTCGAAGGCGCATGGAAGACTGCAAAGTCGCGAGATCAAGTCCGCTGGCGCGGGTGAATGTGTTGAAATCGCCACTTTTTATGTGGATAGCCACTGGTTGGGCATTCCAACCGAATATGTCGTTGAAACCATCGATGTCAAGGGGCTGACCAGTGTCCCGGGTGCGACCGGCAATCAGCTGGGCTACATCATGTTTCACGATAAGCTTATTTTTGTGGTCGGATTTTGGGGCATGTTGGGGGGGCAGGACGCACGACGATATAGCCATGAGCCGCAAATCATCGTATTGCGACTGGGCAAGGATCAGATGCTGGGCGTGATGGTGGATGAACTGGGTGAAATCCCGGAAATACCTGTCGAGCGCATCGAAAAAGTGTCTGCCATGTTGTCGGGCGGCAATGTGCTGGCGGAGAGTCTGGTCAAGCCCGGAGCGGGAAAAGACTCCAGTGAAATGATCGTTGTGCTCTCGGCGGAGCGCTTAAGGCATAAATTCATGAATAACGGCGCGTAATCAAGGTGGCTTACAGTCGTCAAATGCCAAAACGAAATACGGGCAGCAAAATGCGCCTTGTTTTAACGTAACGGTTTAGCCGCAGCACGTGCGCGCAACTGTCCGCACGCACCTTCAATTTCCTGACCTGCCGAATCGCGTATTTTGGCGAGTATCCCCTGCCGGTGCAGTGTTTGTACGATGGCGGCAATTCGCGCAGGTGCGGGGCGGCGGTAGGTCAGGCCATCCACCGCGTTGAAGGGAATGAAATTCATCACCGCGTATTTCCCCGCCAGCAGTTGGGCGATGCGTGTCATTTCCGCGTCACTGTCGTTGACGCCTTCGATCAAGGTCCATTGATACTGAACCGGGTAATTGGTTGCGCGCGCATATATTTCACCGCGTTCCACCAGTTCTTCAATGGCGATTGGTGGCGCATGGGGCAGCAGTTGGGCACGAAGATTCGCATCGGTGGTGTGCAATGACAAGGCGAGCGCCGGTTTGACCACAAAAATAGAAGATTGCACTTCTCGTTTTCCCCCTCGCCCGCTTGCGGGAGAGGGTTTTTCAGAATGAGGCAAGTTGGTCATCAGGCGCTCGAATACGCGCAAATCGCCTACCGTGGAAAAGACCAGATTTTTGTGGCCGATGTTACCCTGTGTGCCCAGCAGTTCGATGGCTTCCAGCACGTTGTCGAGATTGTGCGCAGGCTCGCCCATCCCCATGAAGACCACCTTTTCTACCTTGCGGCGTTGGCGCGCGAGCACCACCTGGGCGACAATTTCTGCGCTGCCGAGCTGGCGTTGCAGCCCTGCGCGGCCACTCATACAGAACACGCATCCGACGGCGCAGCCCACCTGCGTCGAGATGCACAGGTCGCCACGCGGCAGCAACACGCTCTCCACCATTTGTCCGTCAGCCAGTTTCACCAGCAGCCGGGCGACATCCTGACCTGCGGGATATTCGCTATGCAGTTGCGCGAGATTGCTCAGCTCAGCTTCAATGCCGGGCAAGGCATTGCGCAAGGCCAGCGGAAAGAAATTGTCTGCCGGGCTGTTTTTCCGGTCGTATGATGCGATTTGGCTCCAGCCGCGCAGCAGACGGTCTTCGTGGCAAGGTTTTGCACCGAGATCGCGCAGCCGCTGGAGAAGATGCGCGATGCGCATTGGAGAGTGAGAATCGGGAGTCATGTTTGAGTTGCTAATACACTACATTATGATCGCCCACATTCACGGGAATGATCTCTTTATCCTGAATTAACAGCTCCAGTGTGATTCGGTAAGAAAGATTGATGGATACCGAGTGCAGCCCTTGCAGTCTGCCGCCCAAGGCGTGTGCGCGCAGCGAGGGGTGATAGGGATTCAATTCCAACAGTTGCAATGTCTTGAGGTATTGTTTTTCCAGCTCCGGGTGGCGTTTGAGAAAACGCGCAGCGCGCTTTTCATATTGCGCAGTGAACAGAAGCTGAAAAGTCATGACACGGATTTTTTTACACGCTCGACGTGTGCCGCTGCCGGCCCCTTTATGAGGCGACCTGCTGCAATATCGGCATGAGTTTCGGCCAGAGCGGCTTCAAGTTCGCATTCGCGCAGGTAGTGATATTGTGCAATTTCCATCACCACAAAACGATCCTTGCCGCGTACCGACACAATCGCTTCCGGTCTGTCCGCCAATACGGCCTCGATGGCGGCGATTCCTCTAGTTTTCAGATCATTGGCAGTCAGGTTGGACATGATGCGTTTCCTTGCTGGATTGTTTAAAGTGCGTCAGATAGTACGTTAAATAGTGTGATTGATCAAGCGCAGCGTTCGCCAGATGTGATTTCTCAACGTTGCGAATTGCGCATTAAAGGACTGCGTATCGTTTTGTCCGTTTATGACGTCTTTGGCGTCAGCGCGCAGCCCTGAAAAGCAATCCCGTCCCAGCCGGATTTCATGAAATTGCGGATGTTCTGGTGGTCAGTGCCTTGCGGGTGTTTGAGCACATCGTCGCGGTAATAGGCGCCGAAGCAATGCAGGGTCTGCTCCGGCGTCAGGTTAAGCAACCTGGCGAAGGAAAAAACCTTGCAGGAGCCGTTGTTCTGCCCGGCTTCATTTTGCAGCTCTCCGTTGCGAAAGGCGGTGGGCGTGAAGTCGTAATGCGCATCGATCACTGCGAGGGTGTCATTGAAGGCGAGGCTGTCGGGTGCGGTTTCAAGCGTGTCGAGAAATTGTTTCATGGGCCGATATTGTGGAAAAAACAGCTAAGTATACCTTCAAGCGCGGCGTTTTTTTCCGGTTTTGACGTATTCAGAAGGCGGTTCAAGCGGGCGCGATTCGTTTGGCAGTGAAGGAAAAAGGGCTATGAGCGGCTTGGCGGCGGTTTCGTAGTAAAATGCCCCGGTCAGCTTTTCCACCCTTATTTTTTGCTCATGAACCCACTACTCGATTTCACTGGTCTGCCGCGCTTTGCGGAGATACAACCTGAACATGTCGCGCCCGCGATTGAAAAACTGCTGGAAGAGTGCCGCGCGCTGACTAAACTCCTGCTAAGTAACAAGAAACCGCCGACCTGGCAAAATTTCGTGGTTCCGATGGAAGATGCGCACGAGCGCGTGTCACGCGCATGGGGGCCGGTCGGACACCTGAATGCGGTGATGAATTCACCCGAATTGCGCGAGGCGTACAACAGTACGCTGCCGGTGATCACCCAGTATTATGCCGAGCTTGGGCAAAATCTTGATTTATTCAATAAATTCAAGTTGCTGCGTAACAGTCCAGAATTTGAAAGGCTGAACCCGACGCGCCAGAAAATCATCGAGAATGAGTTGCGTGATTTCCGTCTGGGCGGCGCCGAGTTGCCGGAAGACAAGAAGGCGCGCTATCTGGAAATCCAGGAGCGTCAGTCCGAGTTGTCATCGAAATTTTCGGATAACCTGCTCGATGCGACCAACGACTTCACGCTGATCATTGAAAACAAGGATGAACTTGCCGGGTTGCCGGAAGATGCGTTGCAGACTGCGCATGAAGCTTATATTGAGCACATCGAAAAGGCAGCTGAAGCAGAGGGAAAACCTGTTCTGTCTTCTTCAACTACGGGAACGGGCTGGTTGTTTACACTGAAGGCGCCTTCCTATCTGCCGGTGATGCAGTTCGCCGACAATCGTGAACTGCGCGCTAAAATGTATCGCGCCTATGCGACGCGCGCCTCCGAGTTTGGCAAGCCTGAATGGGACAATTCACCGCTGATGACTGAAATTGTGCAGTTGCGCGGTGAAGAAGCGCGTCTTTTGGGATTCAAAAATTACGGCGAATTATCGCTGGCCGCCAAGATGGCGGAAACGCCTCAGCAGGTGGTGGATTTCATGCGTGAGCTGGCGCAGCGTGCCAGGCCGTTTGCCGAGAAGGATCTGGCGGAACTGCGCGAATTTGCCCGCAAGGACCTTGGACTCAGCAATATGCATTCCTGGGATACCACCTATGCCAGCGAGAAGCTGCGCGAGCAGCGCTATGCCTTCTCCGAGCAGGAAGTGAAGGAATATTTCCCGGAAGATGCAGTCTTGAAAGGCTTGTTCAGTCTGGTCGAAACGCTGTATGGACTGCATATCGTGGCGTCCAGTGCACCCGTATGGCACGAGAGCGTGCGATTTTTCGACATCCGCGATGCGCAAGGCGGGATTGTCGGACAGTTCTATTTCGATCTGTATGCCAGAGCCAGCAAGCGCGGCGGGGCGTGGATGGACGACGTGATCACGCGTCGACGTCTGGATGCGGGCATACAGACGCCGGTAGCGTATATGAACTGCAATTTCTCGGCGCCAGTCGGCGGCAGGCCTGCCGTATTCACGCACGATGAAGTTATCACCCTGTTTCACGAATTCGGCCACGGCCTGCATCATCTGCTGACCGAAGTGGAAGACCTGGGCGTGTCCGGCATCAACGGCGTGGAATGGGATGCGGTCGAGTTGCCGAGTCAGTTCATGGAAAACTACTGCTGGGAATGGGACGTGCTGTGCGGTATGACGCGCCATGTGGTAAGCGGAGAACCGCTGCCGCGTGCGTTGTTCGACAAGATGCTGGCGGCCAAAAATTTCCAGAGCGGCCTGCAAACGCTGCGTCAGATCGAGTTTTCGTTGTTCGACATGCTGATGCACAGTACCTTCGATGCGGGTGGCGACCAGACCATATTGCAGTTGCTCGATGAAGTGCGTAAGGAAGTAGCCGTGCTGATCCCACCTGAATTTAACCGTTTTCCGCACAGCTTTTCGCATATCTTCGCGGGGGGCTACGGCGCGGGTTATTACAGTTACAAATGGGCGGAAGTGTTGTCTGCGGACGCCTACAGCCTGTTCGAGGAACACGGCGTGCTCAACCCTGATGTGGGCGCACGTTTCCGCGCGGAAATCCTGGCGGTCGGCGGTTCTCGCGGGGCGATGCAATCGTTTGCGGCCTTTCGCGGGCGCGAGCCTTCCATCGACGCGTTGTTGCGCCATAGCGGCCTCTCTGAGCCTGCATGATGAAACTTGCGACCTGGAATGTGAATTCGCTCAAAGTCCGCCTGCCTCAGGTGCTGGAATGGTTAGCCGCCAACCCGATCGAGGTGTTATGTTTGCAGGAAACCAAGCAGCAGGATGCCGACTTTCCGAAGGATGAACTGATGGCGGCCGGCTATCACAGTGTTTTTACCGGGCAGAAGACCTATAACGGCGTGGCGATTTTAAGCCGGGAAGCAGCGTCCGATGTGCAGATGGGTATGCCAAATTACGAGGATGAGCAGAAGCGCGTGATCGCCGCCACCTTTGGCGATGTGCGCGTGGTCAATGTGTATATCCCCAACGGACAGAGCATCGATTCAGACAAGTACCAGTACAAGCTTGCCTGGCTCAAAGCGCTGCACGACTGGCTGAAACAGGAGCTGGTACGTTATCCAAAACTGTTGCTGCTGGGAGACTACAACATCGCACCGGAAGACCGCGATGTGCATGATCCGGCGGCCTGGGTGGGTAATGTGCTGGTAAGTCCACCGGAACGCGACGCCTTCAGGGCGCTGGTAACGCTGGGCTTAAAGGACAGTTACCGTCTGTTCGAGCAGGCGGAAAAAACCTTCAGCTGGTGGGATTACCGCATGATGGCGTTTCGTCGCAATATGGGCATGCGCATCGACCATATCCTGATCAGCGAGGCGCTGGTGGCACAGTGCAAGAGCTGCATCATCGACAAGACACCGCGCAAACTTGAGCGCCCGTCGGATCACACACCGGTGATCGTGGAACTGTAGGGGCACGATTCATCGCGCCCCTCACAGAAAAATAAACCAAGTCAAAACTGCCGGGGTTGCCCGGCAATGTTTTTGATAACTGGCTGGTGTAGTCAGAGGAAAGCAACGAGCCATTCGCTTCGAGCTTCATGCGTTTAACTTTAACTTACAGGTATCGTCCACTGTGAATCCCTTGATTTCCGAGTTGCAACTGCAACCCCAACCCCATCCCGAAGGCGGCTGGTATCGGGAGTTGTATCGCTCCCCTACGCAGTTTGATACGCCACGCGGTAGGCGTTGTGCCGTAACGACCATTCATTATTTGCTGGAGGCGGGACAATTAAGCCGCTGGCATGTCGTTACGTCGGATGAAATCTGGCATTTTTATGCCGGCACGGTGTTGGAATTGTTGGCCTACGATCCCGTGACGCGGAAATTGCAGCATCATCTTTTAAGTGATCCGGCGCAGGGCGGGCAAAGTGTGGCGGTGATCGCGGCGGGCGTGTGGCAAGCAGCGCGGGTGGTCAGCGGTTATGCGCTGCTGGGCTGCACAGTTGCCCCCGGCTTTGAATTCAGCGATTTTGAATTTGTCGCTGACTTGCCGGAACACCGGCCGCATTTTGCAACCGATCATGCCGAGTGGCGCATTTTGTTGTGAGCTATTGCAGGGAGATCGCAAAGGGCAATGGAGTATTCGTGTAAACGATCAATGGCGGATCTGCTTCAAATTTGAAAACGGTGACGTGTTTGATGTCGCAATCGTTGATTACCACTAACGGCCATGGCAAAGATGCCGCCACCGATAATGAAACGATTTTCGCAGGGATATTGCCCGGTGGGCAATAACTCGCAAACGCGTCATGCCCGTTCCCCCTATCCAACTTTCCCCCGCAAGCGGGAGAAAGGGCAAACGAATCGCTACGCGAGTTTCACATTAAGGAGGGCAACATGGTGAAGAATGGGATGCGCCCGGTACATCCGGGAGAAATTTTGCGCGAGGAGTATCTTGTGCCTATGGGCATGAGCGTTCATGCACTGTCGCAGGCTTTGCGCGTACCGGCTACGCGTCTGCATGAAATTGTCAAGGAGCGCCTTCGGTCACGCCCGATACGGCACTGCGGCTTGCGCGCTACTTCGGCACGGATGCGCAGTCCTGTTTGAATCTGCAACTGAGTTATGATTTGAAAGTTGCCGAAGCGGAACTGAAGGAACGCATCGAGCGCGAAGTGGACAGGATGGCAGCGTAACGGTCTTTTGGCAATTTAAACTAAGGAAGCGCTGAATAAATCAACCGTTCATGGTGAGGTATCGAACCATGACAAGCTTATGATTAATAATCAATTTGTTATATATTTCGTCCTTCGATAGCTCAGGACGAACGGATTAAATCAGCTCCTCCCTAGAACCGCCGGGGGTTGCCCGGCAGCAAGTCATGTTACTGAGCTAATAGTGCGTGTAACATGGAATTGAGGGGCTGCCGTGCTTTTTGGCAGTCACTTTCGACTGACGGGTTATGTCTATGGTTTAACTGGCAGCTCATCTTCAGAAAAGACGGTCACGCACCACCAGCACCGGTACTTGTTCGGCAGACGTGCCTCTTTTTATCGCTTTCCCGCCCCGTTTACGGGCGATTCTGTGCAAGTGGCGCTGCCCTTTGAAGGATTTGAGAAAGAACGTTTCATCTGCTTCGACAATGCCGCTCATTTGAACAGGTTGCTGCGTTACCGGCGCACACAAAAAACGATGTCGCCACTTGAAACTGGTGTTTTTGGAGATGCCGCAACCAGTTGCTGCCTGGCGTAGACTCACCCCCTGAACCATCGCCTGCTCATAATTGAGCCACTTGTCTTTGTGGCGTAATCGCGCCAAAGGCGTGCTGGTAAGCGCATTGAAGGTGCGACGGCAACTTCGGCAGCGATAACGTTGCAAACCGCAACTCGTGCCCCAGCGATGTAGCGCTGTACTGGCGCAATGCGGGCAAGCAGGCTCAGCAGTCAGGCTTTGC
>CAMTUO010000033.1:0-102164 GCA_947084955.1 uncultured Gallionella sp.
CTCAATGCTTCGGCACGCTCAACCACTTCCTGTGGATCGGAAATATCGGCCGGGGTGATCTTGTTCATCACATCACTTGCCGCATAGCCCAGCATGCGCTCCGCGCCGACGTTGAAAATCTGAATCACGCCCTTTGCATCGGTCGCGATACTGGAAAAATTAGCGCTGTCGAAAATTGCCTTCTGCAACGCGCCCGCTTTAACCAGCGCTTCTTCCGCCTGCTTACGGGCGGTGTTGTCGGTGCCGATCAGCAGGTAGCCGATGATGGCATTGTCATCATCGCGCAGCGCGGTGACCGAGACGACCGCCGGGAAACGGCTGCCGTCCTTGCGGATATAAGTCAGCTCGTAAATGTCCTCGATACCGCGTGACGCCTTGAATACCAGCGCCTCGAAGCCCGGCAGAATCGGTGTATCCAGCTCCAGACTCAATGCTTCGGCACGCTCAACCACTTCCTGTGGATCGGAAATATCGGCCGGGGTGATCTTGTTCATCACATCACTTGCCGCATAGCCCAGCATGCGCTCCGCGCCGACGTTGAAAATCTGAATTACACCCTTCGCATCGGTGGCGATACTCGAAAAATGGGCGCTATTGAAAATCGCACTCTGCAAGGCCCCGGTTTTAAGCGGTGTTTCCTGACGTTGGATATCGATGAAGCCTTCTGGCGTATCGGCTGCGGGGCTGACAAGAGTGGAATCGTGGATATTTTTTGACATGACTTACCTCGTGTTAAAGCATGAATAAGTCTGGCGGATTGAACGGTTAAATGTGCAGATGTAGCATCTTGAATACTTATACACGCATTTTGCTGATACACGCATTTGGCGAAAAATATACATTACAGGCGCAGTGGATTAAATCGGGTAAGTGGACGCATTCTGGATAACCGTCGTTCATTATCACAATGAAATCTGTCGCTCTCTGTGCGCTACCGCACTGAAGTCGAAGTTTTATGTCCGCCGTGAAACAGCGCGTAGCGAGGGTGCCCGAGCTTGGTGAACTTCATCATCATGGGTGGCATCTTCGCCATGCCGGTTAATCCGGCTGACCGCCTTTGATTGCCTGATATTCGGAGAAAATACCGACGCTCAAATGCCGTTTAACCTGCGTCAGTCCCGCTGCGTTCAGCGTGGCGATGACTTTCTCCGGCGGTACGCAGGCTTCGATGCTGTCCCAGAAATAGCGCCAGATCGTCGCGGTATCTTTTTGTTTGGAAATGAATCTCGTCAGCAGCGGTATCACGCCACGCATATAGCGTTTCAGCAACCATCGCCAGACGCTGTTTTTCGGCCGGGTGATTTCGAGTATGCAAAGGCGCCCGCCCGGCTTCAAGACGCGTTCAAATTCCACGAAGGCCACGGACAAATCACTGATATGGCGCAGTGCATAGCCCATGCTCAGGAAATCAAAATGATTGTCGGGAAATGGCAGCGATTCTGCCCGGCCTTCCATCAGTACCATGCTCTTGGGCAGCTTGCTGGCCGCCATCATGCCGGCGCTGGGGTCAATGCCGATGACCAGTGCAGGGTCGCCGGTAATTATGCATTCCTGTGCCGCGACCAGTCCTGTACCCACTCCGACGTCGAGCACCTTCATGCCTGCTTTCAAACCTGCGCGCAGTAGCGCATCACGGCGATAGCCGGGGCCGGTGCCGAAGGCCAGCATGTATTCGATACGATCGTAATCCACGGCGGTATTGTCGAAAATCTCGCGCAAATAAGCCTGTCTGTCCTGTTCTGTCTCGTAATAGTCGGTCAGCGGGACGTGCGGTGCATGTACTGCGGTGTCAGGGATTTTCATGGGTTTACTCAGTTAAATGATGCCGCCGTTAATGGAAATGATTTGCCCTGTGATATAGGCGGCACGACCGGATGCGAGAAAACCGATCAGATCGGCCACTTCTTCCGGTGTGCCCGCGCGTTTCATCGGCACCAGGCGTTTGATATCCTCAGTTGTGAACGCCGATTCGCTCATGGCGGTATCGATAATGCCGGGCGCGACTGCGTTGACCGTGATGCCGCGACTGGCAACTTCAAGGGAAAGCGATTTGGTGGCTGAATTGAGCGCGCCTTTGGCTGCGGAATAATTCACCTGCCCGCGATTGCCGGTCAGCGCGGCAATCGACGAGACATTGATGATGCGCCCCCAGCGGCTGCGGATCATCGGCATCATCAGCGGCTGCGTGACGTTAAAAAAACCGTTGACGGATACATCGATCACCCGGTGCCATTGAGATGCTTGCATGCCGGGAAATATCGCATCGTCATGAATGCCGGCATTATTGACCAGAATCTGGATAGGCTGATGTTCCGTCAGCGGTGTCAGAATTGCAGAGACCGCTGCGGCATCCGTTACATCAAAGTTCAGCACGCTGGCACTGCCGCCCGCCGCACAGATAGAATCGGCCAAAGTCTTTGCGGCCTGTATTCCCTGATGCGCGTGGATGTAGACATGGCAGCCGTCATCAGCCAGACGACGGCAGATGGCCGCCCCTATGCCGCCGCTGCCGCCTGTGACCAGCGCTTTGATCATGAGGCATCTCCTGACGTGAGTAAGTCCGCATTGATTACTACGGCGGCGCGACCATTAAGCAGCAACTGGCCCGCTGCACTGACGCTGAACTGATAAAGAATATTATTTTCACTGCGGGTGATGCAGGTGGCGACTATTGTCAGATCGGCGGCGATATCGTCCAGTCTGGGCACATGAATCTGTGCGCCGCGCACGCTGACCAGATAACCCGCGCGGGCGATGGTGGCCTCTGGCGGCGCGAGCAGGGCGCCGTGCACAGCCATGGCCTGTGCTGCATATTCGATGCCGCAGACCGTGTTAAGCCTGTCCTTTGCGCGCAACGGGTGGTCTAAGTTGCGGTGGCTGACCGCGCGGCACAGAATCTGCTGGGCATCCCATGTGTCAACGCAATCGAGCAGGCACATGCTGCCCTGATGCGGAATGTGAGCGGCAATCCAGGTGTGGTCTAGTTTGTTCAGCAAAGGGTGATTTCCACGGCAAGCGTCGTGTCGTTCAGGTAGTCGAGCACGTAGCGGCCATCCGCTCGCTGCGCGATGGCGCGCAGCACAGGCAGGCCACGCGCGGCCGGGATGCGGATACGCAGGGCTTCCAGTGCATTATCGTCAAACCGGTCTGCCGGCAAGTCGCTCAGGCTGACGGTGATTTTAGCCAGTGCTTGAGCGCTTTTTTCTGGCGCCAGCACCAGCGCAATGCCGAATGCATCGGGGATGGGGCGAGTACTGAACAGCGGTTCAGGATAGGGGGTGTCGCAGGCCAGCATGACCGTGCGTGTATTATCTGCCACAACCTGGCAAAGCGCTTCGAGCAGTCCGGCGCCGAAGCTTGCGTCAAAGGCGCACAACACCGATGAGCTGGTCATTGAGCCTGTGGCGATACCCCAGTATCCGGCGGCGGTGTTGTGCACGGAATTATGAAAGCGGGTCGGGGAGATTTGCCGGTCGCTTGAAGCCAGCATTTCACAGATGGCGTGACAGTTCTCCCCGTCGCCGCCGGAGGAAGAAAATACGCTGGGCAGGTTGGCAGCAATAAGTCCGGCAGCGTTAATCGCTTCCAGTCCGGTCGCCAGCGTGAGCTTGACGATCGCGCCGCTGCGACGGCGTTCTGCGGCCGGCAGTAAGGCAGGGGGCGGCAGGATGGTTTTGGCTGGCTGATAAGGCAGTTGCCCGCCAAGGACCGCTTGACTGCCGGGCCAGTTGGCAAGGCCCGGGCCTGTCAGGCCGATGCCTTCGATGTAGGCGGTGAGTGTCATAAGCTGTCCGCCCGTCCGAAAATCAGGCTGCAATTGGTGCCGCCAAAGCCAAACGAATTGCTGAGCACGCGCGCCACTGGCTGTTCGCGATTTTGCAGCAGATAATCAACATCCAGCACAGGATCAATTTGTTGCGTATTCAGGCCTGCGGGCAACAAGCCGTGTTGCAGCGCCAACGCGCAAATCACAGCCTCCAGTCCGCCGGCAGCCCCCAGCGTATGACCGGTCGCACCCTTGGTGGAACTACAGGGTATGGCAGAACCGAATACGGACGATACGACGCACCCTTCCGCGGCATCGTTGTTCTGGGTCGCGGTACCGTGCAGATTGATGTAGTCAATGTCCGTGGGCTGCAAACCCGCCATATTGAGCGCCTCCTGCATCGCCATGCGCGCGCCACGTCCTTCCGGATGCGGGGACGACATGTGATAGGCATCGCTGGATTCGCCAGCGCCCAGCAGCAATACCGCATCAGCGCTCAATCTTTTTGAGACGTGTTGCGGGATGCGCTCGAGCAGCGCGAAGGCGGCCGCTTCGCCGATCGAGAGGCCGTTACGCTGTGCATCATACGGGCGGCACGGCTGTTCTGAGACCAGGCCGAGCGAGTTAAAACCATACAGCGTGGTCAGGCACAGGGAATCCACGCCGCCCACCACGGCTGCATCGATCAATCCGGCAGCCATCATGCGCCGTGCCGAACTGAACACCTTTGCGCTGGACGAACAGGCCGACGACACCACAACCGCCGGCCCCGTCAGATCAAAATAGCAGCGCGTAAAATTCGCAACCGAATACGTGTTGTGCGTTTTGCCGTAAATGAAATCGGCTGGCAGTTTGCCGCTTGCCGGATCGCGCCGCCGGTAAGCCAGCTCGGTTTGCAGTATGCCGGAGGTGCTGGTGCCGAGAAACACGCCGATGCGCTGTGCGCCGTATTTTGCAATGGCAGCGCGTACCCCCTCAATAAAGCCATCCTGCAGCAATCCCAGTAAGGCTAGCCGGTTGTTGCGGCAATTGAAATCAGCCAGATGCTCAGGGAGTTGAACGGTATCTACTCCTGCCACCTCGCCGATGAAAGTTTGCAAGTCGACCGTATCGAATGTGCACGGCACTAGGCCTGCACGGCGCTCGCGCAGCGCTGCCAGTGTCTGCTTAAGGCCCTGACCGATGCTGCTGGTCGCGGTGAAATGTGAGAGCCAGAGTGGGTTCAATGGAAAGTAATCTTAAAAAATCAATTGTCGCGTTTAATATGTGGCGGCGGAAGTTGACAGGTAAAAACCTGCACTCGAACGACTGCTTGCGAGCTGCTGCAAACTGCGACAGTTTACGCTAGCCGTCAACGATTGGAAACGGGGCTGAGAGCGTGCACAGATCAACAGGGTGAAAATACAGGCATCGTTAACGCCGAAGCACTTACGCCATTCACCAGTCGCACTGAATTTTTGTATGCCTGCCAAACGGCCGGCTAACTTGTGCATTGAAGGACGCCCCGCTTTTTACGCGTCCTTCAGATGCAAAGTTAACCGGCTTGCATTTCACTTCTTGCACTCATCGCTGTTTTTATATCAACATCAGCGATATCGACAATTTTAAAGAGTCGCTATCGCAGCGATTGCCACTGCGGCTGCGGAGAGCCAGCCGAGTTCGCCGAAATACGCAACCTCGTCCGGTGTCAGCTTTTCATCTTTTTCAACTTTCGAATTCAGCATTTCTAATTCAGTTTGCAGTTTCTTCAAGTTTTCCTGTTGTGCTTGTATTTCTTTCAGCTTTTCCTGCTGCGAGTTGACAATAACGGTATTATGCGTTGTTTCCATGATAGATTTCTCCCGACGATAAGTTTAAAAAGGAAGTAAGGGCCAAGCTAGCCGATTTGTTTGTTATCGGATGACGTAATAGATTCTTATTTCGCATGAGTAACCATATTACGCTGCGTAGTCATAACGACACTGTGCAGTAACGCACATAGCAAGTTTAATAGGTGCAAAATCAGGCTCAAGCCGGCGCCATTGATTATTTCAAGCGTTTCCGACGACCAGGGTGGTATGTGCACGTCAGAATGCGCTCGTTTTAGCGGCTCAGTGTCGGCCCGGGTAAGCAATGGATATGACTCATTTCTTGCGTATGACAGTGGATTAAACGCAGTCGGCTCAACTTCCCCGGCCAGCCATCACGTTTGCCACGAACTCATCAACGGGTACCGGTTTGCCAAAAAAGTAGCCCTGGCAAAGCGCACAACCGTGCTGCTCCAGGAAAGCGCGTTGATCTTCCGTTTCAACCCCCTCGGCAATGACCTCTATCCCCAGGTTGCGGGCCATGCCGATGATGGTCTGCACGATCACCGCGTCAGTGTGTTTCACACCGATGTTGCGCACAAAGGACTGATCGATCTTCAGCTGGTCGAGCGGCAACTGCGTCAGATAGGAAAGCGATGAGTAGCCGGTGCCGAAGTCATCCATGGAGAAACGCACACCGAGCTTCCTGAGCGCCTGCATCTTGACGATGGTGTCCTCGATGTTGTCCAGCACCAGACTCTCCGTGAGTTCGAGCTTGAGCCGGTCGGGGTTAAGCGCATGACTGCGCAGAGTCTGGAGTACTTGTTCGACGAAATCGGGCTGATGGAACTGGCGTGCGCTGACGTTGACGGCAACTTGCAGGTCACGTGTGAGCGGGTCTGATTCCCATACCTTGAGCTGGGCGCAGGCTGTTTCCAGCACCCACTGCCCGATCAGCGATATCAGACCTATTTCCTCGGCCAGCGGGATGAACTCGGCGGGTGAGACCATTCCGCGTTGCGGATGCGGCCAGCGTATCAAGGCCTCGGCCCCAAGAATACGACCGGTGTGGTCCACCTGCATCTGGTAATAGAGTCTGAACTGGTTTTCTGTCAGGGCGCGACGCAGATCGTTTTCCAATATCATACGGGCTTCCAGTAACGCCTGCATGGCGGGGTCATAAAAGCGCAGGGTATTTCGTCCGGCGTTCTTCGCCTGGTACATGGCAGCGTCGGCGCGTTTGAGCATTTCGTCCACCGTGATCTCCTGGTTGCAAAACAGGCTGATGCCGATGCTGGCGGAACTTTGGCACTCGTAGTCTTTGAGCGAAAAACGCTGGCTGATGGCGGTGAGTATCTTTTCGCAAACGACCTCCGCACGGGCAACCGCCTGCAAGGGATCTCCACCCAAATCTTCCAGGATAACGACGAACTCATCACCGCCCAGCCTCGACACGGTATCTCCTTCGCGTACGCAGTTTTGCAGACGGTGACTTGCCTCGATCAGCAACAGGTCGCCGATGTTATGGCCGAGGGTGTCGTTGATATTCTTGAAATTGTCGAGGTCGATGAACAGGACAGCACCGTGGCTGTGATGGCGGGCGCTGGCAGCGAAGGTATGCTGCAGGCGGTCGAGCAGCAGGCGCCGGTTGGGCAGGCCGGTCAGCGGGTCGTAATAGGCCAGAGCGTGGATTACGGCCTCGTTTTTCTTGTATTGAGAAAGGTCAGAATAGGCGCTGACGTAGTTGGTGATTTCCCCTGCGACGTCGGTGACCGCGGTGATGAGGAGCCAGTCCGGGTGCACTTCACCATTCTTTCGCCGGTTCCAGATTTCGCCTTGCCAGAAGTGATCGGTGGACAGCGCCTTCCACATCTGTTGATAGAATTCGGGAGTCTGTTTGCCGGACTTGATCAGTGCCGGAGTCTGGCCGATGGCTTCCTTGGTGCTGTATCCGGTCATCAGGGTGAACGCCTGATTGACGCGCAGGATGACTTTATTGGCATCGGTGACGATGATGCCTTCCTGTGCTTCGAAAGCAATCGCGGCGATACGCAGTTCCTGTTCCGCCTGGCGGCGCTCGGTAATATCGCGAAAGTACCAGACACGCCCATAGTATTTGCCGTCAGTTCCGGTCATTGGGGCGGAATACCGGTCGATTATCCTGCCATCTTTAAACGCTATTTCTTCGCGACTCTTCTCGTCGCGGTGCTCGTTCAGGTATTGGACACGGGCCGCAAATGCCTCTGGATTCTCGACCTGGTCAACACCTGACTGGAGCACGGGTGACTCCTGACCCGCATTCACAAGTTGCGGCGGGATGCGCCACAGCTCAGTGAATTGCTGATTGCAGGATATGGTGCGCCCGATATTGTCGACCACCAGAATGGCGTCGAGCGAAGTCTGTTGCTGAGTCTGGAGGATCGTGTTCTTGAATGCTATTTCCTGCTCCGACTGCTTGCGCCGGGATTCGCGCTCAAAGTTATCAAGTGCAAAGCTGATATCTGCCGCCATTTCAACCAGCAGATTGCGCGCGGCTTCGTCGAAGGAATTGATCTCGCCGGAATACAGGGTGAGAGTGCCGAAGACAATACCCTGTCGATGTAACGGCAGCGAGGCTGCAGCGGCCAGGCCGACGCGCCGTGCGAGCGCATGCCAGGGGGCGTTTGCCGGGTCACGCATGATGTCCTGACACCAGTATGGCTGGTTTGTACGGAAGGCAATGCCGGTCGGGCTGTGCCCGAACGGGCTGTCGGCATCCACAGAAATATCGATCTCTTTCAGGCAGCCGGTATCGTCGCCGAAACTGGCTGCTGGATGCACCCTGCGTGTCTTATGGTCGAGGAGGCCGATCCACGCCATTTTCATGCCGCCGAACTGCACCGCGGCGCGGCAGGTTTCCATGAACAATTCTTCCTCGCAGGTGCAATGTACGATGGCTTTGTTGCACTGGCTCAGTGCTGAATACAGTTGCGTGTGCCGCAGGATTTTCGCCTGGTCTGATTTGCGCTCGGAAATATTCCGGATGTTGCACTGAATGACCTTGATACCCTCACTCTCGTAGCTATTGCTGACGAATTCAACCGGAATTTGTGCTCCGGCTTTGGTTTTAAGCGGAAGATCCTTGTATCGGACATAGCCCTGTATTTGCAACACCTCGAACATTTCCTTGCTCTGTGCAATATCTGCGAAAGAGCCTACTTCCCACAGTTTTTTCCCAGGAATTCCGCATGCGAGTAGCCCAGCATCTCGATCAGAAAAGGGTTGACGTCTTCGATCTGCGCCGTATCCGCGTTGAGCAGCAGAATGCCGTCCTGAGCAGTTTCAAACAGCCTGCGGTAGCGGCTTTCGGATACTCTCAACGCTTTAAGCGAGGCATCATCCGACGCATTGGCCGCAGATGATTCCGGGGCAGGAGGGCTGTGCATAAGACTCCATCTGGTAATTGCCGCAAAAACAGTTGCAACGGCGCATTGAAGGACGCTATTTGACGGTGGTTTATCCCGGACGAAGCGTTGAATGCATTGGTCAAAGATCAATCTGATATTTTTTCGGTAATCAGGGTTCGGCTACTTCGACTTTCTGGGTAAATAAGCATTCGCTTTGCCAGCCGCCTGTCACGGTTTTGGCTGCATACCGTGCACAAGCGACTGGCAGCCAAGGGCTATTTACTGGCCAAACTGTGCTTTAGCCTGTGCAACACATTGATTTTTTGTGTCACCGGCAAACTTGTCGCACTTTTCGATTGCCACTTTGTAGTCGGCATCGCGTTTAGCTGACGTTGCATCATTGCGTGCTTCGCTGCCCTTTTCTTGCGCCTTGGTACGCGCATCAGAGGTCGCTTCCCTGGCCGTCGCATTGGCTTCCGAAGTCTTCAGCTGCGCTTTGGCATCGGCTTTGCCGCGAACCAGCGCCGCTTTCGCTTCTTTCACGCAGACATCTTCGTCGTTGCCCGCTTTGTCATCGCATTTTTCTCGGGCCACCGCGTAATCCGCTTTTGCTCGGGTAACACCGACCTCATAAGTGGCCTTTTTTGAAGGCTTGTATTGCGCTTCGAGCTCGGCCTCGGCAACCTTGTTTTTACCTTTGGCTTCGGCCTTGCAAATGTCTTTCGCATTGCCGGCCAGAGAGCCGCAATTTGCCTTGTCCAGCTTGTACTCGGCGGAGATGCGTTTTTCCGCAGCTTTATATTCATCCTTGGACATGTTTTGAGCCATGGCGTTAACGCTGAATGCGAGACTGGCTGCGAGTGCTAAAGAACTGATCGTAAACTTATTCATGTGGACTCCTGATAATTAAAAAATTGGGCGATAGTGCACCAACAACCGCAGAATATCGTTGCGACGCTAAGTCATCTGTGCGGTATCGCACTCACCGTTTAATTCTGTGTATGCGCAGCGTAAGCGGTCTTTTCAACAGCAGAGGGTCAGCGTATTCACGAAATCTGACCGGGAAAGGCGGCGCGCGTTATGGACTGGGCTTCGGGACGACTAGCGCCGAGTTGCTTGCGCAATTCGAGCGGTCTGGAGATCCCGCGCAGCGGCTCCAGGGACGCGCCCGTGCCGACGACCGTAACGTCGCCATAATCAAGGATGCGGCCCATCAGGCTCTGGTTAACATGCAGGCTCTCCACTTTATTGAGATTTATCTCGACTGTATCGCGCGATACGAGCCCGCGCTTCATGATAATTCGCCTGTCGGTCAGGACCAGTTCAGTGGTTTGTCGCCGGATAGCCGCAGAAAGTATGATGGCGACGCCGATCACCAGTGGTATCGCGAGCATGGCAAGCGATGCGCCAGCGTGATTTTCGGTGGCGATGTACGCGCCCGGCACACTCAGCAGGATGAGGCCGCCGATGAAGTAAGAGGAGAAAAACTTCCAATGGGAAATAGAAGCACGATAGACGATTCGCTCTCCCTCGGCTAACACAGAATCAACGTAGGAACTCATGGCCTTCCCCTTTGGCGTACGTGCAACGATTTAGGGAACCGCTGATTTATTCGGTTTTGTCATTCCCGCGTAGGCGGGAATCCAGTTAAATAAAGGCACTGGTTCCCCGCTTTTGCGGGGAAGACGAATAAATCAGCGGCTCCTTAGGTGCTCGAAATTGATATTTTTCTCATCCGGCTTGTGTTCCAACATCGGCCATTCCGCCAACAAAAGCCAAAGATAACCTTGCACTAGGTACAAGGTTATCGCTGTGACAAATGCTATTTTTGTTCGGACTGAGCCGGAACAACGATTATTGTGTCGCCGCCAGTCTTGCCGGTATCGCCTTTGGCACCCTCATACCCTTGTACGCCGGAAGCACCCTGCGCTCCAGTATCACCTTGCGTTCCTGTGGCGCCCTGTGTGCCGGTGTTGCCCTGCGCTCCCGTTGCACCTGATGGACCGGCGGGGCCTTGCACTTGCACGGGAGGCGCTGGCACATTGACCACGGTGGCTGGCCTGTCGCAGGCAACCAATCCGAAAGCGACAATAATCGATGCTAATAGTGTGGAATTTTTCATGATATTTCCTCGTTAAGATGAATAGGCAAAACCGCTCACCCTGAGCAGTCCGGTATGCCAATGCAGTGATGGGTAACAGTGCCGGAAGATCATGCGCTTGCGCCGGCAGGATAAATCAGCCGTCAATCCGCATGCTTACCCTCTGGCGCAATCGCCTAACCTGAAGCGACATGATGTTTCGATGGCGAAACACTTTTGGAAGCATATTCTGAAGAGCGAAACCGTTCTGTTCGTTGGCGAACATAGCGGATAATGGTGAGCTGCAAGCTAAAAGAGAAGTGACAAAAACGCCTGCCATCCTGATATTTAGGCTGATTTATTCAGGTTGCCGGACAGGGTGCGATGCTGCAACGACAGAACCGCTGCCAGCACGCCCAGCGCGAGACCTGCCAGCACATCGAGGGCCACATGCTGGCGCGTGGCCAGGGTTGAATAGAGGATCGCGATGCACCATACCCCGTTGAAGGTGAGCAACCACCGCGGTGAACCGAAGCGGCGCAGTAAATGATGCAGCCAGAAGCCTGAAAAAACAGCGGTGGCCACATGCAGCGAAGGGCAGGCGTTGCCCGATGCGTCCATGTTTTTCAATGAATGCATGTCTGGATACAAAGCCCAGTTTATATTGGCTGCAGGTACGGCCGTCGGCCAGAAATAGAAGATGATCAGCGCGGCCGTGCAGGTTCCGGCCATGCTCACCCCATAACCATACAGTTCTCGCTTTGTGGCCAGCAAGGCAGGCGGCAGGGAGACATACAGCCACAGTGACGCGTAGACGGGTAAGGATTGCGGCCAAAAGCCGATCAGCCGATCCAGAAAAATGATCGGCATCACCGTTGTCGGGTAGGCCGGGTCTTTGAGCAGATAAAAATAGGCGCCGAAAAACAGGCCGATAAAAAGCATCGTCCCGATACTTTTGAGCGCCATATGTTTTGGGATCACCGCTGCAATCTGCCGATACCAGGGTGTCGTGCTGTTTGTCATGAGAGCGCGGCCGTTAAGGTGACAAAACGCAGGCCGGCTGTTTTGGCGGCAGTCAGCACAGTGGGGAGCACGTCGAGAATAACCGGGGTTCCGGCAGGGGTGCGTGCCGCGTTGCCGTCGTGCAGCAGCAAAATGGCGCCCGCACGCAGATCGTGTAACAGCCTGCGACTGACGCGTGCGACATTATTGACACGGGTGTCGAATCCGCGCGCCGACCAGCTGGCAAGCCGCAGGTCCAGTTTTGTCAGAACCGGGTCGAGAAAAGGATTGCGCAGACCGGCGGGGGCGCGAAAAAACAGCGGCGGCCGGCCGGTAATCGCCGTGAGTGTGGTTTGGGCGGCCTCCAGTTCACGCAGGAAACCTGAACGATTCATCATCGCAAAATAATGGCGGTGATGCTGGCTGTGGTTTTCTATCGTGTGACCGCGCCGCACGATGTCGCGGCACAAGTCAGGGTAACGTGCGGCTTTTTCGCCGATACAGAAAAAAGTCGCCCGAACGTCATAGCGATCCAGCAGAGCCAGTACCTGAGGCGTCACAACAGGATCCGGGCCGTCGTCGATGGTCAGGGCGATTTCATGCCGGCTTGCGGCGGCTGCGGGCAGTCGTGTCCAGTTCGGCCCCAGCCAGTGGCAGCGCGGCCACAACCCTGCCAGCATCAGCAACAGGTGGTTGGCAAGCACGGCACCCAGTACCCGGCGCCACTGTGCAGGCTCGGCGACGAGGACAATCAAGGCCAGCACGTGCAGCAGCAGCGTTGCGCGGATCAGCAGCGTGGGTTGCCATGAGCGATTCGTCATGGGGATTTCCTGGCAAAAATGGCTGAATAGATCAGTGCAAGGATCACGCCCGGCGCCACGGTGACGCCCATCGCCTGCAGAATGGATACCTTGGAAAAGGCAAGCAGGCCAAAACCTGCGACGGCGGTGAGATTGGCGAACAGCATCGAGGCCAGTGTGCGCGGCGAAATGGCAGCATGATTAACCGCGATATCAGGATGATCGGCACGGTCAAAAAACAGCGCATAGTTGGAACCGATCGCAACGACCAGCAGCAAGCCGACCAGATGCAGAATAATCAGCTGCTGGCCAAACAGCGCCAGCCCCGCTGTGACGGTGATGACCGCAGCCGCGAGCGGGGTGATGATGCGCAGCACGCGCCTGGGTGAGCGAAAAACCAGCAGCAGCAATCCGATGATGGACAGCAGTCCGACAATAGATAACTGTATGATTTCATGTAAATATCCGGAATACAGGTTATCTGATTCGGCCTTCATGTCGACCAGCAGTACGCCGGATAAGGCAGAAGAACTCAGCGCCGTGCGGATTCGGCCGGCGTTGATGTCGGCGCCTGTTGGTGCGGTGAGTGGCAACAGCGCGCTCCAGTGATGTGCCTGCCGGATGAGCAGGGCGTCCACCGCCATTGCCATCGAGGTTTTTTCAAGATCGGCCGCTTGCAATAAAGGCTGGCGGCGCGCAGCGTCGACATCGGATAAAAACGGCTTGAACAGTGGTTCATGCACAGGGAGTCCCTGAACCGCCATCGATAAACGCGACGCCAGTACAGCAGGTTCGGGAAGGCTGTTCTGACGGGCGCGTTGCGCGGCTTCGCTGGGCAGATAACGGCTGGGACTTTCAAATCCGGCAAGCGCGCCCCGGTCGACCTCGGTCTGCAATATCCCGGACACCTGCTCGGCCGACTGCAATACCGATTCCTGACGCTCGCCGGACACTACGACGATATAGCGCACATCAGGCGCACCCATGTCGGCGCGAAGTGCCGCATCCAGCGCCACATCGGCTTGTGATACCGGGCTCAATGAAGCTATTTTGTCATTCCACAAGTTGCTGCGATGTAAGGTCAAGATGGCACAGGCCGCCAGCAGCAGCAGCGCTGCGGCTGGGCGCAGTTTTGCGGCAGTCGCAACCAGACGAAAAAGAATCTGGCCGATACGCGACACATCGTGAATGTGAAAGTTTGCAGGCAACAGATGGGGCAGCACGAAGCGCGTCACCAGGGCGGCAGTGATCAGGCCGGCAATCGAGTAAAGGCCGAGTTGCGCCAAACCGGGGAAGCCTGATAGCAGCAAGGATGCAAAGCCGAATATCGAAGTGAGTACCCCGAGACGGATGGTGGGCCAGAAGCGCGTGATCCAGCGCTGCTGATCCTGTTCTGATTGTACAAAAAGGTAGATCGAATAATCCACCGCCTCGCCGATCAGTGCGGTGCCAAATCCCAGCGTGATGCCATGCACTGAGCCAAAACCCAGGCTGACCGCCGCGATGCCGGCCAGCGCACCGCTGATGACCGGCAGAAAACTCAACACCAGTGCGGTGACGGAGCGATACACCAGCAACAACAGCGCTGCAATCAGCGTGATGCTGATCAGGGACAGTCGGGTGACCTGACTCTGGATGGTGTTACGCGAGGTGACCGAAAATACCCCCGGGCCGGTCATCACAAGTTTTGCAGCAGAAACATGCGCTTCATCAAACGCCTGCCGGATGGCGGTCATGGCGTGCTGCTGTGCATCGGTGTCTGAGCCTGATGCGCGCGTTTGTACCAGCATCAGGGCACGCGAGCCATCCCTGGAGGCCCATGCGCCGTCTATCATCTTCGGGCGTGAGCCGCTGTTCAATTGGTCAAGTAACTGCACCATTTCGCCGGTCGGGTCATTCGGCAGCAGGGATTTGACCAAGAGCCCTGCAGGAGAGGCGAGCAGGTCAATACTCTCGCTAAGCGCGTCATGCAGACCGGATACAGAAAAACGTGCAGGCGTAACTTGCGGGCTTAACAGATAACGATTGTTGAACAGGAAAGCGCGGTCTCGCTCTGCGCTTACCGGCTCGCCGTTATTGACACTGACAAAAGCAGGATCAGTGCGCAAACGCTGCGCCATCTGTCTGGACAACACGGCACGACTGCTTGCGTCAGCACCTTCAATACCAACCAGGATCAGACGGGACGCCAGTCCGTCGCGTATTTGTTCGAGCAGCAGTTGCTGCGCCGGGGTGGGGTTTTTCGGCAAAAATGCCGATAAATCCGCCGTGAACTGGCTGCGACTGATAATGATGAGACAGGCGATGAGCAGTGCCAGCCATACGGCGATCGCAGTTCTGCTGCGTGCAGGCTTCACGGCGCGGCCATTTTTTCGATAAGCATCAGCGAACTGTCGCCATCACGCTGGGTGATTTCGATGCTGCGCACGGTGTTCTCTGCGCCCGTAATACGGATGCTTTTCACCACCGCCTGCATTTTTTCGTCCACCGGCAACAGTTGCAATATCCAGTGAGCCGCTGTTCCCTCCAGACTCAGCTTGTAATGACGTTCCAGTGCGCGGCGATCCCCTGCCAGCGTGCCGCGGATGCTGTCGATGAAAGCGGCCAGTTCAGGATAATCCTGCAATTGCAAGCGGTGTTTCTGGCGGCCCCGTTCGATCAGCAGTGTGTCGCCCTCCACAGTCATGGATTCAGGCTTGGGTTTGAGTGTGCGTTTTTCCAGATGGTCGGGTGCGGTGTAGAGTAACTCGCCTGAGGATTCCACCGGTTTGTCGAGCATGGCAATGGATTTTTTCTCGACAAAACCGGCATGGTCGGTGCGGATTTGTGCAAGGCTTAGCATGAGCTGGTCAATATCCCATTCGGCGGCCCGGCTGATGGCAGGTGAGAGCATCAGCGCAATCAGCATAGTGAGCAAACTATAGCGGGTAGAGTTCATCATTACTTGGGCGGCTGCCAGAAATCAAAAAAATTAAACCAGTTGTAGGGCGCCTTGCGGCAGTATTGATCCAGCAGTTCGGCATAGTGCTTTAGCGCCGCCTGCATGGCAGCCTCGCGCCCGCCTGATGCAACGTCGGAAAAATCCGCCAGATGATCGAAATGGATCGCGTAACGGTTGCCGCCCAGATACAGCCCTGTCATGAAGATCACCGGGCGCCGCAGCAAGGCGGCCATGCGGAACGGCCCGACAGGCAGGCGGGCTTCCTCACCCAGAATTTGCACAGGATACAGCGTATCACGGCCTGGCGTGCGATCGGCCAGCATGCCGACCACGCAGCCTTCATTCAGTCGCGCCTGTACCTGGAGCATGGAATCGATATGGCCCAGACCGATGATATCCTGTACCGCTTCGGGATTGATGGCGGCCAGCATCGCATTGATTTTTTGTGCATTCGCTTCATGCATCAGCATCGAAACACGCAAACCGGGATTTTTTTTGCCGATCGCGCGGATCACTTCAAAGCTGCCCAGATGCGCACCGATCAGGAACAGGCCGCGGCCATCGGCTAACAGGCGTTCCAGCATGTCGGCACCGTATACTTCAAAATCAAACAGATCGAAGCGCTGGTTGATCAGATAGATACGGTCATGAATGGTGGCGGCAAAGGTGAAAAAATGCCGGTAAAGATCAAGCCAGCGGACAGGTCGGCCCAGCGCGCGTCTGAGATAAGCGCGGGACGCGCGACGGCTGGAGGGCGCAAACAGCAGAAAGTAGACGGTGATCAGGTGCAGCACGTTGCGTGCCGCCTGCCGCCCAAGTTTCAGTGAAATCCAGGTCATGACGCGCAACATGAAGCTGTTGCTGCGCTCAGGGGTCTGTGCCCAATTGGCTTGGCTGGCTGTCATTTGGCTAGTATGGGCGCGATACTGCCACTGGCAATTTTGCGGCTTTCCGCACTGACGTCGAAACGTATCGTGCCGCTATCTGTGATGGCATGCTCAATCGCAAGTATGCAGCCCGGACTCACCGGACTCAGAAACTTGACCGAGCTGATCTCGAAACGATCCAGCGCAAGTCCACGGCTAGCGGCAATAGCTTGCAGTGCGGCATCCAGCAGCACGACGCCGGGCAGGATGGGCGTGCCGGGAAAGTGCCCGGCAAAGGCGGGGTGATCTGCGGGAACTGTCCAGTGACTGACGTGTTTCATGCGTGAGCCTGAAATAAAGCCTGCAGCGCTGCGCGTGGCAGTTTTCCCGTGCTGTTGCGAGGGAGGGCGTCGACAAGCAGCAAGGGGCGTGGCAGAAAGACAGGATCCAGATGTTCGCGCAGTGCCGCCAGCAGGGTGGAAGCCTGTATGCCCGGCGCGACGACAACGGCTGCAAGCCGCGTGACATGAGTGCTCTCATCGGGCATATAAAACGCGCCGTCCAGCACGCCGGGCAGTGAGTTCAGTAAATGATCAAGACTTGCCAGGGAATGCCGTTTACCCGCGATATTCACCAGATCGGCCAGGCGTCCGTGCAGCAGGAAAAGCTCATCGGTAATTAGTTCAATCCGGTCGTTCATGGCAATGGGGGCCTTGATATGTTCGCCGCAGGCATGCACGCGGTCATCAACGATGCGCCATTTTATGCCGGGAAACAGCTGCCATGCTGCGCCTTGCGTGGGGCGGCGGGTCGCGATCTGACCGGTTTCGGTGCTGCCGTAGATTTCAAAAAGCATAGTCTTGCAGCGCGTTTCAATGTCCTGAGCCAGTTGGGCCGGCATCGGCGCTGTGGCGGATACCACACCGGCGAGTTCAGGCAGCGGCAGCTGTGCATCCAGCCAGGCGCGCAGATGCAGGGGGGAAGAGACCAGTATGCGTGGCATAGGCACGCCTGACAGCGCCTGACATATGTCGGCGGGGTAAAACGGCTGTGCATGACTCAGCGCACAAGCGCTGCACCATGCCATCAGCAGCGTGGATTCGAATCCATACATGTGCTGTGGTGGTACGGTGCCAATCAGGGTGCAGTCTTGTGTCACGCCCAGCAGTTTTCCTTCTGCCTGTACGCTGTAAACCAGTGCGCCCCATGTTTTGGGGTGCGGTTGCGGCGTGCCGGTGGTGCCTGAGGTAAACACCACCGCGACGGGCTGTGTGCGGGCAATTTGCGGAACGTTGATTTCGGCGGCCGTACTCACCTGCATGGCAGGATAGTGCAGTTGCGGCAGATCCACCGTGCAATGTTCATTGTCCGTCAGAACAAACACATCCGGCGCGAATAGTTTGATCTGGCGCACGATTTGCGGTGTCTGTGCAGGCGGCAGCAGGCTGATTTTGCCGGACAGCATGGCGGCGGCAAGACCCACGCTGAAACGGTAGCGATCGCTACACAGATTGAGCAAATGACGCCCCGCTGGCATCAGCGCTGCAAGCTGGTAAACCTCGGAGAGAAATTGCTGCCGGGTGACTGCACCCTCGCGGCGATAGGCGACGATGCTATTTGGGGAGGGGTGTGTTAGCAGCGGCAGGGTCGTCATGCTCAGCGTGCCGAATGATTTCTGAATGCGCGCACCGCGTCGAGGATATGCGTGTTCGGCACATCCGGCAGCGCCCATCTGCGCACCCGGTATTCAACAATAAACATCAGGGCGATCAGCGGCAGGGTCAGGAAATTGGCAAAAATCGACCAGATACGCAGCGGCGCCAGGAAAAACAGCAGTGTTGATGTGAGCGCCATCAGGGCAAAAAACAGCGTCCAGGCGACCGTAACCTTGCGTGCATAGTTTTCATGCTGCTGCGTTAACGGGGGATGTACGGCCGCAGCGAAGCGGGTGCAAAGTGGCTGACGCCCTGCAATCAGTGTGCGGCCGAAAGTCATCAGCAGCATGAGTTGCAGGCCCACATCCTGCAGCCAGTAAAGCAGACCGAAATGCTGTTCAAGTACAGACCATTGGGTGATCAGCGCAGCACATGACAAGATCAGTGCTGTCAGCATGATGAAGCGCCTGTGTGAAGTCCAGGCCAGCATCAGTGCAAGGACGAACAAGGGTGCAATTGCCACTGGCGCGCCCAGATTGTGCGCAGATATATTGGTGTAATGTGCAAGCAGTGAGTAACCGATTATCAGCGCAGCAATACCCGGCAAACGCATGATTTTGAGTCGTCTCAAAGGGTTCTGTTTGCCGCGATGTAGTCACAGAGGCGGCGCAATGAACTGAAAATATGCTGGTTGTCTGCGCTGTCGCTGCGTAATTGCACACCGTAACGTTTGGATACGACCAGGGCGACTTCCAGCACGTCGATTGAATCCAGTCCCAAACCGTCCCCATACAAGGGCGCGTCGGGGAGGATTTGATTTGCAGTGACTTCGAGGTTCAGGCATTCGACCATCAGATGGGCAACTTCGTCTTGCAAATCGGGCGTGCTCGTGGATTTTTGATTATCTTGCATGGTGCATATTTTAAGTAGTGTTGCTTGTAAAACTCCCCACCTGAGTGAAATTTTGCGATGGATGGTGAGCGGAAAAGGTGGCCAGTGCGGACAGGCTATAGACTATAAAGATAAACACCGTGTCTGATGCGGATACTACGCAACACACGGCAATAATGCAACGGTGGCAGGGGAAACAGCTAGGGTTGTGTTGCAGCAGGGGCCGCAACGGCGGGCACTGCGCTGGCGGGTGGTTTATTTGCCTGCTTGATCATGCGTTTGACCTGCTCGCGATTTTCTTTGGGTATCTGGCTGAATGCGCGATATTTTTCGCGTGCCGCTTCGCGCTGTGCAGGCGTCAGTCTGGCCCAGGTTGCCAGGCGGCTTAAAAAACGCTTCTTTTCTTCTTCGTTCAGTTTGGGGTAGTGTTGCGCGAGTCGCCGTAATTTCTGCTGCTGCTTCTCGGGGAAGGTGTTCCATTGCGCCTGTATGGGGGCAAGCGCCACTTGTTCCGCTGGCGGCAGCGTGTTCCAGGATTCCGGGGCGGCGTAGGCCAGGGAGGCGGCTAAACACAATGCAAGGGCAATTAACAGGCTTCTCATACGTTTATTTGTCCACAAATACGTCTATGGGCAGATCGTCGGTCAGAATGGCGATATCCAGATTTTGTTTGTCTTGCGTGCTTTGCCAGTAGTCGGCCATGCCGAAAACGATCGCGGCAAGTACGACGGTGGCCGCCAGCCATTGATGTGCAGTGTGGGGTATCAGGTTGTGCGCGCGGTGGCCGATGGTGCTCAGCGAGAAGACAGGCGCGTGCGCGCGTTGCTTTTGCAACGCGACGGCGCGCGCCTGGCGCAGTGAAGATACGACGTCCTCATCCAGCTGTTCGGCGCTGCGTGAGAGCAACGCGGCGATTTGCCGGTGATTGATCGGGGACTTCTGTCCTCGTTGATGTTGGTTATTCATGATAGTTCTACTCCTATTGCTGCAAGCACTGCGGACAGTGCGTGGTTTGCTCTTGAACAGTGGGTTTTAACGCTCCCTTCGGTGCAACCCATCGCTGTGGCAGTCTCTGCGGTATCCAGTCCTTCCCAGTAACGCAGCAGAAAGGCTTCGCGTTGACGTGCCGGCAAATTACTTAATGCCTCCTCGATCAATGCAATGATTTGCTTTTGTTCGAAGGCGGCCTGGGGCGTGGCGGGTACGCTTTGATTGTCGTCATCTTCGAGCACATCCAGCGGATCAAATTCCTCCTCCGAGGGACGTGCGCCGAACGCGGAAAACAGCGTGGTCCAGTTGCTGCGGACTTTTGAGCGGCGGCAATGATCGCGTATGGTGTTTTGCAGGATACGATGAAACAGCAGCGGCAACTCTTCCGGCGGTTTGTCGCCATATTTTTCCGCCAGCTTGATCATCGCGTCCTGTACCACATCCAGCGCTGTGTGACTGTCGTGCATGGCAAACACGGCATGCTTGTAAGCGCGGCGCTCGATGCGGCTCAAAAAATCGCTTAATTCTGCTTGGGTTGCCAGTTTTTGCTCCTTACTAACGGGCATGGAGTTGAGGAGGTCGCAATAGATAACACAGGTCATGCCCGTTTCCCTCACCCAAACCCTCTCCCGGAGGGCGAGGGTACGAACGAATCGCTACGCGAGTTTTACATTTTTGACTGGTAATAGTAGCAAATTTCAAGACATTCTGCCAAAAATCATGCGGGTATGCACGGTAAGTGGGTTGACCAAAAGCCTCGCAGCCTTTATCGTACGCAGTTCTTTTAGAATCTATACATAAGGTGTTAGTCATGGAGATGACCGGCGCGGAAATAACTATCCGTTGTTTGCAGGAAGAGGAAGTCGAATATGTATTCGGCTATCCGGGCGGTGCAGTGCTGCACATATACGACGCGCTTTTTCAGCAGGAAAAGGTCAAGCATATTCTGGTGCGCCATGAACAGGCGGCCGTGCATGCGGCTGACGGCTATGCGCGATGTTCCGATAAAGTCGGCGTGGCGCTGGTAACGTCAGGCCCCGGGTTGACCAATGCGGTGACGGGAATTGCTACCGCCTATCTGGACTCGATCCCGATGGTGGTGATCAGCGGTCAGGTGCCGACCTATGCGATCGGCGAAGATGCGTTTCAGGAAGTCGACTCGGTCGGCATTACCCGCCCCTGCGTGAAACATAACTTCCTGGTCAAGGACGTAAAAGACATCGCGCTGACCATCAAGAAAGCGTTTTATCTGGCGCAATCCGGACGTCCCGGTCCGGTTCTGGTGGATATTCCCAAGGATATATCCGCACAAAAGACTGCCTATTCCTATCCGGCCAGTGTCGTGATGCGCTCCTACCAGACGCCGGGACGCGGCGACAGTCAGCAGATCAAACAGGCCGCGCAGCTGCTGATGGAAGCGAAACGTCCGATGATCTACGCGGGCGGCGGCGTGGTGCTGTCCGATACCTCCGCACAGCTGACCGAGTTGGTGCGTTTGCTGGGCTTTCCCTGCACCAATACCCTGATGGGTCTGGGTGGTTATCCGGCCAGCGATAAACAGTCCGTCGGTATGCCGGGTATGCACGGCACCTATGAGGCCAACATGGCGATGCAGCATTGCGATGTGCTGGTGGCGATTGGTGCGCGCTTTGATGACCGCGTGATCGGTAATGTTGAACACTTTGCGCAGAACCCGCGCAAGATCATCCATATTGACATTGACCCGTCCTCGATCGCCAAGCGTGTCAAGGTCGATGTGCCGATTGTCGGCGATTTGAAGCTGGTTCTGGATGAATTGCTGAGTGTGTTGCGCGCCAGTCGTCAGAAGCCGGATGAGGCGGATCTGGCCGCCTGGTGGCGTCAGATTGACGAGTGGCGCGTCACGGGCGGCGGTTTGCGCTACAAGAATTCCAGCGAAATCATCAAGCCGCAGTACGTGATCGAGACGCTGCATAAGCTGACCGGTGGCGATGCGTTTATCACGTCCGATGTGGGGCAGCACCAGATGTGGGCAGCGCAATACTATAAATTCAACCATCCGCGTCGCTGGATCAATTCGGGCGGCCTGGGTACCATGGGTTTTGGCTTGCCGGCGGCGATGGGCGTGCAGCTGAAGCATCCCGACGCGACGGTCGCCTGTGTGACGGGTGAGGGCAGTATCCAGATGAACATTCAGGAGTTGTCCACCTGCAAGCAATATCATCTGCCGATCAAGGTGCTGTCGCTGAACAACCGCTATCTGGGCATGGTGCGGCAATGGCAGGAATTTTTCCATGGCAACCGTTTTTCCGAGTCTTACATGGATGCCTTGCCGGATTTTGTCAAGATCGCCGAAGCGTACGGACATGTCGGGATACGTATCGACAATCCGGCTGATGTTGAACCGGCGATGAAGGAAGCGTTTGCGCGCAAGAATGATCTGGTGTTCATGGATTTTCGCACCGATCCGACCGAAAACGTGTTTCCCATGGTGCCGGGCGGCAAGGGTTTGTCTGAAGTCGTTCTGTCGGAGGATTTATAATGCGTCATATCATTTCCTTGTTGATGGAAAACGAAGCGGGTGCGTTGTCGCGTGTGGCGGGGCTTTTCTCGGCGCGCGGTTATAATATCGAATCGTTGACGGTCGCGCCCACAGAAGAAGGTACACTATCGCGCATGACCATCGTCACCAGCGGTTCGGATGCGGTAATCGAGCAGATCACCAAGCAGTTGAACAAGCTGATCGACGTCGTATCGGTGATGGATTTGAGCGAGGGCGATCATATCGAGCGTGAGTTGATGCTGGTCAAGGTGCGTGCCGAGGGCGAGGCGCGAGAAGAGCTGAAACGGCTGACGGATATCTTTCGCGGGCGTATTCTGGATGTATCGGAGCAGACGTATACCATTGAGCTGACCGGCTCGTGCGTCAAGCTGGACAGTTTTATCGACGCCATCGGCCGTGATTTGATCCTGGAAACCGTGCGTACCGGCGCTTCCGGCATCGGGCGCGGCAACAGAATATTGAGCTTGTAGAAGAAACGCAGTCGTTAGACGCTAGTCGCAAGTCAGTAGTTAAACCCGCGCCTAACCAGCGACTTGGCTGACGTAGTTTGTCAGCTTAGTCGAATGGCTAGTAGTTTCACCAGCGGACAACGAAAACTAATAACTAACATCTAGCGACTACCAACTAATTTTTTATTTGAAGAGGGCAACATGAAAGTTTTTTACGACAAAGATGCAGACCTGTCATTGATCAAGGGTCGTCAGGTAACCATCGTGGGTTACGGCTCACAGGGCCACGCCCATGCGCAAAATCTGCGCGATTCCGGCGTAAATGTGACTGTAGGTTTGCGTCGTGATGGCGCTTCCTGGGCCAAGGCTGAAGGTGCAGGACTGAAGGTGGCTGAAGTGGCTGAGGCAGTCAAAGCCGCTGACGTTGTGATGATTCTGTTGCCGGATGAAACCATTCCTGAAGTGTATCACCGCGATATCGCACCGAACATGAAAGCTGGCGCTGCATTGGCGTTCGCACATGGTTTTAACGTTCACTACAATCAGGTCGTGCCGCGCACCGATCTGGACGTCATCATGATCGCCCCCAAGGGCCCGGGCCATACCGTGCGTTCCGAATACCTGAAAGGCGGCGGCGTACCCAGCCTGATCGCGGTATTTCAGGACAAATCGGGCAAAGCCCGCGACATCGCACTGTCCTATGCGGCAGCCAACGGCGGCACCAAGGGTGGCGTGATCGAAACCAATTTCCGCGAAGAAACCGAAACCGACCTGTTCGGCGAACAGGCTGTTTTGTGCGGTGGCGCAGTGGAACTGGTCAAGGCGGGTTTTGAGACATTGACTGAAGCCGGTTATGCGCCGGAAATGGCGTATTTCGAGTGTCTGCATGAGTTGAAGCTGATCGTGGATCTGATGTACGAAGGCGGTATCGCCAACATGAACTACTCGATTTCCAACAATGCGGAATACGGTGAATACGTTACAGGCCACCGCGTGATTGGCGATCAGGCGCGCGCTGCGATGAAGGAATGTCTTGCCAATATCCAGAACGGCAACTACGCCAAGCAGTTCATTCTGGAAGGTCGTACCAACTATCCTGAAATGACGGCGCGTCGTCGTCTGAATGCCGAACATCCGATCGAAGTGGTAGGCGGTCAGTTGCGCGCGATGATGCCCTGGATCGGCAAAAACAAGCTGGTCGATCAGAGCAAGAACTAGGAACGAGGAGTGAGGATTGAGGCGTGAGTAAAACCAGCACCCTTCGATCCTCGGTTTTTGTTTTTCAATCCTCAATCCTCGATCCACTATCCTATGAATCAATATCCTCACCCCATCATCGCTCGTGAAGGCTGGCCGTTTCTGGCCGGTATCGTCATTATTGCAGCGCTGACCTCCTATTTTATTGGCGGTTTTACGGCCTTTCTGGTCTGGATTGTCGCGCTGTTCGTGCTGCAATTCTTCCGCGATCCGGGGCGTGAAATCCCTCAGGATGTCGGTGCGGTGCTGTCTCCGGCAGACGGTCGTGTCATCAAGGTCGAGCGTACGCAAGACCCGTACGGGCAACGTGAGGCGATCCTGATCAGCGTGTTCATGAATGTATTCAACGTGCATTCGAATCGTAGTCCTGTCGACGGCAAGATCGAGAAAATTCAGTATTTTCCCGGCAAGTTCGTCAATGCGGATCTGGATAAGGCCTCCACGGATAATGAGCGCAACGCCATTGTGCTGACCACACCTGACCAGCAGACCGTGACCTTTGTTCAGGTCGCGGGCCTGATCGCAAGGCGTATCCTGTGTTATGTGAAAGCGGGCGATGTGCTCTCGCGTGGCCAACGCTATGGTTTTATCCGTTTCGGATCGCGCGTGGATGTCTATCTGCCGCTGGATGCAAGTGTCAAAGTGAGTATCGGCGACAAGGTGTCGGCTACCACCACGATACTGGCGATGCTGGCGCAAAACGGTTAAGCTCCCGTCATGGACGAACAATACACGACACGAAAGCCGATGAATCTGCGCCGTCGCGGCATCTATCTGCTGCCCAACCTGTTTACCACGGGCGCACTGTTTGCAGGTTTTTATGCCATCGTGCAGGCGATGAACGGAAAGTTCGAGTATGCGGCGGTGGCGATATTCATTGCGATGGTGCTCGATGGTCTGGATGGCCGGGTGGCGCGCATGACACATACACAAAGCGAATTCGGTGCCGAATACGACAGTCTGTCCGATATGGTGTCGTTCGGTGTTGCGCCGTCTCTGGTGGTATACGAGTGGGCGTTAAAGGGCCTGGGCAAATGGGGGTGGTTCGCCGCCTTCATTTATTGCGTGGCCACGGCCTTGCGTCTGGCGCGTTTCAATACCAACCATGACGTGATCGACAAGAATTATTTTCAGGGCTTGCCCAGTCCCGCGGCGGCAGCGCTGGTGGCGGGTTTTGTCTGGGTGATGCTTGATTACGGTAACAGCGGGGATGATATGCGCTGGTATGCGGCGATCCTGACCGTGTTTGCGGGGTTGAGCATGGTCAGCAACCTGCCTTTCTATAGCTTTAAAACCATCAATATGCGCAAGAGCGTACCGTTTCTGGTGATTTTTCTGGCAGCGATGTTTTTTCTGCTGATTTCCAGCTATCCGCCCGGCGTGTTGTTCGGTTTGTTTATGTGTTATGCACTGTCGGGATTTGTGGTGTGGTTTATGCGGCGACGCCGCAAACCGGCCGCGTAGCTTGCCAATTTCCGGCGTATCCTCGGCATGCTGCGTTTAATCTCAGGTTGTCAGCGGGTTTTGATCTGTCACCGCTGCGCCAGTTAATCCATCAGGAATTTTTATGTCAGAAAAATTGATCATATTCGATACCACCTTGCGCGACGGCGAACAGAGCCCGGGTGCGGCGATGACGCGCGAGAAGAAGATACGCATCGCACGGCAACTGGAAAAGCTCGGCGTGGACGTGATCGAGGCGGGTTTTGCCGCGGCAAGTCTGGGTGACTTTGAAGCCGTGAAAGCCGTCGCCGAAACGGTCAAGGAATCCACCGTGTGTTCACTGGCGCGTGCCAGCGAAAACGATGTGCGCCGTGCCGGCGAAGCCATACAGCCTGCAAAATCAGGCCGCATCCACACCTTCATCGCCACAAGTTCCATCCACATGCAGCATAAGTTGCGCATGAATGAGGATCAGGTGGTCGAGCGTGCGGTTCAAGCGGTGAAATGGGCGCTCGAATATACCGACGATGTGGAGTTTTCGGCGGAGGATGCGGTACGCTCCGAGATGGATTTTCTGGTGCGCGTGTTCGATGCGGTGATCAAAGCCGGCGCCAAAACCCTGAACGTGCCGGATACGGTAGGCTATTCCATCCCTGCCGCCTGGGGCGAGCGTATGAAACAGCTGATTGCGCGCGTGCCGGGTTCCGGCAAGGTGATCTGGTCCACGCATTGCCATAACGATCTGGGGCTGGCGGTGGCCAATTCCTTGTCGGCGGTGATGAACGGCGCGCGTCAGGTTGAGTGCACCATCAACGGCTTAGGCGAACGCGCGGGTAATGCGGCGCTGGAAGAAATCGTGATGGCGGTGAAGACGCGCCGCGATGTGTTCAATCTGGACACGCGTATCGACACCACCCAAATTGTGACGACTTCCAAACTGGTATCCAGCATCACCGGATATCCGGTGCAGCCGAACAAGGCGATCGTCGGGGCGAACGCGTTTGCGCATGAATCCGGCATCCATCAGGACGGCGTGCTCAAACACCGCGAAACCTATGAAATCATGCGTGCGGAAGACGTGGGCTGGAATGCCAACAAGCTGACGCTGGGCAAGCTGTCCGGTCGCAATGCCTTGCGCTCGCGTTTCACCGAATTGAACATCGAATTCGCGACAGATGAAGCGTTTAACGCGGCATTTTTGCGTTTCAAGGAACTGGCTGACCGTAAGAGCGAAATCTTCGATGAGGACTTGCAGGCGTTGGTAAGCGATGAGGCGATTGCCGAAGTGAACGAGCATTACCGTCTGGTGTCATTGCGCGCGCACAGCGAAACAGGGATTTTGCCGGTCGCAAAGGTTGTGATGAATATCGGCGCGGAAAAATTAGATGCCGAAGCGCAGGGCGGAGGTCCTGTTGATGCGACCTTCAAGGCGATCGAAAAAATTGTCAACAGCGGTACCGAGTTGCAGTTGTATTCGGTGAACAACATCACCAGCGGCACCGACGCGCAGGGCGAAGTGACGGTGCGTCTGGCGCGCGGCGGGCGCATTGTCAACGGCCAGGGCGCGGATACCGATATCGTGGTGGCCTCCGCCAAGGCGTATCTGAATGCGCTGAACAAGCTGCACAGCAAGGACGAGCGGGCTCATCCGCAGGTGTGATTATTCCGAAACAAGAAACGGCGCCAGGAGCGCCGTTTTTTTCGGCTGTTTACACGCTGAAAGTTTGGTTCGTCAGGGGCCGCAATAACAATTCCGGCCTGCCGGATGTAGCATAGCAAGCTCGAAAACAGAGGGTCGTCATCAGCAACAATGTGCCATAAAGAGAAGGTCAATCTTGAAAATTTGCTGCCAGGAAGCTGTCGTTTATGGCGTGTCACATGTGCTATCACTAGCCAGCGTAGCCCGGATGCAATCCGGGATTTAACATCTCCGGTTGCGAAATAACTTGTTTGACATGAATTGCATTTTGCAATAATCTCCACCCATGAGAGTCATCACTAACCGTCGCTTGCTGGAATTTTCTGCTATCCATCGCGATGCCGGCGGGCCGCTGCAAGCGTGGCGCAAGACAATGGAGAGCACCGATTTCAGCAACTTTGCAGACTTGCGTGTCGTGTTTGCTTCGGCGGATAAGGTTGGCGACTTGCATGTATTTAATATCGCCGGAAACAAATATCGGCTGATTGCGTTTCTGCACTTTGACAGGCAGATCTGCTACATCAAGCAGGTCTTGACTCATACCGAATACGACAAAGGAGCATGGAAGAAATGAATCTGAATGATCTGCAACACGCATGGCAGGAATTCAACCGCGCCACGCACATTTCACCTGTCCGCAATGAAAAGCACTATACCGAAATGGTGCAGTTGGCTGACGCTCTGACCGAGGTCATCGGCAGCGCGAAGAAACACCCGTTGCTGGATTTGTTTGATCTGGTTTCGGAGTTGATTCGCTCTTATGACGCCGAGCATTATGCCGTCCCAGATGCGCCGCCGAGCGAAGTATTGCGTTTCCTGATGGATCAGCACGGACTGGCTCAGTCGGACTTGCCGGAAGTGGGAAATCAGAGCGTGGTATCCATGTTGTTATCCGGTACACGGCAATTGAATGTGCGCCAGATTCAGGCATTGGCGGCAAGATTTCATGTATCGCCTGGCGTGTTTATAGAAAAAGCAGGAACGCTGCATTAATTTTAAAAGTCAGTCGTGCCTATAAAAGACGCACTGCGGTCTTGCCTTAACACGCTGATATCCAATCTGCTTCAAAATGGTTCAGCTTCAGAAGGAGGCAATGGGCCTTTACTTTAAAGTCAGCGTAGCCCGGATGCAATCCGGGAAGATCGGCGCATCGAAATCCCGGATTCCGCTGCGCGGCTTCCGGGCTACATACTGAAAAAACGGCGCTCTTGGCGCCGTTTTTTTATAACACTTAATCAGGGCGTCAGGGCAAAGGCGACGGCAGTCGAGGCGTCGTACTGGCTTTGCCGGGATATGCCGTTGATGGTCTTGGCATACACGTAAACGGCGGCATAGTACGCAGCGCTCGGGCAGGTTCCCAGCAGGGTGTCGACGTCTTTGTCAAACAGGAACGGCGCGAGACTGGCATTGCCGTCGACGCTGCATTCCGGCACGCCCGGTACCACGCCCTTGCCCGCCTTGCACAGCCGCCATGAAAAAGTCGCAAATTCAGGGATGGGGTGTGAGGCGACGTAGACGATCTGCACATGCTGCGAGCGGTCGGTAAATTGCAGCATGCCGCATTCTGTGGTCGCGGAAATGCCGTTCACACTGGGCATTTCAACCATCGCTGCGCAGTGATGGTTGTCGATCAACACGGATTGCGTATGACTTACCAGTACGGTGCCCGCCGAGTTGATAAAATCGAGGGTAAAACTGTGCAGGCCGTCGGATAGCGTGCTGCTGTCCATGTACAGTCCCAGATTGGCGTTCATGTACCAGTCGCCCGGTTTATGGACGGCGTAACAGCCCGCCTTGCCGGCGACGGTCTTGGGCAGACTTTGCACGGGGATTTCATATTTGCCATTGGCGATGTTGAGTTTCAGATCCCACCAGGTATCCAGACGCGGCGCGCCGTCCACCAGCACCCGGTAATAGCTCACCGTGTCCAGCCAGGCCAGCGCGTGATTGACTTGCAGCGAAAGACTGCCGCCAAATGGTGCGTCCTTGGTGAACTGGTAGGGGTAGACGGGTTGCGTCGTGGTATCCGCACGGCCGGCTGCGGTGATCAGATTCCACGGTACGAGGCCGATGCCCATGAACAACCCGGTTGCGGGCGTGATGCCGGCGAGCAGGTCGGCCAGATCGATTTCACTGTCGCAGCACACCAGAAGATGCGTGTTATCCCTCAACGCCACGCTGGAAGCCTGCGATCCCAGATTGAGCGCGACCTGCCGCACGCTGTCGGCACGCGGCACGGTTTCAACGATCGTGATGCGATTGGCGGGTGCGCGCTCCGTGACAAACATCGCGGTTTGCGCCGCATCGGCCCAGGTGAGGAAAAACGGATTGACCAGATTGGATGCGATTTCAAGTCGCGTGCCGTCCTGCAAGTCATAGCGGCTGACGCGTCCGCCGCCGGTTTGCTCGGAGATATAGGCATAAGCCAGATCGGCAGACACCAGCAGACCGATGGCATAGACGAGTCCGTTCAGCAACACGGTTTGCTGAAGGGTGGAAAGATCGATGCGGATCAGGCGGCCGGGACTGGCATATTCGACGAGATACGCCTGCTGACGCACTTCGTCCAGATAAATCTGATGGGGCGCCTGCATGCCGCCGGCGATGACCACGGCGGCCGCGCGATTGGCGTTGCTCAAATCTACTTTGAGCAGATTGCCGGTGCGCTCGGTCACATAGGCGGTGTTCTCATCCGCTGCGACGACGATATCTTCGGGTGTCGCATAGCCCGTGCCGATGACGTGATACGCGCTGGCAAGCTTGTAGGTCACCCACTGGATGGAGAGATTGTAGCCGTATTGCACGATCTTGATTTTGCTGTAATTTCCCGCATTGGTGCGCGCAGCGAACACATCGCCTGCGATCAGCTGGTTGCTGGCATCGTTGTTGCCGGGTATCGGCGCCTTGCTGTAGTTCTGGGCCTGAAGCACGGCAGGCGTCACCGCTGTGAAACTCACCTTGCCCAGATTGACGAGGGACGCGCCGCTCACTGGCAGCATCTGCCGCTGAATGCTGTCTATCTGTTCCCACCAGATATCGCCCGGCCCGTTCAGGTTGCCGTCCTGCTGTCCGGTTTCGCAATCGAAAACCCAGGTGCCCTTGAGGATGACACTGCCCTTGGATACGATCCCGGCGAGCGGACGTATCATGTCCAGCAGGCTGAGATTCCCGCTGGCATATTCAACGAATGCCAGTTGATTGCGCTGTTTCAGGAACTGGCTGCCGATTGCCGCCGACAGGCCGTTTTGCAATATTGTCGTCATGATCATTTTCTCCTTGAAGGTTTAGGAAACTATTGATTTCAGGCTTTGTAAATCAGATGCTGCGGCTTACGGGGTGCGACACTGACAGAGTTGATTTGAATCCACAATATGCCGGAATGCATAGATAATTGGGCCTAGTCAGGAATCGTATGGCGGCGATTGCGCACTTACGCCTGATTGCATAAGGGCGAGCGCATGGCTTACACTGCACCGGTTTTTAAATGGGAGCGGGTATGTCGGCATTGAGTCGCAACGATTACCGGACACTGGGGCTGTCTGCGCTGGGCGGCGCGCTGGAGTTTTACGATTTCGTCATCTTCGTGTTTTTCGCGGTGGTGATCGGCAAGCTGTTTTTCCCGCCGGATATGCCGGACTGGTTAAGGCAATTGCAGACCTTCGGGATTTTTGCCGCCGGCTACCTTGCGCGTCCGCTGGGCGGTATCGTGATGGCGCACTTTGGCGACCTGGCCGGGCGCAAGCGGATGTTCATGCTGAGCATCCTCTTGATGTCGCTGCCGACACTGGCGATCGGCCTGCTGCCGACCTATGCGGTGATCGGTATCTGGGCACCGCTGCTGCTGCTGGCGTTGCGTATCCTGCAGGGCGCGGCCATCGGCGGGGAAGTGCCGGGCGCCTGGGTGTTTGTCTCTGAGCATGTGCATGCGCGTCATGTGGGAGTTGCCTGCGGCATCCTCACGGCAGGCTTGACCGGCGGAATATTGCTGGGCTCCCTGGTCGCCACCGCGATTCATCAGATTTATACGCCGGAGGAACTGCTCGCGCGCGGCTGGCGCATGCCGTTTATTCTGGGTGGGCTGTTTGGCCTGTTGTCGGTGTGGTTGCGTCAGTGGCTGCATGAGACGCCTGTGTTCCGGGAAATGCAGGCGCGGCAGATGCTGGCGCGTGAACTGCCGCTGAAAACCGTGATACGCGAACATCGCGCGTCCGTGATTCTGACCATGGCAATGACCTGGCTGTTGTCGGCGGCGATCATCGTGATGATACTGATGACGCCGGTTCTGGTGCAGAAACTGTATGCAATTCCGGCGGCCGTGGCGCTGCATGCGAACAGCATTGCGACCCTGACGCTGAGTATCGGCTGTATCGTGTTTGGCGCGCTCGCCGACCGCTTCGGGGCGGGGCGGGTGTTGATCGCGGGCTGTGTGATGATGGGTTTTTCGTCTGTGCTGTTCTACAATCAGATGGCCGTTGCGCCGCAAAATATCGATGCGTTGTATGCGCTGAGCGGGTTCTTTGTCGGGGTGATCGCCGTGGTGCCCAGTGCGGCAGTACGGGCGTTTCCGCCTGTGGTACGGTTTTCCGGACTGTCGTTTTCCTATAACGTGGCGTATGCGGTATTCGGCGGACTCACGCCGGTACTGGTGAGCATGCTGTTACCGCTGGATCCGCTGGCGCCGGCGCACTATGTGTTGCTGTTAAGTTGCGTGGGCGTGCTGATTGGCCTGTATTTGTGGCGCACGGAGCAGGGTGGATACGACAGATAGGTTTTTTATGCGACAATGCGCAATTCGCCGGCGCAGGCTGGCGCAGACAGCTTAATAGGGTAAAACGTGTTTTTAGAAAACTTCAATCAATTGCTGGCAACCGATATGGCTGCGGTCGATCAGGTGATACGCAAACGCCTGCACTCGGAAGTGGCTCTGGTGAATCAGGTCGGTGAATACATCATTAACAGCGGTGGCAAGCGGCTGCGTCCGGCGCTGGTCGTGCTGTCCGCGCACGCCTTTGGCTATCAGGGGACGCATCACCATGATCTGGCGGCCGTGGTTGAATTTATCCATACGGCGACCCTGTTGCATGACGATGTGGTGGATGAATCCGGCTTGCGCCGCGGACGTGAGACAGCCAATGCGCTGTTCGGCAATGCAGCCTCCGTGCTGGTGGGTGATTTTCTGTATTCGCGCGCGTTCCAGATGATGGTTGAAGTGGGTGAAATGCGCGTGATGCAGACACTGGCCGATGCGACCAACGTGATCGCCGAAGGCGAGGTGTTGCAGTTGCTCAATTGCAACGACGCCGACGTGGATGCGGAAAATTATATGCGCGTGATCCACTACAAAACGGCCAAGCTGTTCGAGGCGGCGATGCGCCTCGGTGCGATTCTGAGTCAGGCTTCCCGTGAAGATGAGGCTGCTGCGGCGGTCTATGGCATGCATCTGGGTACGGCCTTCCAGCTGATCGACGATGTGCTGGATTACTCGGCCGATGAACTGGCGACCGGCAAGCATCTGGGCGACGATCTGGCCGAGGGCAAGCCGACCTTGCCGCTGATTTATGCGATGCAGCACGGCACGCCCGAACAGGCGAATGTCGTGCGGGAGGCGATTGAACAGGGCGATGTGAACAAGTTTACCGAGGTGCTGCAAATTATCAATGTCACCGGCGCGCTGAATTTCACACGATTGCAGGCCATGCGCGAGGTGGAACTGGCCTGTGCGGCGATCGGGGGCATGCCCGATTCAAAATATAAAAGCTGTTTGCTTGAACTTGCGCACTTTGCTGCGACGAGACAATACTAACGGGCTTGGCAAGTAGCCAACCCAAATAATGAAACTTGCCAAGCCCGTTTCCCTCACCCAAACCCTCTCCCGGAGGGAGAGGGGACAAACGAATCGCTGCGCGAGTTTCACGTTAACGCGTTGACGGCGGGGTGTAGCTCAGGCAGGTTGTGTGCTACGTTCGGAACGTAGAAGCCGAAGGTTCGAATCCTTTTACCCCGACCAACAGGAGTTTTCATGAGTCGTCTGTTATTTGTGTTCGCCATTGCGGCTGTCGTCTACCTGTTGTTTAAATCCTACAGCAAGGCACCCCCTGAAAAAAAACCGACGCTGACGGAAGACATGGTGCGTTGTGCGCACTGCGGCGTACACTTGCCCGTCGGTGAGAGCCTGCGTGCGGGTGAGCAGTACTATTGTTGCGCCGCGCACCGCGATGCGCAATAGGCGGTCTCTTGGATGCACCGATCAATAGCGTTGATGACACACTGGCTGATGCCACTCCCGCCGATTTCTGGCGTTCGCTGAATTATTTCAATTTTTACCGGCTGATCCTGGTCGGTTTTATCGTTCTGTTTGCGCTGATATTTGACGCACGATCGATGTTCGGCGTGGAAAAGGGCCGCCTGTTTCTGGTGACCGGCCTGATCTATGCACTTGTCGTGATTCTGTCATTCATCCCGTTGCAACTGCGTTGGCTGAAATTCTCCTGGCAACTGGCATTGCAGGTATGCAGCGACATCGTCGCGCTGACCGTGCTGGCGCATGCCAGCGGCGGGGTGCAAAGCAGCGTCGGACTGTTGCTGATGGTATCCATGGCCGTGGCGGGCATCATCAGTCGCGGCAGAATCACCCTGTTTTTTGCCTCGCTGGCCAGCATTTTTGCCTTGCTGGAACATGCGTTTTCGGTGCTGTATGACGATGCGCATGCGGCGCAGTTTTTGCAGGTCGGCTTTCTGTGCGTGGCCTATTTTGCGGTGGCGGGTCTTGCGCATAAGCTGGCGCAGTATGCACTGGAAAGTCAGAAACTGGCCCAGCGTCGCGGACGCGACCTGATCGGCATGGCGGAAGCGAACCGGCTGGTGATGCGCGACATGCAGGACGGGGTGCTGGTGGTGGATGAACACGACCACATCGTGCAGATGAACCCCAGTGCAGCACGTATGTTGCATAAGGACGGTGCGCCCGGTGGGCAGCTGGCAGCCAGTTTTCCGATGCTGTATGCGCAATATGCTGCGTGGAAGGATCATGCGGAGAACGCCCGTATTACCTTGCCGCTGGACGGCGGTTTGCAGGCCAGATTGCGCTTTGTCGGCGTGGCGCTGGATGCTGCGCAGGGGGCGGTGATTTTTCTGGAGGATATGCAGCATGTGCAGGCGGAAGCGCAGCAGATCAAGCTTGCAGCGCTGGGCCGATTGACGGCGAATCTGGCGCATGAAGTGCGCAATCCGTTGTCCGCCATCAGTTATGCGACTGAGCTGTTGCAGGAAGAAGCGAATGACGCCAGGCAGGCGCGCCTGCTGCATCTGATACGGGAAAACACGCAGCGCATCAACCGGATCGTCGAGGATGTGATGCAGCTCAACCGGCGGGATCGGGCACGCCCTGAAACCTTTGATCTGGCGGCAATGCTGCCGGTGTTCATCGATGAATTCAATCAGGCTGAGCGCGTCGCGCCCGGTGTGCTGGTGTTGCAGGCTAAACAGGATTATGCGATGAATTTTGATCGCGGGCATTTCAGGCAAGTGTTGTGGAATCTGTGCCGCAATGCCCTGCATTACGGGCGTCATTTGCCGGGCAGCCTTAGCTTGGCCGTCGGGCTTGCGCATGGCCGCGTGATACTGGATGTGTTTGACGATGGTCCGGGGATTAACCCTGAGCAGCAGTCCAAACTGTTTGAACCGTTTTTTACCACGGCTGAGCAGGGCACCGGGCTGGGGTTATATATTGCGAAGGAATTGTGCGAGGCGAACGGCGCCTGGCTGGCTTATCATGACCGGCAGGGAAAAACGGGTGTGCAGGGGGCCTGCTTCCGCATCACCTTCGGGGAAATGCGGGCGGAGAAACACCTCGGGAGGGACGATGAATGACGAAGTGAAACAGGCGGAGCGGGGGGCACAAGAGCGTGTCGTGCTGCTGGTGGACGACGAGCCGGATATCCTTGAGTTGCTGGAGATGACGTTGCTGCGGATGGGGCTGGTGGTGGATAAGGCGGGCGGGGTCAAACAGGCCTTGCACAAACTGGCTGCGCGACACTACGATCTTTGCCTGACCGATATGCGCATGCCCGATGGCGACGGGCTGGAAGTGGTGCAATATATCGCCAAAAACAATCTGGATGTGCCGGTGGCCGTGATTACCGCGCATGGCAATATGGAAAATGCGATTACCGTGCTCAAAGCAGGCGCCTTTGATTATCTGGCCAAACCGCTCTCGCTGGAGCAATTGCGCAATCTGGTCAAATCTGCGTTGAGCCTGCCGCAGGCGGGACCCGCAGCCGATAAACAGTTGCTGGGCCATGCGCCGGCGATGCAGAAGGTGCGCGATCTGATCGAACGGGTGGCGCGCAGTCAGGCGCCGGTGCATATCTGCGGGGAGTCGGGCAGCGGTAAGGAACTGGCTGCCCGACTCATCGTGCAAAGGGGGCCGCGCAGCAGTCAGCCGGTGATTGCAGTGAACTGCGGCGCGATCCCGGAAAACCTGATGGAGAGCGAATTTTTCGGGCATAAAAAAGGCGCGTTTACCGGGGCGGACAAGGATAAGGAAGGCTTCTTTCAGGCGGCAAACGGCGGCACGCTGTTTCTGGACGAGGTGGCTGACTTGCCGCTGCAGATGCAGGTCAAGTTGCTGCGCGTGATTCAGGAAAAACGCGTTCGGAAAGTGGGGGCGACTTCTGAAGAGCCGGTTGATGTGCGCATCATCAGCGCGACGCATAACGACCTGGCTGAGCGTGTCAAGCTGGGGCGGTTTCGCCAGGATCTGTATTATCGCCTGAACGTGATTCCCATTCAGATGCCGGCTTTGCGCGAATTGCGCGAGGATGTGCTGGAGATTGCACGGAAAATGTTGGAGCGCCTGCGCGGCGACGTGCTGGTGCGGTTTTCAGACGAGGCCTTATGTGCGTTGCAAGCATATGATTTTCCTGGTAATGTTCGCGAACTTGAAAACATCATCGAACGCGCGCTGGCCTTATGCTCGGATGGATTGATTGTGGTGGAGGATTTATATCTGGGGCCGGTCGCGCACCACGATGCCGCAGATCTGGGTGATAAATATCCCTTGCCGGAATATCTGGACCGGGTTGAAAAGGAGGCCCTGCTGGAGGCGTTACAGCAGACCGGTTTTAACCGGACTGCGGCCGCCAAGTTGCTGGGGCTGACATTCCGTACCATGCGCTATCGCATGGAGCGATTGGGGATCAAAAGCCCGGATGATGGCCATGATGCTGAATGATGGCTGGCTGGCAGGTGCCGAACGCATAGCTTCGCCCAACTTCGATGCGCGAGAGACCGGGGAAATCGACCTGCTGGTGATACACAACATCAGTCTGCCGCCTGACGAGTTCGGCGGCATGGGGGTGCAGCAGTTGTTTACCAATACCCTGAATCGCGACGAACATCCCTATTACCGCACGATCCCCGAAGGGCGGGTGTCATCGCATTTTTATATACGCCGCGACGGACACTTGATTCAGTTTGTCTCTGCGTTGCAGCGCGCCTGGCATGCGGGCGCATCCAGCTGGCAGGGGCGCGCGCGCTGCAATGATTTCGCCATCGGCATTGAGCTCGAAGGCAGCGATAATGTGCCGTTTACCGATGCACAGTATGCGGTATTGCACGAGCTGACACTCGCCCTGCGCGCAGCCTTGCCGATACGCGGTATCGCCGGTCACAGCCACATCGCCCCCGGTCGCAAGACCGATCCCGGCCCGTATTTCGACTGGCTGCGTTATCTCACCCGATTGCCTCTGCACAGGTGTAACCCGCCCTACAAGATGCCGATGAACTCCGAGTCGCAAAACTTTGAAGCGCGGCAGGCGGAGGCGGAGACTCATACAACGACCATGAATCCATAAAATAGATTTTATCGGGTTGTATCGCTGGCAAAGGCGCTATATGATGTGACTATATTTATGGTCACAAATGGAGAATGATATGCAATCAATGAGTATGGCTCATGCTAAAGCGCATTTGAGTGATTTGCTGAACACGGTTGAGTCCGGCGGGGAGGTTGTTATCACTCGACATGGACGTCCCGTGGCGAGGGTGATTCCGGTTAGTCCGGTTAAACAATTGATACCGCTGCAGCATTTGGCCGATCTGCGTCGGCAGGTTCCCGCCTGGCAAAAGAGCAGTACGTTGCTGCTTGGCGAGTTGCGCGACGCAGAATGATTTATCTTGATACCAGTTTCCTGACTCCGCTTTTTCGGGAAGAGGCTACTTCCGGGGAAATTGCAGCGTTTTTCTCGCGCCAGGAGAATGGTACGTTGGCGGTCAGTAAATGGGCATCGGTTGAATTCGCCAGTTTGATTTCAAGGGATGTGCGTATGAGCGCGTTAACCGCAGCGCAGGGGTTGCGTTTGATTGCAGAATTTGACGCGATTGTTTTTTCATCCCTGGAAGTCGTCGTTCCGAGCGCCAATGATTTTGATTTGGCTCAGGAGTATGTCGCTGATTTTGCCACACAATTGCGGGGGCCGGATGCGTTACATCTGGCCGTCGCCTACAACAATAAAATGGAATTTGTCGCTACCCTCGATGAGGGAATGCTTTTTGCAGCCAGGAAATTAAATATTCCTGCACGTCGCGTAATTATTTGATTGCGCGGCGGAATGGCGGGGACCAACATACGGCTTGTATAACAAGGGCAGCGGGGCGGATCAATTTTTCGATGAGCCGCCGGATTTCAGGTTTGTGTGAGCCAGGCAGGTATGCCCGGAGTTCCTAGTCGCAAGACCGATCCCGGCCCGTATTTCGACTGGCAGCGCTACCTTGCGCAACTGGATCTCAGGTAGTTCTTCAGCGCTTGCACGCTAGTTCTTGTTTACACTTGGCTTATCGGTATAACGCTGTCAGGCTGTCGGTAAGCCGTCTTTTTTTCGCTTGCAAAATTTTTGCATAACACTACAATCAGCGTCGGCCACTAAAAAAAATACTAGATATAGTGGTTTTTAGAATTTTTCCAACGCTTCTTCACCAAGGATAAGCCCATGCCAAATACCGCCGCCCATAGCGTTTCAACCCCGTTGTCGCCCGCCGATGCACCGTTCGATCAATACAAGGTCATCCGCCGAAATGGTTCGGTGGTGGTGTTTGAACCGGCGAAAATCTCCATAGCACTGACCAAGGCGTTCATCGCCGTAAGTGGCGGGCAGGGCGTGGTGTCCTCCCGTGTGCGCGAGCTGGTTGAACAGCTGACCGGTGGCGTCGTGAGTGCGCTGATGCGTCGTCAGCCGCACGGTGGCACCTTGCATATCGAAGACATCCAGGATCAGGTTGAACTGGGATTGATGCGCTCCGGCGAACACGATGTGGCACGTGCCTATGTGCTGTACCGCGAGGAGCATGCCCGCTCGCGCGCGCAGTCCAAGACGCAGCAGCCGGTGCATGTGATCAATGTCACCGGTATCGATGGCGTGGTGCGCCCGCTGGATCTGGACCGTATGACCGCACTGGTACATTCGGCCTGTGCAGGCTTGGGCGAGGTGGTCAGTGTGGAAACGGTAATACAGGGGGCGTTGAAGGATATGTATGACGGCGTGCCGCTGCACGAAGTACATAAATGCCTGATTCTGTCGGCGCGCGCGATGATCGAAAAGGAACCGGCCTATAATTTTGTCACCGCACGTCTGTTGTTGAACAACATCTGCAGCGAAGTGCTGGGCGAGGATGTTGCCCCTGCCGAGATGGCCGTGCGCTATGCGGAATACTTCCCGAAATTCATCAAGCGCGGTATCGCTGCCGAGCTGCTGGACGAGCGCCTGGCGGGTTTCGATTTACCGCGTCTGGCGGCAGAACTGGATGCCTCCCGTGATCTGCAATTTGGTTACCTGGGCCTGCAAACGCTGTATGACCGATATTTTCTGCATATCAAGGGCACGCGCATCGAGGCGCCACAGGTGTTTTTCATGCGCGTGGCAATGGGTCTGGCGCTTAACGAAATCGACCGGGAAACGCGCGCGATCGAGTTTTACCGTCTGATTTCCGGCTTCGATTTCATGTGTTCCACGCCTACCCTGTTTAACTCGGGTTCGCGTCGCTCGCAGCTGTCTTCCTGTTATCTGACCACCGTGGAAGACAATCTGGAAGGTATTTATGACGCCATCAAGGAAAATGCGCTGCTCGCCAAGTTTGCCGGTGGTCTGGGTAATGACTGGACGCCGGTGCGTGCGCTGGGCGCGCACATCAAGGGTACCAACGGCGAATCGCAGGGCGTGGTGCCGTTTTTGAAGGTAGTGAACGACACGGCGGTGGCCGTGAATCAGGGCGGCAAGCGCAAGGGCGCGGTGTGTGCTTATCTGGAAACCTGGCATCTGGACATCGAGGAATTCCTCGACCTGCGCAAGAATACCGGCGACGACCGCCGCCGCACGCACGATATGAACACGTCTAACTGGATACCCGATCTGTTCATGAAACGCGTGATGGAAGGCGGCAACTGGACGCTGTTTTCGCCCTCTGACGTGATAGATCTGCATGATCTGTTCGGCGTGGATTTTGAAGTCGCCTACACGGCGTATGAAGCAAAAGCGGCAACCGGTGAGCTCAAGCTGTACAAGACGATACCGGCCGCCAGTCTGTGGCGCAAGATGCTGACCATGCTGTTTGAAACCGGCCATCCGTGGATCACCTTCAAGGATCCTTGCAACATCCGTTCGCCGCAGCAGCATGTGGGTGTGGTGCACAGCTCTAATCTGTGTACCGAAATTACCCTGAACACCAACGCGGACGAGATTGCCGTGTGCAATCTGGGTTCGGTGAATCTGCCCGCCCATCTGTATCCGGCAGGACATGAGCTTGCCGGACAGTTCGATCATGACAAGCTGCGCCGCACCATCAACACGGCGATGCGCATGCTGGACAATGTGATCGACATCAATTACTACGCGGTCGCCAAGGCGCGCAATTCCAACCTGAAGCACCGTCCGGTGGGCCTCGGCATCATGGGCTTTCAGGATTGTCTGCACACCTTGCGTCTGCCTTATGCATCAGAGGCTGCGGTTGAGTTTGCCGACCGCTCCATGGAAGCCGTGTGTTACTACGCGTACTGGGCATCCACGGAACTGGCTGAAGAGCGCGGCCGTTATGCTTCGTACAAGGGCAGTTTGTGGGATTGCGGGATACTGCCGCAGGACACCCTCGATCTGTTACGCGAAGAGCGCGGCGGCTATGTCGAGGTGGATATGTCGGTCAGCATGGACTGGGCGGCCTTGCGCGCCCGCATCCAGCAGTACGGCATGCGCAATTCCAACTGCGTGGCGATTGCGCCGACGGCAACGATTTCCAACATCATCGGCGTGTCGGCCTGCATCGAGCCGACCTATCAGAATATCTTCGTGAAATCGAATTTGTCCGGTGAATTTACCGTGATCAACGATCATCTGGTGGCCGACCTGAAAGAGCTGGGTCTGTGGGATGAAGTGATGATTTCCGACCTGAAATATTTCGACGGCAGTCTGGCCAAGATCGAACGTGTGCCGGCCGAGTTGCGCAGCCTGTATGCCACGGCGTTTGAGGTTGAACCGGTCTGGCTGATCGAAGCGGCGTCGCGTCGTCAGAAATGGATCGATCAGGCGCAGTCGCTGAATATTTATATGGCGGGCGTGTCGGGTCGCAAACTGGATGACACCTACAAGCTGGCCTGGCTGCGCGGCTTGAAGACGACTTATTACCTGCGCACACTGGGGGCGACTTCCGCTGAGAAATCAACGGCGCGCGCAGGTGCACTGAATGCGGTTGCAGTGGGCGAAGCAGCGGAAGAAACCACCCAGTTCTGCTCGATTGACAACCCTGAATGCGAGGCATGTCAATAAAATAGCTTGTAGCTTGTAGCTTGTAGCTGGCTGCCGTTTTGCTACCGGCTACCGGCTTTCGAAATTAACAAATTGTATGGAGCAACAATATTATGCTTACATTTGACGATGAAGTAACGACGGCAACGATCCCTGCGCTGGATGCGCTGTTAACACCTAAGGAGGCGGCACCGGCTGTCACTTCCGGACGTGTCCGTGTGGAGGACAAGCGCATCATCAACTGCAAGGCGGACGTCAACCAGCTGGTGCCGTTCAAATACAAGTGGGCGTGGGAAAAATACCTGGCCGCCTGCGCCAACCACTGGATGCCGCAGGAAGTAAACATGACGGCGGATATCGCGCTGTGGAAGAGCGACAAACTGAGCGATGACGAGCGCCGGTTGATCAAACGCAATCTGGGCTTTTTCACCACGGCCGACAGCCTGGCGGCGAACAATATCGTGCTGGGCTCGTATCGTCACATTACCAATCCGGAATGCCGTCAGTTCCTGTTGCGTCAGGCCTTTGAGGAGGCGATTCACACGCATGCCTATCAGTACATCGTGGAAAGCCTGGGGCTGGACGAAGGCGAGATTTTCAACATGTATCACGAAGTGCCCAGCATCCGTAACAAGGATGAGTTCCTGCTGCCCTTTATCGATGTGCTGACCAATCCGGAATTCAAGACCGGCACGCCGGAAACCGATCAGGCCTTGTTGCGCAGTCTGATTGTGTTTGCCTGCATCATGGAAGGATTGTTTTTCTATGTTGGTTTCGTGCAGATTCTCGCGCTGGGCCGTCAGAACAAGATGACCGGGGCGGCCGAGCAGTATCAGTACATTCTGCGCGACGAATCCATGCACCTGAATTTCGGTGTGGATCTGATCAACCAGATCAAGATGGAAAATCCGCATCTGTGGACGGCGGCTTTCCGTGAGGAAGCGCGCGGTCTGATACAAAAAGGCGTGGAGCTGGAATATGCGTATGCGGAAGACACCATGCCGCGCGGCATACTGGGCTTGAATGCCACCATGTTCAAGGAATACCTGCGCTTCATCGCCAATCGGCGCTGTCAGCAGATCGGCGTGGATATCCTGTATCCGGGCGCGACCAATCCCTTCCCGTGGATGTCGGAAATGATCGATCTGAAAAAGGAGAAAAATTTCTTCGAGTCGCGCGTGACTGAGTATCAGACCGGCGGCACTTTGAGCTGGGACTGATCGGTACGGATTTGCTTATCTCCTGGTATGCGCGGGTCAGGGGGTAATATAAAAAAGAGGCAATCGACTTTTCATGGGTTAAGATGCGGCTCTTGCATTTGCAATCAATTTTAAGCGGGATTTGAGGGATTGTGACCGAACATTTTCTTGAAGGAAAAAGCCTGGAGTGGCTGCTGGAATCTGCGACTGACGCGATGTTCATCGTCGATCAGCATGGCAGGATTATCATCGTGAACCCCAGAGTGGAACAGATGTTTGGCTACTCCCGTCAGGAACTTGTCGGTAAATCGATGGAAATGCTGCTGCCCGAGCGCTTCAGAAACCCTCATCAGTCGCAGCTTGCGGGCTATTTTGCCCAGCCTGCCGCGCGTACCATGGGTTCCGGCAAGGAGCTATTTGGTTTGCGCAAGGATGGCAGTGAGTTTCCGCTGGACGTGAGCTTGTCTCCGCTGACAACCGAGCAGGGGCCGCTGGTGATGGCGACGTTGCATGACATCACGCGTCGCAAGCAGGCCGAGGAGCAGCAGGCGCTTCTGTTGCACGAACTGGAGAGTGCTAACGACGAGCTCAAAAATTTTGGTTATGTCGTGTCACATGACCTTAAAGCGCCGTTGCGTGCAATTGGTTCACTCGCCGACTGGATTTCTACGGATTATGCGGACAAATTTGACGATGAGGGGCGGGAGCATATGCGCTTGCTGGTCAGTCGGGTGCGCCGCATGGATGCACTGATCGACGGTATATTGCAATATTCGCGGGTCGGGCGGGTGAAGGAGGTACGGGTGTCGGTCGATTTGAATCGTCTGGTGCGGGACGTGATCGATATGCTGGTGCCGCCCGTCAGCATTGTCGTCAGCGTTGATGATTTATTACCTACCATCATGGCCGAACCGACGCGCATTCAGCAGTTGTTTCAGAACCTGATCTCCAATGCTATCAAGTATATGGATAAACCAGAGGGGAATATCCGCATCGGTTGCAGCGCTGCGGGAAAATACTGGAAATTCAGTGTCGCCGATAACGGCCCCGGTATTAATAAACAACACTTCGAAAAAATATTTCAGCTATTTCAGACGCTGGCGCCGCGCGACCGCGTGGAAAGCACCGGCGTGGGTCTGGCACTGGTCAAGAAAATCGTGGAAATCTATGGCGGACAAGTCTGGCTGGAGTCTGTCATTGGAGAAGGCAGCACCTTTTTCTTTACGCTGCCGCGCAATGTGACAGGTGCCGGCAAGCTAAAATGAAAATCAGCAAAGGGTATCCGGCCATCAGCGAGTTGACGCACACGCCGCAGATCCGTGTGCTGCTTGTTGAAGACGATCTGGTGGATCGCATGGCCTGTCGTCGTGCGCTGGGTCAGACGGGCGAATTTGTCCTGTACGAAGTGGAAACCGGCGAGGAAGGCTTACAGCTTGCCCGTGCCCTGGGGCCGGATTGTGTGTTGCTTGATTATCATTTGCCGGATATGACGGGCCTTGAGTTTCTGACCGACTTAAGGAGCGGAGCGTGTGACATTCCGGTGATGATGCTCACCGGCGCTGATAATGCCGCTGTCGCGGTTGAGGCCATGAAATGCGGCGCGCAGGACTATCTGGTTAAGGATGTGAACCGGCAATATCTGGCGCTGCTGCCCGCAGTCATCGGCCGCGTGTTGCGTGAGCAGCGGATGATGGCGGAAAAAAAACAGATAGAGGAAAATCTGCTCAAAGTGGAGGCGAAGTACCGTTTTCTGGTGGAACAGATCCCCGTGATTACCTATACCGCAGCGCTGGATGTGCCGGGCTGGCTGCTCTATGTCAGCCCGCAACTGATGGCGCTGGGTTATGCGCCACAGGCGTGGATAGCCGAGACCGATGCGCTGCTCAAGCGTATTCATCCTGATGACAGGCGGCGGGCGAAACGGGCGTTTGCACGCGTGCGCAGCGCGGGTAAGCCGGTGAGTTGCGAATACCGTCTGCTTGCCGGCAACGGGGATGTGCGGTGGTTTCGCGATGAGGCCTGTGTGGTGCGGGATGAGGCGGGAAATCCGCTGTTTGTACAGGCTATTCTGATTGACGTCAGCGAGAGCAAACGGGTGGAAGACGAACTCAGGGCGCATCGTTGTCGTCTGGAAGAACTCGTTGTGCAGCGCACGGCCGCGTTAAGCTGCGCCAATGAATTGCTGCAACAGGACATACTGGAACGCAGGCGCGCCGAAGAAGCGCTGTTTCAGGAAAAGGAACGCGCGCAGTTCACACTGTCATCCATCGGCGATGCGGTGATCACAACCGACGCGTGCGGCAGGATAGCGTACATGAATCCTGTCGCAGTCCGCTTTACCGGCTGGAGCGCAGCAGAAGCGCAAGGCCAGCCGTTAGCGCAAGTGTTCAATATTATCAATGAAATCAGTCGTGAGCTGGCGGAAAACCCGGTGACCCGTTGTCTGCGCGAAGGACATGCCATCGATCTGGCCAATCACAGCATTCTGCTGCGGCAGGACGGCAGCGAGCTTGCCATTGCCGATGCGGCGTCTCCCATCCACGACCGGCAGGGAAATACCACCGGCACGGTGATGGTGTTTCGCGATGTGACCCAGGAGCGAAAGCGCGCACAGCAGCTTTTTCATCAGGCCACTCACGATGTGTTGACGGGTCTTGCTAACCGCCGCGAGTTCGAGCAGCGTGTGGAGCGCGTGCTGGCCAATGCACGCGCGGATGGTGCCGATCATGCCCTGTGCTTTCTCGATCTGGACCGCTTCAAGGTGCTTAACGATAGCTGCGGTCACGCTGCGGGCGATGAGTTGTTGCGCCAGTTAAGCGCCATGCTGCTGGAACGCATGCGCAGCAGGGATACGCTCGCCCGACTGGGCGGAGACGAATTCGGCCTGCTGCTGGAGCATTGCCCGTTGGAGCAGGCATGGGGTATTGCCGATGAACTGCTGCAAGCCGTGCAGCAGTTCAAGTTTGTGTGGGAAGGAAAAATTCACAGCGTCGGCGTCAGCATCGGCGTGGCCCCGATTACGAGCGAGAGCGAAAGTCTGTCCGAGGTGTTGCGCGCCGCCGATGCGGCTTGCTACACCGCGAAAGGAAAGGGACGCAACCGCGTCCATGTTTATCAGGCCGATGATGCCGCACGGGCGCCAAGCGGCAGTGAAATGCAATGGGTAGCGCGCATCACCCGGGCGCTGGAGGAAGACCGCTTCGGGCTGTTCTACCAGACGATTGCCGAACTTGCCCCCTATGCCAAAGAGCGCGCCCATTACGAAATTCTGGTGCGCATGCTGGAGCCTGACGGGCAGGTGATCGCGCCGGAGGTATTCCTGCCCGCCGCCGAACGCTATAACCTGATGCCTGCCATCGACCGCTGGGTGGTGCGGCGGGTTATTTCCTGGCTGGCTGCGTTACCCGCCGATAGCGAACAGCGGGCCGCTATCTATTCGATTAACCTGAGCAGCGCGTCCTTGGCAGATCCTGCCATGCTGGACTACATCCGGGAGCTACTGATTCTGAATCAGGTGCCGGGGCGGATGCTGGGGTTTGAAATTGCGGAGACGACGGCGATTGCCAATCTGGCCCAGGTCACCCATTTCTTCCGTGAGATAAAAAAGCTGGGCTGTCGCACGACGCTCGACAATTTTGGCAGCGCCATGTCTTTCATCGCCAGCCTGAACGTGTTGCAGATGGATTATCTCAAGATCGACGGCAACTTCGTCAAGCACATCGCAGAGGATCGCATTGCACAGTCGCTGTTGGAGGCGATCAATCAGGTGGCGCACGAAATGTCGGCCAGAACCGTGGCCGGATGGACGGAGAGTGCCGCCATCCTGGATATCCTGGAGGCGATCGGCGTGGACTGCGCGCAGGGCTACGCCATCTCCAGACCGCGACCATTGGCGGAGTTGGGGATGGAATTGGCAGTATGTGTAAAATCTTCTCCGGGAAAGCGGAGCGCAGGCGCGTAAAATGATGCTTTACGGTCAGTGTTGCTGCGTCGTCCGTCGCCATGAAGGGGGTGTTCAGTAGCCTGTTAGAATGGACGTTGTATAAGTGGGAAGCGCTGAATAAATCAACCGTTCAATTAATTTGTTATAGATTCCGTCCTTCGATACCTCAGGACGAACGGATTAAATCAGCGCCTCCTTAGAATGGATAGTGTATCCATCGGATGAACTGGCGGGCGGTTCGCCCCGGTATTTTTAACCCTGTTAGGATGGCAAACATGAAGATCTCCAGCAAACCGATCTTACTGGTGGAAGACGATCAAGTGGACGTGATGACGGTCAAGCGCGCCCTGAAGGAAATTCACGTCACCAACCCGGTGGTGAATCTGGAAAACGGCGAGGAAGCGCTGAAATACCTGCGCGACCCTGACAGCGAGAAGCCGTGCATCATCCTGCTCGACCTGAATATGCCGATCATGAACGGCATCGAATTCTTGCACATCGTGAAGCAGGATGCCCTGCTCAGGCGCATTCCGGTGGTGGTGCTGACCACCTCGGAAGAACAACAGGACAAGGTAAGCAGTTTCGATCTGGGCGTGGCAGGCTATATGGCCAAGCCGGTGGATTACCGGCAATTTGTCGACGTCATGCGTACCATCGACGCCTATTGGACCGTCAGCGAGGTACCGTTTTGAGCAAGCCGCAGATACGCTTACTCCTCGTCGAGGATGATAAGGTGGATCGCATGGCCTACCGCCGCGCGCTGGCGCAGGATCCGGATTACGAATTCGTGCAGTACGAAGCCGAAACCGGTCGGGAGGGGCTGCAACTCGCTCATGCGGAAAAGCCGGACTGCGTGCTGCTCGACTTGCACCTGCCGGATATGACGGGCCTTGAGTTTCTAGCCGAACTGAAAAACGAGCTGGGGGAGATTCCGGTAATGATGCTGACGGGCGCCGACAATGCCTCTGTCGCGGTCGAGGCGATGAAACGCGGCGCGCAGGACTACCTGGTCAAGGATGTGAAGCGCCAATATCTGGAATTGCTGCCAACTGTCATTCGCCGCGTGTTGCGCGAGCGGCAGATGCTGATGGAAAAAAAACAGGTGGAGGATGAACTGCATCAACACCGCTTGCATCTTGAGAAGCTGGTGGAACAGCGCACCGATGAACTGGCGGAGGCAAATAAACAACTGCGCCAGGACGCTGCTGAGCGCGAGCGTGTTCATGCAGAACTGACACAGGCCAAGGTGGCAGCAGAAAAAGCCAATCTAGCGAAATCGAATTTTATTTCCAGAATGAGCCATGAATTGCGCACCCCGCTCAATGCGATTATTGGTTTTACCCAGTTGATAGAGGCGGGCTCTCCTGCGCCTACGCCCAAGCAGATGGCAAGGCTCAAAGAGATACGCCATGGAGGATGGTATTTGCTGGATCTGATCAACGAAATTCTGGATCTCGCCGTGATTGAGTCAGGCCGTCTTTCGCTGTCGCGAGAGCCGGTGTCGCTGATCGATGTGATGCAAGAATGCCAGGCCCTGATCGAAGCGCAGGCGCAACAACGCGGCATCACCATCAACTTTCTCCCCTTCGATCACAGCTGGTTTGTCCGTGCCGATCATACCCGGCTCAAGCAGGTTTTGATCAACCTGCTGAGCAATGCGATAAAATACAACCGCGAGCGGGGAACGGTCGAGGTAAAATGCACCTGCACCCGGGAGCGCATACGCATCAGCGTCAAGGACAGTGGTGTGGGATTGCCGCTGGAAATGCAGAAGCAGTTGTTTCAACCATTCAATCGCTTGGGACAAGAGAGCGGTGCCGTGGAAGGGACGGGTATCGGCCTGGTAGTCACCAAGCAACTGGTCGAGCTGATGGGTGGAACGATAGGTGTGAAAAGCACCCTCGGCGTGGGCAGCGACTTCCGCTTCGAACTGAGCCGGGACTTTACGCCACAACTGGCAGCAAGCGAATTTCAAGGGTTAACCCCGAAAACTTATGCCGGCATTCAGCAGCACACCCTGCTTTATTTTGAAGACAACCCGGCCAACATGTTGCTGGTCAAGGAGCTCATTGAGGAGGCGCGTCCCGATGTGCGCTTGCTGATCGCAGATAACGGCAAGCTCGGCATTGAACTGGCGCGCACCCATCTGCCGGATGTGATTCTGATGGATATTGCCTTGCCCGATATCAACGGTATCGAAGCGGTCGAGATACTGCTTAAAGATCCGCTGACGGCGCATATTCCTATCGTTGCGCTGAGTGCCAATGCCATGCACGATGATGTTTTGCAAGGGATGGAAGCGGGACTTTTCCGCTATATCTGCAAGCCCTTTGAACTCAGTGAATTGATGGGCGTGATTGACGAGGCACTGGAATTTCGAAAAAGCAGATTAGCCGACACGAATAAAACAAATTGAGTGCTGTTTGCGCCAGCATTTTTAACGCTAATAAGGAAAATTAACATGAAAATTGCCTGCAAGTCGATCCTGCTGGTGGAAGACGATCAAGTGGACGTGATGACGGTCAAGCGCGCCCTGAAAGAAATTCACGTCACCAACCCGGTGGTGAATCAGGAAAATGGTGAGGATGCGCTGAAATACCTGCGCGACCCTGACAGCGAGAAGCCTTGCATCATCTTGCTCGATCTGAACATGCCGATCATGAACGGCATTGAGTTTTTGCACATCGTGAAACAGGATGCCCTGCTCAGGCGGATTCCGGTGGTGGTGCTGACGACTTCAGAGGAACAACAGGACAAGGTAAGCAGTTTCGATCTGGGGGTGGCAGGCTATATGGCCAAACCGGTGGATTACCGGCAATTTGTCGAAGTCATGCGCACCATCGACGCCTATTGGACCATCAGCGAGGTGCCGCAATGAGTAAGCCGCAAGTCTATGTATTGATTGTCGAAGATGATCTGGTGGATCGCATGGCTTGCAGTCGTGCGCTGGTACACAATCCCGACTATGAATTCGTGCTGTACGAGGCCGAGACAGGCCGCGAGGGGCTGCAACTCGCGCATGACAAAAAACCGGACTGTGTGCTGCTGGATTTGCATTTGCCGGACATGACAGGTATCGAGTTTCTGGCCGAGCTAAAAAATGAACTGGGCGAGATGCCGATACCGGTGATGATGCTGACTGGCGCCGATAATGCATCGCTTGCGGTCGAGGCGATGAAATGCGGTGCACAGGATTATCTGGTCAAGGATGTGCATCTTCAGTATCTGGAACTGTTGCCGGCCGTCATCGGGCGCGTGCTGCGCGAGCGTCACATGGTGCTGGAAAAAAGGCAGATGGAAGCCAATCTGGGCCAGGCTGAAGCCAAGTACCGTTTTCTGGTGGAGCAGATCCCGGCAATCACTTACACCGCTGCGCTGGATGAACCCGGCAAACTGTTGTATATCAGCCCGCAGATCAGTCAGCTGGGTTTTCCTGTCGAGGAATGGCTGGAGGATCATGAAGGCCTGCTCAAACAGGTTTACCCCGAAGACCGGCCGATTTTGCGTGCGGGTATCATGCGCTGCTATGAAAATGGAGAACCATTGCGCTGCGAATATCGCGTGTTCACCCGTGCAGGCGATATGCGCTGGTTCCTCAATGAGTCGAGTCTGGTGTGTGATGATCATGGTAAGCCTTTGTTTTTACAAGGTATTCTGATTGATGTCAGCCGTGATAAGAAAATCGAGGAAGAGTTGCAGCAGCATCGTCAGCGACTCGAAGAGCTGGTCGCCAATCGCACCATGCAGTTTGAAAAGCAGACCGAGATACTCAAATCGGTTAATGCCAATCTCACCACTAAACTGGATGAATGCGCCACGGCCCGGGGCGAACTCAGAAAACACGGAGATCAGATGGAGGATCTCTATCTGAATGCACCCTGTGCGTATTGCCTGCTGGATGCGGACGGCGTATTGGTGCGTATCAATGCGGCAGGGATCAGCCTGCTGGGCCGCACCGCTGAAGAAGTGCTGGGCAAAATGAAACTGGCCGATCTGCTGACGCCTGCAAGTGCAGAAATTTTTGCGGCACGTTATTCGCAGCTCAGGGAGACGGGTTTGCTGCGCGACCTGGAACTTGAAGTCCTGCAGGCGGACGGGGAAAGTGTGCCCGTATTGCTGGGCGGCAATGTGATCAGGGATGCATCCGGGCGTTTTGCGATGAGCCGCATTGTGCTGCGTGACAGGGCGCCGACCTGATGACGGCCGGGCGGATGGCTTGTGATCTGATGACTTGCGGGTAAGGTTACCATGCCAGGACAACAGATCGGTCGTTTCGAAATTTTGAAAGAGCTGGGCAGAGGCGGGCAGGGGGCTGTTTATCTGGCACACGATCCGCAGCTTGACCGCAAGGTCGCGATTAAGACGTTACGCGGCCAACAAACGGAACAACTGGTACACGAAGCACAGGTTGTCAGCAAGTTGCAGCATCCCAATGTGATCGCACTGTATGACTCGGGCGAGCATCAGGGATCACCCTATCTGGTTTATGCCTATGTTGAGGGTGAGACGCTCGATCAATTGCTCAAGCGTGAAAAGACGCTGACGTTTGTGCGCACTGCGGAAATAGCGTGCGGCCTGCTGGAAGGTTTGGCTTATGCACATTCACAAGGCGTATCGCATCTGGATATCAAGCCTGCCAACGTCATGATTTCCCGCAGCGGCATACCGATGGTGATGGATTTCGGGTTGGCGAAGGCAGCCAATGATAAGGGGAAAGCGCACGACCCTACGCTGAGTGGAACGCCACGCTATATGGCGCCTGAGATTATCTCGGGAAAACAGATTGATTTTGTGTCAGATATCTATGCAGTAGGCGCCATACTCTATGAAATGGTGACCGGAGAATATGCCGTGCGCGGCGAGAATGTTTTTGAAGTCCTGAACCGTGCCGCGAACGAGAGAATCGCTGCACCGTCGTTGCGTAACGAACAACTGGATGAAAAGCTTGAAGCGATTATTTTAAAAGCAATCGCAAAAAATCCTGAAGAGCGTTTTTCGGGCGCTGCTGCGATGAAGCAGGCCTTGCAGGATTATCTCGGCGAGTCGCGAGTCGCGGTCAGCACACCCAGCGGCGCGCACAGCACAACGGAGTTTTTGCTGCGCCGCATGAACAGCAAAAGCGATTTTCCCGCGCTCTCCAATATCATTTCCGAAATCAATAAAATCGTCTCCTCCGAGTCGGAGAGCGGCAACAAGCTGGCGCGCACGATTTTGCAGGACTTTGCCCTTACCAGTAAACTGCTGAAACTGGTGAATACCGCATCGTACGGACAGTTTGGCGGAACCATCAATACAGTTTCCAAAGCAGTGGTGATCCTCGGTTTTGAGACGATCAGAAATATCGCGATGTCTCTGATTCTGATGGAGTTTTTGCAAAATAAGACGCAGGCGGTGCACCTCAGGGATGAAGTGGTGCAGTCCATATTTACCAGTATTGTGGCGGCGCAACTGTCGGTCGGACGCAACATTCGTGATGCCGAAGAAGTGATGGTGTGTGCCATGTTTCATAATCTGGGCAAAATGCTGGCGACGTATTACTTTTTCGATGAAAGTCGCGAAATTGCCATACTGGTCGAGCAGGGCGAGACGGAAGAGCAGGCCGCTGTGAAAATGCTGGGCATCGCCTATCCTGAATTGGGTCTGGCGGTGGGGCGCAACTGGAATTTTCCGCCGCGCCTGATTGCCGGAATGCGCAAACTGCCTGCCGGCAAGGTGGGCGCCGCTCAGGGAGATATGGATTATTTGACCGTGACGATCAATCTTGCGCATGATCTGTGCGATATCGCAACCTTAGGTAATCATCAGGATAAACAACGGTCTTTAAACAAACTGGTCGCCCGCTATGCGAGCGCAACCCGCGTTTCAGAACGTGAATTGTCCGCAGCCATTGATGTCGGGATCAGCGAATTAAATCAGCGGGCCGCTATGCTGAATATCAGTACCGGCAAGAGTCCCTTGCTGAGTCGGGTGCGCAAGTGGATTGGAGATTCGCCGCTTGCCGGTGCGGCGAACAAAAAACAGGGATTTAACGAGTTAACGAATCTGGATCAGGCTGTGCAAGATGTGGCCGTTGACGCACGTCCCTCCAATGCGGAAGCCATTCTGGGCGCAGGGATACAGGATGTGACCGCGTCCCTGGTGAGTGACTTTAAGCTCAACGATGTGCTGCAGATGGTGCTGGAAACCATCTATCGCGGTATCGGTTTTCATCGCGCGCTGATCCTGACGCGTGACAACAGGCAGAACGCCATGGTGGCCAAGTTCGGTTTCGGTCAGGATGTGGAAGCGCTGATTCCGCGATTCCAGTTTGCCTTGCCTTTCGTGGCCGATGTGTTTCATTTGTCGATCGAAAAGGGGCTGGATATCGCGATCGAGAATATCAATGCCCCCAACATCGTCAACAAAATCCCCGAATGGTACCGGACTCACGTCAATGCGCCCTGCTTTATCTTGTTGCCGGTGATGCTCAAAGACAGGGCAATCGGGCTGTTTTACGCGGATATGCTGACGGCTGACAGCCTCAAGCTGACGCCGCAGCAGTTGTCCTTGTTGCGCACGCTACGCAATCAGGCGGTGCTTGCGATCAAACAGAAGTTCTGAGTTCGGCATGATCAGGACAAGCATATTCACACTGTTGATGCCGTTGCTGCTGGCAGCCTGCGCCACACCCCCTGTACAGTACAAGGATGTGATCCCGCCACAAGCCGTCTATGCCGCGCCGATAAACTCAGAAAAACCCGTCGTGGCCCTGGCGCTGGGCAGCGGCGGAGACCGCGGTTTTGTGCATATCGGCGTGATCAAGGCGCTGGAAGAGAACGGGATCAAGGTGGATATGGTGCTGGGCACCAGTGCGGGCAGTGTGGTCGGTGCGCTGTATGCCGGCGGCTACAGTGGTGCAGCCCTGGAAACGCTGGCTCTCGAGATGGATCGGGAAAAGCTGAAGGATTATGCGTTTTCCAGGCGCGCGTATGTGCGTGGCGAACAGTTGCAGGACTTCGTGAATCGCGCCTTGCAAAATCGCTCGATCGAGCAGCTGGATAAACCCTTTGTGGCGGTCGCCACCCAGCTTGCCACGGGAAGAACGGTCGCCTTTAACCGGGGCAATACCGGCATGGCGGTGCGCGCTTCCAGCAGCATACCCGGTGTGTTTTATCCGGTCAGTATCCGCGGCGAGGAGTATGTGGACGGAGATTTAAAAAAACCGGTACCCGTTTCGCTGGCGCGCGAAATGGGTGCCGATCTCATTATCGCTGTAGATATTTCGCAACAACCTAAAGACTACACGGTGCTGGGCGATATCATCGACATCCTGAAGCAAAGCTTGCGCATCATGCGCCAATCCATTTTGTCGCAGGAACTGAAAGCGGCACAAGTCGTGATTCGGCCGGTAATCGGCCCGACACCGGAAATCGATGCGAACAGCAAGTTACGTCTGATCAAAATCGGCGAGGATGCCACCAACGCGGCCATGCTGATGATACGCGAATGGTTGCAGAAAATTGCCGCCGAGAAAGCGCTGGAACACGCAGTGCCTCATGGATAATGTTTTCCTCAATCCTCAATCCTTCACGCAACAACTTGGGGCTCAGCCCCTTAGTTGTGCGGGGAAGACCCTTGCGGTCTGAATCTATCATGAGTTTTTATTGCCAGGACGTGCCTTATCACACAGATGCAACGCACTTTTTTGCAGCGATTGCCGATCTGCCCTGTGCGGCGTGGCTGGACAGCGGCGGGATGGCACGTTTCGATATTCTGACCGCAGCACCCCATCACACGCTGGCCGCATCCGGGGGCGACCCGTTCGCGGTGCTGCGTAGCGAACTGGGTGCGGTGCTTCCGCCAGTGGAGGATGTGCCGTTTTCCGGCGGCGCGCTGGGTTACTGGGGCTACGATCTGCTGCACGAAAAAATGGCTGAGGCTGAACGGGACGACGACGCACCGCCTCGGATGTTTGTCGGCATATACGACTGGGCGCTGGTGCTGGATCATCAGGAAAAAACCGCCCGGCTGGTCTCGCATCGGCGCTATGCAGAAACTGAGGTTTTACTCGTGCAGGTTTTGCAGCGCCTGCAAACTGAATTCATCCAAAATACTTCAATAGCACTGTCATTCCCGCGCAAGCGGGAATCCAGCGAAACATACGCCCCGCGAAGCGGACAAAGCGGGTGTGTTCAGTCTGTGGATAGCTTCAGTGTACAAGGTAAGATCAGCTGCAATTTCACCTTTGAGCGTTATGCGGCGGCCTACGCCAGAGTGCAGGACTATCTGCAATCGGGGGACTGCTATCAGGTCAATCTTGCGCAGCGTTTCTCGGCAAAAGCCAGCGGTGATGCGCTCAGTGCCTATCTGACACTGCGGAAATTAAGTCCTGCGCCTTATTCGGCGTATCTCAATTTTCCGGATGTTCAGATACTATGTGCTTCGCCTGAGCGTTTTATCCGCGTGCGGAGCCGATGCGTTGAAACAAAGCCGATCAAGGGTACCCGCCCGCGTGACAGTGATCCTGCGCGTGATGCGGCGCTGGCGGAAGCGTTAAGCCGGCACCCGAAGGACCGCGCCGAAAATCTGATGATCGTGGATCTCTTGCGCAACGATCTGGGCAAGGTTTGTAAACCCGGTTCGGTGCGAGTATCAGAGTTGTTCAAGGTGGAAAGTTACTCCAATGTTCACCATCTGGTCAGCAAAATAGAAGGGGTGCTCGCGGATGGATTCGATGCGCTGGATATGCTGGAGGGCTGTTTCCCCGGCGGTTCGATTACCGGCGCCCCTAAGCGGCGCGCGATGCAGATCATCGACGAGCTGGAGCCCGATGCGCGCGAAATTTATTGCGGGGCGATCGGCTATGTCGGTTTTGACGGTAATATGGACAGCAACATCGTGATACGCACGCTGGTGTATCGCAATAATGAAATTCGCTGCTGGGCAGGTGGTGGTCTGGTCGCCGATTCGCAGTGTGATGCGGAGTATCAGGAAACACTGGATAAGGCTTCTGCGATGCTGGCTTTGTTGCGTCTGTATGGCGGAGAGTGATGGCTGAAATTAATGAGGAGTGAAGTTGATATGAGTGAACCGTGCGATTTTCATACGCGCCTGAGCGGTACTTTTTATGGCATCCTGCAATGGCAGCAGCTGGATGCGTTGTGGGCGCAGGTGAATCAGGGAAGCTGGTACTTTTATCAGATAGGCGAAGCGCTTCCAGAGACGCCGCTGAGTGGTGAAGCGCTGGCTACGCGTGTCGCCGCGCTCAATACCCTGTTGCGTCAGGATCATGATTATCATGTTTGCGGCATTGTGTATGTCGATGATCTGGCAACGCCTGCCTTGATCAAGGTATATGACCCGAACAATATCGGCTCTTCATGCAGCAGCAGCGATGCGCCGTCCCCTGCGCGCTGGATACTCAGCATTATGCCGCCGTCGCTGATCGAGGATCAGACGCCCGTGCCCCACTCACGGCGGCGCTGGTGGCAGCTTTTTCACAAGGGCTGACGCATCTGCCGGTACGCTTTGAATTTAAAGCTGTTTTGCGGTATGCTCGGCCTGTTTTTCTTCGACAAATTGTGCCTTGTTGACGCCGATAATGGCCAGCAGCACGCCTGAGTAAATAAAGGTGGAGAGCAGCACCACACCGACCACCACCGCCTTGAACATTTCAAGGTGTTCGAAGGCGGGCGGTATCATCGACAACATCACGATGGATAATCCGCCCTTGATGCCGGCAAAAGTTAATACGCCCCACCAGCGGAAACTGACGCTGGCCATTGTGTCCGTCTTGTTGCTGATCCAGGCAAACAATCCCATCATCACCGCGCGTATCAGGGTGGTGGCCGCGAACATCACCAGAATTTCAAATTTGTACTTCAGCAGCAGACTCAGGTCTATCATTTCCGCCATGGCGACAAACAGGATGGTGTTGGCGACCAGCGCAAGTAACTGCACGTCTTCCTTGGTGCGCAGGTGACGTTCCCGTTCTGCTACCGTCGCCTTGATGCGGTTCAATACGCTGCTGATGGCACTGGATGAAGTGGCAACCAGCTCGGCTTCCAGCTGGAGTTCAGCTTCGTCCTTGCCGATCTGCTGATTTTCGCCGGCGATCGCCTGTGTCATCACATGGTGTACGGTGATGGTGGCAAAGATGCAGGCCAGTATGCCGGACAGATGCATGTGGGTATGGGCGCCGAACAGATTCAGCACGCCGTAGAAATGTTCGGCCAGTTCGAAAGAGCCATAGCCGGTCATGATCAGCACCATCATTTCAGCGATCCTGTTTTCGGTGGTTTTCATCACAGCCAGGCCGATATAGCCGATCATTACCCCCACTGCCAGCGAGCCGAAGATGACGGCGCTGCTGATCTCGACCACATAGGCCGTGCTGAGCACGCCGCCATCCAGCGCATACAGTCCGATAAACACGAACACGATCAGGGCAGTTGCGTCATTGAACAGGCTTTCGCCTTCGGCCAGAATTTTCAGACGGTGCGGCAATTCGAATTTGGAAAATATGCTCACCACCGAGACCGGATCGGTCGCCAGCACCATGGCAAACAGCACGATGACGGCCGCAAACGAGAGGGAATAGTCGGCAAACAGCATATCGGACATCAGCAGCGCCATGCCGACTGACAGGATCACTGCGACCACTGCCAGATACAGCAGGCTGAGGCCCTGTTCCTTCAGGTCGGCAAGCTTGAGTTCGAGCGAATCGGAAATGAGCAGCACCGGCAGCAGGAAAATCACCAGCGTGGCGAAATGTTCTGCGTCCCCGGTCAGTACGGGAGCTTGCTGGAAGCCATAGTGAGCTGCAAAAGACAATGCAATCAGGCCGAGCGGCGAGGGTACATTGAGCTTGTCTTCAAGCTGGAGCGCAAGATAAAGAATGCCGGCGATCATCAATAAGGTGGTTATCATTTTATGTATTATCCTTTGAAAAGTGCATGTGTTGTGTCATCGATCATGCGGTCTTGCTGCCAGTCACCTGAAACGCCGGCGCGGCATAGCCGCCGGTCGCGAGGACGCTCGGTACCGTTGTGGCATTGCCGTCACGCACCGCATAGTAATGCGGTGACATGATTTCGACACCTGCGGCATCGAATTTTTTCAGGATGTTCTGGTGCAGGTCTGAGTAGATGTGCGCCATTTTTTCGGGTTCCTTGGTATAGGCGTTGATTTCGTAGCTGACGTAAAAATCGTCCAGCGAGGTCTGCAGTACAAAAGGTTCGGGATGATTCAGCAGTTTATCGGTCGCGATGGCCGCTTCGATCAGCAGGGCTTGTACGGTTTGCCAGGGCACGTCATAACCGATGGTGACCGAGGTGTGCAGGATGACGCCTGCGCCTTCTGCTGCCGAGGTGCTGTAATTGATGATCTGCGCGCCCATCACCAGTGAATTGGGTATGGTGACCACCACGTGTTTGATGGTCTTGATACGTGTGACCAGCAGCGTTTTTTCCACCACGTCGCCTGTGGTATCGCCGACCTTGATCCGGTCGTTCAGCCTGAAGGCGCGGGTATAAGTCAGGATGATGCCGGCCACGATATTGGAAATGGCCGAGGAGGAGGCAAAGGAGATGATCGCGCCCAGCACCAGACCCACGCCCTGAAAGGCCTCCGAGCTGGAGCCGGGAATGTAGGGATAGGCGCTGATCAGCGCGGTCACGATCACCAGAAAGCGGATGATCTGGTAAGTCGGCAGCGCCCAGTCATCATAAAACCAGTCGAATTTCAGTTCACCGCGCTCGATCAGCATGAAAACATAGGCGATCAGCTTGATCGTATAGAACGCGATGACGCCGATGACAAAAATGTAAAACAGGTTCGGGATGTACTTGACGATGGTTTGAAAGATGGTGCTGAACGGGGTGATGAGATAGTCGAAAATTTTGGCGCCCAGTTTGCGCGTCTCGGGGAAAAAACTCAAAATCAGCGGCAGGAAAAAATACCAGCACAGCAGCATGACAAAAATGCGCAGGGACTTGAGTATCATCAGCATCACATTCTCAATCCGGCTGGCGGAAAGCACTTCTACCTCCTTGAAATGCAGCCCGCGCCCCCAGGATTTCTGCATGCCGGATGCCTTGATTCTCAGCCATGTGAACGCCTTGTTGTTCCAGTGCAGCGCAAGCCACAAGCCGAGGATGGAAACGAGCGTTAAAGTAGCGCCCAGACCATAGGTTTTCCAGGTTTGTTTGCTGCGATACGCCTCGATGGCAGTTTGAATGCGTGCCAGTGTGGTCTGGGCCAGTTCGCTGCCGGTTTTGCCGGACTTTTCTGCATCCTGTGCCGTGACCACCATCAACATGCGCTCATCATTGCCAATGCCGATTCCTTCGGGCAGCGTGATCAGCTTGAGGCTTTTCGCGCCGGCATTGCTGTCGGCAAAGATTCGTATGTTTTTTTCAATGAGGCGGGCCCGATTTTCGGGCGTGAGTGAACCGATCGGGCTGCTGCTGACCAGGAAAATTTCCGTGTCGGCGAAGCGTACCGGAAAGTCAGAGTCGGGCTGTTCTGCCGCGGACGACGCAGCCACCGCGGGCGCTTCCGGGACAGGCACGTGTGGGGAGAGGCGGCTTTGATCGGCAAACAAAAAACCGCTTGCCAACGATCCGAGAAAAAAATACAAAATCAGTGCAATATTTTTCAACATGTTTAATATTTCAGGGTTGGTTGTGCAACGGCCATACCAGACAGCCGCGTGTCGGGAAAATCAGGTATCGCCTTGTGATATACGAACATGAGGTATGTCCGACAGCTCGACTGTGGTTGAACCGATCTGTACCCGACCGTGCGTTTCTTCAATGCCTGTCAGGATATGGGTAAATAGCTTGTCTTTGGTGCTGCGCCGGACGCGGTAATCGACGACATAGCGCAAGGTGAACTCGATGTAGTTGGAGTCAAAGCTCATGGTCACGAAGGGATCCAGCCTGGCATCTTCGACACGATAGTGGCGTACAAATTTTTGCCAGGAATGCTGCAAGGCATCACTGATGTCTGGCAGGGCGATTTTTGCTGCCTGTTCGATGATGCGTCGCGCAAGCACATGATCCGAAACGGTGCGCACCGGAATGACGATCTCATCCCATAAAAAGGGAAAGTCAGACGTGTAATTGATGACGTGTTCACTGAACACCAGACTGTTTGACAGGCGCACCAGACGTCCATTGTATAAATCCGCCTTCACCCAGCCGCCGCATTCCATTACCGTCGTGATCATCGGGTTGATGTCGATCACGTCCCCCATGATGCCGCTCATCTGAATTCGGTCGCCGGGTTTATACATTCCCCAGAACGAGATAATGAGCCATCCGAAAAAGCTTTGAATGACTTCGCGCAGCGCAAAACCGACACCCACGCTGAGCGCACCGAGAATGACGGTCAGGTTGGTTATCTGCTTGCTGAAGATGGTCAGAATAACAGCGAGCAGGAGTATGCCGCCTGCCAGACTAACCGCCTTGCGCATTTTATAGCGCAGGTCTTTGTCGTCGATTTTTCTTGAAGTAGCGGCCTGGGCAAAACGCACCAGCAAAAAAATCAGCAGCGTGGCTAAAACGGCTTCCGCACTTTTGATGAGTAGCGCCTGGGTAAAAAAATGATCGAGCGAGATATCCATGATTTTTCGGGATTACATATAGCGCATCCACAGATAAAGCGTGCTGACCAGGATGGTGGCCAGCATCATCGGAAACGCCAGGAAGAAGAAGGGTAAAAAACGTATAGGTTGACCGGAACGCTCCGCAAATCCGGCAACAACCAGATTGGCCGATGCACCCATGATACTGCCGTTGCCGCCCAGACAGGCACCTAACGCCAGGGACCACCACAGCATGGCGGTATTGTTTTCGCCGACAGAGGGTGCGATGTCTTGTATGACAGGTATCATGGTCGCAACGAAAGGGATGTTGTCTACCAGCGCAGAGGCGACAGCGGATACCCAGAGGATGAACATGGCCATCACTTTTGCGTCGCCACCGGTCAGTTTCAGCATGCCGTCGGAGAGCATGTTCAACAGTCCGGCCTTTTCGATACCGGCCACCACGACAAATAAACCGACAAAGAAGAAGATGGTCACCCATTCCACTTCACCGAAGGCGCGATGTACAAAGTGGGATTGCTCCTCGGAAGACAGGCTAAAGGTACGCAGCAACAGCAGTAACGCCGCGCCGAACATCGCGATGGTGGCAGGCTCCAGACCAAGATGATGTGCCATGACAAAGCCGGCCATAACCAGTGCAATCACGAATAAAGCCTGTTTGAGCAGCAACGGATCGGTAATGGCTTCCTTCTCATTGAATGCCATGACCTGCGCGCGATCTTCCGAAGCGGCATGCAGTTTGCGTCCCCACAGCAGGTAGAGCGGAATGATCAGCAGTGCAAAAATCAGCAACGCAATCGGCGCCATGTTCCATAGAAAATCATTGAAGTCCAGTTTGGCGGCGGAAGCGATCATGATATTGGGCGGATCGCCGATCAGCGTAGCGGCGCCGCCAATATTGGAGGAGAAAATGATGGTGAACAGATACGGGTAGGCGTTTAATTTCAAGGCGTCGGTGATCAGCAAGGCGACCGGTGCGATCAGCAGGACGGTGGTGACGTTATCCAGGAGGGCCGAAAAAACGGCCGTAATTACCGCCAGCATGACCAGCAGTCCCCACGGGTCGGCACGCACCGTTTTGGCAGCCAGCACCGCAACATATTGGAATACGCCGCATTTCTGGGTGAGGGAGACGATCACCATCATCCCGGTCAGCAGGCCGATGGTATTCAGATCAAGCGCTGCAAATGCCTCGGTTTGATGCAGCACGCCGGTAAAAATCATCAGTCCGGCACCCAGTAAAGCAACGACCGCGCGGTTGATTCTTTCGGTGACGATCACGAAATAGGTCAATACAAAAACGACCAGTGAGACGACAACCGGGCTCAAATCCAGAATGATCTGCGATGAGGAATGTGCAAAATTGCTCATGGTTGCTCCTGCTTCAGCAGATAGGACAGCAGCGCGCGGCGGGACAGCACGCCGATCAGCGTGCCGTCACGACCCACCACGGGCAGCGGCGAACCAGTGGATGCCAGCAGTTTGGCCGCTTCCAGGATGTGGCTGTCTTCATGGAGAACAGCGATGTCCTTTTTGGCAAATTCGCCGGCTTTGAGAGCTGTCAGCTTTTTTAAATGCCCTGTCAGCAAACGCACCGCATCGCCTACAAACTTCAGATTAGACAGTCCGCCTTCGACCTGCGCGCTGGCGGGTATGATCGCTCTGATAATGGCATTGGTGCTGAGCATGCCGATAAATTGTTTGCCCTCGCCGCATACGCAAAGATGGTTGACTTCATTGCTCAGCATGAGTTCGAGCGCGTGCTGCAGGTTCTCGTTCTGGCTGATGCACAGGTTGGACGAATAAAGCGGTATGGAACTGACTGGCATGCTGCCTCCGTTATTTTCGGGTTTCTATGGTGAGCTTGACTTCGTCAACTCCTGTTCTGACTTTGAGCCAGGCGAGGATTTTTTTACGGTCGGCTCTCGAAATGGCTTTTTTGGATGTCACATTGAGCAATAAAACCGATGGGCCTGCCGTTGTCCCTGCCTGATATGCGTTTGTCCTGGCGATGGCAAGTTTGATTACCTGCGGATATTGCGCGGACAGTTCGTTGAATATTTGTTGTTGTTCTTTCAGTTGCGCATCTTGCTGGTTTTTCTGTTCTTTGATTCGTTCACTCTGCTGGCTGTATTGTTCACGCAAGCTGGAAAGTTCAGTTTCAATCACCTGTAATTGTTTATTTTTACTGTCAAATGTCTGCTGGTTGCTGCTTAATACATCGGCGAGCAGCGATTTTTTAAGAGATGCCTCATCCAGTTTCTGAATGATGGTCTGATGGACGACCAGTTTGGCGCGAGGCAGACCATATTGCGTTAATTTTTTGGAAAGTTCGGACAATTTTGCATCGTCGACTTTTTGTCCTACGAGGGTGACGTCAATGGTCTTCTCATCCGGAGAAATTTTCTGTTTTGCAATGAAACCATTTTCGAACACCATTTCATTTTTGATAAATTCATTGGTGCGCGACTTGAACACTTCACGGGTGACCAGACCGTATGCCAGATAAATGCTGGGCAGTACCGTCGCCAATACGACGGCGTAAATAATGCGCTTTACTTTTTTTCCACGATCCTCACTCACAAAATTTGTGTGAGGCGGATTGATATAGCTGACCAGCAATAAAGTCGCGAAGGCAATGAAAACGCAGTTGATTAAAAACAGGTAAAACGCACCAAAAAACATTTCCATTGAGCCATTGGCTAATCCATAGCCCGCCGTACACAGGGGCGGCATCAAAGCCGTGGCGATGGCAACCCCGGGTATGACATTGGTTTTTTCACGGCGCGTGGCCGCGATGATGCCGGCCAGTCCGCCGAACAGGGCAATTAATACATCCCAGATGCTGGGCGTCGTTCGCGCCAGCAGTTCCGATTGCGCAGCGGACAAAGGGCTGATCAGGAAATAGACCGAGGAAGTGAACAGTCCAATCAAAAATGAAATGAGCAGATTGCCCAGTGACTTCCTGATCAGTAAATAGTCGTTGATCGCTGCGCCATAACCCACACCCATAATGGGGCCCATCAGCGGAGAAATCAGCATGGCACCGATGATGACGGCGATGGAGTTGACGTTCAGTCCGATAGAGGCAATAAAGATCGCCAGCATCAGCAGCCAGAGGTTGGTTCCCCTGATTTCGACGCCATCACGAATATTCCGATCGACGTCGTCAAAATGCCCTTGATCGTGACGTAAAGTGAATCGATAGGCCAGCGCCGCGCGAAATCTGGCGACAGACCATCGGGTGGATTTTTTGTCTTCAGCCACCATACATCTCCCTGTGTGTTCAGGAATAGCTTATACGCTTTTATCGGCGACGTGCAAAGTCAAACTGACAGGTGTGTGTTAACGCGTCAGGCGATCGAAAAAGTAATTGGTTGCCTCGACGAAACCTTCCAGACTGCCGCAATCGAATCGGCGTCCCTTGAATCGATAGGCGATGACTTTTCCCCGTGCCGCCTGGGTTTGCAGCGCATCGGTGAGCTGGACCTCGTTGTTCTTGTCGGGCGTGGTATTTCTCAGTATCTCGAATATGTCGGGCGTCAGGATGTATCGCCCGATGACGGCAAGATTTGAAGGCGCATCCTCTGGCAGGGGTTTTTCGACCATCTGCTCGATGCGGATATGTTCATCATCCAGATGTTGCCCATTGATGATGCCGTATTTGCTGACCATGTGAGCAGGCACTTCTTCTACCGCGACGACGCTGCATTGATATTTTTCATAGACGCGCATCATCTGGGTCATGATGCCATCCGTTTCGCCAACTCCGAGGTCATCGGCCAATATTACGCCGAATGCGTGTTGTCCGATCAGCGCCTCGCCAGTCAGGATGGCGTCGCCCAGACCGCGCATCTGATTCTGCCGGGTGTAAGTAAAGGTGCAATGTTTGATCAGTTTGCGTATGCAGCTGAGCCGCTCCTCATTGCTGGTGCCGCTGATCATGTCTTCGAGCTCATACGTGGTGTCGAAATGGTCTTCGATGGCGCGTTTGTTGCGTCCGGTCACAAATGCGATATTTTTCATCCCCGCCTCTAACGCTTCCTCCACGCCATATTGGATCAGCGGTTTGGTGAGGATGGGCAGCATTTCTTTGGGTTGCGCCTTGGTTGCGGGAAGAAACCGGGTGCCGTATCCGGCGACCGGGAAAAGACATTTTACGATCATGGTTCTCTTTGTTGTCAGGTTAGTCAGTCAGCCAGCAGTACGTCAACGCTTGTTTCTGGATAGTCTCTTTTTAACCGAGATGCGCTCGCCTGTACAGCGCTCTTTCATGGAATTTTGCCAATTGAACAGAGCGTGTCGGTCATTTTTTCAATTAAATTGTATTTGCATCAATATAGTTTATGCAGGCGAAGCGCGCAAGCTTTATAATGTCGGGGTCTTTAAAATTGCCGTCCTACTGTTGAGGTCCAACTTGAGTCATCCTAAAAATAAAGAACTCGCACTTCAGGTGTTGAAAAAATTTCGCATCATTTACGGTTCGGTGCGACAGCATTTTCGCGAAGTGGAGCAGACGTGCGGTGTATCCGGGTCGCAGTTGTGGATCATGCAGGAGATTGCGAATACCCCCGGCATTGGTGTCTCGGAGCTGGCCGGACGCCTGTCTATTCATCAGTCCACCTGCAGTCAGCTGGTTGAAAAGCTGGTGACGCGTAAACTGATTATCAAGGAGCGCAGTCTGGAAGATCAGCGCAGGGTGGGGCTGCGTCTGGAAGAGGCGGCGGCGAAAATTATCAAGTCGGCGCCCGGGCCATCAGAAGGGGTATTGCCGGAAGCCTTGTCGGCGCTCACCATTCAAACCATGCAGGAACTTGATTTATCGCTTGGGAAAGTCATACAGAAGCTGAAAATAAAAGACGAGAAGCTGGCCGAAAAGCCGTTGTCGGATATGTGAGGTGTTCGTCCGATTTGCAGTGAATGAATCGGTAAGATCGATCGCTAATTTGTGGGCTGGTAAAAATAAGTCGCGCTGGTGATATTGGCCGATGTGGCTATAATGGCAGTGTTTCGGTGACAGACTGAAATACCCCGTTCAGAGGGGATACGACTGACTAATCAAGGAGAGATTCATGAAGAAATTGATCGCATTGGCTTGTCTGGGTTTCGCGGTAGTTGTATCGGCACCGGCTTTTGCAGGCGCACAGCAGGAAAAAATGAAAGGCTGCAATGTCGAAGCCAAGGGGTTGAAAGGCGATGAACGCAAGGCTTTCATGAGTAAGTGCCTGAAGAAGGATTACACACTGAAATCGGCAGGTGCAGCAGCGAAACCGGAAGAGAAAACAGCGGCAAAGCCTGACGCCAAGCCTGTCGCAAGTGCAGCGGCGCCCGCAGCAGCACCAGCGACGCAACAGAATAAAATGAAAACTTGTAATGCGGATGCGAAGACTAAGGCGCTCAAAGGCGAAGAACGTAAGGCCTTTATGAAGTCCTGTCTGAAGGGTTGATCTGCAATATTTCATAAAAAAACCGCTGATTTTTCAGCGGTTTTTTTATGGGTGATGCTCAAGCGGCTGTCAAAATAGCGGAGTTTTATAGCAGAACTTTGATCCCCATTAGTATCAGCACGATCCCGCCGAAGATTTCTGCGCGACTTTCAAGCCAGGTGCCGCTATTTTTACCTATCAGGACGCCAGCCCAGCTGAAGAAAAAAGTCGTCACCCCAATGATGAAGCAGGCGAGATAGGCATTCACGTTTAAAAGTGTCAGGCTGAAGCCGGCTGCCATTGCATCTATGCTGGTCGCGATGGACAGTATGAGCATCATCTTGTTGGTGATTACCGCGATGTCTTCTTCTATGCCTTCGTGCAGGCCTTCGTAAATCATCTTGGCGCCGATCAGCGCCAGTAAGGCGAAAGCGATCCAGTGTGCATAGGCATCGAGCCAGCCTAAAACGCCCTTGCCACCCAGGTAGCCGATGAAAGGCATCAGGCCCTGAAAAGCGCCAAAGAAAATCCCGGCTTTTAATCCCAGATTGCGGGTGTGTTTTTTGGAGCCCAGGCCGATAGAGACGGCAAAAGCATCCATGCTGAGCGCGATGGCTAAAACAATTACATCAAACATGTCGAAGATTCGGAAGAGTTGGAGTCGGGGTAGTCTTGTGCGTAGCAGGATTGTACACGGCTATCCGAGCGGGTGATTACGATAGATTTAGCTTCCGTTTGATGCAGTCGGTCTAATCCGTTATAATGCGCGCTAATCTTTTGCGGGAGGAACTCACGGTTCTTCCCGCTTCTTTATGTCTTTCTTGGGGGTATCTGGTGACGCATCCTGCCATTCTTGTATTAGCCGATGGGACGGTGTTTCGCGGTGTCGCAATCGGAGCTTCCGGCAGCAGTGTCGGTGAGGTGGTGTTTAATACCTCGATGACTGGCTATCAGGAAATACTCACCGATCCTTCCTATTGTCGTCAGATTGTGACGCTGACTTGTCCGCATATCGGCAATGTGGGCGTGAACGAAGAAGATGTCGAGTCACGTCAGGTGTTTGCCAGCGGTCTGGTGATACGCGATTTGTCGCTGACGGTGAGTAACTGGCGCAGCAGCCAGTCATTGCCGGAATATCTTAAAGCCAATAATGTGGTGGCCATTGCCGGCATCGATACGCGCCGTCTGACCCGTATTCTGCGCGAAAAAGGTGCGCAGAACGGCTGTATCGCCACCGGTACGGATGAAGCGGCAGCGTTGCAGGCGGCACGCGGCTTTGCAGGACTTGACGGGATGGACCTCGCTCAGGTGGTGAGTTGCGACAAATCCTATGAATGGACGGAAGGCGTCTGGCAACTGGGCACGGTGCATGGCGAGGAAGCAGGATCGGGGATTGAGAATAGAGAGAAATTAAAGGCTACAGGCCCCACTCACTCCTCACTCCTCACTCCTCACTCCTATCACGTCGTGGCTTACGATTTCGGCGTGAAGCGCAATATTTTGCGCATGCTGGCTGAACGAGGCTGCAAGGTGACTGTCGTGCCGGCGAAAACGGCGGCTAAAGACGTGCTTGCCCTGAAACCGGATGGTGTGTTTTTATCGAATGGTCCGGGTGATCCGGAGCCGTGCGATTATGCGATTACAGCGACGCAACAGGTGCTGGCGTCAGGTGTTCCGCTGTTCGGTATTTGTCTCGGGCATCAGATTCTGGGGCTGGCCGTCGGTGCCAGAACGATGAAGATGAAATTCGGTCATCGCGGCGCCAATCATCCGGTGCAGGAACTGGCAAGCGGCCGCGTGATGATTACCAGTCAGAACCACGGTTTTGCGGTAGATGCTGCGAGTTTGCCGGTAAACGCGCGTGCAACGCATGTCTCCTTGTTTGACGGAACGTTGCAAGGATTTGAATTAACAGATAAACCTGCGTTCTGTTTTCAGGGACACCCCGAGGCAAGTCCCGGTCCGCACGATGTGGATGGCTTGTTCGATCGCTTTGTTGAAATGATGGAGGAGCGTCGTTAGTCGTTAGTCGTTAGTCGTTAGTTGGTGTAGTCGCTTCGCGGCTTTTATCAGTAACTAGCGTCTAGCGTCTAGCGTCTTACGTCTAGTTAAAATGCCAAAACGTACTGATCTAAAATCCATACTCATCATCGGCGCAGGCCCTATTGTCATCGGGCAGGCGTGCGAATTCGACTATTCCGGCGCGCAAGCCTGTAAAGCGCTGCGCGAGGAAGGTTATCGCGTGGTGCTGGTGAACTCGAACCCGGCCACCATCATGACCGATCCCGATATGGCGGATGCGACCTATATCGAGCCCATCACCTGGCAGATCGTTGAAAAGATCATCGCAAAGGAACGCCCCTGTGCGATCCTGCCGACCATGGGCGGTCAGACGGCGTTGAATTGCGCGCTCGATCTGGCTAAACACGGTGTGCTTGAAAAATATAACGTCGAGATGATCGGTGCCTCGCGTGAGGCCATCGATATGGCGGAAGATCGCGAGAAATTCAAGCAGGCGATGACGCGTATCGGTCTGGCGTCAGCCCGTTCCGCCATCGCGCACAGCATGGAAGAGGCGATGCAGGTGCAGCGGGTGATGGGCTTCCCGACCGTGATTCGTCCGTCCTTCACGATGGGCGGCAGCGGCGGCGGCATTGCCTACAACCGCGAAGAATTTATTACTATCTGTGAACGCGGGCTGGAAGCGTCGCCGACCAAAGAGTTGCTGATCGAAGAATCCCTGCTGGGCTGGAAAGAATACGAGATGGAGGTGGTGCGTGATCGCAATGACAATTGCATCATTATCTGCTCGATCGAGAACCTGGACCCGATGGGTGTACATACCGGCGATTCGATCACGGTGGCGCCCGCGCTGACGCTGACCGACAAGGAGTACCAGATATTGCGCGATGCAAGTCTGGCCGTGCTGCGTGAAATCGGCGTGGAGACCGGCGGCTCTAACGTGCAGTTTTCCATCAACCCGGACGACGGGCGTATGGTGGTGATCGAGATGAATCCGCGCGTGTCGCGCTCATCCGCACTGGCCTCCAAAGCGACCGGTTTCCCGATTGCCAAGGTGGCGGCCAAGCTGGCGGTCGGGTACACGCTGGATGAGTTGCAGAACGATATCACCGGGGGGGCGACGCCGGCATCCTTCGAACCGACGATCGATTATGTGGTGACCAAGATACCGCGTTTCGCCTTTGAAAAATTCCCGCAGGCCAATGATCGTCTGACCACACAGATGAAATCGGTGGGCGAAGTGATGGCGATCGGCCGCACCTTCCAGGAATCCTTCCAGAAAGCCCTGCGCGGCCTGGAAGTGGGGGTGAACGGTCTGGACAGCAAGTTCGATCAGCTCGATGAAATTACGGCTGAATTGCGCAATCCGGGGCCGGAGCGTATCTGGGCGGTGTCGGATGCGTTTCGTCTTGGCATGAGCGTCGATCAGGTCTTCGATGTCAGTAAGATAGACCGCTGGTTTTTGACCCAGATTGCCGACCTGATCCGTCAGGAGCAGAGCCTGTCCGGGCGTACACTGGAGAGTGTAGATGCGCTTGAAATGCGCAGCCTGAAGCGCAGCGGTTTTGGCGATGCCCGGCTGGCAGCGCTGCTGGAAACGGATGAAGCGGCATTGCGCGCCTATCGTCATGCATTAGGCGTGCGTCCGGTGTACAAGCGCGTGGATACCTGTGCGGCCGAATTTGCCACGGATACCGCTTACATGTATTCCACCTATGAAGAGGAATGCGAAGCGCTGCCTACCCATAACAAGAAAATCATGGTATTGGGTGGCGGGCCGAACCGTATCGGGCAGGGTATCGAATTTGATTATTGCTGTGTGCATGCCGCGCTGGCGATGCGTGAAGATGGTTATGAGACCATTATGGTCAACTGCAATCCGGAAACCGTATCCACCGATTACGATACCTCTGACCGGCTGTATTTCGAGCCGCTGACGCTGGAAGATGTGCTGGAAGTGGTGGCCGTTGAAAAACCGATCGGCGTGATCGTGCAGTACGGCGGACAGACGCCGTTGAGTCTTGCGCATGGTCTTGCAAAAAATGGTGTGCCGATTATCGGCACCACGCCGGACATGATCGACTGTGCGGAAGATCGCGAACGTTTCAAACAGATGCTGATGGGACTGGATCTGAAGCAGCCGCCCAACCGCACGGCAAGCACGGTGGCCGAAGGGCTGGCGGGCGCGGCGGCCATTGGGTATCCACTGGTGATGCGGCCTTCCAATGTGCTGGGCGGGCGTGCGATGGAAATCATCCATGCTCAGGTTGACCTTGAACGCTATATGCGCGATGCGGAAGTCATGTCCAGGACGTATCCTGAGCGTCTGCCGATTCTGCTGGATCGTTTCCTGAACGATGCCATCGAAGTGGACGTGGATGCAGTATCCGATGGGGTTGATGTGATTATCGGCGGCATCATGGAACACATCGAGGAAGCCGGTGTGCATTCTGGTGACTCGGCCTGTTCGTTGCCACCGTTCAGCCTGTCGGAAGCGATGCAGGACGAGTTGCGCCGTCAGACCGTTGCGATGGCCCGTGCGCTGAATGTGGTCGGGCTGATGAACGTGCAGTTTGCGATTCAGGGTGAGACGGTCTATGTGCTGGAAGTGAATCCGCGCGCCTCGCGTACCGTGCCCTTTGTCTCCAAGGCGACGGGCGTGCCGCTGGCGAAAATCGCGGCGCGTTGCATGGCGGGTCAGAGTCTCGCGCAGCAGGGGGTCACCCGTGAAGTGGTACCCGACTATTACTCGGTAAAGGAAGCGGTATTTCCGTTCATCAAGTTCCCTGGCGTGGATGTGATTCTGGGTCCTGAAATGAAGTCCACCGGGGAGGTGATGGGGGTCGGCAATACGTTTGCCGAAGCCTTTGTCAAATCGCAACTGGCGGCTTCCGTGAATTTGCCGAAAAGCGGTAATGTCTTCATCAGCGTGCGTGAGGCGGACAAACCGGGTGCGGTTGAAGTTGCCCGTACGCTGGAAAAGCTGGGTTACGCATTGCTGGCGACGCGCGGGACGGCCGCGGCGATTACGGCAGCCGGTATCGCGGTCAAGGTGCTGAACAAGGTGGGAGAAGGTCGCCCGAACGTCGTGGACATGATCAAGAATGGTGAAGTCAGCCTGATCGTCAACACGGTTGAAAGCAATCCTTCCGTGATGCGTGATTCCTATTCCATCCGGCACGCAGCGTTGCAGGGGCGGGTGACGTATTACACCACGCTGGCCGGTGCGCGTGCGGCCTGTATCGGTATGCAGCATCTTGACGATTTGCAGGTGTATGACGTACAGACACAGCATAAGAGAAAAGCAGTCACTAGTCTCTAGTTATTAGTAGTTAGTTTATGTTGTCCGCTACGCGGCTCTAACTAATATTAACGTCTAGTGGCTAACGACTGTTTATTAACTAACGTCTAGCGTCTAACGTCTAGCGTCTAATTTTTAGAAAGTTTCAGTATGAGCAAGATTCCATTGACCGTGGTAGGTGCCGATAAATTGCGTCAGGAGTTGCACAAGCTCAAGACCGTTGAGCGCCCCTGGGTGATCAACGCGATTTCAGAAGCGCGCGCACAAGGCGACCTTTCCGAGAACGCCGAGTATGAAGCGGCCAAGGAAAAGCAGGGGTTTGTCGAAGGGCGCATTATCGAACTCGAAGGCAAATTGGGCAGCGCGCAGATCATCGATCCCAAGACGCTGAATGCGGACGGGCGCTGTGTGTTTGGCGCAACGGTGATTCTGGAAGATGTCAACAGCGGTGATGTGGTGACCTATCAGATCGTCGGTGACGATGAAGCGGATGTGCGCGAGCGCAAAATTTCCATCAGTTCACCGATCGCGCGTGCGCTGATCGGCAAATACAGCGGAGATGTGGCTGAAGTTCAGGCGCCTCAGGGTGTGCGCGAATATGAAGTGGTTGAGGTGCAGTACATCTAGAAGCAGTTGATAGTTGCTAGTCGCTAGTTGTTAGTGAAAACCGCGTAGCGGACATCATCAACTAGGAACTAGCGTCTAATAGCTAACAACTGCTTTATCTGTTACCCAGTTGTTTCTTGGTCAGTGGTTTTTTGCCTTTGTGACGCGGCATCTGGCGGATTTCAAGTTTGTGCACATCAGGGTTTTCTTTAAAGATTACCAGAATTTTGCCGATATGCTGTACGGGTTCCGCATCCAGTTTCGTGCAGATTTCGTTAAAGATGGCTTCGCGGTCGGCGCGTTCAGCCATCACGCGAATCTTGATGAGTTCGTGCAGCTTTAAAGTCAGCTCGATTTCCTTCAGGACGGCATCAGTCAAGCCTGCATTGCCTATCATGACGGTGGGTTTTAATTGGTGTGCGAGGCCCTTCAGGGCTAGGCGTGCTGCGACGGTCAGGACTGGCATAATTTTCTCAATAATATTTCAGGTGTGGATTCTAAACGATGAAGCCTTCCAAAACCAGTAAACAGTGGATGCGCGAGCATATAAATGATCCTTTTGTGCAAATGGCGCAAAAAGAGGGCTATCGTTCACGTGCGGCCTACAAGTTGCTTGAGATCAACGACAAGGATCATCTGCTCAAACCAGGCCAGGTGGTGGTGGATCTGGGGGCTGTACCTGGCGGCTGGTGTCAGGTGGCGGCGGCGATTGTGGGCGACTCAGGTCGTGTGATTGCACTGGACTTGCTGGAATTGGAACCTTTGCGCGGCGTGACGTTCATACAAGGCGATTTTCGCGACGAAGTTGTACTCAAAAAGCTGGAAGAAAGTCTGCAAAACAAGCCGGTTAGCCTTGTAATTTCCGATATGGCCCCCAACTTCAGCGGGGTGAGCCAGGTGGATCAGGATCGCGCGATGTATCTGGCCGAACTGGCCATGGAGTTTGCCCTTGAGCATCTGACGACAGAAGGAAGCTTTCTGGTTAAAGTGTTTCAGGGCGCAGGTTTTGAGGCTTACCTGAAAACGCTGCGCGGCCGATTTAGCAAAGTGGTGTCGCGTAAACCGAAAGCGTCGCGAAATCGCAGCAGCGAAGTTTATCTGCTGGGAACTGGAAAGCTTGAGTAATCAGCGGATACATAGTCTAATGACACTGGTGCGTATAACGGGTATGCTGTAAGCAGCTTCCTCCATATTTTGCCATTCCTGTCTTCTTCATGGAGGAGGCGGGAACGAATGAACGCTTGTGCGAGTTACATATTAAGGAATTATCTTGAACAATTTTAAAAGTATTGCCATCTGGCTGGTTGTGGCTGTCGTGCTGATGACGGTTTTCAACCAGTTCAATTCACGCCAGCAAGTGGCATCGCAATCACGTCTTGACTATTCGCAGTTCCTGGATGAAGTCAAAAAAGGACAGATTACCAAGGTGGTCATCGAAGGGCGCACCTTGAATGCGACCACGACGGATGGCAAACGCATCACGACTTATGCCCCCAGCGATTTGTGGATGGTGTCCGATCTGCTGAAAAACGGCGTGAACATCGAGGCGCGACCCGAGGAAGAGCAATCTTTCCTGATGAATATTTTCGTTTCCTGGTTCCCGATGATATTGCTGATCGGCGTGTGGGTGTTTTTCATGCGCCAGATGCAGGGCGGCGGCAAGGGCGGTGCATTTTCATTCGGCAAGTCGCGCGCACGCATGCTGGATGAAGCCAAGGAACGCGTGACCTTCGCCGATGTGGCAGGGTGTGACGAAGCCAAGGAAGAAGTGTCCGAACTGGTCGATTTTCTGCGTGATCCGACCAAATTCCAGAATCTGGGCGGACGTATTCCACGCGGCGTGCTGATGGTGGGTAGTCCCGGTACCGGCAAAACTTTGCTGGCCAAAGCCATTGCAGGCGAAGCCAAAGTGCCTTTCTTCTCGATCTCCGGATCGGATTTCGTGGAAATGTTCGTCGGCGTCGGTGCGGCACGGGTGCGCGACATGTTCGAACAAGCCAAGAAACAGGCACCCTGCATCATTTTTATTGACGAAATCGATGCGGTGGGTCGTCAGCGCGGTGCAGGTCTGGGTGGTGGTAACGATGAGCGCGAACAGACGCTGAATGCCTTGCTGGTCGAGATGGATGGATTTGAAGGGGCTTCAGGTGTGATTGTAATCGCCGCGACCAACCGCCCTGACGTGCTGGATGCTGCGCTGTTGCGACCCGGTCGTTTTGACCGTCAGGTGGTCGTGCCTTTGCCGGACATACGCGGTCGCGAACAGATTCTGGCCGTGCATATGCGCAAAGTGCCCTGTGCGCCTGACGTGGATGCCAATGTGCTGGCGCGGGGAACACCGGGTATGTCGGGTGCAGATCTGGCCAATCTGGTCAACGAAGCCGCTCTGTTTGCGGCACGTCGCACCAAACGCTTTGTCGAAATGGACGATTTCGAAGCGGCCAAGGACAAGATATTCATGGGCGCAGAGCGCCGTTCCATGGTGATGCCTGAAGAAGAACGACGCAATACGGCGTATCACGAGTCGGGTCATGCCGTGGTTGCCAAGCTTTGTCCGAAGACTGATCCTGTACACAAGGTCACGATTATCCCTCGCGGCCGTGCACTGGGCCTGACCATGCAGTTGCCCTCTGAAGACCGCTACAGTATGGATAAGGAGCGTATTCTGTCCACTATCGCCGTGCTGTTTGGCGGGCGCATTGCCGAAGAAGTTTTCATGCATCAGATGACCACCGGCGCATCCAACGATTTTGAACGTGCCACGGATATGGCGCGTAAGATGGTAACGCAGTGGGGTATGTCGGACGCGCTGGGCCCGATGGTATACGGCGAGAATGAGGGCGAAGTTTTCCTCGGCCGTTCGGTGACGACGCACAAGAATATTTCCGAAGCGACCATGCAGAAAGTGGATAATGAAATCCGTCGCATCATCGACCAGCAGTATGCGCTGGCACGCAATCTGATCGAGACGCACCGCGACAAGATCGAGGCGATGACGAAGGCGCTGCTGGAATGGGAAACCATCGATGCCGACCAGATCAACGACATTATGGCGGGCAATCCGCCGCGCCCGCCTAAACCCAGCCAATCCACCCAGGCACCTAAGCCGCCTCAGGATCAGGCGCCGACCGCACCGGCTGTCACACCGACACAGCCTGCACAGGAAATATGAAAGGTAGGATTGAGGATGGCGGATTGAGGATTGAGCCACACTGCTTAGATTCTAAATCCTAGTCCCTGACTCCTCACTCCTCACTCCTGATGTTGTCCTGCGGTTCCTTCCAATTTGATCTTGCCCGTCCGCTGGTGATGGGCATCGTCAATGTCACGCCCGATTCATTTTCAGACGGCGGACTGTACCGATCGCATGATGCGGCGATCGCGCATGCGCTGAAGCTGCTGGAAGAAGGTGCGGATATCATCGATATCGGCGGCGAATCCACGCGTCCGGGTGCTGCGCCCGTCGGCGAGCAGGAAGAACTGGATCGGGTGCTGCCCATTATCGAAGGCTTGCACGGTGCGCCGGTTTCGATTGACACCTTCAAACCTGCCGTGATGAAGGCGGCGATTGCTGCGGGCGCATGCATGATCAACGATATCAACGCGCTACAGGATGAAGCTGCGATGCAGGTCGTCGCAGCCAGTGATGTGGCGGTGTGTCTGATGCACAAGCAGGGCAATCCGCAAACCATGCAGCAACAACCCGAATACGTGGATGTCGTCTCTGAGGTCAAGGGTTTTTTACGCGCGCGTATCGACGCCGCCCGTGCTGCAGGAATCGCGCGCGAGCGCATCGTCATTGACCCGGGTTTCGGATTCGGCAAAACACTGCATCATAATATTGTGCTATTGCGTGAGCTGCGTGCGTTGTGCGGTTTGAATGTGCCGCTATTAGCCGGGTTGTCGCGTAAATCCATGCTGGGTGCCATCACGGGTCAGGATGCGCAACATCGTCTGCCGGCGAGTATTGCGGCCGCATTGATCGCCGTGCAGAATGGCGTCGCCATCGTGCGGGTACATGACGTGGGCGCAACCGTTGACGTTTTTAAAATATGGAATGCAATCAAAGGGGAGGATGAATGAGCAGAAAATATTTTGGTACCGATGGAATCCGCGGGCGGGTAGGCGATTTTCCGATTACGCCGCAGTTCGTGATGAATCTGGGTTATGCCGCCGGCCGCGTGCTGGCAGGTGCAGAGCACACGCCCGGTGAGCGCTCGGCGGTACTGATCGGCAAGGATACGCGTATCTCGGGTTATATGCTCGAATCGGCCCTGCAGGCCGGACTGATTGCAGCCGGTGTGGATGTGTATCTGGCCGGCCCCATTCCGACGCCGGCCGTGGCTTATCTGACCCGCACGCTGCGTTTACAGGCGGGCATCGTGATTTCCGCATCGCACAACCCGTTCGAAGACAACGGCATCAAATTTTTTTCCGCCAGCGGCAATAAGCTGCCGGACAGCATTGAGCTTGCCATCGAGGCGGGGCTGGAGCAACCGATACAGATTGAGTCTTCCGATCAGCTGGGTAAGGCCAAGCGTCTGGATGATGCGGTTGGACGTTACATCGAATTCTGCAAAGGCACCTTCCCGTCTGCGATGAATCTGCGCGGCATGAAGATCGTGGTGGATTGCGCGCATGGCGCGACCTATCACATCGCCCGCAATGTATTTCACGAACTGGGGGCCGAAGTCATCGCGATTGGTGTGCAGCCGGATGGTAAAAACATCAACGACGGATATGGTGCGACCGCACCCAAAAACTTGCAGAAAGCCGTGCTTGAACAGCGTGCCGATCTGGGTGTCGCACTGGATGGAGACGGCGACCGGCTGGTGATGGTGGATGCGCAAGGCGTGCTGTATGACGGCGATCAGCTGCTGTATGTGATCGCCCGTCATCGTCAGGAACAGGGAAAATTACGCGGCGGGGTGGTGGGTACGCTGATGACCAATCTGGCTTTTGAGCATGCGATGCAGCGCATGGGCATTCCGTTCATGAGAGCCCGTGTCGGAGATCGCTACGTGATGGAGTTGTTGCAGCAGCAGGACTGGCAACTGGGCGGTGAAAACTCGGGTCACATCATTTGTCTGGATAAGCACAGCACCGGGGATGGCATCGTCTCCGCACTGGAAGTGCTGCATGCCTTACGCAATAAACAACAAACCCTGGCCGAGGCGGCGGGTGATTTACGACTCTATCCCCAAGTGTTGATCAATGTGCGGGTCGCCAAGGGTGTCGATTGTCTGAACCATGCTGAAGTAATGGCGGCCGTTGCACGCGTTGAACAGGCGCTGGACGGTCGGGGTCGTGTACTGTTGCGGCCGTCCGGAACCGAACCCTTGCTGCGCGTGATGGTGGAAGGGGAAGACAAGGCGCTGGTTGAGCAGTCCGCGCAGCAAATTGCGGATGTGGTGCGTAAGGTGGCAGCGTCGTAGTCACAGGTTGATGCACCACGGTGCGCGGCGCGCACCCTACTTTGCCATGTAAAATTGTCGACAGTTTAGCAGTTTTTCGGGCTGCCAGTTTTCGATGGCCCATGTGAGCAGTTGTTCGATGCTGGCCGAACGCAGTGCGGCGGGAGGTTGCTGGCGCAGAAACTGCAATGCCTCAAACAGGGTGGCGGCGTTCGCTTCGACGGCCGGAGCCAGCGTCTGTTTGCTGAGTTTTTCACCCAGTCCATTTACGGCAACCGGCAAATGCATGTAAGAAGGCGTTGGCAGACCCAGCAACCGCTGTAGGTGAATCTGGCGCGGTGTGGAGTTCAGCAAATCTGCACCGCGCACCACCTGGGTGATTTTCTGTGCGGCATCGTCAACAACCACCGCTAATTGATAGGCAAACAGGCCATCGGCACGTCTGATCACAAAGTCCCCGATTTCTGATTCAAGCCGTTGTGATATAGGGCCTTGCAACGCATCGTCGAATTCAACGGGGGTGTTGTTTGTTCGTACGCGCCATGCACGCGCTTCCCGCCCCTCTGTAATGCCGTTGCGGCAGGTGCCGGGATAGACCGGGCCGTCGATGCCATGCAAGGCCGAATCGGCGATTTCACGACGCGTGCAAGCGCATGGATAAACATAACCGGCTGCCTTTAGTTGTTCAAAAGCTGTCTGATAGGCTGCCGTGCGCTGACTTTGATACATGACGGGTTCGTCGCTATTGAGGCCAAAGGCCGCCAGCGTGTTCAGGATGTGATCGGCGGCGCCCGATATGCAGCGCGGCGTGTCGAGGTCTTCCATACGCACCAACCAGACGCCGCCGTGGTGTTTTGCATCGAGATAGCTGCCCACAGCGGCAACCAGTGAGCCGAAATGTAAGGGGCCGGTGGGAGAGGGGGCAAAGCGGCCGCGATACGTGTGTTTTTCAGACGATGTTAACCCCGAGTGCGGGGTTAACATTTAATGTGAAAGTCGCGCAAGCGCTCGGTTGCCTCCTCGCCCTCCGGGAGAGGATTGAGGTGAGGGAATGGGCATGGCGAGTATCATCATCAGGGGTTGCATAATTGCCATGCCCGTTAAACCGCGACAGCTTCTTCTTCAAACTCCAGCGTGATCTTGCCGTCCTTCACGTCAACAGTCACTTTGCCGCCATGTGCAAGACGACCGAACAGCAGTTCATCTGCCAGTGCAGAACGTATGCTGTCCTGTATCAATCGCGCCATCGGGCGTGCGCCCATCAGCGGATCGAAACCTTTCTCGGCCAGATGCGCTTTGAGTGCATCGGTGAACAGGGCATCGACTTTTTTGTCGTGCAGTTGTTCTTCGAGTTGAATCAGGAACTTGTCGACCACGCGCAGGATGACGTCTGTATCCAGCGGAGCGAACGAAACGATGGCGTCCAGGCGGTTTCTGAATTCCGGCGTGAACAAGCGCTTGATGTCGGCCATCTCATCCCCCGTGGAGGAAGTTTTGGTAAAGCCGATCTGCGTCTTGTTCAGTGCTTGCGCGCCCGCATTGGTGGTCATGATGAGCAACACATTGCGGAAATCGGCTTTGCGTCCGTTGTTGTCGGTCAGCGTGCCGTGGTCCATCACCTGCAACAGGATGTTGAAAATATCCGGATGCGCTTTTTCGATTTCGTCCAGCAGCAGCACGCTATGCGGCTGTTTGCTGATCGCTTCGGTGAGTAATCCGCCCTGGTCGAAACCGACATAGCCGGGTGGTGCGCCGATCAGGCGCGACACGGCATGGCGCTCCATGTATTCGGACATGTCGAAACGGTGCAGCGGCATGCCCATTGCAAAAGCCAGCTGGCGTGCGACTTCGGTTTTGCCCACGCCGGTAGGGCCGGAAAACAGGAAGCTGCCGATGGGCTTTTGCGGGTTGCCCAGGCCACTGCGCGACATCTTGATGGCAGTGGAGAGCACGTCGATGGCCTTGTTCTGGCCGAATACCACCGCTTTGAGGTCGCGATCCAGCGTTTTCAATGCATTGCGGTCATCGTGCGAGACGGTGCGGGGCGGGATGCGCGCGATTTTGGCGATGATCTCCTCGATCTCGTGCTTGCCGACCACTTTTTTCTGTCTGGATTTGGGCAGGATACGCTGTGCGGCACCGGCCTCATCCAGCACGTCGATGGCCTTGTCCGGCAAGTGACGGTCGTTGATGAAACGTGCCGAGAGTTCGGCGGCGCTGGTGATCGCCGCAGCGCTGAATTTGATGCTGTGATGCAACTCGAACCGTGACTTAAGGCCCTTCAGAATCTCGATGGTCTGTTCGACCGAAGGTTCAGGTACGTCCAGTTTCTGGAAACGGCGTGACAGAGCGGAATCCTTCTCGAAGATGCTGCGGTATTCCTGATAGGTAGTCGCGCCTATGCATTTTAACGCGCCACTCGATAGCGCGGGTTTGATCAGGTTGGACGCATCCATGGTGCCGCCCGATGCGGAACCCGCACCGATCAGCGTGTGTATTTCGTCGATGAACAGCACCGCGTGAGGCGCATCTTTCAACTCCTTCAAAACCGCCTTGAGGCGCTGTTCGAAATCGCCCCGGTATTTGGTGCCGGCCAGCAGCGCCCCCATGTCCAGCGAATAGACATGGGCATCCTTGAGGATGTCCGGTACATTGTTTTCGACAATACGGCGCGCAAGACCCTCGGCAATGGCGGTTTTGCCGACACCGGCTTCGCCGACCAGCAACGGGTTGTTTTTGCGGCGGCGGCATAGCGTCTGGATGACACGTTCCAATTCGGCATCGCGGCCGATGAGCGGGTCGATTTTGCCGGCCAGTGCCTCTGCGTTCAAATCAACCGTGTAATGCTTGAGCGCGCTCTCTTCACTGGCCTGCTGCTCAGTTGCCGTTTCTTCCGTCGGTGGCGTCGGGCTGGTTCGTGGTTCCTTGTTGATGCCGTGGACGATGTGGTTGACGACGTCGAGGCGATTGATGTTGCGTTGCGTCAGGAAATGCACTGCGTGCGAATCCTTCTCGCCGAATAGCGCGGCCAGGATATTCGCGCCGGAGACTTCCTTCTTGTTGGCGGATTGGGCATGCAAGATGGCGCGCTGGATGACGCGCTGGAAGCCCAGTGTGGGTTGTGTATCCATTTCGCCGTTGCCGGAAACGACCGGCGTGTTTGCGTCTATGAATTCGGTCACAACGCGGCGCAACTCCTCGACGTCTGCCTGACAGGCACGCAACACCTGAGCCGCTGAGGCGTTGTCCAGCATCGCGAGCAACAGATGTTCCACCGTAATGAACTCATGGCGCTTCTGGCGTGCTTCAACAAACGCCAGATGCAAACTCACTTCCAGATCTTGAGCAATCATTTTAAATTTCCTCCATGCCGCATCGTAGGGGATGACCATGTTGTTGTGCAAATTCGGTTACCTGCGTAACACGGGTTTCGGCAACATCACGCGTATATATGCCGCAAACCGCCGACCCTTCAGTGTGTATTTTGAGCATCAGTTGTTGCGCACGTTCACTATTAATCGCAAAGAATCGTTGCAAAACCTCGATGACAAATTCCATCGTCGTGTAATCGTCGTTAAATAAAAGCACCTTATACATGCCGGGCGGCTTGGTCTTGGCGCGTTCCGGTGCGAGTACGGTACTGTTTTCGTGTTTGCTGGGCATATTTCGTAGTCTGTATTTTGACACTAATATTACCGATAAGCTCGATGATTAGCGATACTTTTTTGAGCCTGTTCCACATATTGAAATTTACTGTTTGACAAATGCGGTGGAACAGGAGTTAAATACCGTCAGGTGTTTGACTCAAAGTGTCTGCAGTACAGGTTTTGCCGTGTGCGGTCTTGGTTTCAAACAGTTTTACGGGGGGCCCCCGTTTTATTATTGTAAGGAAGTTATCACATGGCAACTGGTACAGTTAAATGGTTTAACGATGCAAAAGGCTTTGGTTTCATTACGCCGGATGATGGCAGTGAAGATTTGTTCGCACACTTCTCCGCGATCAATATGAGCGGTTTCAAGTCGCTTAAAGAAGGTCAGAAGGTTACCTTTGAAGTTGTACAAGGTCCTAAAGGCAAGCAAGCTTCCAACATTCAGGCGCCTTAACCGGATTCTGAATTCTGAGTTGGAAAAACGCCCGGCATTGCCGGGTTTTTTATTTGGCGGATTCGCCGCCACATCAGCGTAACCAGACATGCCAGCAACACCGTCACTGCCGCGCCGCTCAAGACGCTTTAATCAGCGTACTACGTCCGGTACGGCCTTCATGCTTTTTCATTTTTTAAATTGCGGTGTGCTTTGCCGATAATGCCCAAATGGGTGTTGTTGAAACTCGCCGGGTATTTCAGGCCGTAGCCCAGCAGCCGGTCGATACCGATATGTGCGAACCAGATCAGCGCCAGGGCCAGCAGCATCGGACTGTGCGCAGTGAGTGCCGCGACAGCCAGCAGACCGGGCAGCAGTTTCGCGTGCGTGAGGTTGTAGGCAATTGCACCGATTCTCGGGTTTATAAGGTAGGCGGCAAAGGCCAGATCAGGCAGCAGCACCGTCCACCAGAACAACGGCCAGGACAATGCGAGCTGCCGGTAAATGAAGAGCGAGAGGATCAGTACGGCCAATCCTTCGAGTCTTAACAGCGCAATCGGTTTTTCAAATATCACGGAACATTACCTGTGAAAGCGGACAGTGCTATTTTCCGTCCCGGGCCGGTATGGCACAATCCGCATATCTGAATGCAAGGTATGTATATATGAATAGCTTGGCGGTCAAAGGTACGGTGCAGCCGGACTGGAATGCAATGCGTGCGTTTCTGGCGGTGGTGGATGCAGGCTCGCTCACAGGTGGCGCGCGGCAGCTTGCGACCAGTCAGCCTACCCTGAGCCGGCAGATCGCAGCGCTGGAAGCATCCATGGGGGTTGCGCTGTTCGAGCGGGTGGCGCGCGGCTTGCGGCTGACCGCTACGGGCGAAGCGCTGCTAGAACCTGCAAGGCAGATGCAGGCGGCGGCCCTTTTCGTATCGATCGCCGCCTCGGGGCAAACGCAACAACTGGCCGGTACGGTGCGCCTGACCGCAAGCGAGATGAGTTCGGCCTATGTGTTGCCCGAAATTGTTGCAAAAATGCGACACACCCATCCGGAAATACAGATCGAACTGCTCGCATCAAACCGTATCGAAAATTTGCTGGAGCGGCAGGCAGATATCGCGATCCGCCATGTCAGGCCCGCACAGGACAGTCTGGTGGCGCGCTGTCTTGGGGAGGCTGCGATGGGCGGCTATGCCCATGCGGACTATCTGGCGCGTGTCGGCGGCAGCGTTGACATGAACCGGATGGCGGAATACGACTGGATCGGTCACGACAAATCCGACATTTTGCTGCGCGGTTTTGCGAAGGCGGGTTTTGTCGTTGAGCGCGATTCCTTTGTTTTTCGTTCAGATAATCAGACGGTGTGTTGGCAGATGGCGCTGGCAGGAATGGGCATCGCCTTTGCGCCCGCCTGTGTGGCGGAAAAATGGCCGCAGATGATCTCCGTGATGCCGGAGGGCATGGTGCCCTCCATGCCGGTGTGGCTGACCGCGCATCGCGAGCTGCGTCAGAGCGCCCGCATCCGGGTGGTGTTCGACGCCCTGGCGAAAGGGCTGAAGGTGATGGTGCGTTAAGCTGAACGGCTGGTAGGCAATTCAACTGAAAGAATTGCTAAAAGCAGGAAGTTGGGTTTCAACGTTTTAATTGACCGTTCTGTGCAGATTTATCCTAAAACCCGTAGTTGTCCACGAAAGGCACGAAAAAACACGAACAAATTCAATATGATATTGGTTTTCTGACCAGCATCCGTTCGGTGAGTTGCCTGAATCAAATAAGGTTTTGATTTATTTAGTGAATTTCGTGTTTTTCGTGGATGAAAAGCTTTTTATAGGATGATGGTGACAAATTCTGGGCTAGGGCATGCTGTTACTTCGATTCGCGGCTCGGTTTGCACTTCGCGCATTTGGCGGGTTTCTTTAACCAAGGTGGCTGTTAGAATCGCGTAGACTACCGTCGCTAGCATCACAATGCCTGCAAAGACTGTTGAGAGAGCGCCAGCATTTTTATTAAGGAAATCGATGAACTCAGCAAGCATCACTCTCTGACGCCCAACTTTAAATGAATATTTATCGTGTCAATCATTCATGTATATGCAGCACATCGAACGCGGGTGATGTAGGAAACTGGCCCTGACCGTTCTGTGTTCTACCTGCAAACAGCAGCGGGTTGAGCCGAAAAAATCAGATGCTCCAGTTTTCGACCTGCAAGCCTTCTACCCGAACAAATTCACGTTCATTATTGGTCACGAGTATCCAGCCTTCGGCACGGGCATGTGCGGCAATCCATAAATCGTTATTGCCTATGATCTGACCGCTGCGCTGCAACGTCGCGCGAATTTGCCCGTAATGTTCGCCGACCGATTCTGAAATCGGAGCGATCTGTATCATGGTTTCAAGTTGATTGATGACGGCCAGCGCCCGCTCGCGAGACTGACTCTTCTCGGCGCCAAAACGCAATTCGCCCAGGGTGATGACCGACATGGCAAGCTCCGATGCGGCGTGGCGGGCAAATTGCTCTCTCACAACAGGCGGGTTGTGCTTGGCAATATAGATGCAGATGTTGGTGTCGAGCAGATAACGCACGGTCATCAGAGCGGCTCCCTTTCCTGTGGGGGAGCGTCATCTCGCCCCTGTTCCATGAAATCCCCGGGCAGGCTGCTCAGTACATCAAAAAGTGCAAGCGCATCGGTTGCCTGTTCGCGCAACACGATTTCATTGCCGCGCCGGAAAATTTCAACCTGTGCGACATCGAAACGATACTCCTTGGGCAGTCGCACCGCCTGACTGTTCCCGGATTGAAAAATACGCGCGTAGTCCATGTCGGCTCCTTGAAACGAATAGGATATACATTAAGTATATACGTCATTGTGTTGCTCAACAAGGGGGACGGGTCGCTAAAATGCAATACAAGGAACAGATTCACGCGCGGGAGGCTGTTCATTCAATAACCGGTTGAAATTCCGCTTTCGATATTTCCATTTCATTGAAATCGACTAGACTGCCGTTTATTTCTTTCAAAATCCTGCCCGTTTCATTGAAGCCGAGTTGCCGGTACAGGTGCTGAGCGCGGATATTGTTGGTTCTTACGATCAGGTGGATGTCGTTTAGTCCGGGGTCGGCAAATCCCAGAGCCAGCGTCTGGAGTGCAACGGTTTTCCCCAGTCCCTGACCGAGCTTGTCGGCACGCAGCGCGATGCGAAATTCCGCGCTTGCGTCTCCTGTTCTGGACAGCAGCGAGAAGGCGACGAGTTCACCGTGCTGTTTGGCAACAAAAATCGAGGTATACGGTTTTTGCCGATATTCGGCAAGCCAGCCGTCATCCCTCAGTGCGTAATCCAGTTCGCTAAACTCGGCAGGATAAGCCGGCCAGTTGCGGATGACGGCAAAATCCGCAGGCTGTATGTCATGCAGTTCAGGCATGGCGGGCGCGCTGGTTGGACTGATAAGGGCTGTCGCGTTCGGCTAACTTGCCGGAACCCAGCAAGCCGATCCACTCTTCTGTTGCCATCACCGCGGCGAAGCGCGCCTGCATCACGACCATGAAGGCGCGGTGGATTTCCTCGGCGCTGGCTGCGCCCGCCTTGTTGAGATACGGCAGGGAGCCGGCCGCATCATGCAGAAATTCGACCTGTAACCCGGCATGAAAGGCGTGCTTGATGGTGGAATCCACGCAGTTGTGGGTCATGTAGCCTGTAACACTCAGCGTGTCGATCCGGTGCGCTGCAAGCCACTCGGCAAGATCCGTTCCGGTAAAGGCATTGGGCAGTTTCTTTTCAAAATAGTGATCACGGGCGCGCGATCGCACGACATCGTGCAATTCCCAGGCGTGGCTGCCCTGTGCAAACACGGGCGAATCGGCGGGTGCATATTGCTGCACGACGATGACGGGGATGTCTGTGTTTCTGGCTGCATCCATCGCGCGGCCGATGTTGGCAAGCGACAGTTGGATCGCCGGATATTCGATCAGTAAATTGCCTGTTACGTATTCGTTCTGTGCATCGATGACGATCAGTGCGCGGCGGGTCTGGCTGGACATGGTGGGCTCCTTAGGGGTTGAAGAAGTTCGGGCAGGGGTATTGTCTGTCTTTAAATTCATGCAGAATAGTGGCCTCAATGACAATCTACATTAAAATCGGGCCATTCTGAGAGGAGGCGTCATGACAGTGGTCGCAGTTATTGCATTTAACGGGATCAGCCCTTTTCATCTTTCTGTGCCCTGTGCGGTTTTTGGCCCTGATCGCACGGGTGCGGAAATCCCTGAATTTGAGTTGCTGGTCTGCTCGGCAGAAGGCATGAATCTGCAAACATCGGCAGGATTCTCCATCTCAACCTGCCACGGTCTTGAGGGATTATCGGGCGCTGAAATTATCATCGTGCCGAGCTGGCGGGATACCAATGAGTTGCCACCACAGAGGTTGCTGGATGCCTTGCGGGGCGCGCATCAACGCGGCGCGCTGATCGTGGGTCTGTGTCTGGGGTCATTCGTGCTGGCAGCGGCCGGCTTGCTGAACGGGCGTCGGGCGACTACGCACTGGCATTGGGCAGGCGAGCTGGCAAGACGCTATCCGTCTGTCAGGGTGAATCCCGACGTGCTTTATGTGGATGAGGGCGACATCATTACCTCGGCCGGCACGGCGGCGGCGATCGACTGCTGTTTGCATATACTGAGAGTGCGTCATGGCAGCCAGGTCGCTAATCAGGTTGCGCGGCGTATGGTGGTCTCGCCGCACCGTCAGGGCGGGCAGGTGCAATACATCAAACAGCCGGTGCGGGATGTGTCAGGCATCGATCATTTTGCGAACCTGCTGGAATGGGTGCGATCCAATCTCGATCAGCCGCACAGTCTGGACAGTCTGGCGAAGCGCGCATTGATGACGCGTCGCACCTTTACCCGGCGCTTTAAGCAGGTGATGGGTATGACGGTCGGGAGCTGGTTGCTGAATCAGCGCATCGTACTGGCCCAGCAGTTGCTGGAAACAACGGATGAGCCTATCGATCAGATTGCGTTGACGTCGGGTTTCGGCTCAAGCGCCTCGCTGCGCCAGCATTTTGCGCACGCCCTGAAAATTTCGCCCTCCAATTACCGGCGGGAGTTCCAGGGTAAGTAAAGTCATTAACCCGGATTATCCATTAGAGCAAGGGCTTGTCATTCCCGCGAAAGCGGGAATGACAATTTAATGGATTATTTGGGTTTAAGCGATGGAGGACAGTGCTGCATTCAACGTAGCGCTGGGCCGCATGGCTTGCGAGGTCTTGGCAAAATCCGGGTGGTAATAGCCGCCCATGTCCACCGGTTTTCCCTGCGCTGCGATCAGTTCGGCATTGATTTTCGCTTCGTTATCAAGAAGCCGTTTGGCCAGCGGAATGAAGCGTGCCTGAATATCGCGATCTTTAGTCTGCGCGGCCAGCGCCTCTGCCCAGTACAGGGCCAGATAAAAATGGCTGCCGCGGTTATCCAGTTCGCCCACGCGGCGGGCAGGAGACTTGTTGTTTTCCAGAATCCGCCCATTGGCCTGATCGAGCGTCTCGGCCAGCACCTGTGCCTTGGGGTTGTTGTATTTCTGGGCCAGATGTTCAAGGGACGCACCTAAAGCGAGAAATTCGCCCAGAGAATCCCAGCGCAGATAGCCCTCGGTCTGGAACTGCTGGACATGCTTTGGGGCCGAGCCGCCTGCCCCTGTTTCAAACAGGCCGCCGCCGCTCATCAGCGGCACGATGGAGAGCATTTTCGCGCTGGTGCCGAGCTCCATGATCGGGAACAGGTCGGTGAGGTAATCGCGCAGCACGTTGCCGGTGACGGAGATGGTGTCCTTCCCCTCACGGATACGGTCGATCGAGAACTGCATCGCTTGTTCCGGCGTCATGATGTGGATGTCCAGATCGCTGGTGTCGTGATCTTTCAAATAGCGTTCGACCTTCTGTATCAGCTGTGCGTCGTGTGCGCGGTTTTTGTCCAGCCAGAAAACAGCAGGCGCGCCGGTGATGCGGGTGCGCGAGACGGCCAGTTTCACCCAGTCCCGGATCGGTGCGTCTTTTGCCTGGCACATGCGGAAGATATCGCCCGACTCAACCGGCTGTTCCAGCAGGGTCTTGCCATTGCTATCCACCACGCGAACCACACCTTTGTCTGTCATCTGAAAGGTCTTGTCATGTGAGCCGTATTCCTCGGCCTGCTGCGCCATCAGGCCGACATTCGGGACGCTGCCCATGGTTTTCGGATCGAATGCGCCGTGCCTTTTGCAATCCTCTATGACGACCTGATAAATGCGCGCGTAGCAACGGTCGGGAATTAAAGCCTTGGTGTCGTGCAGTTTGCCATCCACGCCCCACATTTTGCCGGAATCGCGGATCATCGCCGGCATCGAGGCATCGACGATGATGTCGCTCGGTACATGCAGATTGGTAATGCCTTTGTCCGAATTGACCATCGCCAGTTCTGGCCTGGTCGCATAGACGGTCTTGATGTCGGCTTCGATCTCGGTGCGCAGCGCGTCCGGCAGTTTTGCGATTCTGGCGTAAAGATCGCCCAGACCGTTGTTGACGTTGACACCCAGATCGCTGAACACCTGCGCGTGCTTCTCGAATACCTCCTTGAAGTAGACAGTCACGGCGTGACCGAACATGGTCGGATCGGAAATCTTCATCATGGTGGCTTTAAGGTGCAGGGACAGCAGCACGCCCTGTTGTTTCGCGTCCTGCATCTGTGACTCAAAAAATTCACGCAGCGCGCGGCGACTCATCACGGACGCGTCGATGACTTCGCCAGCCTGCAAAGTTACTTTCTCCTTCAGCACAGTCGTCTTGCCATCCTCACCCGCGTATTCGATACGCACGGCGCAGGCATCGGAAACCGTGGTCGATTTTTCGCTCCCGTAGAAGTCGTTGGCGTTCATATGCGCGACATGGGTTTTTGAATCCGGATTCCAGGCGCCCATCTTGTGCGGATTATTCCTTGCAAACTGCTTGACAGCGCCCGCAGCGCGCCGGTCCGAGTTGCCTTCGCGCAGCACAGGGTTGACGGCGCTGCCCAGTACCTTGCTGTAGCGCGCCTTGATCGCTTTATCAATATCGTTTTGAGGATCGTCAGGGAAACCTGGGATATTGAAACCCTGCGACTGCAACTCGGCAATGGCGGCTTTGAGTTGCGGCGGGGTGGCGCTGACATTCGGCAGCTTGATGATATTGGCTTCGGGTTTTAAGGCGAGCTGGCCAAGTTCAGTGAGTTCATCGGCGATTTTCTGGTTTTCAGACAGGTTTTCCGGAAAATTTGCGAGGATGCGGCCCGCCAGCGAAATATCCCGCGTTTCAACGGCGACGCCGGCGGCTTTGGCATAGGTTTGTATGATGGGCAACAGGGAGTAGGTGGCCAGTGCAGGCGCTTCATCGACCATCGTGTAAATAATTTTCTGGGTAGTCATATTTTTCTCTTTAAAGTGGAATTCGCGCAAGGCGCGGTAAAATGGCGCTACTAACGATCATGGGAAGACAGCCATCCCTGATAATGAAACCGCCATGATCGTTTCCTCACTCCCGTTCCCCCTCTCCCGGTGGGCGAGGGGTACGGCTCGTTCGCTTCGCGAGTTTCACGTTAATAGATCGGGATTCAAATGGGACGCATCCTGCTGTTCAACAAACCGTATGGCGTAATCTGCCAGTTCAGCCGTGACGGCATGCATCCGACGCTGGCCGATTATATCCCGCTTCCCGAATTTTATCCCGCCGGACGGCTGGATACCGACAGCGAAGGCCTGCTGGTGCTGACCGATGACGGCATGATGCAGCATCGCATCACCGACCCGAAACACAAGCTGCCCAAAACCTACCGGGTGCAGGTCGAGGGCGTTCCCACCGAGGCTGCACTGGCGCAACTGCGAAGTGGCGTGCAGCTCAAGGATGGCATCTCGCTGCCTGCAGAGTTGAGATTGATGGATGAGCCGGAAAGTCTCTGGCCGCGAGTTCCGCCGGTTCGTGTGCGACGCGCGATTCCGACCAGCTGGCTGGAACTGACCATACGGGAAGGCAAAAACCGCCAGGTGCGCCGGATGACGGCCGCCGTGGGTTTGCCTACCTTGCGCCTGATCCGTTATCGCATCGGCGATTGGACGCTGGACGGACTTGAGCCGGGTGTATGGCGGCTGGTGTGATGCGGCTTGTTCAAGTGGCTGGCGCAGGCGGCAGCGGGCTGCTATGCTTGGTGCCTTGTTAACGGGCATGGCAGCAGCCACCCCGAATAATAATACTTGCCATGCCTCGTTTCTCTCACCCCAACCCTCTCCCGGAGGGCGAGGGGGCAAACGAACGCTTGCGCGGGTTTCACGTTAAATGGAGCGATGATGAAAGCACTGTTGTATGTCTGCATGATTTGTTTTACCTCGCTGGCCTGGGCGGGAGAGACGGCCGCGCCTGCCGGACTGGTTTCGATCAAGGGCGAGGTGCTGGAAGTGGTGGAGGTGGCGAACTACACTTATCTGCGCCTCAAAACGGCACATGGCGAGGACTGGGTTGCAGTGGACAAGACGGCGATTGCCAAGGGCAGCACGGTCAATATCGACAAGGCGATGGTCATGCATGACTTCAAGAGTCCGTCGCTGAAAAAGACCTTCAAGACAATTTATTTCGGCAGTCTGGCTGGTGCACATGGCGAGCGCAAGGCGAAATCAACGCCTGCCGCATCGGAAGAGGCGATTCACGTTACCAAGGCGGTCGGTGAGAATGCGCGTACCGTTGAGGAAGTCATGACGAAGGGTGCAGAGCTGAAGGATAAGCCTGTGCTGGTTCGCGGCAAGGTGGTGAAGTACAACCCGGAAATCATGGGGAAAAACTGGGTGCATCTGCGCGATGGGTCGGGGACGGGTGACAATAACGATGTGCTGGTAACGACTGCGGATCAGGTCAAGCTCGGCGATACTGTTACATTCAAGGGGGTTGTGCATACCGATAAGGATTTTGGCGCGGGCTATACGTATAAGGTGTTGATCGAAGAGGCGACGCTGCAAAAATAATGTCTGATAAAACAGGTCATTAAACAGGACGTCACCCGGTTTATTAGAAACTGGCTGTTTTGAGAACCCGCTCTGAGTTTTGCTCACGGCGGGTTTTTTTGTGGGCTTGGTTTCATTGTCGTTATACGAAGATTAGCGCACGATTGAAGTGCAAGGGAGGGGAGGTTGTGCACTAAAAAAGGGATTTGTTTTGCATGCAAAAATCGGACGTTTATTATATCCAATTGTTTTTTAAATATAAAATACTTACGTGTTGATTTTTATAGATATCTGGAATGATATATGCTTGTTGTTTTCTGGAAGCTGAGTAAACACAGGCTGAAGTGTTTTTCCATTAATTTCACGATTTCGTCGCGAAACTGTAATGCACGATTGATAAGCTGAACTCTGTATAAGTTGAAGAGGTTGTCAGATGGTTAGCGCAAGTTGATCACCTCTGTTTATTATTGTGACTAAAATATAAAAGGAGATTTTCATGCAAAATTCTATTTTGGCGGCACTGGCTGCAGGGGTTTGTATTCTGATGGCAGGCATACTGTTGACCCGCGAACCCGGTCAAACGCTGCAAAGCGCGCTGGTCGAGAGTTCAGCGTGGGGCGTGGCTTTTTTCATTTCATTTGGTGCCGAGACCCTGCTGTTTACCAGCGTCTGAATATGGCTGGTGTCAGTTTTGGCAAGCAGTTGCGTGCAGCCGGGTTAAGCCTGCTTAACCCGGCATTTGTATTCAGGCAATGATGTTTGCTTCGGCAGGCGGCGCAGCCGGTTCATCTTCCGTTTGTTCGCCTTTTGGGGCTGACTTTTTCAGCAGCTTTTCCGCCTGTTTTTTCTGTTTGGCCAGTTCTTTCTGGCGTTTCTCGTAGGAATAGTTTGTTTTGGCCATGGTGTCCGGGTCCGTTCCTGCACTGATTTCGCAGAGCAATCATTAAAATTATAAACAATATCAGTATGATATTCGATCATTCGCTAGCGACTAGCGACTAGCGACTAGCGACTAGCGACTAGCGACTAGCGACTAGCGACTAGCGACTAGCGACTAGCTTTCTACTTTCCCCGTCTTGCTGCCGGTCTGGGTGAGAACAGTGCAGGTTGCGGCATGGCCTGATGGCGCGCCGCTTCGGAGAGTAATTGTGGCTCACGCGGTTTGGCTGCAACGGGTCGTGCGGCAGGCTGGGTTCTTCCTTGCGGATCGCGGCGTGCAGCGTCGGGATTGCGGGGTTTTGCCGCTTGTCCGGGTGCACGATTCGCTGCCTGTCCCGGTGTGCGGTTTGCGGCCGGTGCGCGACCGGGCGCCTGTCCCGGTGTGCGAGCCGCAGTGGTGTTGCTGTGGCGTTTCTGTCCGTGCTGAGGACGTGGCGCGCGTGGCGCTTCCGGAGGAAGGTTGGTGGGTGCAACAAAGCTGTCGATGGCCACCCGCGGAATCTGGGTCTTGATCAGACGCTCAATATCTTTCAAGTGTTGCAGTTCCTCGCTGTCCACCAGCGAAATCGCGGCGCCGTTGCTGCCTGCGCGTCCGGTCCGGCCGATGCGGTGCACGTAATCCTCGGGCACGTTGGGCAGTTCAAAATTCACCACATGCGGCAGCATGTCGATGTCCAGACCCCGTGCGGCGATATCGGTTGCAACCAGCACCGGCATGGTGCCGTCCTTGAATTGGGCGAGCGCCTTGGTGCGCGCCGATTGGCTCTTGTTGCCGTGGATGGCGGCAGCGGCGATCCCGTCGGCATTGAGTTTTTCGGCCAGACGGTTTGCGCCGTGCTTGGTGCGGGTAAATACCAGCACCTGCTTCCAGTCGTTGTGCTTGATCAGATGGGAGAGCAAATGGCTCTTGAGTTTCTGCGCGACCATGTGCACGCTTTGCGTGACCAGTTCCGAGGTGGTGTTGCGACGCGCGACTTCGACAAACCCGGGATTATGCAGCAGGCCATCGGATAAGGTCTTGATTTCTTCTGAAAAAGTCGCCGAAAACAGCAGGTTCTGACGCTTCTTGGGTAAGATGGCAAGAATTTTGCGGATATCGCGTATAAAGCCCATGTCCAGCATGCGGTCGGCTTCATCGAGTACCAGGATTTCCACGGCAGACAGATCCAGCGTTTTTTGCCCGACGTGATCAAGTAATCGCCCCGGTGTGGCGACCAGTATGTCCACCTGACCGCGCAGCGCCTTGATTTGCGGGTTGATGTTGACTCCGCCGAACATTACCTCTGATTTGAGCGGCAGATATTTGCCATAAGTCTGCACCGACTCTTCAACCTGGGCGGCGAGTTCGCGCGTCGGCGTCAGGATCAGGCAGCGCGGCGTGCCGGCACGCGGGTTGGCGGCGGGTTTGCTGCTCAGCAGATGGAGGATGGGCAGGGTGAATCCTGCGGTTTTTCCGGTGCCGGTCTGCGCGCCGGCCAGCAGGTCACCGCCGGCTAAAACCAGCGGGATGGCCTGAGCCTGCACGGGGGTGGGTTGTGTATAGCCCGCATCAACGATGGCGCGCATTAGGGGTTCAAGCAGATTTAAACTGGCAAAGGTGTTATTTGGCAAAGCATGTCTCCTGCGGCAGCCTGCCGACCTTGCAGGGCGGCACCAATCTGGGCAGACGAAATAGGTGATCGAAGCGATCTGGAGTGTTTTAAGAGGCCGCAGCGCTGATTGGTTTTACGCGGGGCTCAGGCATTATACAGATACCCGGTGTCTTGTCCAATGACAGATGAATCTTAACTATTCACCGCGTTTGTTGCGCAACTGGTCCAGTGAGATGGCATGGCTGACGGGAATATCTTGCAAAGCGACATTGGCCTGCGCAATTAAATCAAGCGGCAGTGTTTTAAGTAGGGATTCAATTTCATCCAGCAGTTTCTCAGTCTGATTAGCGTAACGCAGCAAAAAATCACGCCGCCGCGGGTAGAGTTTTGTCCACTGCCAGGCCAGGAAGTTCTCGTTGCTTTTGAACCCGGCGTCCGCCAGCACCTGTTTGAGGTGCGTCACCTCAGGCAGGGCAAGCTGCACGGGATTGGGCGCGCTCTGCCACATCAGCCCGAAATAAATGCGCCAGTCGCCGCCGAGGTACTGTTGCTCCAGCATCGGGAATAGACAGTTTGCCTGGGGCTCGCAAAGCTTGTATTGCAAGCCGACCAGCATGTCGGCTGAATTGCGATCCTCGGTGACCTGAATCTGCCATGCGGGAGAGGCAAGCTGCGCATCAATTCGCTGTTTTAAATCCGTCCAGAATTGCGCGTTCATGCGTTCGCAAGTCGCGTTTATTTGTGCGGCAACCGACAGGCCCAGCGGCAGGTTTTCGGGCTTGGCAAAAAATTCCAGTACGGTATTTTCTTCATTCATGGCGAGTAAATCCAGGTCGTTTTTTCAGTTAAGGAATATAAGCAAACAGTGAAGTTAACTGTTTAATTTATATAAGCAAATAATTAAGTTGAGTGTTTTGTTAATATAAGCAAACACTGTAAAACCGCGATATATAAATAAGTTTTTTAAAAACAAGATTCAGCGTCAAGAAACGCTGTTGACATTAAAAATTAAAGCAGACATGATTCGTCGGCGCTCGTAATGATCTGATTTGCAGTACTAAAAAACAAGAGTAGATCGTAATAGGTTTCGCGGCGCAAAGCACCAAAAATAATCCGATTAGACGGTTCGTTCATGCCCACAAAAGTCGGCATGGGATCATTTGTTTGCTGGGGGAGTTCTCACGATGCATCGTTTCTTACGTTTGCCTATCTTGCTGGTAGGTATGTTTATGGCTGTCAGTTGTTATGCAGTCAATGATTCACAACCCACTCTGACGACAGAGGACGATTTAGGTCCGCAAGTTGCTCAGCCTATCGAGTTTCCGCACTATCGCCATGCCGGTAATCGCAATACGGTCGATCCGACCAATAGCGATCCGACCAAGGGCGGGATGGAAATTAACTGTCAGTATTGTCATACCTATGCCAGACGCAGTCTGACAGCGGGCATTCCGCCGTTGCAGAAATGCATAGGCTGTCACCAGAACATTCCGTCCGTGCGCGACAAACCGCGCATTGTCGAGTTGTTCAAGTACTGGGATGCCAAGAAGGCGATTCCATGGAAGAAAGTCCATGATTTGCCTGATTTCGTACGTTTTAATCATGAGCGGCACATCAAACGCTTTATCGAGCAACAGGGCCGTCCGGTTCAGGAAGTGTGCGGATACTGTCACGGTCAGGTGAAGGAAATGGTGACCGCGCGTCGCCAGAAGCCGATCACCATGGGCTGGTGTGTGAGTTGCCACATGAAGGAGCATGTTGTGGCCGTCGCCAACAAGGATGGTCTGACAGAAGGCGGTATGCCGATAGGCAAGCAGGCTTACTGGTACACCTTCCAGAAACCCGCGGAAACCCATAATGCAGCCGGCGCGCTGACTGCCAAGGGTCCGAATGATTGCTGGCTGTGCCACAAGTAGGCCGCCATGAAAAAATTTACAAGAGAGGCTGTGATGATAGACAGTGGTTCCGAAAAACATTTGGCCGGGCACCCGTTTGATCGGCGTGATTTTCTGAAAGTATTGGGCTGGAGCGGTACTGCGGTTGCGCTCTCAGGTTGCGGCAATACTTCCATCGAGGACGGTAAGGAAACGATTGTTTCCTATGTTGAAGCTAAAGATTATGTAATACCCGGTGTGGCAGTGTACTTCAACTCAACCTGCGCGCAGTGCGATGCAGGGTGCAGTGTGTCGGGCAAGGTACGTGAAGGCCGTGTGCTGAAACTGGAAGGTAATCCGGACTCGGCCATCAACAAGGGCAAGTTGTGCGGCCTGGGTCAGGCGAGTGTGCAGCATCACTACAACCCGGATCGCGTGCGTGAGCCGTTGTTGCGTAACGGCGATAAGGGCGAGACGATTACCTGGGAAAAGGCCTATGCCTTGATCGCAGAAAAGCTCGCCGGCGTGAAGGGTGAAGAAATCGCGTTCCTTTCCGGCGGTGTGAGCGGTCATCTGAAGGTGTTGCTGGGCAATTACATGGACAGCCTGGATAGCAAAAACCACTTCGTGTACGAAGCGGTTGCACCCGGGGTGGTGCGTGCCGCCAACATCAAGGCCTACGGCGTTGAGATGCCGCGTTATCGCATTGACAAGGCCAAAGTGGTGCTGTCTTTCGGCGCGGATTTTCTGGGTACCTGGGTGTCTCCTGTGCATTTCTCGCAGCAGTATGCGCAGTTCCGTAAGGGGGTTGACGGTCAGCGCGGCGTGTTGATACAAGTCGAGTCGAAAATGACGCTGACAGGCGCCAATGCGGACCGCTGGCTGGCTGTGAAACCCGGAACCGAAGGCATACTGGCATTGGGTATCATCAATGCGCTGGGTACGGCGACAGGCGATGTGGCGGAACTGGTCAAGGGGTATGACAAGGCGCGCGTCAGCCATGATACGGGCGTTGAGCCCAGTCAGATCGACAAGATTGCCGCCCTGCTGAAACTGCGCAGCCCGAGTCTGGTGCTGGCTGGCAGCGCCGCAGAAGGGTATGCGCACGGTTCGCAAAACGCCGCTGCAATCAATCTGCTCAATCAGGTGTTAGGTAACGTGGGCAAGACAATCGAGGCGCCGGTATCCGTGCCGTTCCCGCAGATGTCACCTGTCAAAGGCAATACAGCCGCGTTGAAGGCGCTCAATGATGGTCTGGCGGCAGGCAAATACAAAGTGTTGTTTAACTTTGCGGCCAATCCGGTATTCACTGCACCTGGCTCATACAAGTTCAAGGATAACCTGGCAAAAGCGGGCTTTAAGGTGGCGTTTGCACACTACCTGGATGAAACGGCATTGCAGGCTGATCTGGTGTTGCCACTGGATTCGGCGATGGAAGACTGGGGTACCTCGGTTCCCGAGTATCTGACCGACGGTGCGCAGATCAACATCCAGCAGCCGCTGATGGAAAATCTGCATCCGAATACCCGCGGCATGGGTGATATCGTATTGGCCCTGATCAAGCAGCGCCGTGCCGACGAGTATAAGGCGTTTGACGATTACTACGGCTACCTGCGTGGCGCCGTGCTGCAAAACAAGGGCGCGCTGGGCGGCGGTGGCTCCGATGACGACAACTTCTGGAACGACACCTTAAGTCACGGCATCATCAAACTGGCTGGCCCGTCGGCCCCCTTGAGTGCGGGTATGACAGCGGCCGGCGTAAAACTGCCTAACCCTGCTGAAATCGATGAATTCTATCCGTTTCAGCTCATCCCCAGCGTCACGTCAAATTTGCGCGACGGACGTCACACCAACCAGCCCTGGCTGCAGGAGTCACCCGATCCGCTGACCACCATCGTGTGGGATTCGTGGGTTGAGATGCATCCGAAGAAGGCGTTCGAGTTGGGTATTGTCGAGGGCGATATCGTCGAAGTGAAGTCGAGAACTGGCTCTGTCAAGGTTCAGGTCTATCTGTTTCCGGGTATTTATCAGGATGCGATATCCATCCCGATCGGGCGCGGCCACGATGCGATGGGCCGTTATGCCAAGGGTTACGGCGTGAATCCGTTCCAGATTATGGATGCTGTATTTGAGAGCGCAACCGGTGAACTGGCCATGCATGAGACGCGTGTAAGTGTCGTCAAGACGGGTCAGCGTGTCATCGTGGTCAAGGATGAAGGTCCGGCAGGCGGCAGGCAAATGGGCAAGAAAATTGCCGCGCGCGTGTCCACCGATCAAGTCGATTTGTCGAAGGAGGTTTGAGTTATGACAGCTACCAATTTATTAGAGAACTGGGCTTCGGTTCGCCATTTTCATCCGATTGATGACAAACCGCACGACCCATACAAATGGGCGATGGCGATCGATCTGGATGCCTGTACTGGCTGCAACGCGTGTGCCGTTGCCTGTTACGCGGAAAATAATCTGCCAGTCGTCGGACGTGAAAAATTCCTGCATGGACAGAGCATGCACTGGTTGCGGATCGAACGTTACTGGGAAGAGGATGGTCGTGAATACCCTGATCAGGGGTTCCAGTTTCTGCCGATGATGTGTCAGCAGTGCGAAGCAGCGCCCTGTGAGACGGTGTGTCCGGTGGGCGCGACCAACCATACGCAGGACGGGTTGAATTCGCAGATTTACAACCGCTGCATCGGTTCGCGCTATTGCTCGGCTAACTGCCCGTTCAAGGTGCGTTACTTCAACTGGTACGACTACCCGACGACTGAGAATGTCTGGCCTGCCGAGATGAACCGTCAGTTGAATCCGGACGTAACGGTGCGCGGCAAGGGCGTGATGGAAAAATGCACGTTCTGCGTACAGCGCATACGCGCTGCAGAAGTGACTGCAAAAGGAGAGGGGCGCATCGTTCGCGAAGGAGAATTGCAGACGGCCTGCCAGCAGGCCTGTCCTGCCAGTGCAATCTCTTTTGGCAATCTGGTGGATCCGGAATCGCGTGTGCATAAGCAATGGGAGGCGCAACAGGTGGATCTGGACAAGGATAAGCAGGACAAGGATCAGAAAGAGGGCGGTGCGGACCTGCGCGGCTACCGTATTCTGGAAGAGTTGCGTCCCTATCCTTCTGTGATGTATCTGGAACGCGTGCGTGAAAGCGCTGTTTAGCCTAACGGAATTACTTTAAGGAATAATAATGAAAGATATCCGCGAAGACATCGCCTGGGCCAAGATCAACCAGGACGTGATGAAGAGTCTGGAAAACCCGAGACGCATGTATTGGGTGATCCTGTTTTTTGCAGTATTGGCATTTTCCGTCGGCATTGCCTGTGAGGTGTACCAGTATCAGACGGGGATGGGTGTGGCAAACCTGAACAATCCACAGGTGTGGGGGCTGTATATCGCCACCTTCATCTTCTGGATCGGCATGAGTCACTCCGGTACCCTGCTGTCAGCAATTCTGCATCTGATGCATGCCGACTGGCGTAAACCGATCTATCGCTTCGCCGAAGCGATGACGACGTTCTCATTGATGACCGCCGGCTTGTTCGTGATGGTGCATCTGGGTCGTTTATGGCAGTTCTATTACGCCGTACCTTACCCGAATGAACGCTGGGTGTGGCCGAACTTTCAGTCCCCGTTACTGTGGGATGCGATGGCGATCTTTACCTATCTGAGTTCTTCCGTATTGTTCCTGTTTGTCGGAATGATTCCGGATCTGGCGATCGCCCGCGACAATATTAATCCCGGTTGGCGCAAGAAACTCTACACCCTGCTGGCATTGGGCTGGGAAGGGACGGACAGGCAGTGGCGCAATTTCCGCGTGACGTATCTGACCATCGCCTGTTTTCTGATTCCATTGGCGGTGTCGGTGCATTCGATTGTGGCATCTGACTTTGCCATGTCGCAGCAGCCCGGCTGGCATGTGACTTCGTTTCCACCTTATTTCGTGGCAGGTGCGTTGTATTCCGGCTGTGCGGCGATCATTACGCTGTTCATCATCCTGCGTTACGTGTTCAAGTTTGAAGAATACATGACCTTGCCGATCCTGAAAAAGATCGTACGTCTGACGTTTGCAATCTCGATGGTTTGGACTTACCTGAACTGTGTGGAATTTGCGTCCGTTTGGTACAGCCATGACGGGGTTGCCAAGGATGTATTGATACAGAAGATGACAGGACCTTATGCGCCGTTCTGGTGGGCGATGATATTCTGCGGATCGGTTGTGCCGTTGATCTTTGCAATCAAGCGCTTCCAGACCCATATTCCGGTGCTGTTCGCGACTTCCTTGCTGCTGAATCTGGGTATGTGGCTGGAGCGCTGGATGATCGTATCGCCAACCTTCTCGCATGGCTACTACCCGTGGACATGGGATAACGATCAGTGGCCGTCCATGATTCAATGGGGTATTGTATTCGGTAGTTTCGGCTGGTTTACTTTGCTGTTCATGGTGTTCTGCAAAGTGTTCCCGTCCGTGTCCATGTATGAGGTAAAAGAAATGGTTTACCACCGTACCTTGCACTCTAAGAAGAGTGAGGCGTTGGGTCAAACCGCTGAACAGGGAGCGCACTAATCATGAGCAAACGTCATTTATTAGCGTTGTATGGCGACTTTGATGCGGCGGAAGCCGTGGTCAGGGAGTTGCGTGACACGCCGATCAAGGGATTTGATGTCAATAGTGACATGATCGTCAAATCGCCGATCGAACATCCGGAAGTCGAAAAGTTTCTGGGGCACAAGCCCGTCTATGTTCAATGGTTTACGCTGGTGGGTGCACTGCTGGGCGGTTCGCTGGGATTTCTCGGGATTTCCAGTGCGCAGGCCAATTTCTTCATGCAGATGAAGGGGGGCAAGCCGATCGTGCCGTTGCCGGCCAACTTTGTGCTGACCTATGAGTTGTTCATTCTGGGCGGTGTATACATCACGATACTGGGCTTTCTGATTTGTGCGGCATTGCCGGCGAAACGTTCGGCGCTGTATAACGCCCGCGTGTCGGTAGACAATATCGGTATTCTGGTCAAGGGAGACGAATCCGCAATCAGCGCATTGAAAGCGATTTTCACCAAGCATCAGGCATTGGAAATTCAGGAAGAGGCAGGGAAATGAAAAAGTTATCCTTAGCAGTGTCATTAATGTTAGTTCCCTGTTTTGCGCAGGCCTGGCCGTGGTCCATGGATATGGCGAACCAGATCAGTGTCAAGCCACAGGAAAGCCCCGATCCCGCCCATCCGGGTATGACGCCTTTCCCGGCGCGTTCCGTGCCGGTTCCCGGTACGACGGTGCTGGTCGAGGATCTGGATGCCGCCAAGAAAATGGCGAATCCGGTGAAAGCGGATGCAAGATCAATACAAACCGGCAAACATTTGTTTGAGATTTATTGCACGCCGTGTCACGGTTTCTCGGGTACCGGTGATGGTCTGGTCGGACAGAAGCTGATCATGCAGCCGTTCAATCTGACTTCAAGCAATACCTTGCACAGCTGGCAGTCGCCGGATTATCCGGATGGGTATATTTTCGGTTACATGACGCTGGGCGGAGCCGTGATGCCCAGCTACGCCAATGATCTTTCTCCCACCGAACGCTGGCATGTAGTGAACTACGTGCGCAACGTGCTGCAAAAGGCGCCGGCAGGTATTGCTGCCGCTCAGTCGAAATAGGAGGCTTAAAATGTTGACATACAGTAATTGGTCTGTTTTGACGGTCAGTTTTGTCGTCGTGCTGTCGCTGGCGTTAAGCGGCGTGGCATTCTGTTCCGTGTTGCATCTGGTGGGTGCAAAGTGGCGTTATAACGTACGTAATCTGGCAATTTCGCTGTATGCCTTGTTTCCGCTGGCGGCAGTCTTGCTGGTGATACTGCTGGTGGGCGGCTCGCATACCTTCCCGTGGTGGGAAGGGACCGTTGTTGCGGATTACCACATGCCCGGCTGGTATCAGCCGCACTGGCTGATGTCGCGCGAAGTGGTCGGCATGGCGTTCATGGCTGCACTGTACTGGGTGTTCATCCAGCGACAGGCGGTCAGCGACAATAGTCCGGAAGATATGGCGCGTTTTCATACAGTTGCGACCTGGATACCGTTTTTCTTCGTGCTCTACAGTACGATGGTGGCATGGGATTTTGAGATGACACTGGTTCCGCACTGGCACAGCGCGATCTATGGCATGCAACAGTTTGTCAGTAACTTCGGCATGTTCCTGGCCTTCCTGGTGATCTGGATATCGGTGCTCAATTCCGGTAATAAGCTGGCGACCCCGGTACCCGAAAAAATCTACAATTATCTGGCGCAGATGCTGCTGGCGTTCACGCTGTTGTATATCTATACCTACTATGCCCAGTATCTGACGATCTGGTATGGCAATATCCCGGATGAGACTGATCGCGTGTTCGGTATGATGTATGGCGACTACGCATTTGTCTGGTGGACGATACTGGCGCTGAAGTTTGTGATACCATTCGCGTCTCTTTGTTTTCCGGCAACCCGCCACAGTGTCACAGCGATTACTGCGGTTGCCACGTCTATCATTGTAGGCACGATTCTGGAGCGTTTCATCTGGATTGCAGGTATCTATGGTACAGGCAGTTATCCGGTGCTTGCAGCGGTCGTGGTTTGGGGTATTGTAGCGCTTGCAGGTTATTTTCTGGTGCGAGGCTTTATGCAGAGTAAAAGTTTAATTAAGGGGTGATTGAGTAATGATGAGATTGTATTCGGGGACGGTTTGCCCCTACAGCCATCGTTGTCGTATTGTTTTATACGAAAAGGGCATGGATTTTGAAGTGATCGATGTGGATCTGATGGATAAGTCCGAAGATCTTGCGGCGATCAATCCCTATAACAAGGTGCCTGTACTGGTAGAACGCGAATTGGTTTTGACAGAAGCCAATATCATCAACGAATACATCGACGAGCGCTTCCCGCATCCGCAGCTGATGCCGGCTGATCCTGTGATGCGGGGGCGCGCCCGATTGTTTCTGCATCGTTTCGAACTGGAACTATACAGTCATGTGAATGTGATCGCGCAGGGCGGCAAGCCTGCCGAGAAGGCGCGTGCGATCATCCGCGACAATCTGTCTCAGTTGTCACAAATTCTTGTTAAGCAGAAATTTCTGCTGGGCACGGATTTTTCCATGCTGGATGTGGCGGTTGCACCTTTGCTGTGGCGTCTCGACCATTACGGGATTCAGATGGGCAAGGATGCGGCGCCGCTGCTGAAATATTCGGAGCGTCTTTTTTCGCGTCAGGGATTTATCGATTCATTGACGGCAGCTGAAAGAGCGATGCGCAAGTGAACGATTTATCCACACGCCCCTATCTGATCCGCGCCATTCATGAATGGTGTATCGACGGTGGCATGACACCTTATCTGGCCGTGCGGGTTAACGATCAGACTGAGGTGCCGGTCGCCTACGTTAAAGACGGTGAGATCGTGCTGAATCTGAGCTCAGGTGCAGTGCGTAACCTTGAAATGGGTAACGAGATGATTACGTGCAGCGGCCGTTTTGGCGGTGCGTCGTTTGATCTGATGGTGCCGGTCAATGCGGTTATCGGCATATTCGCGAAGGAAACGGGGCAGGGACTGGTATTTCAGCCCGCAGAAGCTATGCCTACCCCGCCTGCGCCTGATTCGAATCCGCGCGTAACGAAACCTCAGTTGAAAATAGTCAAATAATAGCCGGTTTTCACAGACTGGACCTATTGCCGACATTGAAAACAGTCAGTGGTTGCATCCATAATAAATGGCTATGTCGCACTTAACTGTTGAAAACGTCTTTCTTTTCCAATAGCCGCAATAAAACAGGCAACTGGCGTAGCATGCTGACCGAGATGATCGAGCAGGCGATGCCAACCCAAATAGCTTTCAAGATAC
>CAMTUO010000034.1:0-27273 GCA_947084955.1 uncultured Gallionella sp.
CATTACACGGCGGGCCAATGGCGGCAGATTGAGGCTGTAATAGAGTTTGGCGAGCGAAAAACGCGCCCAGGGATTTTTGGGGTCCAGCTGGATGGATTGTTCCAGCGCTTCGATGGCGTGGCTGGTGCGCTGGGCGGACAGATACAAATCGGCTTCCTCGCGCAGCAGACCGGCATGTATAACAGGATTCTTGTTCAGTTCATCCGCATAATCCCGGTTTACCTGTTCGACCAGCGCGAGCGCTTCATCGCGACGACCGGTGCGCGCGAGCAGCTTGAGCAGGCCGCTGATCGCCGCGACGTTGTAACCTTCCTTGGCAAGTGCCTGACGGTACAGACGTTCGGCCTCCGTGTCGTCCCCGCCGGCCGACTTGATGTTGCCCAGCAGGGCCAGTGCAATGGGTTCATCCGGTTGCAGCACCAGGATGTTCCTGACAACCTGTTCCGCCTCGGGCAGGCGGTTGGCCGCCAGCAAATCATCCGCCTCGTGCAGGCCTTTCCAGAATTTTGCGGTGCTGATCAGGCTGCGCCATTTGGCGCTTAAACCGATATCGCTTTGATTGGGAGCGAGCGCCAGGGCCTGTTCGAACCAGTTGATCGCTTCGTCGTGTTTGCCCTGCTTTAACTTGATCAGGCCCAGTCCGCCCAGTACTTCCGGATCTTTCGGCCTGCGTGTGAGAATGTCGCGCAGCGAGGTCTCAGCCTGTTCCAGTTTGCCGTCATCGATGGCATCCAGTGCATCGGTACGTGCGATGATATCCGGGCTGAGTGCTGCACTTTCGGCATTGCCGGTCGCCTGATCGCTTGCCTTGTCATCGGATTTGACGGGTTGCTCGTCGGGTTTTTCGGCTGTCAACGCTTTCTCGGTGACACGCCGGGTCTTGTGTTTGTGTTTGGCGGGACGAACCTGTGGGGTTGTCTCTTCCAGCGCTACAACTTGCGGTGTGACTGCCCGGCGGACGCGTTGTTCGCCGCGGGCGGGCTCGGGTGTGGCGGGTTTGCTGGTCAGCATGCCGGCACCTGCCGGATGCAGGGCGTTGGCGAGTTCGCGCGTCTGCGGGCTGCCGGGCGCGGTCTGTTGCAGCGTGTGCAGATAGCGCTGCGCCTCGTCCTGCTTGCCGTTCTTTAAGCTGATCTTGCCCAGCATGAGCAGCGCCTGGGGCGAGTTGGGTTCAATCAGCAATACTTTTTGCAGCAAATTATCGGCCAGATCGGCGCGATCCCGGTTCATCCATTTCTGGGCGCCGCTGAGCAGGATGCCGGTGGTATTGGCGTCCGAGGTGGCTGCATACAGCGGCGTGGTGATGATGCCGCACAGTGCGAGGGTCGCGGACAGGACGCGTAAATTTAGGGGCATGTTGAGTTCCAGCGCAAAGTGAGGTTACCTTGGGTGTCGAAGCGGTACAGGTTGTCGTGCCAACCCAGCGCGTATAGTCCTAATACCTGATTATAATAGCTGTTTTCGATAGGTTGTGCGGCAAGGCGCGCGAGCTGTTGTTCAGCCGTCTTGTTCATGCCTTGCGCCTGCAAAAAAGGGATCATGGCGGCGGTAAATCCGCTGGGGCCCTGATTGTGCGACTCGCCGCTCAGGGTGTTGATCGATTCAGGCGGGTAACCCTGTTTTTCCACCAGACGTGCCATGGGTTTTAAGGTGTCGAGCAAGGTGCGGCGGTCGGGATCCTCTTTGTTTTGCATGCCGGCCCACAGATAAACGCGGATGGCGTCGTAGGAACCCATGTTGCCCTTTTCGGTGTCGGGCAAAAAGCCCTTGTTGTAATCGTACAGGATCCAGTCAGGTGCATAGCCGCCAGGCGAGGATTTGACGAGTATTTGCTGCGACGAGGCGAGCAACGCCGCCCAGCGCGCATCCTTACTGTGTGCGACAAACCAGTGCAGCAAAGTCAGCGGAACATAGCTGGGATTGAGTCTTACGCGGGAAGGTTGGGTGAATCCGGCAGCTCCCGGCAACAGGACCAGGCCCAGGCCCGGTACATTGAGGGTTTCTGCCGACAGGATACGGTCGGTAATCAGTGAGGAGAGCGCGACGTAACCGCGATTGTCCCATAAGCGCCCGGCCTCTCCCAGTGTATAGGCCATCCACAGGTCAGCGTCAGCGGCGGAATTCGGATCCAGCCTGCCCCAGTTACCCTGATCGTTTTTTCCCCATGCCCAGGCGGGCAAATGGGTTGTCAGGTCGTCCTTGGACTGATGGAGCGCGGTCCAGTTGAGCAGCTTGTCAAAGGTTGCCCTGTCATTGGCAACCAGCGCGAAGAACAGCGCATAGGCCTGCCCTTCGGAGGTGGTGATCATTGCCTCGGAGCTGTTGTCGATGACGCGGCCCTGTGCATCGATGAAGTTTTTCTTGTAGGCTTCCCAGGCAGGCCAGGCTTTATCGCAGGAGGCCGCGTGCGCGGGTGCACTCAGGCTGACAATCAGTGCGCAAGTCAGATAGCGAAGTATCCTGAGAAAAAGTTTTGCTTGCATGTGAACTTTAAGTTGTCAGCAAAATATTGATCAAATGGTCAGGTCCGATGTGCCGTTCAGACGGTGTTGCGACGTCAATGTGGTGCAGTTAACGGATACTACGCAAGGAATGCCGAATTTGCAACGCGTGCCATGCACGCGTTGCACAGGCAGGGTTAGTGTTTGAGTGTAGAAAGGATGGCGGGTGAGGTAAGGGCGTCTGTGATGCCCTTTGCCCAGCTTTCATAACCTGCCTTGTCGAAATGCTGTCCGTCTATGGTTTTCCATGCGCCTTCTTTGGATAAAGTCAGCGAATCGACGTAGATGCAGGGCGAGACGATGCTGGACAGATAGGTCGAGAATTCCTGAGCCCGTGCATTATTCTTCTGATAGGTATTCGCCCCGCCATTATTGCCCCAGGCGGGCCCGACCCAGACGCAGCGCGTTCCGCGCGTCTTAATTTCATTGGTCAATGCGGAAACGCCCTGCCAGACCCAGCTCTTGGGAATTTCCTTGTCCTTATAGCTTGCCATGGTGTCGCCGATCACCAACACGATAAGATTGGGCTGGTATTTGTCGATCAGGGTATTGATCGGCTGTGTGGTTGCGATGTCGCCCGGACGGGTTCTGACAGTGCCTGCATCGGTTCTGAAGGCGCTGCACGGCACGGATTTTGTTTTCAGCCAGTCACCCGCCGATGCGCCGCAGGCGCCAAAGGCAAAAACTTTTGCGCCCTGCTGAACAAGGTCTTCCGGCAAGGTGGTGATCAATTGTCCGTTGAAGGCCATGTGGCTTTCGCCCAGCAGCAGGATGTTGACGCCTGTCAGCGGTAATGCGGCGCTGGCACTGGTGCTCAATAAGATTAAGGTGATTGCGGCTGACCGTGCTTTCATTACAACCTCCGAAAATATCGATGTAGGGCAGATCGTCAAAGCAACTTATCGCATAAAAAATATTTTGTCCATAAGGTTGCGCTGCGGGATCGTTGCCGGGCGCGTTAGAATGCGCATCCTTTCAGTCCGTTCGACGCAACACGTGACCTCATCCAGGAATTACCACTGGCGCATCGCCGGTTATTATTTTTTCTATTACGCCTTCATCGGGATGTTTTCACCCTACTGGAGTCTGTATCTGAAATCCATTCATTTTAATGCGCTCGAAATTGCCGCGCTGATGTCGGTGCAGCCGGTGATGCGCATGCTGGCGCCCAGTTTGTGGGGTTGGCTGGCTGACCATACCGGCAGGCGCTTGCGGGTGGTGCAGGTGGCGGCCGCCTTGAGTGCGCTGTTTTATCTGGGGGTGTTCATGACCACCAGCTTCTGGGGTATGTTGCTGGTATTGGCCCTGATGAGTTTCTTCTGGAGTGCTTCGATGCCGCTGGTGGAGGCGACGACGCTAAGCTATCTGGGTCAACATGTTGCGCGCTATGGGCGTATCCGCATCTGGGGCTCGATCGGCTTTATCGCGACCGTGGTGGGGCTGGGCTTTGCCTTTGACTATGTTGCGATTGCCTGGCTGTTATGGGCCGGACTGCTTTGCGAACTGGGTATTCTGCTGTTTGCCGGACAGTTGCCGGAAACCCCCGTGCGGGCGCACCACACCGATCATCAGTCCATCCGGCAGCGGGTGTTGCAGCCTCGCGTGCTGGTGCTGTTTGGCGCCTGTTTTCTGATGTCTGCGGCACATGGCCCGTATTACACGTTTTTTTCCATCTATCTGGTGGAGCACGGATATGCCAAGAGCGCAGTCGGTGAGTTGTGGGCGCTGGGCGTGATTTGCGAAATTGCGGTATTTTTTCTGATGCCGAGACTGGCGTTGCGCTATGGGTATATCCGTATTCTGATTTTCAGTTTTGCCATCGCGGTGGTGCGCTTTATGCTGATCGGCTGGGGCGTGGATTTCCTGTTGTTGCTGCTCATCGCTCAGGTGATGCATGCGGCCACTTTCGGCGCCTACCATGCGTCGTCCGTCGGGCTGGTGCACGAATATTTTCAGGGGCGGCATCAATCCAAAGGCCAGGCCTTATTCGGCAGCCTGACTTATGGCGCGGGCGGGATGCTGGGGGGGCTTGCCAGCGGGCCGATCTGGCAACATTATGGAGCAGGCGCCTTGTATACATTCAGTGCGCTGATGGCGTTGCTGGGATTGCTGTTGTTGAGCTGGAGCGCGAAAAAGACGGGTTTAAAATAGGCTGGCCGATCTACGCATGGCGATGGTGAATGGGATGCTTAACCGCATTTGACAAGCTGGATGTTCAGGAAGCGCTGAATAAATCCACCGTTCGCCCGGAGCTTGTCGAAGGGTGAATGCAGGAATATGATTATTAAAGATTTAATCCGGTCATGGTTCGACATGCTCACCACGAACGGATTAAATCAGCGCTTCCCTAAATAACAGAGCGTGCAATAATAATAAGGCCATGCTTATATTTATCTTCAATTTTTTAACTGAATGACTGGTCGGATGCGTCGATTTACTCAACATAAGCAGGTGAAAGACGCCAGTCGGGAAATACCCAGTATCTTGCGCAGCGAGGGACATTCTGCCGCGACGCGTCAGGATACGCCGGTTTTATCGGCCTATCTTGCCAGACTGGGGGAGCAGGCGGCCAAACAGGGTGAGCCTGTACCGTCTGCAAAATCGACGGAACAGCGCAGTCATGACAGTCATCCCATCGGGGACAGGCGGATGAGGGTGCCCTCCCTGTCGTTTGTTCCAGCTGAAACGCCTGAGAAAAGTGTCCCCTTTTATGTGAGGCTGACACTGGGGGCCTGGAGCTATTACTTCGTTGCAAAGCTGGTCCTGTACGGGCTGGGGCTGATTTCTTTTCATGCGCCTGAAAATATGGCATTCGCGGTGTTTATTGTGCTGCCGCCCAGGGGCGGGTTCTGGGGCAGACTCAAGAGTTTTGCCACGCTGGTGTCCGCAGTCGTGTTGCTGTATTACGACTCCTGGTTGCCGGATCTTTCCCGTCTGATGTCAAAAGCGTCCCTGTTGAGCGATTTCAGGCCGGCCTATCTGTTTGAATTGTCAACGCGATTTATCAGCTGGCAGGTGGTCGCTGCCTTGTTGCTGGCATGGATGTGCTACTGGCTGGCATCGCGCTGGTTGCGCATGGGTGTGCTGGTGGTGGCCTGTATGATGTTTTTGTGGATTCAGGGGCTGGTGGGTCATAGCATCGGGCAGGTATTCGAAGACAAATCGGTGGATGCCGCGCCGGACAAGCCGGATATGGATACGGTGGTGAATGACTTTTTTGACCAGGAAGTGTTGAGATCCGTCAGTTTTACCCCGCCGCCTGCGAATGCCGTGCCGTTTGACGTGATTTTTATTCATGTCTGCTCGCTGTCCTGGGATGATGTCGTGGCAACGGGTCTGGATCAGCATCCGTTATGGCAGCGCTTCGATTTTTTGCTGACGCGCTTTAACTCGGCTGCCACATACAGCGGACCGGCGGCGATCCATTTGCTGCGCGCGACCTGCGGCCAGCAGAAGCATGACAATATGTATCTGCCGGTTCCTGAGAAGTGCTATTTGATGGACAGCCTGAAAGACAGTGGTTTTGAGCCTGATTTTGCGCTGAATCATAACGGAAAGTTCGATCATTTTCTGGAGCAGGTCAGAACGCACGGCCATCTGACGGCGCCTTTGCTGAATCTGGACGGGCTGCAACCCACCCAGTATTCGTTCATTGAGTCGCCGGTCTACGATGACTTGTCCGTGCTCAACCGCTGGCTGACGCAGCGTCAACAATCCAGTCGTTCGCGTGTGGCGCTGTATTACAACACGGCCAGTTTGCACGACGGAAATCATATGCCGGGCCAGGAGGCGCTGCCGAATACGCTGAAAACCTATAAGACACGGTTGAGTCGCTTTCTGGATGAGACGGACGCCTTCATGCAAAACCTGGAGAAATCCGGCCGGCGCGCGGTGGTGGTGTTGGTGCCGGAGCATGGCGGCGCGGTGCGCGGAGACCACAGGCAGATTGCCGGTTTGCGTGAAATTCCGACACCTTCAATTGCCATCGTGCCGGTCGGCATCAAGGTGATTGGTGCGCAACGGCAAGGTGAGCCGCTAGAGATCAATCAACAGACCAGTTTTCTGGCAATTTCCCGGATTATCGAGCATATGCTGGAAAAATCGCCTTATGCCCGTGGCGGTTTTCTGCCTTCGGGCTATGTTGCGGATTTGCCGGTTACGCCGTTTGTCGCGCAGAACGAGAAAATGACGGTGGCGGAGTATAAGGGGCATTATTATTTCAGCCGAGGTTTTGGCGGCTGGGAAGATTACAGCGAATTCAATTCGGGGTCTCCGTGATGTGTTCTGACGCGCGTCGCTGATGGAAAATCCGCATAAACATAAACCCGGCCTGGGTCATGTCTGGCGGGCAAGCGGGATTGTCGTGCAGGGTTTGCGTGCTGCGCTGCTGCACGAAGATGCCTTTCGTCAGGAGTTTGTCGTGGCCGTGATCGCCATTCCGGTGGCGCTGTTGTCCGGCGCCGCTCTGCTGGGTAAGGTCCTGCTGGTGAGCAGCATCCTGCTGGTTCTGATCGTCGAGCTGCTCAATTCCGCGCTGGAAGCAGCGGTTGATCACACCTCCATCGCGCATCATCCGCTGGCCAAACGCGCCAAGGATATTGCCAGCGCGGCGGTATTGCTGAGCATCGTGAATGCCGCCGTGGTCTGGGGAATGGTGCTGATATTCTGATGTTCATGAATTGTCTGTGGCAGGCAGTCGTCACGGAGGATGCGCCAAATTGTGTCTGTTATGTCATAATCACGCGTTCTAAAATAGGCTATTAGTCAGGCGAAACATTATGGGTGCTCAAACGCTTTACGACAAACTCTGGAATTCTCATGTGGTGCGGCAGGATGCGGACGGTACGGCGCTGATTTATATCGACCGTCAGCTGGTGCATGAAGTGACCAGCCCGCAGGCATTTGAGGGGTTGCGACTGGCAAAGCGCCGCCCGTGGCGCACCGCGTCGATGCTGGCGGTGCCGGATCACAACGTGCCGACCACCCACCGCGCGGCGGGGATTGCGGATCCGGTATCACGCATACAGGTTGAAACGCTGGATGCGAATTGCGCCGAGTTTGGTGTGACCGAATTCAAGATGAATGACATTCGTCAGGGCATCGTGCACGTGATCGGCCCCGAGCAGGGCGCGACACTGCCCGGCATGACCGTGGTGTGTGGCGACTCACACACCAGCACGCATGGCGCGTTTGCCGCGCTGGCACATGGTATCGGCACGTCCGAAGTTGAACATGTGATGGCGACGCAGTGTCTGGTTGCGAAAAAGTCGCGCGCCATGGAAGTACGGGTCGACGGTAAACTGGGGCGTGGCGTAACGGCCAAGGATATCGCGCTGGCGGTGATCGGCAAGATCGGTACCGCAGGCGGCACGGGTTATGCGATCGAATTTACCGGCAGTGCGGTACGTGCATTGAGTATGGAAGCGCGCATGACCTTGTGCAATATGGCGATTGAGGCGGGCGCGCGCGCCGGCATGATCGCGGTGGATGACACGACCATCGATTATCTAAAGGGGCGCCCCTTTGCACCCAAGGTCGACCTGTGGGATCAGGCAGTAGTGCAGTGGCGCGAACTGCACAGCGATGAGGGCGCGGTGTTTGACACAACCGTGCTGCTGGATGCGGCAAGCATGCGTCCGCAGGTGACCTGGGGGACCTCTCCCGAGATGGTGGTGGCGGTGGACGGCTGTGTGCCGGATCCGGCCCTGCTCGCATCTGATAAGCGCGAGGGCGCAGAACGTGCGCTGGCGTATATGGGCTTGACCCCGAATACGCCGATGACTGAGATCAGGATCGACAAGGTGTTCATCGGTTCCTGCACCAACGGGCGCATCGAAGATATGCGTGCGGCGGCGGCTGTCGCAAAGGGGCGCAAGGTCGCCGCTAACGTGAAGCTCGCGATGGTGGTGCCCGGTTCCGGTCTGGTCAGACAGCAGGCGGAACAAGAAGGGCTGGACAAGATATTCATCGCCGCGGGTTTCGAGTGGCGCGATCCGGGTTGCTCGATGTGTCTTGCAATGAATGATGACAAGCTGGAAGCGGGCGAGCGCTGCGCGTCCACCTCCAACCGCAATTTTGAAGGGCGTCAGGGACAGGGCGGTCGCACGCATCTGGTCAGCCCCGAGATGGCGGCGGCGGCAGCGATTGCCGGACATTTTGTGGATGTGAGTAAATTGTGAAAAAAATATTAATTTTTATGCTGGCACTGTTTGCATGTTCCCATGCGTTCGCCGAGGAAAGCGTTCCGGCAAAGGTGGGCAACGCGGTTAAGAAAGGTGGCGAAGCTGCCGGTCATGGCATCCAGAAGGGCGGGGAAGCAGCCGTCAGGGGGGTGGAGACGGCCGCTAAATGGGTGGAAAAGAAGCTGCATGCGGGCGGAGAAAAGTCAGAGAAGGAGTCCGGGTCAAAATGAATAAATTTACCTTGCTTGATGGTTTGGTAGTCCCTCTGGATCGCGCTAATGTGGACACAGACGCGATTATCCCGAAGCAGTTTTTGAAATCCATCAAGCGTTCCGGCTTCGGCCCGAATGCCTTCGATGAATGGCGTTATCTGGATCACGGCGAGCCGGGACAGGATTGCAGTACGCGGCCGCTCAATCCCGAATTCGTGCTGAATCAGCCGCGCTATCAGGGTGCGCAGATTCTGCTGGCGCGCGAAAATTTCGGTTGCGGCAGCTCCCGCGAACATGCGCCCTGGGCGCTGGAAGATTATGGTTTTCGTGCCATTATTGCACCGAGCTTCGCAGACATTTTTTTCAATAATTGTTTCAAGAATGGTCTGTTGCCGATCAAATTGAGTGCCGATAAAGTGGATGCACTGTTTCGCGCGGTGGATGCGAAAGTAGGCTACACGCTTGCGATTGATCTGGAGCAGCAGACGATTACGGCGCCGGACGGGATAGTCTATCCGTTTGAGGTGGACGCATTCCGCAAACATTGTCTGCTGAACGGACTGGACGACATCGGACTGACCTTGCAGTATGTGGACGAGATTAAGGCGTTTGAAGCCCGGCACCACGCCGCACAGCCCTGGCTGTAAGATGCGCCTGACCGAAGAGGAGCAATCGGTCATTAAACGCATTGTCGCTGAAGTGTTCGGCGAGGATGCGGTCTTATGGCTATTTGGCTCGCGGGTGGATGATTCCAAGCGCGGCGGGGATGTGGATTTATATGTAGTGCCTGCACAGTGTGACGATCTGTTTATGAAGCGGGTGACTTGTCTGGGAAAACTGGAAGCGGCGTTGCCCTATCCAGTTGATCTGGTGGTGCATGAGCCGGGACGCGATTTGCCGATTTACCGTATTGCGCAGGCACAGGGGGTCAGGTTATGAGTGACAATATGTTTGAGGCTTTGCAGGACAAGCTGAAACAATTGCAGAAAATGCGCCGTAATCTGGCCTATTCTCACGACAAGGTGACAAGTTGGTGGCGGGTGGATGTCGATTTTGATGGTTGGAATGAAGATCAGCTTGAATCGTTGGCCGCGTTCAAGGGGCGTTTTGCCGAGTTTCAGGATCACCTTGCGTCGGCGATGAAGCTGATTGCGAATATCGAAGGTGAGGATGCGCGACTGTTTACTTACGTGCTCAATTACATGGTGCAGTTGGGTATTATTTCCGACATGAATGACTGGCTGGCGGTGAGAGGTTTGAGAAATACGGCAACGCATGATTACTCTGAGTCGGAAGCGACTAAAGCGAAACACTTCGACAGTTTGCTGCAACACACGCATTATCTTTATGAAACACTGGATAGCCTGGAGCGTTTTGCAGCTCAAGCATATTCAAAAAACCACGGGAATGATTCATTATGAAAATTGCAGTTTTGCCGGGTGACGGCATCGGACCGGAAATTGTGGCACAAGCGGCCAAGGTACTCGACTTTTTGCGCAGCGAGGGTTTGCCGATTGAAACAGAGTATGCCCATATTGGTGGTGCGGGGTATGATGCGGCGGGTGATCCTTTTCCCGCTGTGACTGAGACGCTGGTGCAGGCATCTGATGCGGTGCTGCTGGGTGCAGTAGGTGGTTATCAGTATGATAGTTTGCCGCGTCCGCTGCGCCCCGAACAAGGCTTGTTGCGTATACGCAAGACTTTGAATTTATTTGCAAATTTACGTCCTGCGCTGGTTTATCCGGAACTCGTGAATGCGTCCAGCCTGAAGCCGGAACTGGTGTCCGATCTGGATATCATGATCTTGCGTGAACTGACCGGTGATATTTATTTCGGTCAGCCGCGCGGTATTAAAACGCTTGCAAATGGCGAACGTCAGGGTTTTGATACCATGCATTATTCGGAGTCGGAGATACGCCGCGTCGCGCATGTCGGTTTTCAGATTGCGATGAAACGCAGCTTCAAACTATGTTCCGTCGATAAAGCTAACGTGCTCGATACCAGTATGTTCTGGCGCGAGATCGTCACTGAGGTGGCGAACGAGTATCCTGAGGTGGTGTTATCGCATATGTATGTGGACAACGCTGCGATGCAACTGGTGCGTGCGCCCAAGCAGTTTGACGTGATCCTGACCGGGAATATTTTCGGTGATATTCTGTCGGATGAGGCGTCGATGCTGACCGGTTCCATCGGTATGTTGCCGTCCGCCTCGCTGGATTCGAACAACAAGGGCTTGTATGAGCCCTGCCATGGTTCGGCACCGGATATCGCCGGTCAGGATATTGCCAATCCGCTGGCAACCATTCTGTCGGTGGCGATGATGATGCGCTATACGTTTGCACAGGAAGAGGTTGCGCAGCGTATTGAAACCGCGGTGCGCCGCGTGTTGCAGCAGGGTCTGCGCACGGCGGACATATTCGAGGCGGGTATGTGCAAGACAGGCTGTGCAGCGATGGGCGATGCAGTGGTCGCTGCGCTGTAGAACAAGGTGGTTCTGATGCAATGGTGCGCGTAGCGCACCCTACAAAATTTGAATTTAAGGAATAAGAAACATGAGCAAGCAAGATGAAAATCTTTTATCCCGGCACCGGTACGATGTATGCATTCTGGGTGCAACCGGTGCGGTGGGTGAGGCGATGCTGGCGATACTGGAAGAGCGCAACTTTCCGGTGCGCAATCTTTATTTGTTGGCGTCCAGTCGTTCGGCTGGCACGGAAATCATGTTCCGTGGCGAGGAGCACACCGTGCTGGATGTCGAAGGTTTCGATTTTTCAAAAACGCAAATTGGTCTGTTTTCCGCCGGTGGCAGTGTGTCTGAGAAATATGCGCCGATTGCCGCCAAAGCCGGTTGTGTGGTGATCGACAATACCGCACATTTTCGCTACGACCGCGACATCCCGCTGGTGGTTCCGGAAGTCAATCCGCACGCGATTGCGCAATATAAGAACCGTGGCATCATCGCTAACCCGAACTGCTCGACCATCCAGATGATGGTCGCTTTAAAGCCCATTCGCGATGCCGTGGGGATTTCCCGCATCAACGTGGCGACCTATCAGGCCGTGTCGGGTACCGGCAAGGAAGCGATCGACGAGTTGGCCGAGCAGACCCGCGCGTTGTTCAGTTCACAGGACGTGAAAGTGGAAGTTTATCCGAAACGCATTGCCTTCAATGTGTTGCCGCAGATCGACGTGTTTATGGAAAATGGCTACACCAAGGAAGAAATGAAGATGGTGTGGGAGACCCGGAAGATCATGGAAGACGATACCATCATGGTGAATCCGACGGCGGTGCGTGTGCCGGTGTTTTACGGACACTCTGAAGCCGTGCATATCGAAACCAAAAAGAAGATTACCGCTGCCGAGGCCCGCGCGTTACTGGAAAAAGCGCCGGGTGTCGTGGTGATGGATGAGCGCGTAGCGGGCGGTTGGCCGACGGCGGTTGAGGCGGCAGGCACCGACGCGACCTATGTCGGACGCATACGCGAGGATATCTCGCACCCGCTGGGGCTGGATATGTGGGTGGTGAGCGATAATGTGCGCAAAGGGGCTGCTCTTAACAGTGTGCAAATTGCCGAAATTTTGATTGCCGACTATCTGAATTAGTTGCCGACTATCTGATTTGGAATTTTGTCGGGGGTGAGCCGACTTGTTTTACAGGCTCCTTAATGTTACTTTTATCCTTCAATAAAAAAAGTGAGGCATGAACTGTGCGAAAATTCCTGGTGAATCAACTGATGGAACAACTGGGTATTGGGTTAAGCCGCAAAGAAGCTGCGTCTGAACCCTTGCTTACAGCCTTTCGGCCAGGCCAGGCAATGCCAGTCAGGCCGCGATTGATGCTGCAGACTTTAGGTGTGGCGGCGGGTTTGACGATCAGTGCCTGGGGATACGCGGTGGGGCTGGGCGGCATCAATGTGGTTTCTGCACTGGGACAGCCGCTCAAGGCGGAAATTGAACTGGTGGCGGTGAACAAGGCAGACAAGCCCGGTCTGGTCGCACGTCTGGCGTCCCCTGATACCTACAAGGGAGCCGGGCTGGATTATCCGTTTGGCGTCAAATATACGTTTCAGATTGAAAGTCACGCGAACGGTCAGCCTTATCTCAAGCTCACCAGCAATCAGGAAATCAACGACCCCTTCGTCAGTCTGCTGGTTGAGTTGTCCTGGTCCTCGGGCAAGTTGATGCGCGAATACACCTTCCTGCTGGATCCGCCGGGTTATGTTGCCGATCAGCCCAAATCCGCACCCGTACAGACAATGGCCCCTGTGGTCGTTCAATCGATGCCGCCAGATCAGGTAAAACCACAAGCTGTGCCTGTCACCCGTGCTGCCATGCCGGTCAAAGAACCGGTTGCCGAAAAGCGCGTCACACGGCCTGAACAAGCGGTAAAGTCTGAACAGGTGGCAACGGGTGCCGTGACCGTCAGGAGCGGCGATACGCTGAACAAGATTGCCGCGCGCACAAAACCCGATCAGGTGAGTCTGGAGCGCATGCTGGTTGCGTTGTATCGCGCCAATGAAGATCAGTTTGACGGCAATAACATGAACCGCATCCGCACAGGGAAAGTCTTGCATATGCCGGATAAAAATGCGTTGACCCGTATTGATCAGGCTGAAGCCATGCAGGAAATTCGCGCGCAGGCTGATGACTGGAATGCGTATCGCCAGAAACTTGCGGGGGCTGCGACCACCAGTCGTCAGTCAGATGCGAGCCATCAGGCGGTCAGCGGAAAAGTGACCAGTGCGGCAGTGGATAAAACACCGGTGGCGCGCGAGTCCGCCAAGGAGGTTCTGCGTTTGTCCAAGGGCGAGGCGCCTGGTGACAAAACAGGTGGCACCGGAAAATCGCTACAAGACAAAAAAAATGCCGCTGCAGAAGAAGCGATTGCCAAAGCCAAAGCAGTTGGCGAAGAAAAAACGCGGGCCGCACTGCTTGAGAACAATCTCAAGGATATGAAGCGACTGGCACAGCTCAAGACCGAGGCGGCAGCACTGTCGGCTGCAGCGGCCTCTAAAGTGGCGGCAGCCTCAGCCGTCGCCAGCGCAGCACCCGCAGTGAACAAGGCTGTGAGTGCAGTGGTTGCAGCGAGTTCGGTGGCGGCGGCAAGTCAGGTCCGGGTGGCGAGTGCGGTCAAACCCACCGTCACGGAAGCGCCGTCATTGATGGATTCGTTGATGGACTCTCCGCTCCTCATGGGGGTCGGTGCGGCGGCGCTGGTTGCGTTAGGCGGGCTGGGTATCGTGATGGGTCGACGCAAGCGGGCATCTGCGCAAACTGGCAAGCCTGCAGAAGAGGACGTCGGTACGATTACGGGTCATCTGACCAATCCAGTCACCCCATCGCCGGATACGGGTGATTTCACCGCCGTGCATCTTCCTGTCGAGGAAGTTACCATGCATCCGGATGATGTCGATCCGATCAGCGAAGCCGAGTTGTTCCTGAATTTCGGCCGTGATGAGCAGGCGGAAGAAGTCCTGAAGGATGCCTTGCGTCGCACACCGGATAATCATCAAATTCATTTGAAGCTGCTGGGTATCTACGCGAATCGTCAGGATGCAGAATCTTTTGCGGTGATTGAACAGTTGTTGCAGGATGCGGGCGATGTTGAGGCGATCGATCAGGCAGCGATCCTGGCGCGCAAGCTGCACCCTGCTGCGAAGAGTGAGGATGCTGCAAGGGAAGACGATGACAGCGCGACGCAATTTTCGGCGGCATTCAATACGTTGGATGCGCCGCCGTTGGATTTGCATATCGATGAAGTGCAGCCGGAGGCAGAAGCGATCGACTTCGATGTCACGACAACACAGCCTGCCTCGCCGGTGGATTTTGATGTGACCGCAACCACGCCAATGATGGCGGCTTCGGAAACGCTGGATTTTGATCTGGCCGCTGCTGAACCGGAGTTCGCCGAACCTCTGGAAACCTCGCTGCCGGCGCTGGATGATCTGATCTTTGATGTGACGAAGCCTGCCGCACCGAAGGCGGACGAAGCGCTTTCCTTCGAGCGTGCAGCGGAAGAAGACAACGCGGAGTTTATGCTGGATTTCCCGCTGGATGACAGTGCTAAACCGGCTGCGCCGCCAGCGCCGGCAATCAATCTGGCCGATATCAGTCTGGAAATGGATGATATTCCCGCGCCGCAACTTGAATCTGTCGATGCAGTTAAATCCGAGCAGTGGCATGAAGTGGCGACCAAGCTGGATCTGGCCAAGGCTTATCAGGAAATGGGCGATGAAGTCGGTGCACGTGAAATTCTGGACGAGGTGCTGGTGGAAGGCGACGCTGAGCAGCAGCAAGTGGCCCAGTTGCTCATCAAACAAATGGGCTGATAGCCTGTATTGAACGAAACGGCAGCTCTGATCGGGCTGCCGTTTTTTATTGGATTACGCCATGAAATTACATCCTGCCACGCAAATACTGATCTGGTGCGTACTGGTGACGGCCATGCAGTTTTTGTCGCCGCTTTATCTGCTCAGCGCAGGTGCGCTGATACTGGGTGCGGCATTTTTATTCTCCCGCCACAAACTGCTGCAACTGGTGCGTCGCACGCGCTGGATTATGATTTCATTGTGGCTGATCTACGCCTATACGCTGCCAGGACAGGCGTTGTTCGACGGGCCGTTCAGCCCCAGTCTGGACGGTTTGCGGGAAGGCGCGTTGCAGTTGATGCGCCTGCTGGCAGCACTTGCCGGATTGGCGATCTTGCTTGATCGGCTGCATAGACTGCAATTGATCGCCGGGCTTTATGCACTATTTTTCCCCCTGCACTGGCTGGGGCTGTCGCGCGAGCGCATGGCGGTGCGTCTGGCGTTAACGCTGCATTATGCAGAGGTCGGGATGTTGCGTGCCGTATCCTGGCAGGATAGTTTACGCAGTCTGTTTGAAGTACCCGCGGAGGCGGATCACACGCTGGCGCTGCCGGTTTACCGCGTCACCCTTGTTGATGCGGTGCTGCTGGCAGGGGCCGTCTTAATGTTATGGTTGTCCCTGCGATGAGGATCGCGCTGGGGGTGGAGTACGACGGCAAGCCTTATCTGGGGTGGCAGAGTCAGCCCTGTGGGATTACCGTGCAGGACACGCTGCAGCAGGCGATAAGCCGGATTGCGGATGCGCCTGTAGCGGTGACGGCTGCCGGCCGTACGGACGCCGGGGTGCATGCGCTGGAGCAGGTGGTGCATTTTGATACCAGCGCGCAGCGGCCGTTGAGTGCATGGGTGCGCGGGGTGAACTCGGAGCTGCCGGACAGCATCGCGGTGCGCTGGGCGCATGCCGTGCCGGACGCGTTTCATGCGCGCTTCTCTGCTCAAGGGCGCAGCTACCGTTATCTGCTGATCAACCGTTCCGTGCGTTCGGCCGTTCATGCCGGGCGGGCAGGCTGGTTTCATCTGCCGCTGGATATCGAAGCGATGCAGGAAGCGGCGCAATGCCTGCTGGGTGAGCACGATTTCAGCGCGTTTCGCGCTGCCGAATGTCAGGCAAAATCGCCGGTCAAGTGTATGAACAGTATTGAGATACACCGTGAAGGCGAGCTGTTGACGTTTGAATTTTCGGCGAATGCATTTTTGCACCACATGGTGCGCAATCTGGTCGGCTGTCTGGTGTACGTCGGCAAGGGCAAGTATCCGCCGTCATGGATGGCACAGATACTAGCCGGCTGCGAGCGTCGCCTTGCCGCGCCGACCTTTGCGCCGGATGGTTTATACTTGCGCCGCATTCAATATGATGCTGAGTGGGGATTGCCTCAGATACAGGAGTCAGGAGTCAGGAGTCAGGAGTCAGGATTGAGGATTGAGGATTGAGGATTGAGGATTGAGTTAAAAGCGGGATGGCGATTGAATATGGTTAAGCGAGAAGAGTGTGTTGTGTCGGAGCTGATCAAGGAGTCGGGAGAAGATTTTCCTCAGTCCTCGCTCCTCGTTCCTCATTCCTGCCGTGTGAAAATTTGCGGAATTACCCGTGTGGAAGATGCTTTGAGCGTTGCAATGAGCGGGGCGGATGCCATCGGTCTGGTGTTCTTCGAGAAGAGTCCGCGCCATGTCAGTATCGAAAAGGCCGCGCAACTGGCAGCCGCACTGCCGCCCTTTGTCACCGTGGTCGGACTGTTTGTGAATGCTCCCGCAGCAGAGGTGCGCGCGGTGCTGGACGCGGTATCGCTGGATGTGCTGCAATTTCACGGTGATGAGCCGCCGGCGTTCTGCGAGCAGTTTCATAAACCTTATCTCAAGGCGATTCGCGTCAAGCCGGGTGTGGATTTGTTACAATGCGCGGCTGATTACCATTCGGCGCAAGCGTTGTTGCTCGATGCGCATGTGGAGGGTGTCCCGGGCGGCACGGGTGCGGTGTTTGACTGGACCCTGATTCCGGAGAGTCTGCCGTTGCCGCTGATTTTGTCAGGCGGGCTGGATGCAGAGAATGTGGCGGCGGCGATCGCGCAGGTGCGGCCTTACGCGGTGGATGTGTCGAGCGGGGTTGAGGCGGGCAAGGGCATAAAGGATGCAGCAAAAATAACTCGTTTTATGCAGGAAGTCAGGCAGAGAGGTTAAGGAACAGATGTACGATTATCCAGATAACACAGGCCATTTCGGCCAATTCGGCGGCATTTACATGGCGGAGACGTTGATTCCGGCCGTGGAAGAATTGCGCGTGCAGTATTTACGCTACCGGAACGACCCGGAATTCAAGGCTGAATTTGCCTATGAGCTGAAACACTATGTCGGGCGACCCAGCCCGATTTATCACGCCAAAAACTGGTCTGATCGCTTAGGCGGCGCGCAGATTTACCTCAAACGCGAAGATCTGAATCACACCGGTGCGCACAAGATCAACAATGCGATCGGTCAGGCGCTGCTCGCAAAACGCATGGGCAAGAAGCGCGTGATTGCCGAGACCGGCGCCGGTATGCACGGGGTTGCGACGGCGACGGTGGCTGCGCGTTACGGCATGGAGTGTGTGGTTTACATGGGCGCGGAAGACATTCAGCGCCAGTCGCCCAACGTGTATCGCATGAAATTGCTGGGTGCGACGGTGGTGCCGGTGGAAAGCGGTTCCAAAACGCTCAAAGACGCCTGTAACGAGGCGATACGCGACTGGGTCACCAACGTCGAGAGCACCTTTTATATTTTTGGCACGGCCGCCGGCCCGCATCCCTATCCGATGATGGTGCGGGATTTTCAGTGCGTGATCGGCAATGAAGCGAAAGTGCAGATGCCCGAAATGATCGGCCGTCAGCCGGATGCGGTGATTGCCTGCGTGGGCGGCGGGTCCAACGCGATTGGTCTGTTCTATCCCTACATCGAAGAAAAATCAGTGCAGATCATCGGCGTGGAAGCGGGCGGTCATGGTATTAATAGCGGCTCGCACGCGGCACCTTTGACCTCCAACAGTAAAGTCGGTGTGCTGCACGGCAACAAGGTCTATCTGATGCAGGATGACAACGGGCAGATCATCGAGACGCATTCCATCTCGGCGGGTCTCGATTATCCCGGTGTGGGCCCTGAGCATTGCTGGCTGAAAGATATCGGCCGTGCGCAGTATGTGGCGATCAACGACGATGAGGCGATGGCGGCCTTTCACGATCTGTGCCGCTTCGAAGGTATCATACCGGCACTCGAATCCAGCCATGCGCTGGCGCATGCGGCGAAAATCGCGCCGGGAATGAGCAAGGATAAAGTGCTGCTGGTGAATTTGTCAGGGCGTGGCGATAAAGACATTAACACCGTGGCGCGTCTTTCAGGGATTACGCTATGAGCCGTATACAAACAACCTTCGAGAAGTTAAAACAAAATAATCGTCGCGCACTGATTCCGTTTTTTACCGCTGGAGACCCTCATCCCTCGTTCACCGTGCCGCTGATGCATGCAATGGCGGCGGCGGGTGCGGACGTGATCGAGCTGGGTGTGCCGTTTTCCGATCCGATGGCCGATGGTCCTGTCATACAGCGCGCCTCCGAACGCGCCCTCAAACACGGCATGTCGTTGCGCGGCGTGCTGGAGATGGTGGCAGAATTTCGTACCCGCAATGACAGCACGCCTGTCGTATTGATGGGCTACGGCAATCCGATCGAGGCGATGGGCTGGGAGGTGTTTGCCAGACGTTGCGAGGAAGTCGGCGTGGACGGCGTGCTGACGGTGGATTTCCCGCCTGAAGAAAGCCATGAGGCGTTTGAACACCTGCAACGTCACGGCATTGATCCGATTTTTCTGCTGGCCCCGACAACCGAAGAGGCGCGTATCGAACGGGTCGCCAAGCTTGCGCGCGGTTATGTGTATTACGTTTCACTCAAAGGGGTAACCGGCGCGGGTAATCTGGACCTGTCGGCGATCGCAGACAAGTTGCCGCAGTTGCGCAAATATATCAGCCTGCCGATCGGTGTCGGGTTCGGTATTCGCGACGCAGTGACCGCGCAGGCAGTGGCGAAGTTGTGCGATGGCGTAGTCGTGGGCAGCCGCATCGTGCAGGAAATTGAGGACTCCAGTGAGCAAAATTTGATCGCCAATGTAAGCCGGCTGATTGCTGAGTTGCGCGCGGCGATCGATCAGGCGTAAGTCGGGCTCTGCACGACACGGTGGGCTGAGCCCACCCTACCTAATAATGTCATAGGAATATACACAATGAGCTGGTTTCAAAAATTATTGCCGCCGAAAATCAAACGCCGTGAAGGCGATGCCAAGAAAAACGTGCCGGAAGGCCTGTGGAGCAAGTGTCCCGGCTGTGAGACAGTGCTGTATCACTCGGATCTTGAAAAAAATCTGGGCGTATGTCCCAAGTGCAACCACCATCACCGTATTGCCGCGCGCACCCGTCTGGACTGGCTGCTCGACGGGGAAGGGCGCTTTGAAATCGGTGCAGAGGTGTTGCCGTTGGATACGCTCAAATTCAAGGACAGTCGGAAATACTCTGAACGTCTGACGGCTTCAAGAGAGAGTACGGGTGAGGACGATGCGCTGGTGGTGATGCAGGGCAGCATACGTGCGGTGCCGGTGGTGGTGGCGACCTTTGAATTCAGCTTCATGGGCGGCTCAATGGGGTCGGTGGTGGGTGAGCGTTTCGTGCGCGGCGTACAGATTGCGCTGGCGCAGAAATGTCCGTTCATCTGTTTTGCCGCCAGCGGCGGGGCGCGTATGCAGGAAGGGCTGCTGTCCCTGATGCAGATGGCGAAAACCTGTGCCGCGCTGACCCAGCTGTCCGAAGAAAAGCTGCCCTTTATTTCCGTGCTGACCGATCCCACCATGGGCGGCGTGTCGGCCAGTTTCGCCTTCATGGGGGACGTGGTGATCGCAGAACCGGGTGCGCTGATCGGTTTCGCCGGTGCGCGCGTGATCCAGCAGACGGTACGCGAAACCTTGCCGGACGGCTTTCAGCGCGCGGAATTTTTGCTGGAACACGGTGCGGTGGACATGATTATCGACCGGCGCGAGATGCGTAACCAGCTGGCGACGCTGATCACCTTGCTGACCCGCCAACCAGCGGTAGCGGAGTTGGTGGCGGCTTAAGTTTCACGTGGAGGCGAGGAGAGCGCGAAGACGTGCTGCAAGCATTGCAATACCAGCATGTGCTGTGTACTGTCGTGCGTGTGTAACTCTTGATGTGGCTTAGTAGGAGCGACAAAATGGATGAAAAAGTAGTTACCATGCTCTTTGGTATAGCATCAGGCACTGTCGGATATTGGTTTACAACCTTCTGGATGAAACCAATTCTTCGCTACCAGGAACTGAGAAGTAATATTTTGATTAGTCTTGTTTTTTATGCGCAGGTTGTGAACGCAGAAGGTCTCAATGATCGCATGCAGAAGCTCCATGAAGAACGTATCGAATCCAATCGTCGTCATTCCGCAGAGCTAACAGCCTGCCTTATTGAGCTTCCTGGTTGGTATAGGTTTTGGTTGCTGAGAAAGGGTTATATGTTGGAACGTGCCGCGAAGGACTTGATTGGATTCTCAAATACTACAGAATATGAAGCTGCAAATAGGCGAGTAGAAAGAATCAAGACTGCACTGTGTTTTAATACAGAGATTATTTAAATTTAGGTAGACTGCTGGCACCACCATTGCCCCCTGTGCGCCGCCGAAGATAGGCGCAAGCAAGCGGTGGTGTTAGGCGAGCACTGTTTGAGTTTCGCAGCGATGCGCGATGTGTGCGCATTGCTAGGGCGAGTTGCGCAGCCCCGCTTGATTGCTGACTATTGAGGGTACGCCGCAGGCGCGGCAAACCGGGGTCGCCTTTTCTTGGGTTACTTTCTTTTGGCGATACAAAAGAAAGTAACCAGCCGCCGGGCTGCCCCCGGCAAATATTGAGTTGCATCATTACCCAAGTTCTTCCGTGTCACATGAAAATACCCAACACCTTAGTTGACTGGCTCATCTATCTTGAATCGCTGCACCCCAAGACGATTGCGTTAGGGCTTGAGCGCGTCGACGCCGTCAGGCAACGGCTGAATCTTGCACCCGCGTTCCCGCTTGTTGTCGTGGGCGGTACCAACGGCAAGGGATCGGTGTGCGCCATGACGGAAGCCATTCTGACGGCTGCCGGATACCGCGTCGGCTGTTATACCTCGCCTCATTTGTTGCACTACAACGAACGCGTGCGCATCGGTATGCAGCCCGTTTCAGACGCGGCGCTGTGTGCATCATTCGAGAAAATAGAGCAGGTGCGCGGGGATATTCCGCTGACCTATTTCGAGTTTGGTACGCTGGCCGCCATGCAGTTGTTCATTGAGCGTCAGGTGGAGGTTGCGATACTTGAAGTGGGCTTGGGCGGACGTCTGGATGCGGTGAATGTGTTCGATGCGGATTGTGCAGTGGTGACCAGTGTGGATATCGATCACACCGATTATCTGGGCGATACGATAGAGGCGATCGCATTTGAGAAGGCGGGGATATTCCGGCGCGATCGGGTGGCGATTTTTGCGGATATCGCTGTACCGCAGGCGATCACCGATCATGCCGGAAACATCGGCGCGGAATTGTGGTGTCTGGGGCGCGAATTTGGCTTTACGCCGCATCAGGGGCAATGGGATTATCGCAGCAAGGTCGGCGCCAGGAACGCACTGCCGCATCCGGCATTGCGCGGCGCGTTTCAGTTGCACAACGCCAGTGCAGTGCTGGCGGTGCTGGATGTGTTGAAATGGCGTATGCCGGTCAGTCAGGAAGCGGTGCGGCGCGGTTTGCATACGGTGCAGCTCGCCGGGCGTTTTCAGTTTGTGCCGGGCAAGCCGCAGTTGATTCTGGACGTGGCGCATAACCCGCATGCCGCGCGCGCACTGGCACAAAATCTGGTGGCGTTGCCGCCCTGTCCGCACACGTACGCGGTGTTTGCGATGCTGAAAGATAAGGATATGGCGGAGGTCGTGGAGGCGCTCAATCCGTATATTGATACCTGGCTGGTGGCGGGTATAGACGCGCCGCGCGGTGCAAGCAGCGATGAATTGATCAAGGTGTTGCAGCAGGTTGGTGTGCGCGGAAAGATCGTGCATTTTCGTGATACCGCACATGCAATTGTGCATGCCTGCAAGGTGGCGGATGAAAATGATAGAATCATCGTCTTCGGTTCGTTCTATACGGTCGCGGAAGCGATGCGGACTAAAGGGGTGCGAGCCCCGTGAGCGGGTGTTTGCAAGCCGTAAGGAACAAAGTGCGATTTGCCCTGTCGTACAAGCCGCTGGCTGGATTCAGGCGGATGCAGGGATTAATTATGTCGGGAACAGGTAATGGCCAAGCAAGCTGAAGAAATCAATATCAGGAGCCGCGCGCGTCGCCGTCTGATCGGCGCAGTCGCGCTGGCGCTGGCCGTGGTGGTGATTTTGCCGATGGTGCTGGACAGCGAACCCAAAACAACCGGCCAGGATATCGATCTGCGTATTCCGGCAGCCGACAAAGTCGGCGCGTTCGTGCCCGGCGAAGCAATCTCGGAAGTAGTGGAAGCTGCATCCCTTGCCGAGTCTGCCGTCGCGCCAGCCTCTGCGGTGGCTAGTCAAACTGTGGTCGCGGCGGTTAAACCGGCAACTCAAACTGACGTTAAGCCGGAAGCAAAACCTGAAGTTAAGGTGCAAGTAATGGCGGATACCGGAGCAGCGGAAGTCAAAAAACCTGAAGTTAAGCCGACTGAAACCAAAAAACCTGAAGCCAGGATATCCGAGATTAAACGCGCCGAAGTCAATCAGGCAGAAGCACAGGTGTTTGAAAAATCAGCGGGAAACTATATCGTGCAGGTCGGCGCTTTTTCCAATGCCGAGACCGCGACACAGGAAGCTGCCAAATTAAAAGGGTGGGGATTTAAATCCTATACAGAACTGATCAGCGGCACGACCCGAGTGCGGGTTGGACCCTATGTGGATCGCGGAAAGGCGGACGAAGTGCGGAAGCTGCTGGAAAAACACGGTTTGCACCCGGTCATTGCGGAAGTTAACGGGTCCGTTCGACAGGCTCAGGACAGGCAAGGAAAATAAGTCGTTTTGATGAAATTCATGTGCGGGCACCCTCGCTACGCTCTCCCTCTCTTCAGTTCTCTCCCGCAAGCGGGGGAGAAGGCGATCGAATCGCTGCGCGAGATTAGTTAGATGACGGGTTTTGACTATGCCGTGATCGGCATCCTGCTGGCATCAATGCTGCTGGGCTTGTGGCGCGGACTGGTGTACGAAGTATTGTCCTTGCTGGGTTGGCCGCTGGCCTTCATGCTCAGCTGGAAATTTGCCGGCGCCATAGCGCCGCTGTTGCCGGTCAGCGAGGATGCCGCCCGGATTGCGCTGGCCTACGTGTTGGTGTTTGTTGTGACCCTGATGGTATGGGGCATGCTGGTCTGGTTGTTCGCGAAGCTGGCCAAGGCAGCCGGTTTAGGCGTGCTGGACAGTATGCTGGGCGGGATGTTCGGGCTGTTGCGCGGTATAATGGTAATACTGATACTGGTAGGCTTGGCCGGGATGTCCAGTCTTCCGGAACAGGCCTTCTGGCGTGATGCAAAATTCAGCAGGTTCGCGGAAGATGTAGCCTTGCTTGCCAAGACCGGATTGCCGGACAATATTGCCCGGCGCATTCGTTATAGAGATCGTAGTTAATTTAGGAAAAAAACATGTGTGGGATACTCGGAGTGGTCTCGTATACGCCAGCCAATCAGCTTCTGTACGATGGTTTGCAAGTTTTACAGCATCGGGGTCAGGATGCGGCCGGCATTGCAACCATGGATGGCGATACGATCCATTTGCATAAAGGCAACGGTTTGGTGCGCGACGTGTTTCGCACCCGTAATATGCGCGCCTTGCAGGGCAATACCGGAATCGCGCATGTGCGTTATCCGACCGCCGGTTCTTCGGTGGATCACAATGAGGCGCAGCCGTTTTATGTGAATTCACCGTTCGGTATCGTGCTGGGACACAACGGCAATCTCAATAATGCCGAAGAACTCAAGAAGCAGTTGTTCGTGCAGGACTTGCGTCACGTCAATACCAATTCGGATTCTGAAGTGTTGCTCAACGTGCTGGCGCATGAGTTGCAGTCGAAATCCAAAGGACTGCGTCTGGATGCCGCCACCATTTTTGATGCGGTATCCGGTGTACATAACCGCTGCCAGGGTGCGTACGCGGTGGTCGCGATTATTGCGGGTTATGGCTTGTTGGCGTTCCGCGATATTTACGGTATCCGCCCGCTGGTGATCGGTGTCAGCGAAACGGAAGGCGGGACGGAATATCTGATCGCCTCCGAGAGCGTTGCGCTGGATACGCTGGGCTTCAAGTTCATGCGTGACATTGCGCCGGGTGAGGCGGTGTTCGTGGACTTTGAAGGTAAATTGCACAGCCGTCAGTGCAGTGATAAATCCAGGCTGACGCCGTGCATTTTTGAATACGTGTATTTCTCGCGCCCGGATTCGGTGCTGGATGGCATTTCGGTGCATGCCTCGCGCCTGTACATGGGTGAGTATCTGGCCGACAAGCTGGCGCGCGTCTGGCCGGATGTAAAAATCGATGTGGTGATCCCGATCCCGGATTCCAGCCGCCCCAGTGCGCTGCAACTGGCCAACCGTCTGAATATCCTGTTCCGCGAAGGATTTGTGAAGAACCGCTATATCGGCCGTACCTTCATCATGCCGGGACAGGCGATGCGCAAGAAATCGGTGCGCCAGAAGCTAAATGCAATCGGTATGGAATTCAAGGGCAAGAATGTTTTACTGGTGGATGACTCCATCGTGCGCGGCACGACCAGTCGCGAAATCGTGCAGATGGCCCGCGACGCCGGCGCGCTGAAGGTGTATTTCGCTTCCGCTGCACCGCCGGTGCGTTACCCCAACGTGTATGGTATTGACATGCCCAGCCGTGCCGAGCTGATTGCGACCGGACGTACGGACGAAGAAATCTGCCGCGAAATCGGTGCGGATGCGCTGATTTATCAGGATCTTGAAGATTTGAAGTCGGCGGTACGCAAAGACAATCCGGCGATCACGAATTTTGAAGCGTCCTGTTTTGACGGCAAATATATTACCGGCGATATTACCCCGGCCTATCTTGACAGGATTGAGCGTGGACGGGCGGGCGGCAAGGCCAACAAGCAGGATGACGACGATCAGATGGAGCTTGAACTGGCGATGAATGCGTCGTCGATGTAATGCGAAAAGTAATGTGAACTTCGGAAGATGGAGGGTGTCCACTTTGCGCTTCACCCACCCCTATCAACCCACAGGAAGGATATAGCATGAATGCATTTATTAAAATGACTGGTTCCACATCGCTCGTTGCTGCCGCGCTCACATTCGGGCTCGCATTGAGTATGACCGAAGCGGTTGCGGCCACCGCACCCCAGTTGGAAAAAGCCGTGCAGGATGGGAAGACGCTGTTCGGGCATGAAACATTCTGGGGAAACGGTAAAACCTGTGAATCCTGTCACGCCGGCGGCGGCGTAGGTGAGGGAAAACTACCGAACGGCAAGGTGATTGCGAGCCTGTCTAATGCAGCGACAATCTTTCCTCGCTTCAGAGAAAAATCAAACAAAGTGGTCACCTTGTCAGACCAGATCAGAGGGTGCGTGGAAGGCGGGTTGGGCGGAACGCCGCCAGACTATGGTAGCGAGAAATTGACTGATCTGGTCGCTTATCTGACTTCACTTTCTCAAGGTAAGCCGATCGATATGGGTGGAAAGCCTCAGTAATGATGCATTCCATCGCTGTTGAAAAGCCTCCGGAAATCGGAGGCTTTTTTCATATCGCGCGCCCAGCATGGGCGCAATCTTGGGGGGGCAAGTCCTCCCGTATACAATTAGGGTCAGGTCTTGACATCACGGTTTGGCGGACGCACGCCCTTGATTACCCTGCTTACAGTCGAGTAGTGTATTCCTAAGAAATTGGCTATGGACGCCATGGTGTACCCGTACTCCAGATACGCTCGCCTGATAGCTTCATCTCGCATCGGCTTGTCTGCTCGCACCTCTTTGGAAAAAATTGATGCCAAATCAGGTCGTTGCAGCATGCGTTGGCTGCGTGGGATTTCCAGGTCAGGATGCGCCATCTGGAGGTGCAGTTGGGCGATAAAACTCTCCGAGCCTAACAATACCTGCCCTTTTAATTTCAGCCAAGGTGAAGGCTGCGGCTTGCCTTCAGCCACGAATTCGGCAAATTTGCGTCCGGCAGAACGACGATTGCTGCCAAACCGATCTAGCAACCCATCGACGAACAGCCATTCCGGAACCGGCTCCAGTCCGGTTGTGGCCCTGTAACTGCTCCAGCGATAACGTGCAATGTCTTCCACCATTCCGGCACGAACGGGATTGAGCACCACGTAGCGGCACAATTCCATCAGGTAGTTGTCACGTTCTACCAGAATCGCCTTGTATCGCCCCTGAAATACATGGCCGACGCGACCATGGCGTCGATTAAAACGCTGCGTATACACGCCATTCAACTGGCGCATGCCGCGCGCGAGATTACCTTGTGGTGTTTCGATCAGCAGGTGGTAATGATTATCCATCAGGCAGTAGGCATGACAACGCCAATCCATGTGTTCTACCGTGCGCGCCAGTACCGTCAGAAACAGGGTCCTGTCATCGTCGTCCAGAAAGATGGGCTCGCGGGCATTGCCGCGAGCAGTGACATGATAAAATGCGCCGGGATATTCAATACGCAGGGGCCGTGACATGCGTTCATGCTACGAAAACGAAACTGTTATGTCAAGACCTGACCCCTTTTCCCCTACCAGAATCGCCTTGTATCGCCCCTGAAATACATGGCCGACGCGACCATGGCGTCGATTAAAACGCTGCGTATACACACCATTCAACTGGCGCATGCCGCGCGCGAGATTACCTTGTGGTGTTTCGATCAGCAGGTGGTAATGATTATCCATCAGGCAGTAGGCATGACAACGCCAATCCATGTGTTCTACCGTGCGCGCCAGTACCGTCAGA
>CAMTUO010000035.1:0-1313 GCA_947084955.1 uncultured Gallionella sp.
CATGCTACCAGTTTTTCCTTCAGTTGAGCGTTGAGCCAGTCTGCCAGAAACTGCACCGGTGACTTGTAGCCCAGCGTCGAGTGCAGCCGCTTCCGGTTGTAAAACACCTCGATGTATTCAAACGCCATTGCCATCATCTCGTCCCGTGTCTCGAAGCGTTCGCCATATACACGCTCGTTTTTGAAGCCCCCGAACCAGCTCTCGGTCGGGGCGTTATCCCAGCAGTTTCCCTTACGGCTGTGACAACTCCACATGCGGCTTGCCGCATAGTGGATTGCCTCCCTTTGGGGCATTGAGCAGATCATGCCGTATTCCTTCAGCTTGGCTTGGAATGCGTGGCTGGCGTATTGGCTGCCGCGATCCGAATGGTGGATCAGCCCTGCCGCCGGTTTACGGCGGAACCACGCCATCGTCAGCGCGTCCGTCGCGATGTCCGCCGTCATGCGCGGTTTCAGCGACCAACCCACCACTTCACGGTTGAACAGGTCGAGCACAATCGCCAGATACAGTCAGCCTTCGCCTGTCCACAGGTAGGTGATGTCGGATGTCCAGACCTGATTGGGTGCGTCAGGCGTGAAGTTCCGATCCAGCAGGTTCGGCGCCACCGGCAGGTTATGCTTCGAGTCGGTCGTGACCTTGAAGCGCCGCTTGTGCTTTGCCTTGATGCCGTTCTCCTGCATCAGGCGTTCAACCCGCTCCTTGCTGGACGGAAATCCGCGCAAGCGTAGTTCTCTGACCATACGAGGACTGCCATAAGCACCTTTGAATTCCACATGGATGGCCTGAATCAGCGCCAACATCTGGGCGTCCGTCAGGCGCTTCCGTTGTGGTTTGCCTCCGTGCTTCCATGCTCGGTAGCCGCTCTCGCTGACATCCAGTACCGCACACATTTCATCCATCCCAAAGTCACGGTGCCGCGCGTCAATCCAGGCGTACTTCACAGTGTTTCTCTCGCGAAGTACGCGTTCGCCGTATACGGCTCACCTATTTTTAATATGTCACACTCCCGCTTCAGCCGGATGTTCTCGGCGCGCAGCCGGGAGAGTTCCATCTGCTCGGGCGTGACAACCTTGGCTCCCGCACCGTTGAGCTTGCCTGCCGCTGCCGCCTTGACCCAGTTGCGTAGCGTCTGTTCAATCAGCCACAGGTCCTTGGCTACCGCTCCAGCCGATAGGCCTTCCTTCACACGCTTGACCGCCAATTCCTTGAACTCAGCGGTGTATTCCTGCTTCGGTATCTTCATCTTCTTCCTTTCAAAAAGTAACGTTGATTTTACGTCACCCTTGGAAGACGATTTTTCGGGGGAAGGTCAA
>CAMTUO010000036.1:0-1441 GCA_947084955.1 uncultured Gallionella sp.
TCGCCAAGGCGTGTCCCCTTGAATGCAATGTTATACGTCATAGGCTCTCGAACCACCCTGCATCAACGCTGACGCGTTCCACCAGCTCCGTTTTCACTCCAAGTGCCAGCTCTTTCAATTTCTCGGCGAGCTCATCACCATCAACAAGATCAATTGGTGGAGCGCCATCGCGTGTAGCTTCCTTCACTGCGGCGGGAGTAAAAGAACCTGTGGTAATAAATAAGCCCTTGTCGGCACGGCCCACCATAGCGCCGCGAAAGTCTCGAACTTCTCCGGCTGCAACAGAGCCCTTGTAACGCTTGCACTGAAAAAGAACGTGAAAGCTCATGAAGCCATGGATGCGGGCAATGCCCTTTCCGTCAATACCACCATCTCCAGTGCGGCCAGTTACTTCAACGTGGATAAATCCAGATTCGCGCAAGATGCGCTGAACCAAACGCTCGAAGCCAGCAGGGTCAAGTTTCTGTGTAAGAACCGCCGAAAGCTTGTCTTTCCACCCCTCTTCTTCGGAGAGTTCGCGCGCGGTTTCGTCAGAAGGGCGCTTTTTTGGGGCGTCCTGTTTATCGAGAGCGCGGACAAAGCGAAGAACCTCAGCAGCCTCTACGGATTCAATGCTTTTAGCCTTTTCGGTCAGCGACCAAACTCCGCGACTGGAGTTTTCCAATAGGCCGTATTTTCGGAGATACGTTCGTGCCCAAGCAAGGCGATAGCCGACTTCGGTTTGGCTACTCTTGTCGGGGTCGTGAAGCTGCGCGAGCACATCTTCCGTGAGACCAGTGATCTCAACAGTCTTGGAGTAAATCTCCTCAATGGAGCCTGAGCCACCAAGCATGCGTAGTGCCTTAAGCAGTGGGTTCATCAAGTCGTCGAAGGTAGGGAGTGTCATGGTGATCCTGTTGATGACGTATAACGTTAAATTAAGGGGCACGCCAACAATGAAGCCAGAACAACGCCCCAACGCTGATGATACCCATGCCCTAAAAATGCCTCGCCAAGGCGTGTCCCCTTGAATGCAATGTTAGAGTGCGGCGGTGCGGTGAAGGATGAGCATGAAAAGAATTGGACACCTGGCACCACCACTGCTTTTAAAACCCTGAACAGGATTACTGTACTCGAACCCTTTACCGTTGAACAGCACCCGTGAATGAGCTTTATCTGACGCGGCTGAAAAAGACCCCTGCAACAGGCAGCACCACCCAAAAAGAAATGACGCTACTGGAAAGAACTTTTCGGCTGCAAAGCCCACCTGCACTGGAAAGAAATAACACCCCTGGCAAAAACGCTGCTCATGGTGCTGCCACTGCTTTTAAAACCCCCAATAGGATTACTGCATCTGCATCGTTTACCGTTGAATTGCGTCCGTGAACGAGCTTTATCTGGCGCGGCAAAAAAAGACTCTGCTACACGCAGCATCGCCCAAAAAGAAATGACGCTGCTGGAA
>CAMTUO010000037.1:0-37558 GCA_947084955.1 uncultured Gallionella sp.
AACAGATAATCCACATCTCTTCGAATCGGCCTGAAATTGCTCATAAAATAGCTTTAACTTGTTGAATAACAAGTGTAATTATATATTAATCCAATGCTAATTTGTTGATTTTCGAAGACTTTAAGTCCGACAGGCTCCTAGTTCTGCTTATTCGTGGTCATCCTATGCTACGATCAGGGCATTAACTATATTGGACTTTTCGAATGGTTGCGGTATCGACTTTCTACATGGACGACTCTGGGACAAGGCATCCAGATCGTAAAGCCGGCCAAGCTCAGCACGGTCATGATTGGTTTGCTTTGGGCGGCGTTTTGATTGATGACGAAAATATAAATTCTGCAAATGCACAGATTGATGAATTCCGTTTGCGCTGGCCGCAACTTGGTGCACACCCGCTACATTCTTATGAAATTCGGGGGCAGCATGAAAACTTTACTTGGCTGGGACTCGATAAAAAAGTCTGCAATCAATTCATAAATGATCTTGAACGGTTACTTTTCGCGCTTCCGGTTATTGGTTTTGCTTGCGTCATCGACCGCCCAGGCTACAACCACAGATACAGGGAAAAGTACGGGCGCAAACGGTGGTCTTTATGCAAAACGGCTTTTGATGTAGTTGTGGAACGTGCAGTGAAATTTTCAAGTGAGAGAGATCGGAAACTCCGTGTCTATGTTGAGCGATGCAGCAAAGCAGATGATGCTGTTTTGCATGGGTACTACAACTCTCTAAAGGATACAGGCCACTCGTTCGACCAAAATTCCGCATCGATATACAACCCTCTCACCTCTGTTGATCACACCGCTACGCTTTACGAGTTCAGAACAAAAGCAAAATCTTCTAAGCTGATGCAGATAGCAGATATATACCTTTGGCCGATGTGTATCGGTGGTTATGACGAAGGGAACCGCCCCTACTCGGCTTTAAAAGGTGCAGGGAAATTGATTGACTGTGTTTTGCCTGGTGAATTGGTAGCTGAAAGGGGAATTAAGTACAGTTGCTTTGACTTGGTGAATAGAACCCCCAGAAACGCAAAAGCCGAGTAGCGTCATGCGCTCCTCGGCTCTCAGCGCAGCCACCTACGGTGACCTCGCGGGCTAGGCCCAAACGAACTATAGCAAACTTTACCCAAAAGTAAAAATTTTCTTGTGTTTTGCAAAATCCGCTTTATTGCTTATCTTTTCAAACTTCCCTGTGTTTCCGCCAGTTGGTGACGATTTACTGATTTTTCGAAATTTCAATAGATTTATGCATTTTTTCAATTTTCCGACAAACTGTAGTCTTTTTATTGGTTATCCGTGTTTTTTACAAATTTGTAATAAACACGGATAACCACTCAATTTTACGGGGCGGAGCGGCCACCCCGCGAAGTCTGTCCAGCATGAAGAGCGGTGCGCCCATGGGCTGCGGTGAATTTCTGAAGCACACCCCTTCACCTCACTGTGAATCAGCGTAGATCATCCTTCTGCAAAACGGTTTTGGTTTGGTGTGATCCTGCCTGCACCTGATCAAAACACCGTATCGATCACCCGCATTCATGACGATGCCGGCCGGCTAGATTGCCAACACTGGCGCACTGTCCACAACCCTGCAATAATGCGCTTGATAGAAATAACGGCAACCAGCTGGAAGCCAATAAACTGGAGTTCTACCGGCTAGTTTTACCTGAATAACCAATGAGTTTTAACTGCAAAACCGCCATGACCAAGCAAGACAACGCACCAGACAAACCAAGCCAAGCACCATCTATAGAAGATGGCATTGGTATTCGCCTAAAAACCGCGAGAGAGGCAAAATCAATGTCTCAAAGTGATTTGCATGGAAAAACCGGGCTTTCCAGAACTGTGCTTATCAATTATGAGGCAGGTAGACATAAACCTGGCGCGCGTGAACTTCGATTGTTGTGTGATGCCCTGGAAGTCAGTCCAAATCAGCTTATTTACGGCAGTGAAGAACCTCATGCCCTTACCATTGGATTAGCCGACACAATTCTTAATATGGGGACAGCCGCAATTTTACCGTCTGCCGTCATAGTCCCTATGATCGGTTCAATGCTAGGAAAAGATGATACGCGGATGATCTTGAGCTTACTTGAGTCACTGCTTAAAGCCAAAGACCCCGAAGGGTATGCTTTGATTATGGAGCTTCTTAGCGTATTTACTGACGCTACAAATTTACCTCAAGAGAAAAGGAATAAATTAATTCAAAGCACTGTATCTGATCCAAACACGCCAGATTTGGTAAAAAAATACTTGAGCAACATGTCAGAAAATGCTCGAGACAAACTCAAACAGCTTTAAATATCTGATTTTTTTCTTAACGACCCGGCAAGTACCGGGTTTTTTTACACCCTTAATATTTTATAAGTGAACTATTGAACACAATTAAAAATAGTTGTGTTATAGTTTTACTACGGTGCAAATGCACTCTTATAAAATATTTTGGAGAAGAAATGAAAATCCCATCGAAATTACCTGTAACGGCTGAGCAATCCCGCGCTGCCCGTTTCCAGCTTGGCTTAACTCAAGCCAACGTCATCGAGCAAAGTCAGCTGCCAGGTCACAAACTCAAAAACTTTGAGACTGGCCGGTTTATCCCGGATATGGCCTTTCTTGAAAACCTTCGCACGTTCTATGAAGGCAGCGGAATCGACTTCAACGACATCGAAGCCAAGCCAAGCAACACCGAGACGAAATTAATCCCCGGCATTGGCATAGTCACTCAAGTGCAAACCAGCCGGTTCGTGGTTGATCAGACCCTCCCGCAAGATCGTGTAGATTCAATCCTTGAGCGCATGGATGCAAACGATGCGCGCATTGCCGAACTGATGAAACACGGGCTGGAAAGCGGCTTTCTTTCGACTTATTCAGAAAAGACTGATACCGACACTAAAGAGCTTTACGGTTTGATGGCTGAAAATTACCTGCTTTTCAGAACACTGCAAGGCCGGAACATCCTGGCTCCATTGCCTGAAAAAGCAGAACCAAAAACACAGGCCGATTTGATTGGCAGCTTGTATAGCACTGCACTGCTGGCCAACCAGCAAGCAGATGAGCAATCCACCGACGAAGAAACGGATGGTGAAGAATGAGCGCCCCATGCCCTGTATCCATGCTTTCCGGTGGCGGCGGTAAGGCTGCTGTTTTCGTATTGGCAACGCTGGTCGTCCTGGCCATTGCAGCGGCTCAAGCTGCCAAAAAGCCTGCAACACCTGGTCAGGTATAGCCGCCATGTACGCCGTCCTCAATATCGAAACTGGCGACTTCTATTCGGAGTCGCCCGAGCTCAAGCGGGAAGCAAAACTAACTGGAAGACGCTGGGATTGCACCAGCATCTTGCCGACCTTCGCACGCCGCTATGCGCGCCACCAGGACGCCCTGCGCCGCTCTCAGAAGCTATCAGACAGCTCTGACTGTGTCTGCGCCGTGGTGCCCCTCGCGTAACGTCTCAATCAACTGATAGGAAAAATCATGAATTGCCGCCAAGCACCCGAACACCCATATTTTCCGGGGCTTCTTGAAGACACCCAAGCGGAAGCACTTGCGCGGGTACAAGCAGGACTCATCCAGGCCTACAAAGCCATCCAGCGCATCAATGGCCTGATCGTGGACAACAAGCTAGGCCTGCGCACTATCAGTGCGTATGAGTTCGGTTTGGTTTACGGCGCATCAGAACAGATGGCCTTCACCCACGAGATGGCAGAAAAGCAACTTCGTCTGGCATGCAATGCGCCTGTAAGGATGGCGGCATGAACCCTAGTTACAACCGCCAGCAGGAGGCAAAACCAGCAGGCCGTGCTTCTCTTGGTATATATGCGAATACTGTACGTATATATGCGAATACTGTACACGCTCCAGCTAGCCAAAAACCAAAACGGAAAACAGGCAGCGAAGCCTTAGATGCACCGCGCCGGATGCGTTACCAGTTGCAGCGCACAGCACAAGGCCTGCTCCCGGGTGAACGTGTAAAACACTGCCAGCGCAGCTGCATGAATGAAAACGGCGTGAGCGTGTTCCGCACGGGAGACAAGGGCGCATCCTTCGGCAATCTCTCCACCTGCGGCAGCGTGTGGCATTGCCCGGTTTGTGCAGCCAAGATCACCGAGCAACGCCGCATCGAGCTACAGAACGCAATCAGCGCTTGGGCGAAGATGGGCGGCAAGGTTTACCTAATGAGCCAGACCTTCCCTCACCAGTTGAATCACCTGCTGGCCGACAACCTAAAGCTGTTTTCAACGGCGCAAACCAAGTTCAAGAACAGCCGGTCCTACAAACGCATCATGGAACAGACTTCCACCCTGGGCAGCATTCGCGCGCTGGAAGTCACTCACGGCGCAAACGGCTGGCATCCTCACACGCATACGCTGGTATTCGCCAGCCCCGACCAGTTGGAGCTGCTCAAGCAGTTGGACATGGTGTGGATCGATACCCTCATCAAAATCGGGCTGGCAGATCGTGACCAGGTGAATGAAATGCTGCTGTATGCCTTTGACGTTCAGGCGGGCGATTACGCCGCCGAGTATGTCGCCAAGTTCGGACATGAACCCAGCACCGCATCCAAGACGTTGACAGACTCACACTGGGGCGCATCACACGAACTCACCAAGGGACACGCCAAAGTGGGCCGCCGTCTCAGTGGCCGGACTCCCTTCACCTTGCTGCGCGACTTCGCCGAAGGCGATACGGGATCCGGCGAACTGTTCATCGAGTACGCCAAGCAGTTCAAGGGAAAGCGTCAGCTGTTCTGGTCGCCAAAGTTGCGCAAGGCGCTGGTACTTCCGGAAGAAGAAAGAACCGATGAAGAAATCGCCGCCGAGGAACTGCCGGAACGCGAGCTTGTGACCATTTTGGATCATGACAAGTGGAAGCTGGTACTGAGCCGCAATGCGCGCTGGGATGTGCTGCAAGCTGCTGAACACGGCAAAGCGGCTGTGGATGAGTTGCTTGCAGACCTTGCACAGCGGCCTGCATCACACCAAGGCTTGTATTTCTACAAGGGGCATTTCAGCGGGAATTGGCACTTATTGGACGCTTAGAAAGCGTTACGCGCCGGAACCGCCAAGCACCGGCGCGCAACTTGCCTTGATAGGAGAAGGCTGAATGAAGAATACCACTAAAAAGACCAGGGCGCACCATCAGCCCAGCCACAAAACCAGCTGGGCGTACTGGATGCAGGCCATCGAGCCAAGTTCAAAAGCAATCAACGAGGCTTTCCCGGGCTATCACCCGCAATGGGTGCAGCTGTCGCAAGGCTTCACAGTTGATCCGGAAAGCTTCAAACACATGCGCACGATACTTCGCATGACACCAAAGCAGTGCGCCGCCTATATGCGCGTATCGCTGCGCACGCTTGACAGATGGGAGAACGGCGACACCCAGATACCTTTCCTCGCCTTCGAACTGCTGCGCCTGGTACTTGAAAGCGTGAGATTCAAATTCACACATGCCGGCTGGGATGGCTGGTTCGTCAGCGAAACCGGCAACCTGATGTCGCCAGACGTGGGCGGCGAAGGTTTTACCCCTGAACTACTGAACGTCCTGTCATTCCAGCGCGGCGAAGCACCTGAACTGCGAATAGAAAATGCACGCCTGCAAAGCTTACTGGACGAAGCCCAGGCAGAAAATACCAAACTGCGGCAAATGTATGTCGCACAGGGCGTGGTGGATGAGCTCGCCGCGATGCAAGAAACCATCATCGGCCTGATGTCCAGAATTGCCACAGCCAGAATCATTCCCTTTTCACCAGCAATCGAACAACTCAAGGAGAAAACAGCATGAAACCAAGACGCGCCATTACCCCGCACATAACCAGCTGTGACATGACCATCAATGCAAGCCTCACGCTCATGAAATTGCGCAATCGTATCCGCCAGATTAACCCGTCATACAAACACGCCAGCCTCTACCAGTCGCGCCTGATGCACAAACGATCAGTACGCCGTGCACGTCATGGCGTCGTGAGGTGACATGATGCTTTTTCTCACACAATCAGAGCTGGCCGAACTGACCGAGCGCAAGCGCAAGGCGGAACAGATCGCATGGTTGAAGGCTAACGGCTTCCTGTTCGCCACCGGTGCAAACGGTCATGCCAGGGTATCGCGTGAACACGTGCAGGCGCGTTTATGCGGCGGCTCCATCACGAACACGGCGCCGGCTGCACCGGAGCCCAACTGGGGCGCAATGGCGTAAGGCCAGATTATGGGGCGTCCTCGCACAATCAATCACAACCTGCCACCGAGGATGACTCTCAAGGGCAAGATGTATTACCACGTCTCTACCGACAAGGTGCGCAAGTGGACGAAGCTTGATCAGGATTTATCCATTGCAAAACGCCTTTGGGCTGAAATCGAATGCGAACCGTTTGACCGTAACAACAGCGAATTCAAGAGCGTGGCCGCGCGCTACCGAAAGGAAGTTTTCCCAAGCAAGGCGCCACAGACCCAGCGCGACAATGAGAAGGAATTGACCAGACTTGAAGCGGTGTTCGGCACTATGCCGATTGATGCAATCAAGCCGCACCACGTCAAACGCTATCTGGACCAACGCGGCCAAGTTGCACCCACCCGCGCAAACCGCGAAAAAGCCTTGTTCAGCCACATTTTCAACTGCGCCAGGGCATGGGGCTACACCGATGCGCCAAACCCTTGCGCCGGCGTCAAAGGCCACCGTGAAACAGGCCGCGACCGTTATATCGAAGATACTGAATTCTTCGATGTCTGGGAAAAAGCGCACTACACCGTGCAGGATGCCATGGATTTAGCCTACCTCACCGGACAGCGGCCGGCAGACTTGCTGAAACTGAACCGTAGCGATATTCGTGAGGGCTTTTTGCTATTCACCCAGAACAAAACGGGCAAGAAGCTGCGCATCAACATTGTGGGCGAACTGGCAGCGCTGATACAGCGCATCCTGGGGCGTCAGCACAGCGTCATGGGCGGTGATGCAATGCTGCAAACGGAAACGGCCAGAGATTGAGTTATGGCACGTTACGCACGCGTTTTGACAATGCAAGGAAAGCGGCGGGGGTTGATTTCCAGTTTCGGGACATTCGTGCCAAGACAGCAACCGACACGGATGATCTGGCACGCTCACAGCAGCTACTCGGACACAAGACGCGCGCCATGACTGAGCACTACACGCGAAACAGAAAAGGCGAGAAGGTTGAACCTCTGAAATGAAGAATTGTAGAAAAACATCTGCAATTGTAGAAAAACAAAAAAGGCTGCATCTCTGCAACCCCTTTATCTATTTGGTGGCCCGGGGCGGAATCGAACCACCGACACAAGGATTTTCAATCCTCTGCTCTACCGACTGAGCTACCAGGCCATACTCTGCAATGCGCTGAAAGCTGAGCTTTCAAGTTCGAGAGCCGCGCATTATACCTACTTTCTCAGGAACGGCAACACATAATGACAAACCCCGCCAAAGCGGGGTTTGCAAGATCAATCAGACAACGATTGATTATTACATCATGCCGTCCATACCGCCCATGCCGCCGCCCATACCGCCGCCGGCTGCCGGCTTGTCTTCCGGCAATTCGGCAACCATGCATGCGGTCGTCAGCATCAAACCGGCGATCGAGGCCGCATTTTGCAATGCAACGCGCGTCACCTTGGTTGGATCGACTACGCCCATCGCCAGCATATCGCCATACTCGCCTGTGGCTGCGTTGTAGCCAAAGCTTCCCTTGCCTTCCAATACCTTGTTCACCACGACCGAAGGCTCATCGCCTGCGTTCAGGGTAATAGCACGGATAGGCGATTCCATCGCACGCAGCACGATCGTGATGCCGGCATCCTGGTCATGGTTGATGCCCTTGAGGCCGGCAACCGCAGCCTTAGCACGCAGCAGTGCTACGCCGCCGCCAGGGACGATACCTTCTTCAACCGCAGCACGGGTTGCGTGCAATGCATCTTCCACGCGCGCCTTCTTTTCCTTCATTTCAACTTCAGTTGCAGCACCAACCTTGATCACGGCAACACCGCCCGCCAGCTTGGCTTTACGCTCTTGCAGCTTTTCCTTGTCGTAATCGCTGGTCGACTCTTCAGCCTGCTTGTTGATCTGGCCGATACGACCTTTGATCGCGTCTTCCTTGCCTGCGCCGTCGATGATGATACTGTTGTCCTTGCCCACTTCGACGCGCTTAGCCTGACCCAATTCAGCCAGCGTCGCTTTTTCCAGCGTCAGACCAACTTCTTCAGCGATGACAGTACCGCCGGTCAGAATCGCGATATCTTCCAGCATGGCCTTGCGCCTATCGCCAAAGCCCGGGGCCTTGACAGCAACGGTCTTCAGGATACCGCGAATATTGTTGACCACCAGTGTTGCCAGCGCTTCGCCGTCCACATCTTCAGCGATAATCAGCAACGGGCGTCCAGCCTTGGCAACCTGTTCCAGGATAGGCAGCAGATCGCGGATGTTGGAGACTTTCTTGTCATGCAACAGGATGAATGGATTTTCCATCAACGCCAGCTGACGATCCTGGTTGTTGATGAAGTAAGGCGACAGATAGCCGCGGTCAAACTGCATGCCTTCAACGATGTCCAGCTCATCTTCCAGACCGGTGCCATCCTCAATGGTGATCACGCCTTCCTTGCCGACTTTTTCCATCGCAGCCGCGATTTTCTCGCCGATCACGGTGTCAGAGTTGGCGGAAATGCTGCCAACCTGGGCGATTTCCTTGCTGGTAGTGCAAGGCTTGGAAAGTTTCTTCAACTCAGCCACCGCAGCGATCACGGCCTGGTCGATACCACGCTTCAGATCCATCGGATTCATGCCGGCTGCAACAAACTTCATACCTTCCTGCACGATGGATTGCGCCAATACAGTCGCAGTCGTGGTACCGTCACCGGCCACATCGGAAGTCTTGGAAGCGACTTCCTTGACCATTTGCGCGCCCATGTTTTCGAACTTGTCTTTCAGTTCGATTTCCTTGGCGACAGAAACGCCGTCCTTGGTGATGGTGGGTGAACCGTATGAGCGGTCCAGCACCACGTTACGACCCTTGGGACCCAGCGTAACCTTAACGGCATCGGCCAGAATGTTCACGCCAACCACCATTTTATTGCGTGCGGCGTCGTGGAATTTTACGTCTTTAGCTGCCATGTTTATTTCTCCTAGAAATTCAGTAATCTTGAGCCAAGTTCAAAGCTTGGGTGAGGCAAGGCGGCAACGAACTCGTGACGAAGACAGTGCATCAAGCACGGCCAGGAACGAGTGAGGAAGCCAACGCAGCATCACCGACGATTGAGCTTGGATTAGGCTTCTACGATACCGATGATGTCGTCTTCGCGCATCGTCATGTATTCCTGACCGTCCATTTTGAAGGCCTGGCCGGCATATTTGCCGAACAACACACGGTCGCCCACTTTAACGGTCATCGGCTGCAATTTACCGTCATCACCCATTTTGCCATTGCCCACGGCGATGATTTCGCCTTGATCCGGTTTTTCGGTGGCCGCATCGGGAATCACGATACCAGAAGCGGTTTTACGCTCTTCTTCCATACGCTTGACGATGACGCGATCGTTCAAAGGACGAATCTTCATACTTATATCTCCTGAATCAATGAGTTGAATTAAATGCAGAGGCAAAACACAAGAGGCTCCGCCTGCAAGCGCTAACAATGGGGTTAGCAGCTTGCGATTTCAAGGGCGAAAGTGAAATTTATTTTCCGGCAGGCAGCGCCAGCTTGTTATCTTTGCTGAACTGATAGTCGTGAAAGATATGTTCGGCGGACAGGATCTGGTATGTACCATCCTCATTGCGATGCGTCGTGTCCTTCAGGCGGTAGGTGTAGTGCCCGCAAGTCCAGCAATCATAGTTGCGCATGTGCGTGCACAAACAGGTCTTGTCCATCACGGAAATTTTCTTGGCCTCCGGATTTTCCGCAACCACCCGGTTGTAGGCGTCGATATAGGCGCAACCGCCGTTGCCATCGAGCAGATAACCATACGCTTCGCAGTTCGGACGTATCCCTGCACCGATAGAAGGACTGGTGCTGATCATGCGCATCGGGTAACCGGTGGGCGATGTGGTATTCACCTCCATCTGATCTTCGGTTGCCTTGAAATACTCCTGCTGAACTTTTTCAGGAATGCCGCACTCTTTGGAAACGGTAAAGCGCGTCGCGACCTGTACGGCCGCGCATCCATGCTCCATAAAGTCCACCGCATCCGTGCCTGTAAAAATACCTCCCGCTGCAATAACAGGAATATCCAGATGTTCGGCTTTCAGGTGTGCAATGATTTCCGCAACAATGGTATGCAAGTCATATTGCGCCCAATCCATGCCGAATCCAAGATGCCCGCCGGCCAGCGGCCCTTCCACTACGATAAAGTCAGGCAAGCGTTCGAGCCTGGCCGTTTTTCGCAGAAACAGAATCAGCGCACGCAGCGATGAGACGATAATGCCCAGTCGGGCATCGCGAAAACGCGGATTATCTTTCATCATCTCAAATGAACCCAGATGCAAGCCTGCGCTCAGGGTGATGCCATCGATACCGGCATCCAATGCGCCATTCAGACGCACCCGCAAAGTTTCACGTGGCGCGTTCATGGTGAGCTTTTCCATACAGTTGACGAAAATCATGCCTTCGCCGCGCTTGGCTTCCATGGTGTTACTCACATGCAGGCGTGTCGCTTCAGCAACCTGCGCCAGATCGAACTGCACGATCGACTTGTCCACCTGCTTGATGTTCAGTTTGTATTGTTTTTGTTTGTCGCTGACAAACTTCGTCTTGTAGCGCCTGTCGGTCACGGTCGGCAGCATGGCATCGGATATATGTCCGATACCGCCCAGACGTGACGCCACCAAAGCCAATTCAGCGGTAGAAATATCCACCCCCATCCCACCTATAATTATCGGCACCAGCTCACGCGAACCTAAGCGCAGGCGGAAATCATCTACACATTTCATTACTACCATCCTCCAACTGCCGCACCTGCTAACCCGATGTCGACACAGTATTCACTACTTATAAAGGGCGAAGAATGCCACAGATAGCGCAATACTCAAAGCAAAGTAACCTTTCTTGTCATAATTTTGTTTAAATTTCCTTACTGCAAACAGGCATTTCGGTCCTTCATCCCTTGCGCATAACAGCCATACTATCATAGCGACGGCAGCGCATTTTCCAGCCAGGGTCAGCTCAAACCCGCTTAAACTCTGCGCTGGCAGCGAAAATTTGGTTATGATTCGCACATGCCAAAAAACACCCCAACCAATGCTGAACTGATCAGCCGCTCGCTGTCTGCTGTCTGGCACCCCTGTTCGCAGATGAAACATTATGAAACGTTTCCGCTGATCCCCGTCGCACGCGGGCAAGGCGCCTGGTTGCATGATTTTGATGGCAACAAATATCTGGACGCGGTCAGCTCGTGGTGGGTCAACCTGTTCGGCCACAGTAACCCGCGCATCAATGCCGCACTGCGCGCCCAGCTCGAAACGCTGGAACATGTGATGCTGGCAGGTTTCACCCACGAACCTGTGGTCGAACTATCCGAACGGCTGCGTGAACTCGCGCCACCCGGGCTGGGGCATTGCTTTTATGGCTCGGACGGGGCATCCGCCACCGAAATTGCACTTAAAATGAGCGCACACTACTGGCGCAATACCGGTCAACCGGGGAAAACACAGTTTATCAGTCTGCAAAACAGCTACCACGGCGAAACACTGGGTGCGCTGTCGGTGACCGACGTGGCACTGTTTCGCGACGCGTATGGCGCGCTGATCCGGCAACAGGCCACGGTGATGAGCCCTGACTCGCGCAATGCTGACGAGGGCGAGACGAGCGAGGCCTTTGCGCTGCGCTGCGCAAATGCGTTAGAAGCGCATTTGCAGCAGCATCACGGCGAGCTTGCCGCCTTTATCATCGAACCACTGGTACAGGGCGCCGCCGGCATGGCCATGTATCACCCGAGCTATCTGACACTCGCCCGCCGTCTTTGCGATCAGTACAACGTCCATCTGATCGCCGACGAAATAGCGGTCGGCATGGGCAGAACCGGTACGATGTTTGCCTGCGAACAGGGAGGGATAACGCCCGACTTCCTGCTGCTTTCCAAAGGCATCACCGGCGGTTATCTGCCACTGTCGGTCGTGATGACGACCGACACTATCTATCAGGCATTTTATGCAGATGAGACCGCACGCGGTTTTTTGCATTCGCATTCCTACACCGGCAATCCGCTGGCCTGTCGCGCCGCACTCGCCACGCTGGATATTTTTAAACAAGACGATGTACTGGTTACCAACCGGGAAAAGGCTGATTTGCTCAACCGCCTCGCCAGACCGTTGCGCGAACTGCCCGCAGTCCACAACTGGCGCAACACCGGTATGATCTGGGCCTTCGAAGTGGCAACCCCGCATGCCGATTTTGCACAACGCTGCTTCGCGCTTGGACTCCAGCATGAACTGCTGTTACGCCCGATGGGCAACACGGTTTACTTCATGCCGCCCTATGTGATCTCTGATGAGGAAATACAGCGTCTGCTCATCCGCACGCAGACCATCGTCGAGGCGCTGTCATGAATCGGGCTATTTCAATTGAGCGTCATTCCCGCGCAGGCGGGAATCCAGGTATTTTAAAAAACACCCGCAACGCGGGACAACAAAAATATTTCGACCGCTACGCGGAATATTTATTTTTACTGGATTCCCGCCTGCGCGGGAATGACGGTGTATTTTTGACTTGCACGTTTTTACTCTGCATATTTTTATCATCAGTATTGAATGCAAATGCAATCCAGTTGCCTGATTCTGTCCTGAGCGAACTCAAAAAAGCCAATATTCCGGCATCCGCCGTCGCCGTGGAAGTGCGCGAAACCGGACATCATTATCCGCTCATCAAACTGAACGCCACAGAGGCCATGAATCCGGCTTCCACCATGAAGCTGCTCACCACGTATGCGGGCCTGGAAATTCTGGGGCCCGCCTATCGCTGGAAAACCGAAGCCTATCTGGACGGCAAACTGGAAAACGGCGTTTTATACGGCAATCTTGTTTTTAAAGGTTACGGCGATCCTGCGCTGACCATAGAAGCATTCTGGCTGTGGCTGCGCGAACTGCGTCAGCGCGGATTGCGCGAGATTCGCGGCGACATCGTGCTCGATGGCAGTTTTTTCGCACTCGCACCCTACGACCCCGCCGCCTTCGACAACAAACCGACCCGTGCCTACAACGTCGGCCCCAACGCCTTGCTGCTCAATCTGAACGCACTGCACTTACGCCTGATTCCAAACGAAAAACAAACGACAGCTCTGCTGGAACCCGAACTGCATGGCTATCACCTGATTAACCGGATCACCACTGACACCCGCCTGCCGTGCAACGGTGATGACGCTTACCAGTCCCACCTGGAAGGGCACAACATTGTGCTGGAAGGCAAAATCCCCGCCACCTGTGGCGAGCAGCAGGATTATTTTTCGCTGCTGCCGCCCGATGACTATTTTTTCGCCGTGTTCGCCGCGCTCTGGCAGGAACTGGGCGGCCAGATACAAGGACAGGTGAGAACAGGCACCGCGCCGGACGCCCTGCAGGCGTTTTCCACCCACCTGTCCCCCCCGCTGTCGGAAGTCATCCGCGACATCAACAAATTCAGCAACAATACCATGGCACGCCAGCTGTTTTTATCACTGGGGGCAACTGACACCGCCAGCCTTGTGCAAAGCATTGCGGCTATCTCGAACTGGCTGGGCGATCAACCTTTTCCCGAACTGGTGCTGGAAAACGGTGCGGGCTTGTCGCGCACGGAACGCATTAGCGCGCATCATCTGGCCGACATCCTGAATCGCGCCGCCCTCAGCCCTTACTCCGCCGAACTGGAAGCTTCCTTGCCGATACTGGGCATGGACGGCACGGTCAAGAGACGTTTTAAAGGAGATGAGATTGCCGGGCACGCCCACCTCAAGACGGGATCGCTGGAAGGCGTAAAATCCCTCGCAGGCTATGTGCATGCGCGCAGCGGCAAGCAATGGATCGTCGTCTTCATTATCAATCACCCCAATGCCAAATACGCTCAGGCCGCGCAGGACGCGCTGATCGAATGGGTGGAAAAACGCTAATTGGAGAGGGCTTTTAGCCAAGACAACAGCGCTTAACCCCACTCCCCCTGTGCGCCGTCAGGGGCTATTTATTTTGGTTACTTTTCTTGGCAAGACAAGCAACTTGCTGCCGGGCAACCCCCGGCGGTTTCGAGGTTGCCTGTTCATGCTTCGACAACCTCAGCCGAACAGTCAATTTACAATCCCAGCTCGCTCCACATCGCATCCACCCGGCGTTTGACCGCTTCATCCATCACGATAGTCGTACCCCATTCGCGCTGCGTCTCGCCCACCCATTTGTTGGTCGCATCCAGCCCCATCTTGCCGCCCAACCCCGATACGGGACTGGCAAAATCCAGATAGTCGATCGGCGTATTTTCCACCAGCAGGGTGTCCCTGACCGGATCCATGCGCGTGGTGATCGCCCAGATCACTTCCTGCCAGTTGCGGATATCGATATCCTCATCCACCACGATGATGAATTTGGTATACATGAACTGCCGCAAAAAAGACCAGATGCCGAACATCACGCGTTTAGCGTGGCCCGCATACTGTTTGCGGATCGACACGATCGCCATGCGATAACTGCACCCTTCAGGCGGCAGATAAAAATCCACGATCTCCGGGAACTGTTTTTGCAGCAGCGGCACGAACACTTCGTTGAGCGCCACCCCCAGCATCGCCGGTTCATCCGGCGGTTTACCGGTATAGGTGGAATGGTAAATCGGGTCGCGGCGCATCGTGATGCGTTGTATGGTCAGCACCGGGAATTTATCCTGCTCGTTGTAGTAGCCGGTATGGTCGCCATAAGGTCCCTCCATGGCCACTTCATCCGGATAGATCACGCCTTCGAGCACGATCTCGCTGCTGGCCGGCACCTGCAAATCGCTGCCCAGACACTTCACCAGCTCGGTTTTGGAACCTCTGAGCAACCCTGCGAACTGATATTCAGACAACGAGTCCGGCACAGGGGTGACCGCCCCCAGTATCGTCGCGGGATCCGCGCCGATCACCACTGCAACAGGGAACGGCACACCGGGAAATTTCAGACAATGATCGCGAAAATCGAGCGCCCCGCCGCGATGCGCCAGCCAGCGCATGATCACCTTGTTCGGTGCGATCACCTGTTGCCGGTACACACCCAGATTCTGGCGCGTTTTGTCAGGTCCTCGGGTTACCACCAGCCCCCAGGTGATCAAAGGTGCTACGTCGCCCGGCCAGCAATGCTGGATCGGCAAACGGCTCAAGTCCACATCTGCACCTTCCCAGACCACCTCCTGACAGGGCGCAGAAGACAACACCTTCGGCGACATATTCATGACCTGCTTCAACACCGGCCATTTATCCCACGCATCCTTCAACCCTTTGGGCGGCTCAGGCTCCTTGAGATAGGCGAGCAATTTTCCTACTTCGCGCAGCGCGGCAATCGACTCCTCACCCATGCCCAGTGCCACGCGGCGCGGTGTACCGAACAGATTGGCCAGCACCGGCATGGTGTGTCCTGACGGATTTTCGAACAGGATTGCCGGCCCCTTCGCGCGCAACACGCGATCACAGATTTCCGTCATCTCCAGATGCGTAGAAACCGGCAGACTGATACGTTTGAGCTCGCCGATCTTTTCCAGCTGCGCAATAAAGTCGCGCAAATCACGATATTTCATTTCTTCCCCTTGAAGCTACAGACCACTTACCACTTACCACTTACCACTCACCACTTAACTAATAATATTTCTCTTCGCCTTGCGGCCGGGTCTTGAATCGCTTGTGCAGCCAGAAATACTGTTCCGGCATTTCGCGCACACGGCACTCGATAAATTCGTTCATGCGCCGCGCATCCTGAACCTCATCACCGCTCGGATAATTCTCCCATGCGGGATAAAAGGTCAGCACATAGCCCGCTCCGCCCGCCAACACGCGTGTGATGCTGGGGACGACTTTCGCACCCGTCATCTGCGCAATCCGCGACACCGAAGTCATGGTCGCGGCAGGCACCCCGAAGAACGGAATAAACACGCCATCCTTGATCCCCTGATCCTGATCCGGAGGATAAATGAATGGCATGCCCTGACGCATCCCCTTGATGATGGGGCGCAGCCCCTGCTGGCGCGAATACAGCAACTGATTGCCAAAACGCGCGCGTTTTTTGAGCAACAGTTCGGTCATGTAGAGGTTCTTCTGATTCGCATACATGCACACCGTGTCCACATGTTGCGCAATCCACTGGCCACCCGCATCCATCCCGACAAAATGCGGCGTGAGCAAGATAGCGGGCTGCCCCTTGATCGCGTCGAAGTGCTCAAACCCTTCAACACGGATCAGGCTGCTGATGCGCTCGCTACTCCCCCACCACAAAATACTGCGCTCGATCAGACCGCGTACAAACATGCTGAAATGCGCCTTCAGAAGCTGTTCGCGCTGTGCATCGTTCATTTCGGGGAAACACAGCTTCAGATTGATCTCGCCCACGCGACGGCGATCTGTCGCCAGCCGATAAAGCAACGCCCCAAGTCCATTACCGATGGCGACGATAACCCGAAACGGCAAAAAATGTATCAGCCACAGAACAAAAACACCCGGCTTTATCAGCATGATGATTTCACAGGCTGCATGCCGTGCAGCACTTTATAGCGGTTATAGCTCCACAGATATTGCGCAGGATAGGCCCGTATCATCTGCTCCAGCGCCATATTGATCTGTTGCGGGACCGACAGCGAATAGTCGAGCAATAACGGTTCAAAATGAATCACGTAGCCCGCCCCGCCCGCAACGCGTTCGGCGCTGACCAGCACCACCGTGGCGTCACTCGCCTGCGCCAGACGACCAACCAGCGTCATGGTATAGGCGGGACGCCCGAAGAAATCCGCCCACTCCCCTTCCCCCTGACTGGGCACCTGATCGGGCAATAGACCGATGGCTTCATGGCGTTTTAACGCCTTATACAACAGGCGTACGCCGCTCATATCCGCCTTCGCCAGCTTGGCCTGCCCCCGCTCGCGCCCCCGCACCATCACGGCTTCCAGCCAGCGCAATCGCGGCTGACGATACAACACCGTGATCGGTGCATGTTGCGCCAGATACAGCGCACACATCTCAAAACAGCCCAGATGCGGCGTCAAATAAACAATGCCCTTGCCGGTGGTCTGCGCAGCCTGCACATGCTCCAGCCCGCGGCATTCCAGCACGCGACCGAGCACCTCCTCATACGATCGGCCCCACACCCAGGGCAGCTCCAGTATTCCTTTGCCCGCCTCGGCGATGCATGCGGACAACAACGGTTTGTCCTCCGGTGAGTAACCCGCCTGCTGCAAGTTCTCCCGCATGCGTGCCGCATATCCCCCCGACAAGGCATAGGTCAGCCGTCCGAGTAACGCGCCCAGACTGTGCAACACGCTCAGCGGCAATTTCGAGAGCAAATTGAAAAATGTATTAAAGATAAAAGTCGTCATGGGCGCAATGCTACCAAGTTTTAGGAAATTTGATAGAATGCATTTTTATTGACAATAAAGCGGGAAACCTAATGAGTGAATTTCTGTTTACCTCCGAATCCGTGTCCGAAGGCCATCCTGATAAGGTTTCAGACCAAATTTCCGATGCAATTCTGGACGCGATTCTAACGCAAGATCCGTATGCGCGGGTAGCCGCTGAAACGCTGACCAACACCGGACTCGTGGTTCTGGCCGGTGAAATCACCACCACTGCCAATGTTGATTACATCCAGGTTGCGCGCAACACCATCAAGCGCATCGGCTATGACAATACCGAATACGGCATCGACTACAAGGGTTGCGCGGTGCTGGTCGCCTATGACAAGCAAAGCCCGGACATCGCTCAGGGCGTGGATCGCGCGTCCGATGACTTTCTGAATCAGGGTGCGGGCGACCAGGGCCTGATGTTCGGTTATGCCTGTGATGAAACACCTACCCTGATGCCCGTGGCCATTTATCTGGCGCATCAGGTGGTGCAGCGTCAGGCGCAACTCCGCCACGATGGCCGTCTGCCCTGGCTGCGTCCGGATGCCAAGTCACAGGTCACCATCCGCTATGTGGATGGCAAACCGCATTCCATCGACACTGTCGTGCTGTCCACACAACACGCACCTGACATGACGCTGGAAGCGATCCGCGAAGCGGCGATCGAAGACATCATCATGCCGATGCTGCCCAAGGAACTGATCAAAGGCAACATCAACTTCCTGGTCAATCCGACCGGTCGTTTCGTTGTCGGCGGCCCGCAAGGTGATTGCGGACTGACCGGCCGCAAGATCATTGTGGACACCTACGGCGGCGCAGCCCCTCACGGCGGCGGCGCTTTCTCCGGCAAGGATCCTTCCAAAGTAGACCGTTCGGCTGCCTATGCCGGCCGCTATGTCGCCAAGAACATCGTTGCAGCGGGCCTTGCCAGCAAATGCCTGGTTCAGGTTTCCTATGCAATCGGCGTTGCCAAGCCCACCAGCGTAATGGTCGACACCTATGGCACCGGCAAGATTTCCGATGACAAACTGACCGAACTTGTGCTGCGCCATTTCGATCTGCGTCCAAAAGGCATCGTGCTAATGCTCGACCTATTGCGTCCGATCTACGAAAAGACCGCTGCCTACGGACACTTCGGCCGCGAAGAACCCGAATTCACTTGGGAAAACACAGATAAGGCAGCGGCACTTCGTGCCGATGCAGGTCTGTAAGACCTCGCGCGCAGCGCGCTTATCTGTGTTTCGAGGAGGCATCTTTATGCCGACTCAAAATACTTGAATGACGCTGGCCTGTAAGGCCACGCCTGCGGCGCTTGTCGGTGTTTCGACGAAGGTTCATGTCCGCGTCAGCGGATGTGAACCGCAGTCAAAATACCTGAATTATGCTGGCACTTCGTGCCGATGCAGGTCTGTAAGACCTCGCGCGCAGCGCGCTTATCTGTGTTTCGCGGAGGCTTCTTTATGCCGACTCAAAATACTTTAATGACGCTGGCCTGTAAGGCCACGCCTGCGGCGCTTGTCGGTGTTTTAGCGAGGCGTTGCCTCGCAGAAATATTTCAGGATGCCGGGCTATAAGCCCGCCCCGCAAGACCGCAAGGGTTTTCCCACGAAACTACGGAGCTAAAGCTCCTGTTTCTGAATGAGGGGTTTGTCAGTATTTCGGCGTAGCCAAACACGGCAGCCCTGCGGGCTGACGCTGGCCTGTAAGGTCCCGCCTTCGGTGAGCCGATAAAACTCAGCATTTTACTACTCTGGAATTGTGTTGCAGAAATAGGCAGCCAGCTGCCCCTGCCAGGAACCCGGAAAAACTTCCGTGACGTCAGCACACATGGCGCATTGAGCAAGTACCCTATCGCGTTCAGTCATAACAAATAGATCGCAAAGTGCACGATTGGGCAGCCAACACGCATGTGGATCCAATGAATAATTTCGCCATGCTCAAACTGACAATCATCATTGCGCAGTAGCGGGATGATGTGGCTATGCAAAGTAAGGCAGGTTATTTAAAGGCTCTGTCGTAATTAACTGTTGAAATAGCAATTTTCAAACAATGAATAATTTTAATTCATTGTTTAATAATTAATTTTTATTACAAAAAACGCTTTCAACACATAACTGCGACATAGCCTATTTAAATCAGCCCCAATTCAACTATTCATGCGACACAAATAGATCTCAGGACTTAGGCCACGCCAAAATCTCTTGCAATCAGACCCAGCACATCAATTTCACTACTTAGTAGCGATGACGACACTATCGTTTATCAGGACAATCCAACCATTGCTGAGGAAGAACCGGTTTATTCGTTTGCTGCCAAAACCGTGAGGAAATCAACCCAGGCAATGGTATGAGTTTTAGGAGTAAAACGGCACAAACTGTACCGGTGGATTGAACTGTCACGCATATTCGCTTTACCGTGAGTACTTACGCCAGGGCTATTACAGGATAAGGTCTCATCATAAAAGCAGTCTTGCCGGATCAATAAATTGAATGAGGGCACCATGCTAAAACGAATCGCGATCGACCAACTGCGCCTCGGCATGTACATCCATGAACTAGGCAGCTCGTGGATGGACAATCCGTTCTGGCGCGGCGCTTTCTTGCTGGAGGACCCCAAAGACCTCCAGACCATCATCTCCACCCGCATCCAGTCAGCATGGATAGACACCTCAAAAGGTGACGACATCGAAGGCGGTGAGACAGAAGAGACGGTGACGAAAAATATTGAAACCGCGATTGCACCCGCCAACAAAACCCCCCGAAAGACCGTGCAACGTGTCAGCACCACAGAAGAAGCTGCGCGTGCCGTCAAGATTTGTGCGCAGTCCAAGCAAGCCGTCGCTTCCATGTTTGAAGAAGCGCGCATGGGACAGGCCTTGAAAGCCGAGGATGCGCTGCCGGTCGTTGAGGAAATCTCCAATTCGGTGCTACGCAATCCCGGTGCGCTGATCAGTCTTGCGCGACTTAAAAACAAGGACGACTACACGTACATGCACTCGGTGGCGGTCTGCGCGCTGATGGTCTCTCTGGCGAAACAACTTGACCTCGATGACGAACAGACCCGTCAGGCCGGCTTAGCGGGCCTGTTGCACGACGTGGGCAAGATGATGATCCCGCCCGAAATTCTCAACAAACCCGGCAAATTGACCAATGCCGAGTTTGATATGGTAAAAAATCACCCCGTTGAAGGCCACAAGCTGTTGCTGGACGGCACAGGCATCTGCGATGTTGCGCTGGACGTTTGCCTGCACCACCACGAGAAGGTGAATGGCAGCGGTTATCCCGACCAGCTTGCCGATGAACAGATCAGTCTGTATGCCAAAATGGGCGCAGTCTGCGATGTATACGACGCGATCACCTCCAACCGCCCTTATAAAAACGGCTGGGAACCCGCCGAATCGATACGCAAAATGGCGGAATGGAGCGAAGGGCATTTCGACAAGCGCATTTTTCAGGCCTTTGTGCGCAGCATCGGCATCTATCCGGTGGGTTCTCTGGTCAAACTGGAATCACAGAAACTGGCCGTCGTGACAGAGCAATCCGTAAAATCGCTGCTCACCCCCATCGTTAAAATATTTTTCTCGATCAAATCCAACGGGCGTATCGCACCCGAACTGCTGGATCTGGCTCAACCCGGCTGCCGTGACAAGATCGTGAGCTTTGAGGAACCCGCAAAATGGAAGATAGCGGACATTCATGAACTGTGGAGCGGGCAGCCGGCCAACGCATGGTAGGACTATCCGTTAGCAAAATTATTTGTTTGCGTTTATAATCCGCCCCCTCCGAGAGGTGCTGCAGCGGGCATGAATGCCCCGTCAGGCTCGGGATCTTGTTTCAACGGCACCTATTCATTTACCAATACTAATGAATGGAGTTTTCATGAACGCTGTTGCAAACGGATTCACCGACTATATCGTCGCCGACATGTCCCTGGCTGCCTGGGGACGCAAAGAACTGGCCATCGCCGAAATCGAAATGCCTGGCCTGATGGCCATCCGCAATGAGTACGCCGCCAGCCAGCCTTTGAAAGGCGCACGCATCACAGGCTCGCTGCACATGACCATCCAGACCGGTGTGCTGATCGAAACGCTGACAGCCCTGGGTGCTGAAGTGCGCTGGGCGTCCTGCAACATCTATTCCACACAGGATCACGCGGCCGCTGCCATCGTTGCAACCGGCGTGCCGGTGTTCGCGGTCAAAGGCGAGACGCTTGCCGAATACTGGGATTACACCCACCGCATTTTCGAATGGAAAGACGGCGGTCTGTCCAACATGATCCTGGACGACGGTGGCGATGCAACGCTGTTGCTGCATCTGGGCGCGCGCGCTGAAAAAGACGCATCACTCTTGAATAATCCCGGTTCCGAAGAAGAAATCTGCCTGTATAACGCAATCAAGGCCAAACTGGCTGTCGACAAGACCTGGTATTCCACGCGTCTGGCTGCCATCCTTGGCGTGACCGAAGAAACCACCACCGGCGTACATCGTTTGTACCAGATGCACGAACGCGGCGAGCTGAAATTCCCTGCGATCAACGTGAACGATTCGGTAACCAAGTCCAAGTTCGACAACCTGTACGGCTGCCGCGAATCGCTGGTGGATGCCATCAAGCGCGCAACCGACGTGATGATCGCCGGCAAGATCGCCGTCATCGTGGGTTACGGCGATGTGGGCAAGGGTTCCGCTCAGGCGATGCGCGCACTCTCCGCTCAGGTATGGGTCACCGAGATCGATCCGATTTGCGCACTGCAGGCGGCAATGGAAGGCTATCGCGTCGTAACCATGGATTACGCCTGCGAGCACGGCGACATCTTCGTTACCACCACCGGCAACTACCATGTCATCACACATGACCATATGGTGAAGATGAAAAACAACGCCATCGTGTCCAACATCGGCCACTTCGACAACGAAATCGACGTCGCATCCCTCAAGCAATACGAGTGGGAAAACATCAAACCGCAGGTCGATCACGTGATTTTCCCGGACGGCAAACGTATCCTCTTGCTGGCCGAAGGTCGTCTGGTAAACCTGGGTTGTGGCACCGGCCATCCGTCCTACGTGATGTCGTCATCCTTCGCTAATCAGACCATTGCGCAGATCGAACTGTACACGCGTACGGCCGAATATCCGGTTGGCGTATACACGCTGCCCAAGCATCTGGATGAGAAAGTCGCGCGCCTGCAACTGACCACACTCAATGCACAGCTTTCTGAATTGACCGATCAGCAGGCGGCTTACATCGGCGTACCGAAAGAAGGTCCGTACAAGGCTGACCACTACCGCTACTAAAAGCAGGATTGAGGATTCAGGATTGAGAATTTAGCAAAGAGGAAAACCCGCTGCCCTGCTTTTATCTCAATCCTCACTCCACAATCCTCGCTCCTAAATCCTGATTAAGGAGCTTTTTTTGAAATTAATTCTGATCTGGATACTGAACGCACTGGCGCTGATCGCCGTGGCGAACTATGTGCCGGGCATCCATGTTGACGGCTTTACCGCCGCGCTGGTTGCAGCATTTCTGCTGGGACTGGTCAATACGCTGATCCGCCCGGTGCTTCTGCTGCTCACGCTCCCCGTTACCCTGGTCACGCTCGGCCTGTTCATCTTCGTGATCAACGGGCTGCTGTTCTGGCTGGTCGGTTCGGTATTACGCGGCTTTATCGTTGACAGCTTCTGGCATGGCGTATTAGGCGCACTGCTGTACAGCGTGTTTTCATGGGCGCTGTCCGCAGCGGCCGCACAATTAATGAGAAAATCATGAAAATCCATTTTGCTGGCGAACCTACCCGCAAGGGGCAGGCCGGGGGTGCCCCGATGCTTACGCATCGACCCTTCCGCTCGCGGTGTCGCGTCCTCGCTCAATCTTCGTCTATCCATTCGATATGCCTCGTCTTTCACTGCGGTGCTCCTTGCGTTTCATCCAGCATTTCTGGATTTTTTGAGGTTGCTTTATGATTAACTCACACATCAGTTTCGAATTCTTCCCGCCCCAGACAGACGAAGGGGTGGTCAAACTAGCCAGCGCGCGCGCGCAACTGGCGACGCTGCAACCCGAATTTTTTTCGGTCACCTTCGGCGCGGGCGGCTCCACGCGCGACCGCACGCTGGAGACGGTGATACAGATCAAGGCGGAAGGCTATCAGGCCGCGCCGCATCTGTCCTGCGTCGGCTCCACCCGCGAGAACATCCGCGCGATACTCAAGACCTACCGGGATGCGGGCATCCGCCGCATCGTCGCACTGCGCGGCGACCTGCCCTCCGGCATGGCCACCGCGGGCGAATTCCAGTATGCCAATGAACTGGTGGAATTCATCCGCTCTGAAACCGGCGATCACTTTCATCTGGAAGTCGCCGCCTACCCGGAGTTCCACCCGCAAGCCAAATCGGCACGCGACGATATTCTCAATTTCAAAAGAAAAATTGACGCGGGCGCCAATTCCGCAATCACGCAGTATTTTTATAACGCCGACAGTTACTTCCATTTTGTCGACGAATGCCAGAAGCTCGGCATCACCGCACCCATCGTTCCCGGCATCATGCCCATCGTGCGCTACTCGCAACTGGCACGTTTTTCAGATGCCTGCGGTGCGGAAATCCCGCGCTGGATGCGCAAAACGCTTGAAGGCTTTGGCGACGACAACGAATCGGTACAGGCATTTGGTCTGGACGTCGTTACCCGCCTGTGCGAAAAGTTGCTGGCAGGCGGCGCACCCGGTTTGCATTTTTACACGCTCAATCAGGCAAAACCCTGCATGGCGATTTGTGAAAGACTGGGTATCTCCAACATGCATAGCACGTTGCCCTCTCCCCAACCCTCTCCCGCAAGCGGGCGAGGGGACAAACGAACGCTTGCGCGAGCTTCAACCTTATGAGTCAATTACGTGCACCTGAACTGTTGTTGCCAGCTGGCACGCTCGACAAGATGCGCGCCGCTTACGCCTTCGGCGCGGATGCGGTGTATGCCGGACAGCCGCGCTACTCCTTACGGGCGCGCAATAACGAGTTCAAACTGGAAGAACTGCAAACCGGTATTCGTGAAGCGCATCAGCTCGGCAAAAAACTGTTCGTTGCCAGCAATCTGATGCCGCACAACGCCAAGGTCAAGACCTATATGGCCGACATGGAACCGGTCATCGCTATGAATCCGGACGCGCTGATCATGGCCGATCCGGGACTGATTGCGATGGTGCGCGAACGCTGGCCGGAAATTCCCGTGCATTTGTCGGTACAGGCCAATACCGTCAATTATGCGGCGGTGAAATTCTGGAAGACGTTAGGATTAACTCGCGTGATTCTGTCGCGCGAACTGTCGCTGGACGAGATCGAAGAAATCCGCCAGCAGTGCCCGGACATGGAACTGGAAGTATTCGTGCACGGCGCGCTGTGCATCGCCTACTCGGGCCGCTGTCTGCTATCGGGCTACTTCAACCATCGCGACGCCAATCAGGGCACCTGCACCAATTCCTGCCGCTGGGATTACAAGATGGATAACGCGGAAGAGAACGGCACCGGCGACATCGAGAAATTAAATCTCCCTCTCTCCAACTCTTCCCCGGAGGGGGAGAGGGCAATCGTCCCCTCTCCCGCTTGCGGGAGAGGGCCAGGGAGAGGGTTGGCCGAATCCGACCAACCTGAAAAGCTGGACTTCGATTTCGACAAGGCGTTAAATCAGAGTGCGCTATCCGATTGTGGCGGACAACCGCGTCATCCGATGGCCGACCGCGTGTATGTCATCTCGCGCCAGGATCATCCGGATGAACTGATGCCGGTCATGGAAGACGAGCACGGCACCTACATCATGAATTCCAGGGACTTGCGCGCCGTGGAGCATGTCGAGAGGCTTGCGAAAATCGGCATCGATTCGCTGAAAGTCGAAGGACGCACCAAGTCCATCTATTACGTTGCACGCACCGCTCAGGTCTATCGTCAGGCGATCGACGATGCGGTAGCCAACCGCCCTTTCAACCTGAATTTATTAGGTGCGCTGGATGCGCTGGCCAACCGCGGCTACACGGACGGTTTTTATGAACGCCATCACACGCACGAACAGCAAAACTATATGCGCGGCCATTCAGAGAGCACGCGCCAGCAGTATGTCGGCGATATCGTTTCATGCACGGGCGGCTATGCCGAGATCGATGTGAAGAACCGCTTTCAGGTGGGCGATAAACTGGAGATCATCCACCCGTCGGGCAATCAGATTATCGAACTTGCCGAGATAAAAAACACCAAGGGCGAAGCCATTATGACAGCTCCCGGCAGCGGCCATAAGGTTCAGATACCGCTGCAAGGCGATTTATCCCGAGGCATGATTGCACGGTTTTTATCAGCATAATCCAGCCTAATGAAAGCGCCTAACCCATGATCTTCTCCACGCTCTCCCAGTCCGACCGTTATGCGGCGCTGCATCCGCTGTTTCCTCGCGCGTTCGACTACATCCGCAACACCAACCTGCATCAACTTGCGCCCGGCATTTACCCGATCATCGAAGGGCAGTTGTTCGCCATCGTGGAACATCTGCAGGGGCGCACCCGCGAGGCGGCAAAACTCGAATGCCACCGGCGTTACATCGACATACAACTGGTGCTGGATGGCACGGACGAGATGGGCTGGAAGCCGCTGGCCGATTGCCACGATCCGGTGGATGAATACAGCACCGAACGCGACATCCGCTTCTTCAACGATGCGCCCGATACCTGGATCGCCACGCCCGCAGATTGCTTTTGCATATTCTTCCCAGAAGACGCGCATGCGCCGCTGGTGAGTTCGGGGCCGATACGCAAGGTGATCTTCAAAATAGCCGTACAGCCTCTGTGATGACCTGCTAAGTTATAATCCGCCACCACACACTTTTAACAGGATTAACAACATGGCAAACAGACAATTCATTCAGACCCCGGACGCGCCCGCCGCCATCGGCACCTACTCTCAGGCGATACGCGTAAAGGACACCGTTTATCTTTCGGGTCAGATCGGTCTTGATCCTGCCACCATGCAGATGGTGGACGGCATCGACGAACAGATACATCGCGTATTCCAGAACCTGCGCGCCGTCGCTGTTGCGTCCGGCGGCAGCCTGAGCGACCTGGTCAAACTGAATGTATTTCTGATTGATCTGAAAAATTTTGCCAAGGTGAACGAAATCATGGCCGGCTATTTCCAGCAACCCTACCCCGCTCGCGCTGCCGTGGGTGTTGCCGCGCTCCCCCGCGGCGCACTGGTGGAAATGGATGGCGTACTGGTCATTCAGGGCTGATCTGAACCACTGTTCCTCAGGCCGAAAATCGCATTGACCGCACCTGCCAAAATCTCGCCGGCCACGCTTGCCAATCTGGCGAAGCTGGGCATCCATCATCGCGCCGATCTGTTGCTGCATCTGCCCCTGCGCTATGAGGACGAGACGCAGCTTGCACCTATTGCAAGTACTGAACCCGGCGAAACCGTTCAGGTGCAGGGTGTCATCACGCATGCGGAGATACTCTACAAACCGCGCCGCACGCTGATTTGCCGCTTGCAGGACGCGAGCGGCGAGCTTTACCTACGTTTTCTGAATTTCTATCCCAGCCAGACCAAACTGCTCGCCGTGGATAATCAGATACGCGCCGTCGGCGAGGTGCGTATGGGCTATTACGGTCCGGAAATGGTGCACCCGAAATGCCGCGCGGTGAACGACATAACACCATTGCAAACCAGCCTCACGCCGGTTTACCCTGCCACGGCGGGACTGTCGCAAACCGCCTTGCGCAAGCTGATCGCCAACGCACTCGACGTCTTGCCGGCACCCGACCCTTTACCGGAAAAAATTCGCCATGCGCTGAATTTAGAAGGGTTTTCAGACAGTATCAAGATACTGCACAATCCAACGCCTGACATACCCGCAAGCGCGCTGGAAGAGCGTACGCATCCCGCCTGGCGGCGCATCAAATTTGACGAATTGCTGGCCCAGCAACTGTCGATGCGCGTGCATCATCGCGACCGCAGTGCCCGCATCGCACCGGCGCTCAACTCAAAAAATCAGTACACCGCCGCACTTTTAAAACAGCTGCCGTTTAAACTGACCGGCGCACAACAGAAGGTATTTAAGGAGATCAGTAGCGATCTGGCGAAACCGCATCCGATGCAGCGCCTGCTGCTGGGCGATGTCGGCAGCGGCAAGACCATCGTCGCCGCCCTCGCCGCATTGCAGGCCATCGAAAACGGCTATCAGGTCGCCTTCATGGCGCCGACCGAAATTCTCGCCGAGCAGCACTACTTGAAATTGTCTGAATGGCTCAAACCGCTGGGCATCGCACCGGTCTGGCTGTCCGGCAGCGTGAAGACAAAAGACAAACGTATCGCTTCGGACAAAATCGCATCGGGCGAAACACTGCTAGCCATCGGCACGCAAGCCTTGTTCCAGCAGCAGATTGTTTTTCATAAGCTGGGCCTTGCCATTGTTGACGAACAACACAAGTTCGGCGTGCAGCAACGTCTGGCGCTGCACGCAAAGGGTAAAATATCGGTTAATTCGAAAATGGTTGATGCAGCAGACGTAGGTCGGGCTTCAGCCCGACATGTCGGATTAAAATCCGACCTACCCACCTCTGAACCACACCAATTGATGATGAGCGCAACCCCTATCCCCCGCACCCTTGCGATGAGCTATTACGCGGATCTCGATGTATCGGTGATCGACGAATTGCCGCCGGGGCGCACGCCGGTGGTCACCAAACTGGTCAGCGACGCGCGCCGCGACGAAGTGTTCGAGCGGGTACGCAGCGCCTGCATGACAGGCGAGCAAGCCTACTGGGTGTGTCCGCTGATCGACGAATCCGAAGTACTGCAATTACAGAGCGCGCTGGAAACGTACCAGATGCTCAGCGCAACGTTCCCGGAGCTGCGCGTAGGTCTGGTGCACGGCAAGATGGACAGCAGCGAGAAAGTCAGCGTGATGGCGGCGTTCAAGGCCGGCGAACTCCAGTTGCTGGTCGCGACTACCGTCATTGAAGTCGGCGTGGATGTACCCAACGCCAGCCTGATGGTGATCGATCATGCCGAGCGCATGGGGCTGGCCCAGCTGCACCAGTTGCGCGGACGCGTGGGACGGGGTGCCGCGCATAGCCTGTGCATCCTGCTGTACCAGAAACCGCTCTCGGAGCTGGCCCGCACGCGCCTGAAAGTGATTTTCGAGAACACGGACGGCTTCGCAATTGCCCAACAGGACTTACAATTGCGCGGCCCGGGTGAATTGCTGGGCGCACGGCAAAGCGGCATGGCGATGCTGCGCTTTGCCGATATCGAGGCTGACGAGGATTTACTGAACCACGCCCGCAACGTTGCCGATGAATTGCTGCGCGATTATCCTGAAGCGGCACGCAGCTACCTGCATCGCTGGATGGCGAATAAACATGACTATTTACATGTATAACGGGCATGAAAAAGAATCCGATCTATGATAGTAAAACCATGATGCCCGCTTCCCTCACCCCAACCCTCTCCCAAAGGGCGAGGGTGCAAACGAACGCTTGCGCGAGTTTCACGTGAACGACGCATTCTGGAACCGCACAACCTTAGGCGCCGGAGCCGAATTGCAGCCCTGGCTGCACGACCATGGTTCGTTAACGCAGCGCATCATGCAGCGCTGCGAACAGTTTGCCGTGCGCAATGTGCGTAGCGGGTTGGCGCGCATTGCGCTGGATGAATCCGCCTTGCTCGGCGTTTCTCCCCGACAGCTGGTCTGGTCGCGCGAAGTCTATCTGTGTGCCGACGATCAGCCCGTGGTATTTGCTCACAGCGCCTGCAACGCGCGCTCCCTGCGCGGCGCATGGCAAAGTTTGCGTCGCCTCGGCAACAAACCGCTGGGCGCGGTGCTGTTCTCCCATCCGCAGGTGATCCGTCGACCTCTGCATTACCAGGCCCTGCACCCGCATCATCCGCTGTACCGGCGTGCCGCGGGCATTTTGCTTGAGCCACCCGGCAGGCTTTGGGCACGCAGATCACTGTTTTATCTGCAAAATGAACCGCTGCTGGTCACGGAAGTTTTTTTACCCGAAATACTCAATCTGGGATTGAGGAGTGAGGATTGAGGATCGAGAAAAACGTCGTTTCTGTTAAACTCTCCATACCTACATAAATCCTCAATCCTCAATCCTCAGTCCTGATTCATAAATGATTTTCTCCGAACGCTTATCGCTGTATATGCAGCTCACAAGGCTGAACCGGCCTATCGGCATCCTGCTGTTGCTGTGGCCGACGCTGTGGGGTGTCTGGATCGCAGGCCGTGGCACGCCGCTCTGGTCTGTCGTGCTGATCTTCACGCTGGGCGCTATCCTGATGCGCTCGGCCGGTTGCGCGATCAATGACTATGCCGACCGCGACATCGACCGGCATGTAAAACGCACGCAAAATCGCCCCGTCACCAGCGGGCGCATCTCGCCTCGTGAAGCCATCCTGCTGGCAGCTGCACTTGCCGTGATTTCCTTCCTGTTGATACTGCCGCTCAATACACTGACCCGGCTCATGTCGATTCCGGCGGTTTTTCTGGCCGGCAGCTACCCGTTCACCAAACGCTTTCTGGCCATCCCGCAAGCGTATCTGGGCATCGCATTCGGTTTCGGCATCCCGATGGCCTTTGCCGCCCAGTTAAATAGTGTGCCACCGGTTGCATGGGTACTCCTGGCGGCGAACGTGTTCTGGGCGATCGCCTACGATACCGAATACGCGATGGTGGACAGGGATGACGACATCCATCTGGGCATCCACTCCTCCGCCCTGTTTTTCGGCAAGTACGATGTGGCTGCGGTGATGGGATGCTATGCCATCACGCTGTCATTGCTGACCTTTGCCGGGCAACTGGCGCATCTGGGCATCCTGTATTACGCGGGGCTTTTCACCGCGGGGGTCATCTCGCTGTATCATTACACGCTCATCCGAAGCAAAAACCGCGATGCCTGTTTCAAGGCGTTCCTGCACAACAACTGGTTCGGCGCGTCCGTTTTCGCCGGCATCGTACTGGATTATATGACATGAGTTACCTTCGCAATCCCGGGTTACGCCGCAGCTACAGCCTGCTCGCCCCCCTCTACGACGCCGTGATCGAACGCGCCATGCGGGGATCGCGCAAACACTCGCTGCGCGCGCTGCCCGCTGACACAGCAGGACACGTATTGATCAGCGGTGTCGGCACAGGTCTTGATCTGCCTTTCTTGCCCGCCCTGCATCGCTATGTTGCGCTGGATTTTAATGCCGCCATGCTCTCCCGCGCACGTCCGCGCGCCGCCGGCCTGCAGGTGGACTGGGTGCTGGGCGACAGCATGGCGCTGCCTTTCCCCGATGCGCATTTCGACCATGTCGTACTGCATCTGATTACCGCCGTGGTACCCGATCCTGCGCAATGCCTCTCTGAAGCGGCTCGCGTTCTGAAACCCGGCGGCCGCATCCTCCTGCTCGACAAATTTCTGCGCCCCGGACAAAAAGCCCCTCTGCGCCGTTTGTTGAATCCGCTCTCGCGACGCATTGCCACGCGTATGGATGTCGTGTTTGAGGAAGTGCTGAGTGCTGCGCCGGAGCTTGTCGTCATCAGCGATGAACCGTTACTGGCCAGCGGCTGGTTCCGCAAAATTGTCTTGTGTAAACCCGGGCTGCCGAAATCAGCAAATGCATCCCCTGATATTTTGACAACACAGATGACGGCAGGCTAATCCCGAGTTAACATACGCCATCAGGAACAAGACTGTTTGCGACACAGGAGAAAAAATGAAGAACGTCGACGAAACTCTGCTATCCATTGAAGCCAGCCTCGCCAGTTTTACCAAGCGCCTGGACGATAACGCAACGGAACGTTTGAGTGAAATGCGTAAATGTTCCTTTTTCGATCCTGTTCCCGGCGAATGGCTCAAACTCATCTCCGATCAGGCTGAAATACGCAAGTTTTCCACTGATGACTGCCTGACTTCGGAAGGCGATGATTCACATACCTTCTACGTTGTCTTGTATGGCACAGCCACGGTTTTCTGCGACCATAAGGTTGTAGGACGTATCGTCAGCGGCGAATGCATCGGCGAAGGGACCTTCTTCATCAGCGGCAGCGTCTCACGCTCGGCCACCGTCATTGCCGATGGCGAACTGATCGTCGCAGAAATCGACAAGACCGGCATCGCGCGACTGCAAAGCAACGCCATGGTCAAATCCTATATGGACAGGGCGCTGCTGCTGGCGTTGTTCAAGAAACTGCAGGGTGCAAACCGCAAGATACAGGAACTGATGCGTTAATCGGCTGCCGGTCTGAGCGTCGTCCCGCTATTCAGGATCGACGGCAATAGCAGTATATAAATTGCTGCGCCGCGCCTGACGGTGTCTGATGGGTTTCCTTCTGGTGCTTGAGCAGGACAAACGCTTCCCCGAACTGGTCGTGCAACTCATCAGGACGATAGCGCATCACCGGCAATCCGCTGCATTGCAACGGCCCGTCCTCGGCGAAAGTGGCCACAATGACGTGCCCGCCCGGCTTCACCGCACGCAACACCGTCTGCACGTAAGCTGCGCGATCTGCCGGATCGGTGAGAAAGTGAAACACCGCACGGTCATGCCAGATATCGTAACGATCAGCGGCAAGTTCCACCTTCGTGATGTCATCGTCTATCCAGTGCACCCTGTCCGCCTGTACACCCAGACGCTTTTTTGCCGCGCTCATGGCTGCCATTGAAAGATCAAGCACTGTCAGGTCACTATATCCGTTGGTTACGAGATCATCCACCAGTGTGGAGGCGCCGCCGCCCACGTCGATGATGGCCACATTCAGTCCCATGCCGGTCAATCTGATCAGATCGAGAGACAAATCCGCATGCGGCTGAAACCAGCTTACCGCGTCGGTTTGCTTGCTTGCATAAACTTGTTCCCAGTGATCCTTGGATTGCATGTCATCTCCCGCCTCAGAAATGCTACACCCAGTCTTTGGGTTGCAGAAATTTCTCATAAAGCTCTGCTTCCGGCGTGCCCGGCTCCGGGTGCCAGTCGTAGCGCCATTTCACCAGCGGCGGCATGGACAACAGGATAGATTCGGTGCGGCCGTTGGACTGCAAACCGAAGATGGTACCGCGGTCTATAACTAAATTGAATTCCACGTAGCGCCCGCGCCGGTACAGTTGAAAATCGCGTTCGTGCTCGCCATAAGGCGTGTTCATGCGTTTTTCCAGCAAGGGCACATAGGCCGACAGAAAGTGATCGCCGACGCTCTGCTGGATGGCAAATGCGGTCTCAAAATCAGGCAGACTCATGTCATCGAAAAAGATGCCGCCGATCCCGCGCGGCTCGTTGCGATGCTTGAGGAAGAAATACTCATCACACCATTTCTTGAAACGCGGATGCAATGTCGGGTCAAACGGCGCGAGGGAATTTTTGCATATCTGGTGAAAATGCACGGCATCCTCATCAAAGCCGTAGTAGGGCGTCAGATCCATGCCGCCGCCAAACCAGAACACCGCTTCGCCATCCGGCTTGTGCGCCATGAACATGCGCACGTTGGCATGCGTGGTGGGCGCATACGGGTTGCGCGGATGCATCACCAGCGATACCCCCATCGCCTCCCAGCTGCAACCGGCCAGTTCCGGACGATGCGCCGTCGCCGAAGCCGGCATCTTGTCGCCCTGCACATGCGAAAATGCCACGCCGCCCCGTTCGATCACATTGCCTTCTTCGAGGATGCAGCTGATGCCGTCGCCGGCGCCAATACCCGCACCACCCGGCTCACGCGTCCATTTGTCGCGCAGAAAGGCTTTGCCATCCACCTGCTCCAGACGCTCGACGATCAACTCCTGCAATTCAAGCAGATATTCCTTAACGGCTGCACTGTTTACACTCATATTCTCTCCAGTTTCGCCGTCATTCCCGCGAAGGCGGGAATCCAGCTAAATAATATATTATCCCCGCACGATTTTACCATCTGACCACGCCCGTATCGTCGACGGTTGACGGCGTTTTCCCACCTTACCCGGCAATACCCATACTTTATTCCCAAACAGGCGCTGACACGCCGCGTATGTCTTTATAGAACGCATCCCGCTTTTATTGGCGCTGGTGGAAACCAGCGCGCTGCGTACCGCATGACAAAGCTGTTTAGCATACGCATGGGCTGTCAAGCGCACCGCCAGCGTATCGTGCGCGCCGCGCAACCACCTTGGCGCGCCTCTTTTCACCGGCATCAGATAGGTAATCGCCTGCGCGCCGTCTACCCGCAACTTCTGTTGCTCAGCGGGCGTAAGGGGCATCAGATAGCGCGCCACCTGCTGATAATTCGCCGCGATCAGAATCAGCCCCTTCTTTTGCGGACGCTGTTTGAGCGCAAGCAATCGTTTGACCGCCGCACGATTGGCCGGATCACACCCCAGTCCATAGCAGGATTCGGTGGGATAGGCGATCAGCCCGCCCCGCACCAGATGCGCGGTGATCGCGCGATACGATGACGACCTCACTTGGCGGTCTTGATTGCCCGGAAACCGATATCGCGACGCATCTGGCAACCGTCAAAACGAATTTCATCGGCCACCTGATAGGCGCGCCGCTGCGCCATGCGCACGCTGTCGCCCAGCGCCGTCACGCACAACACGCGTCCGCCGCTGGTCACCACTTTTCCGCCGCGCAACGTTGTTCCAGCGTGAAATACGTGCGCATCCGCGTCCGCACGGGCAGGCAAGCCGCTGATCACATCGCCATTTCTTGGCGTGTCGGGATAATTGTAAGCGGCCATCACCACGCCCAGCGCGGTGCGCCTGTCCCACTCCACCTCGACGCTATCCAGCGTGCCGTTCACCGCATGTTCCACCAGCGTCAACAGGTCTGTTTTTAAACGCAACATGATGGGTTGCGTTTCCGGGTCGCCCATGCGGCAGTTGAATTCCAGGACTTTGATACTGCCGTCAGGCGAGATCATCAGCCCGGCATACAGAAAACCCGTATAGGTATGCCCTTCCTTTTCCATGCCGTGCACGGTGGGCATGATCACTTCACGCAGCGCGCGCGCATATACTTCAGGGGTGACCACGGGAGCCGGAGAATAGGCGCCCATCCCGCCGGTATTCGGCCCCTGATCACCATCCTTCAGGCGCTTGTGATCCTGACTGGTCGCCAGCGGCAGCACGTTTTTGCCGTCCACCATCACGATGAAACTGGCTTCTTCGCCTGCCAGAAACTCCTCGATCACCACGCGCGCACCGGCGTCTCCCAGCTTATTGTCTGACAACATCATGTCGATCGCATCAATCGCCTCGGCAAGCGTCATCGCGACCACCACACCCTTACCGGCCGCAAGCCCGTCCGCCTTGATCACAATCGGCGCACCGTGCTTGTTCACATAAGCGTGAGCAGAAGCGGCGTCACTGAACGTCTCGTAAAACGCGGTAGGAATGTTGTGCCGCACCATGAAGGCTTTGGCGAAATCCTTGGAAGATTCCAGTTGCGCGGCGGCACGCGTGGGCCCGAAAATTTTCAGCCCTGCACGACGAAACGCATCCACCACGCCCTTCGCCAGCGGCGCTTCAGGGCCGACTACGGTGAGATAAATGTTCTCGCGCTGTGCAAAGGTCAGCAACTCGGCCACATCGCTGATAGCCACATTTTCCACACCGTTTTCCAACGCCGTGCCCGCATTGCCAGGTGCGACAAAAACCTTCTGCACGCGGGGCGCTTGCGCCAGGCGCCACGCCAGCGCATGCTCACGCCCGCCGGAACCGATAACTAATATTTTCATAATTTTCTCTATTTTGATGAACGTCGCAGCACCTGCACTTTAGGTGCAATGCCATCCCTCGTCGCAATTTTACCCAATGCTTTATCAAATGTGACAAAAGCCTGATCGCCTTCGCTTAAAGCCAAATGCAACGCATCGCCGAAATCCATACCCGATTCATACCAATTGATTGCATAAAACAATGCCTCAAACGAGTGAGGTTTAAAGTTTGGCAAGCCAAGCAGTGCGCGCAAACTCTGCGAGACTTCAGCGCGTGTGTAATCGCTGGTTTCAAGCACCCACACCAGCTCCAACATGACCGTTGGCGGTGCGGTGTAAATCTCAGAACGCCCTAACAACTCGCAAACCTGCATGAATTGAGCTGCATCGTCATTTAGCAGAAAACGCGCCAGAATATTGGTGTCTAGCGCAATCATTCGCGTGTCGCCAAATCGCGTTCCTTGATCGCTTTGGCGATTTTTGCGCGCAGAGCTGCCTCATCGGGAATTTTCTTCTCGCCCCTTGCCAGTAATCCTGCCACCTCAGGTACCGTAGTAGCGGGGAACATCGGCAAAGGGGTTAAACGGATTTCACTACCCACAAAGGAAATCGCGAACTCCGTACCCGCCGTCAGATGGTGGCTTTTGCGAATTTCATTGGGAATGACAAATTGCCCCTTGGTAGAAAGTTTAACTGTTTGCATAAGCCCCTCATTTTGTAAGCCGGATTATCTTACCAAATTACCAAATCCAACGCCACACCATCGCATTGCGCGATCATCATCAAGCGGCGGAGTCATACAATACTTTGCCTTCGCGCAACGCCCAGTAAACAGCGGTGGAGCAGGAATCTTGCTGTTGATAGAGATCAGCCTGCGAGCAAACCAGCACATCGGCAGGCACGCGAAGCGGGCGCAACACCTGCCGCAAACGCACCATCTCGTGAAATTTATCAGGCAACGTCGGTTCAACTACCAGAAAATCAAGATCGGAACTTTCCTCCGCATCCCCACGCGCATACGAACCGAACAGAATCACTCTGGCAGGTTTGGCTGCTTCGCCCAATAGCTGGGCTGCATGGCGTATTGTTTGTTCGGAAATCATATGGACACTTTGGCTTCTAACATCCCTTGAATTTGTTAGCCGTGCATTTTTTGGCAAGCTCCTACGCTTCTTCAATTTGCTGGGGAGTCAAGAGCGTTGCAATCATGTCACACTTCACAATTGCCTTGGATTTGTAACAAATATGATCCTTGGCTAGTACCCCACTAGAGCCTTTAATTAATCCTCGGTGGGGTTGCTTCCATATTTACAGTCAACATCGGATGTTCAGGATAGATAGCAAGCAACCTTTTATTTATTGTATAAATAAAAGTGTCCGGGTGAAGGCGAAGTTGTTCTAAATCTTTATGTGCGCATAATCTATAAAGTATATTCCTTGTATTTTCTGAGCACTGGAATCTACCCATTTTATCTGCATCTGTTTTAGTCCTACATTCGTTACAGCAATTCAGAGGAGAGTCGGTAGTTATCGGTATGCTCCCTCCACAACATGCGTAGCCATATTCAGTATGCATTTGTTTATCCTTTCGTATGTTGTCATCCATGTTAAAAAAAGAAAAGAGCCAGCGCATAGACTCACTCCTACGATAGTCCGAGAGAAGTTAACAAGAGCCTACCGCTTTTCACAAGCGAACTTCCACATAGATTCACCTACAGTATCAGGTACGAATGGTTCCCATTCTGTAGGGGAAGATTGGTTATAAACAACATCACCATCGCCCATATTTTTGGAGTATGACACGAATGAAATCGTCCGGACTTGCCCTTCCTTACAGTCATATTCAACCTGACTCTTGACAGACATAACACATCTCCCATCGTTCACGTGGACTTTCCAGTAGTCATACATGCTCCACATTTTTACCTTGTCGCCAGCCTTGTGAATAGTAACGGAATTGACATAGGTTTTCAGACTACCACCATTACTAGCGCTTGACTCAACCCACCCTGAAGGAGGTATACCTATAACGACTTCACATCCTTCAGGTGGATTGATCACAACTTTTTTAGAATCCGGCTCAGGTGTTGAGGAATAGCTGACATGACCGGCTGAATCAGTGTGTTGATATATATCTGCTATCACTCCATTGCTTACGACAGCCAGCAATATAAAGATAATTTTGCGTACCATCTTAACATCCCTTAAATTGGTTAGCCGTGCATTTTTTGGCGAGTAAAGTGGACCCCTCAGTCAAGACAATAATACGTCGAGTTTAAGATGGTCGCCTGTTTCATGCAGCTGGACGGCGCTGCCCCGGTTTTTTGCTTCTATTTTTAAAAGCGGT
>CAMTUO010000038.1:0-24029 GCA_947084955.1 uncultured Gallionella sp.
CTTAAATACACGCATGCCTGATTACGCTCATCTCACACCGGACTCGCTTGCCACCGCCATTATCCTGGTGGATGGCGCTTTGCATGTCGTCTATCTGAATCAGGCTGCGGAAAGTCTGTTTGAAGTGAGCGGCAAGAATTTGCTGGGCAATTCATTGCAGACGGTATTTACAGACAGCGGGCAACTTGCCGGCGCGATGCAGCGGGCGGTCGAAAACAATGTCAGCTATATTGAACATGAACTGGTATTGATCACGCATGCTCACAACAAATTGCAACTGAGATGTGTCGTGACGCCTTTGCTCGGCAGTCAGTTGTTGCTGGAGTTTCATCCTATGGACCGGCCGCTCAAGCTGGCGCGGGAAGAGCAGATGCTGGATCAGACGCAGGCCAACCGTCTGTTGCTGCGTAATCTGGCGCATGAAATCAAAAACCCGCTGGGTGGTATACGCGGTGCTGCGCAATTGCTTGAGCAAGAGCTGGAAAAACCGGCTTTGCGGGAATATACCCAGGTTATCATTCAGGAGGCAGACCGACTGCGCTCCCTGATGGAAAAGCTGCTCACGCCACAGAGCAATACCCGTCACAGTGCGCTTAACATTCACGAAGTGCTGGAGCGCGTGCGTTCCGTTGTGCTGGCGGAAATGCCGGAAGGTCTGGCAATCAGCCGCGATTACGATATCAGCTTGCCTGCACTGATCGGCGACAAGGAGCAGCTGATACAAGTCGTATTGAACATTGTGCGCAATGCCGCACAGGCGATGCACGGGCACGGACGTATCATTCTGCGTACCCGGATTGCACGTCAGGTGACGCTGTTCAAACAGCGGCACCGCCTGGCGGTGATGGTGCAGATTATCGACAACGGGCCGGGTATCCCCCCTCAATTGCGCGACAAGGTCTTTTATCCGCTGGTGTCCGGGCGTGCGGACGGGCACGGGCTGGGTCTCACGCTGGCTCAGGACTTTGTCAGCCAGCATAACGGTACGATTGAATTTGAGAGTGAGTCGGGGCGTACCTGTTTCACTGTGATGCTACCTTTACAGGCGAGCCCGTAGCAGGTCGCCAAACCCTGTTACAAGCTACCCGCTACAGGATTTTTAAAATATTATAGTGATAGAGTGATAACCCTATGAAACCCGTTTGGATAATTGACGATGACCGTTCGATACGCTGGGTGCTGGAAAAGTCTCTGGCGCGCGCAGACATTGAATTCGAGAGTTTTGCTACGGCCGATGATGCGCTGCGTGCATTGAGTCACGCATTGCCGCAGGTGGTAGTGAGCGACATACGCATGCCGGGTCGTTCCGGGCTGGAATTTTTGCAGTTACTGCATCAGCGTCATCCGCTGGTGCCGGTCATCATCATGACGGCGTATTCCGATCTGGAAAGTGCGGTTTCGGCCTTTCAGGGGGGCGCGTTCGAATATCTGCCCAAGCCGTTCGATATCAACCATGCAGTGGATCTGATACGCCGTGCGCTGGAGCAAAGTCGGCGCAAGGCAGCTGAAGTGGGGCAGGTTGAAGTGGCCGCGGATATACTGGGCCATGCGCCTGCCATGCAGGACGTGTTTCGCGCGATCGGCCGTCTGTCGCAATCGCATGCGACGGTGCTGATCAACGGCGAATCAGGCACCGGCAAGGAACTGGTGGCGCGCGCCCTGCACCGCCATAGCCCGCGTGCCGATAAGCCGTTCATCGCTATCAACACCGCGGCGATCCCCAAGGACTTGCTCGAATCCGAGCTGTTCGGTCATGAACGTGGCGCTTTTACCGGTGCGGCGGCCACCCGACACGGACGCTTCGAACAGGCCGAAGGCGGCACCTTGTTTCTCGATGAAATCGGCGACATGCCCCCCGAACTGCAAACCCGTTTGCTGCGCGTGCTGTCAGACGGCAACTTCTATCGGGTCGGCGGGCATCAGCCGATCAAGGCCAACGTACGCATCATCACTGCGACGCATCAGAATCTGGAAGATCGCGTCAAGCAGGGTCTTTTTCGTGAGGATCTGTTTCACCGGCTGAACGTGATCCGGTTGCGTCTGCCGCCGTTGCGCGAACGCAGCGAAGACATTCCGTTGCTGGCTAAATATTTTCTGCAAAAGAGCGCGCGCGAACTGGCGGTTGACCAGAAACAGTTCAGTGAGGCAACCCTGCTGCATCTGAGTGCGCAGGATTTTCCGGGCAACGTGCGTCAGCTGGAAAACCTGTGCCACTGGCTGACTGTGATGACGCCTTCGCAGGTGGTCGAAATTGCCGACTTGCCGCCGGAATGGCGCAGCAGTACAGGCGTTGCGGCTAAGTCTGAGGACTGGAGTAGCGCCCTTGCCGACGAGGTCGCCGCGTCCTTGCAGCGCGGGGATGAAAGCATCATGGACAGTCTGGTTGCGCAGTTTGAGCGTACGATGATACTGCAGGCGTTGCATCATACCAACGGAAGGCGCATTGAAGCGGCCACCCTGCTCGGCATCGGACGCAATACGCTGACGCGCAAGATTCAGGAGCTGGGCCTGGAAACCAAGGAGGCGTAGCCTGTCATAGGTGATGATGTGCGCGCAACGGACGAATCTTGGACACGGCTGACAAGTTTGCCGACAAAAATCCCGTTTACGTTTTTTCGATGGTGCTGATGGCCGTTTCGATGCGCTGACACAAGGTTTTCAGCACTTTGATGCGGGCAAAATATTTGTCGTTGGCTTCAATCAGGGTCCAGGGGGAAATTTCGGTGCTGGTTCTGTCCACCATGTCGCAGACGGCTTGTTCGTATTCATCCCATTTTTCCCGGTTGCGCCAGTCATCCGGCGTGAGTTTGAAGTGTTTGAAGGCAATCGCTTCGCGTGCCTTAAAGCGCTTGAGTTGTTCGTCTTTGCTGATGGACAGCCAGAATTTGACTACAATAATATTGTGGCGCACCAGTTGCGCCTCGAAGTCATTGATTTCACTGTAGGCGCGCATCCAGTCGGCTTCAGAACAGAATTTCTCGACCCGTTCTACCAGAACACGTCCATACCAGGAGCGGTCGAAAATGGTCATGCGAGCGCGCCGCGGGATATGGCGCCAGAAACGCCATAAATAGGGCTGTGCCCGTTCTTCCTCGGTGGGGGCAGCAATGGGAATAACGTTGTAATAACGCGCATCCAGTGCACCGGTAATGCGCCGTATGGCGCCCCCCTTACCTGCTGCGTCATTGCCTTCGAACATCGCAATCACGGTGATCTTTCGGAACGCTTCGCTGCGGGTCAGCAGTGCGAGTTTGCCCTGATATTTCTCCAGCTCATTCGAATAACCCTTCTTGTCGATTTTCTGGCCAAGGTCCAGCGTCTTAAGAATATCGAGATTGTCTATCGAAGGAAGCGGTGGCGGGGCTGAAATCTCCGGAACTTCCTTGCCAATTGTGTCAAGCCGCTTGCGGATGACATCAAGTATGGTTTTTCCCACTGTCAGGCTGCGATAGTTGGCGTCAAAACCTTCGACAATAGTCCAGGGCGCCTCTGCCGTACTGGTGTGTCGAATCACGCTTTCACTGACGACGTAAAACTTGTCGTACAGCTTGAAATGCGCCCAATCGCGCTTGGTGACGCGCCAGCGGGTTTTCGGATCGGCTTCAAGAAGTTTCAGGCGTTTTTTCTGCTTATCGCGTGACAAGTGCATCCAGAATTTGAGGATCAGCGCCCCCTCATCGGCCAGCATGGTTTCCAGGCGTTTTGCGCTTTCCAGGCTCTGATCGAGCTCGGCTACCTTGCTCTGTCTATACACCCGGCTGATGATAGGCTGGGTATACCAGGAGCCCAGAAAAATACCGATGCGTCCCTTAGGCGGCAGTTCGCGCCAGAACCGCCACATCATCGGCCGGTCCAGCTCCTCATCCGACGGGTCGCCCATGCCATGCGTCTGCAAATAGCGCGGATCCATCCATGCGTTGAGCAGGTTGACCGTTTCGCCCCGCCCTGCCCCGTCTACACCGCCTACCAGAATGATGACCTGAAACTTCGCCAGTTTTGCCATCTCAATCTGCGCTTCCAGCAAGGCCTCGCGCAGCGCCGAAACCTCCTTGTCATAACTCTTCTTGTCTATCGTGTGACCCAGTTCAGCAGATTCAAACACAGCAGTCTCCCCGGTTTACTGATCCATCTTATAGAAATTCCGGTGTGATCACCAGACGCAGGGAAACTTCAACGTTATCAGCGCGGTAATTGAGCCATATCAGGCCGCTCTTTTTGATGCGCAATGAGTCGAGTTCGCATCTCAGCAGGTGAGCGGCAACGGCACCCAGCGTAGGCTGGTGGCCAACCACCAGCACGGCGCCACCGGCATGCGGCCAGCGGGCTGCCTGTAAAATGGAGTTTACAGAAGCGCCGGGTGCGATTTCGGGTATGGTCGTGAAACTGCTCGTGAGCGCAGCTGCGGTTTGCTGGGTGCGTAATGCCGGGCTCACCAGTATGCGCGTGTCGGCAGGCAGATGGCGATGCAGGAACGCCGCCATTTTTGCGGCCTGCTTGCGTCCTTTGTCGGTCAGTTCACGGGACAGGTCGACCAGTCCGTCTTCGGCCTCTGCATGGCGCCATAAAATTAAATCCATCATAATCTCCGTATATTATATGTTTTCGATTTTTTAAAAAGGGTATATACTGTGTATACGGTATATACTATATGACAGATCATACTACAAGGAGAGTGACATGAAAGCCAAAAAAACTGAAAAAATTGAAGCAGGCGCCGCCCAGCCGGTTGCTGCAAAGCCGTTGACGAAAGCGGTTGCGACCGCAAAACCGCTCAGTAAGGCGGCACCTGCCGCTAAATCCGCGGTTAAAGCGCCTGCCGTTCAGGCTAAACCGGTTGCTGTCTCAGCCAAGCCTGTTGTTGCGGTTAAACCTGCCGTAAAAAAAGTCAAATCCGCGCCCGTGGTTAAACAAGCTGTTGAGGTGGCTAAGGCTGAGAAGGATATGAAAGGTGTCAAAAAGCCGAAACTGAAAGTGGTTCGCGATAGCTTCACTATGCCGCAGAGCGAATATCAGAAAATCGCCGAGATTAAAGAGCTGTGCCTCAAGTCAGGTGTGCAGGTAAAGAAAAGCGAAGTGTTGCGCGCCGGTGTAATCGCTTTGTGCGCGATGAACGAGGAGCAGCTGAAAGCGGCGATGAGTACGCTGGACAAAATTAAAACCGGTCGCCCCAACAAGCAATAAAAGCAGGATGCAGGAATCGGGATGCAGGAAAACGGCCGGGTACGTCCGGCCGATTGATTTACACTACACGCTGAATTCTGAATCCTGAATCAGGACGGTGATTTAACCGGAGCGCCTGACAGCAGTTTGAGTAATTCATTCTGCGCACATTTGTTTACGGCAAGACGGGCTTGCCTGTGGCGGTACTGACCGTCGCCATTCATTTCCCACGCCTGACAGTTGTCCTGTAAATAGGCTTTCAGGCCTTCGTCGATAACGCGTTTCTTGAGCTTTTTGTCGAGTATCGGGAAGCAGACTTCGATGCGCCTGAAAAAATTACGGTCCATCCAGTCCGCAGAGGACAGATACACGTCGTGCCGCAAATCGTTGCGGAAATAGAAGATGCGCGTGTGCTCCAGAAAACGTCCGATGATGGAGCGTACGCGAATATTTTCGGACAGACCAGGCACGCCGGGGCGCAGTGCGCATACGCCGCGCACGATCAGATCTACTTTCACGCCCGCCTGTGAGGCTTCGTACAGTGCGGAAATGGTGGCAGGTTCCAGCAATGCGTTCATCTTGGCGATGATGTGACCGCGTTTTCCCTCCTTGGCCAGACGCGTTTCATTCTGTATCGAACGCAACACTTCCGTGTGCAGGGTAAACGGCGATTGCCACAAATGATTGAGGGTGCGCACCCGCCCCAGGCTGGTGAGCTGACTGAACACTTCATTGGCGTCGGCGCAGACTTCCTCGTTGCTGGTAAACAGGCCGAAGTCGGTATACAGTCGCGCCGTGCGCGGATGGTAGTTGCCGGTGCCCAGATGCACATATCTTTTCAGTTTGCCGTCTTCGCGGCGCACAACCATCAGCATCTTGGCGTGTGTCTTGTGTCCGACGACACCGTAAACCACATGCGCGCCGACTTCTTCCAGGCGGTTCGCCCAGTTGATGTTGGCTTCTTCATCGAAACGCGCCAGCAGTTCCACCACCACGGTGACTTCCTTGCCGCGTTTGGCGGCCGCGATCAGCGCCTCCATCAGTGCGGAATCGGCACCGGTACGGTATACGGTCTGCTTGATGGCGACCACATCCGGATCACTTGCCGCCTGCTGGATGAAATTGATGACCGGCTTGAAGGACTGGTAAGGATGGTGTAGCAGAATATCGCTCTTGCGGATCACTTTGAACATGTCCGCGCCCTTTTTTTGCAGCACGCCGGGCACGCCGGGCACAAAGGCCGGGAACTTAAGGTCGTCGCGCTTGACCAGATTGGGTATTTCCATCAGACGCACCAGATTCACAGGGCCATGTACACGATATAGATCGTCAGGTGTGAGCTTGAATTCCTTAAGCAGCAAGGCTTCAATCTGTGGCGAGCAGTTATCGGCGATCTCCAGACGTACGGCATCACCGAAATGGCGCTGCGGTAATTCGCCCTGCAGGCTCAGACGTAAATTCTTGACTTCTTCTTCATCGACGAACAGGTTGCTGTTGCGCGTCGCACGGAACTGGAAACAGCCTAGCACTTCCATGCCGCTGAATAGCTCGCCGACATGGGCGTGCAAGATCGATGACAGAAAAACGAAGCCATATTCGCAGCCGCTGATTTCCGGCGGAAGCAGGATCGTGCGCGGCAATACACGGGGCGCCTGCACGATAGCGCGTGTAGAGTTGCGACCGAAGGCATCCTTGCCCAGCAGTTCGACCGCAAAATTCAGGCTTTTGTTGAGGACGCGCGGAAACGGATGCGCGGGATCCAGTCCGATCGGTGTCAAAACCGGCATGACTTCACGAAAGAAAAAATCCCTCATCCAGGCGTGCTGCGTTTCATTCCAGTGGGTGCGTCTCAGAAACTTGATACCCTGTTCGGCAAGCGCTGGGGTGATTTCTTCATTGAACAACTGATACTGATGTTCGATTAACTGGTGCGCCTGTTCGCGCACCAGTTTGAGTGTCTGATGTGCACTCATGCCATCCGCCCCGGTTGAAATTCCGCCCAGTTTGATTTGTTCCATCAAACCGGCTACGCGAATTTCGAAAAACTCATCCAGATTGCTGCTGCCGATGCAGAGGTATTTCAGTCGTTCGAGCAGCGGGATTCTGAGGTCTTCGGCTTGGGCGAGCACGCGCCGGTTAAATTCGAGTTGTCCGAGTTCACGGTTGAGGAATTGTTGCGGGGTGAATTTGTTCGGCAAGTTGTATCACCTTGATTATTTTGGGGGTGTATAACCTTCCGGCATTTGTGTACCCGACCCGAAGAAATAATTCTCCATTTGTGTTGCCAGGTATTTGCGTGCCGCAAGATCAGCCAGATTAAGGCGGTTTTCATTGACCAGCATGGTTTGAAACTTGATCCAGCCCTGCCAGGCTTCCTTGGATACATTTTCAAAAATGCGCTGACCCAGTGGCCCGGGATACGGCAGACGATCCATTCCTTCCGCTTCGCGGCCCAGTTTTACGCATTGAATCATTCTTGTCATGTTGTGTTTCTCCGTTTAAGTAATTATGTGACGTAATTATGACACTATCGTGACATCTGCGTCGAAAGACATTTCAAAATTTAGCGCGGACAGTGTTAAGCGCAGGTGCAGAGTGCCGTAAAACCTGTGATTAAAGCGCGCCTTCATTTGGCCGCAACGGTGTTCACGGTGATGACAGCGATATTACCGTTTCCGAAAAACTCAAGCTTGTTGAAACACATGATTCTGGATAACGCGATGCCACGGCCGTGCAAGTCGAACATTCGATCCGCCCTGAAATCAAGATAATCCTGCCAGTCGAAACCGTTGCCCTGATCGGTAACGGTGACCACGCTGTCTGTTGCGGACTTTTCAAACAAAACCTTTACACATCGATCTGCATAAAGCGGATTTTGCAGCCGCGACGTAATTTCTTCCTCCAGGCGTCCGTCGCGCATAAGCTGGCCTTTTTCAGCATAAGTGATGCCCAGATTGCCGTGTTCGACGGCATTGATCAGAATTTCGGCATAGCCATTTAGCGTGCGCTCAGGGTGCTGGCTTGCATCGGCCAGAAACAGCGCGATTTTACGAGCTTCCTGAAGGGTACGAAATGAAAATTCCGCACGCTGCAAGAGACGCAGATTGTTATTCTGATGACTGAGCGTCTCGTGTAATTCCCGTTTCGTTCGAAATTCGTCCAGCGTGTTTCTGATGACCTGTTTTAGAACATTTTCAGCCGGGGGTTTCATCAGATAGTAAAAAGCGCCGGCAGCCAGGCCTTCCACAATATCGCTTTGCTGATTGGCGCCGGTCAGCATGATGACGGGCAAATGCTTAAGCCGCTCATCGAATTTGAGACGCGTTAATAAGCCGATACCGTCCAGCCGCGGCATCCGTTTGTCGAGCAGAATCAAATCGTATCGCGACGGGTTTGCACGCAGCATCTCCAGCGCGATGAGTCCATCTTCAGCCGTTTCAGTCAGATAGCCGCCCTGCTCAAGAGTTTCCTGCATGCTGGCCCGCATAAATTCGTCATCATCCACGATCAATATTGTTTCATTCATACTCACTGCTCCCGATTAACTTCCGATTCACTTGAGCGGCTGCGGCATCAAACGCCGACTTGATGCCAGCTGCCAACGCATGGCAGTCGCATGCATCCTGTCTTTCCAGCGCTTCGCAAAGCTCACCCAGCTGCAGCGCGCCTACCGTACGCGCAGACGACTTAAGTGAGTGCGCAATTTCCTTCATCGCGTCCATGCTAACTGACTCGGAAGTCATCGCCGCGACCTGACTTTGGGCATGGATCAGGAATTTTTCCAGCAAGCGCCGCTGCCTGTCGGGATTATCGCCTACCATTCTGCCCAGTACTGTCTCGTCCCAGACAGACAATGGGTACGGCCTGGTTTCATCGGGCTGAATTGATAAGTCGGGCTGAGCCGGAGCGGGCAGCCATTTTTCCAGCGTCGCCTGAAGAGCAGGCAGCGATGCAGGTTTAACCAGAAAGCTATCCAGGTCGGCCAACTTTTCGTCCTCTCTCGCGACAATAGTCGCTGTGAGCGCGATGATGGGCGTTTTGCCAAGCCCCGTTTGGCGTTCATGTTGTCGAATTGCGCGGGCAAGCTGATAGCCATCCATATGAGGCATATGCAGATCGCTGATGATAATGGCATATTCTTCCGTCAGCCAGCGAGTATAGGCTTCAAGGCCATCACAACAAAAATCGGCGAAAAATCCAAGCAGCTTGAGTTGCGCGTGTATCACCTCACGGTTGGTCTCGTTGTCTTCAGCCACCAGAATCAGCTGCCCCTGCCGCAGCGCTTCTTCGCGTGTCGGGCTAGCGTTAGCGCCAGCCGTCAGCGTCTGAGCGTCAAATATCTCTTCCTCCGGCAAACGCGCACTATCCGCCCGCGCCAGCGGAATTCGCAGGGTGAAGGTGCTGCCGGCGTCGGGTGCGCTGTTCAGCGTTATTTCACCGCCCATCAACGCGGCAAGCTGGTGATTGATCGCCAACCCCAGACCGGCGCCGCCATCGCGTCGCGTGGTGCTGGCATCGGCCTGTTCAAATCCGCAAAGCACCCGGCTCTGTGGGACTTCATCGATGCCGATGCCGTTGTCCTGTACGCTGAACGCCAGCCAGACACGTTCAGGGTCTTCAGCCGCCAGTTCTGCGCTCAGGGTTACCTGCCCACGGCGTTCCTGCTCACTGGAGAATTTGATGGCGTTGCTGATAAAATTACCCAGTATCTGACGCAGGTATAACACATCGCCTTTGAGTATGGCAGGTATCCGTGCATCCGTCTGCCAACTGAGCTCAACCTGTTTTAGTGCGGCTTGATCCTGAAATAATTCACAGGTGCGCGCGATGAAATCCTGTACGGCAAAGCACTCAAAGGAAAAATCGATGTTGCCGGTCCATATTCTGGAAAAATCAAGAATGTCGTTGAGGATATCCAGCTGAAGATAGGCGGAGTCGCGAATAACCTGGGCCATTTTTTTCTGTCCGGCTTCGAGATTCGTATGCATCAGCACCTCGACCATGCCGATTACCCCATTCATCGGCGTGCGTATTTCGTGGTTGATGTTAGACAGAAGAAAGTCCGATTTGGTGCGGTTGGCAGATTCGGCGTTTTCCCTTGCTTTGTTGAGTTCGGTGGTGCTGGATCTGACCTGGTCTTCAAGTTTTTTCCTGCGCAGCATTTGATCTCGTTCAATAGTCTTGTGTTCGGTTATGTCGTGGAAGAAAACAGAAAGGCCCCGCCTGGAGGGGTAGATGTGACTTTCCAACCAGCGCTGCCATGTCGGGTCATACGTTTCAAACACGACAGCAGCCTGCTCCGCCATGGCCTTGTGATAGGCATGATAAAAGGGCCGGGTCACGCTGACTGGAAACTCGTTCCAGATGTGCTTGCCGATCAGGGTTTCCGGCTTGCGATCGAAAAATTCGCCGCCCATCGTATTGACGTAGGTAAAACGCCAGTCAATATCCAGCGAGATGAACGCATCGGAGATTCTTTCCATAATTTCAGAAATTTTCAGCCTGGACTGCTCAAGTTCGGCCGTTCGTTCAACGACGGCCCGCTCCAGATCAGCGCGTGCGTTTCGTTCGTTCTGGTAGCGGTATAAGGCAATTTCGATGGCCAGCTGGATTTCCCGGGGCGTGCTGGGTTTGAGCAGATAGGCATAGGGCTCGCTTACCTGAGCGCGCTGAAGAAACTCATCGTCAGCGTAAGCGGTCAGGAATAGCACCGGGATGTCGCAATATTGATGAATTTTTTGCGCAGCTTCGATACCGTCGATGTCTCCTGCCAGCATGATGTCCATCAGCACCACGTCGGGAGCCAGTGTTTGCGCCTGTGCAACGGCTTGTTCTCCATACCCCGTCACGGCCAGCACTTCATAATGACAGTCGGTCAACTGCGAGCTGAGCAATTCGGCTACCAGTGGATCATCTTCAACAATAAGAACGGTGATGTTTTCCGTTACGGCAGGCGCAGCTGGCAGCAACGGCAGCCAATGGGCCAGCATCGCCTGAAGCTTATCCATTCGCAGCGGTTTGGCAAGGTAATCATCCATGCCATGTGATAAGCAGCGCTCAGCCTCTCCCTGCATAGCGTTAGCCGTGACGGCAATGACAGGCATGCGGCTGCCGGGCGCTTCCTCGCTGCGTATTGCCGCGGTAAGTGCAAACCCGTCCATGTGTGGCATTTGACAGTCGGTCAGCAGCAGGGCGTAACGACCGGTGCGCCACATGCCGAGCGCGATGACGCCGTCTTCAGCCACTTCCACAGCATAACCGGACAGCAACAGTTGTTCGCGCATCACGGCACGGTTGGTTTCATTATCCTCAGCCAGCAAAATCAGACGGTTGTCTGCCAGTGCCTGTGCGGTACTCTGCGTTGGCAGCGCGCGTATCAGCAACGGTTTATTTGGCTTATCCGCAGTCATTATGCGGCCGCAGGCGATGGCCAGTCCATTTAACAGCGTGTGATAAAGCAAAGGGCGGGCGGACACCGGTATTGCACGGGTCGCGACGTGACTTTGTTCGCGCCGCACCAGCTGGACGATGCGCAGTGCGGCAGGTAAATCGAGTTCATTGCCGGGGTCGATATCGATCCCGCACAGCATGATCTGTGCAGAGCAGGACGCCAGATGCTGGCGCGCTGCGGACAGATCGAAGACCGTCGTGACATCCGCGCCGGCTGAGCGGCAATAACTGGTTAAATCTGCGGCCTTTAGCGCATTCGCAGTCACGATGAGGATGCGCACGCCGCTCAAATCAGGCACCGGGGTATCCGACTTCCCGGGCATGCGTTCTTCGAGCGGCAATACCACAGCAAACTCTGTCTCCTCGCCCAGTAAGCTGCGTACCGAAATTTTACCGCCCATGAGTTCTACCAGACGCTGGCTGATACTCAGGCCCAGGCCGGTACCGCCGAATTTTCGTGATGTACCTGCATCCGCCTGCGTGAAGGGCTGAAACAACTTGTCCAGCGTCTCCGAACTCATGCCGATACCGTTGTCACTGATGCGCAGCAGTATGCCAGCCCGTCCGTCCGTCAGCGTTGCAGGTTCAGCGCGCAGTGCGATTTTGCCTGTGCGCCCCTCTGTGCCTGAGGTGAATTTCACGGCATTGCCGAGCAGATTGAGCAGCACCTGACGCATCTTTGCTGCATCGGCGGCAATCCAGCGCGGCAATTCCGGAGAAACGAAGACCGACAATTCAACGGATTTGGCGCTCGCCGAGGTATACATAAGCAGTGCGGCATCCTCCACTACTGTGCGCAACAAGGTCGGGAGATATTCAACCTCCAGTTTGCCTGCTTCAATCTTGGACAAATCCAGAATATCGTTCAGTATGCTCAGCAAGGCCAGCGACGAATGTTGGATGGTGCCGACCATGCGTTGCTGATCGGGATTGAGTCTGGTCTGCTGTAAAACATCCAGCATGCCGATCATCCCGTTCATCGGCGTACGTATTTCGTGACTCATGTTGGCGAGAAATTCGGATTTCGCACGGCTTGCCGCCAGGGCGGCTTGTTCCGCTTTTTTGCGCGTGGTGATGTCCGTGCGGATCGCCATGTACTGGACGGGTTTGTGGTTGGCGCCCATGTCCGGCACGATGGTCGTATACAGCCAGTACAGCTCGCCGTTTTTGTGACGGTTGCAGATTTCGCCGTGCCAGACATTGCCCCGTGTGATGGTACGATAGATGTTCTTAAAGAAACCGTGAGGATGGTAGCCGGAATTCAGGAGAATATGATCCTGCCCGAGCAGCTCATCGCGGGAATAACCGCTGACTTCACAGAACATGTCATTGGCATAGGTGATGCGTCCTGTGACATCGGTGGTGGCAACAATGACGTGACGATTGAGGGCGGATAGTTGCAGATCCAGTTGATGCGCGAAAACGTGCGCCTGTTTTTCGCTCTCATGCAGCGCCTGTTCGATTTGTTTGCGGCTGTCGATGTCGGTATGCGTACCTATCATGCGCAGCGGCTTGCCGCCTGCATCACGATCGACCAGTTTGCCCCTGGCCAGTATCCATTTCCATGAGCCGTCCCTGCAACGCATGCGAAATTCGACGGCATAGCTTGTTTCATGGCCGGCAAAATAGTCCTGAACAACGGAAATCACCCGGTTTTTATCGTCCGGATGCAGGTGTTCCAGCCAAGCCGCCCCGGTATTGGCAAACTCATGATCGGCGTATCCCAGCATCTTTTTCCAGCGCCCGGAAAACAGGGCCGCATCGGTTTGTGGATTCCAGTCCCATGCGCCATCCCCTGCACCTTCCAGTGCGAATTTCAAGCGCTCTTCGCTGTCCGCGGTTGCCCTTTGCAATTGAAAAACGGCCCGGTCCGCCCTGAATACGGCGAAAAATAGCGCGGCATATAACAATGAAAAAACACCTGAAATCAGCAGTGCAATGCGGATGGTATTTTCGCGGAGATGCTGATATACCGGCCTGACATCAGCAGCGCTTTCGATGACACCGATCTGACGACCCGCATGGACCAGCGGCATATAGGTCAACACGATATGGAGATCATGCATTTCGCCGCGCGCAGCGGCGAAAATGTCGCGAAACTCCATCTTGTGCACGGTTTCGCCGTGCAGCGCCTGGGTCAGCCATTCCGGGCGTGAACTGCTGCCGCCAATTTCGGTGGCGACGGAGGAGTAAAGCGTGGTGCCCGCCATGTTGTACAGCTTCAGTTTGAGGATGTCGCGTTCATCCATCTGCCCCAGCGCGGAAGCAAAGAGTACATCAATCAATGAAATTTCCTGCGGGGTATGACCGCCGACGATAAGGTCATGGATCGGGGTATCCAGATCATGAATGAGATGCGTGAGGATTCTGGCGTTTTCTTCTGCGGTAATTTTCTGGTGCTCACCGAGCTGATCTTGACGATATAAAAATATCAGAACCATGGCGGTAACCAACATTGCCACCAGAATGGTTATCGAGAGACGGTGCAACAGCGGATATCGGCTGGCGAATCCGGGGGGGCTGTTGGCATCGGCAATATTCATGCGTATTCTCTCGCGCAGTCAGCGCTTATTGGCAGTGATCAGGAACGACAGCTGCGACCCTGAAGTTGCAGCTGTTCGGCCAAACTCTAGCAGAGGGACGGGAGAAAGACAAATATTATAAAATAAACAATATACTACGAATGCATAATAACAGGGTTCTGGCGGAAACCGGCACTGCCTGAGCGGGTTGAATCAGGCTGCCGACCAGCTTACCAGACCGCTGTAGTAGGTGAACAGCACGATCAGGCCGAAGGCGATACGGTACCAGGCAAACACGGTGAAATCGTGCGTGCTGATGAAGCGCAGCAGCCAGCGTACGCACAAAAAAGCCGAGATGAAGGAGGCGGTAAAACCGACCGCCCACATGCCCAGATCGGAACCTGAGAGCAAGGCGCGTTCCTTGTACATTTCATACACCGTGGCGGCGAGCAGCGTGGGCATGGCGAGGAAAAAGGTGAACTCCGTTGCGGCACGGCGACTCAGGCCGAAAAACAGCCCGCCGATGATGGTAGCGCCCGAACGCGAGGTGCCGGGAATCAGCGCCAGTGCCTGTGCGAAGCCGACTTTCAGTGCGCCGCGCCAGTCCAGATCATCCGCAGTTTCCACGGTAACCACATGCTTGCGTTTTTCCGCCCACAGGATGAACAGCGCGCCGACGATGGAGGTGACGGCGACGGTGACCGGGTTGAACAGCGCCGCCTTGATGTGCTTGCCGAAGGCCAGACCGATAATCGCCAGCGGCAGGAAGGCGATGGCAATGTTGAACAAAAAGCGCTTCGCGGCAGCCTCGCCTTTTTGCACGCCCGCGATAAGCGAGGTAATCTTGGCGCGGTATTCCCACATCACGGCCATGATGGCCGCCGACTGAATGACGATTTCGAACAGTTTGCCGCGCTCGTCGTTGAAGTTGAGCAGACTGCCGACCACGATCAAATGGCCGGTGGAAGAAATCGGCAGAAATTCAGTCAGGCCTTCGACGATGCCTAGGATGGCCGCTTTGAGTAACAGTAGAGTATCCATTTTTTTCCAGTATTCCGGCGCAGGTGGGCGCCTTGTTGTTAGGATTGATCGTTACGGAGCCGGGCGATACGCAGATTCACCGCATATCGTTCAGGTTCGCTCATTTGTACCCAGTTCGTCACTTCCTCGAAGGTGCGCAGGCAGCTGCGGCACACCTCATCGCCCAGCACTGTGGTGCAGTGCCCGATGCACGGGCTGTCCGAGGTCACGGCGGGCGATAAGGCAGGCTGCATAGATCAGGATTTGCTGTAGAGCTGGCTGCCTTTGGCGACGAACTCGACGGCTTTCAGTTCCATGCCACGGTTGAGCGCTTCCGTCTCGTTCAGACCTTCCTTGGCGGCAAAATCGCGCACATCCTGCGAAATTTTCATCGAGCAGAAATGCGGGCCGCACATGGAACAGAAATGCGCGACTTTGGCCGATTCCTTGGGCAGCGTTTCATCGTGGAATTCGCGCGCGCGGTCCGGGTCGAGGCCCAGATTGAACTGGTCTTCCCAGCGGAATTCAAAACGCGCCTTGGACAGCGCATTGTCGCGTACCTGCGCGCCCGGGTGACCCTTGGCTAAATCGGCTGCGTGCGCGGCGATCTTGTAAGTGATGATGCCTTCCTTGACGTCCGCCTTGTTGGGCAGACCCAGATGTTCCTTGGGCGTGACGTAGCACAGCATTGCGGTGCCGAACCAGCCTATCATCGCAGCCCCGATCGCACTGGTGATGTGATCGTAACCGGGTGCGATGTCCATGGTCAGCGGGCCCAGTGTATAAAAGGGCGCGTCGTGACACCACTTTGCCTGCAAGTCCATGTTTTCCTTGATCAGATGCATGGGAACGTGGCCCGGACCTTCGATCATCACCTGCACATCATGTTTCCACGCCACCTGAGTGAGTTCGCCCAGTGTTTTTAATTCGCCCAGTTGCGCTTCGTCGTTGGCGTCATAAATCGAACCCGGACGCAGACCATCGCCCAGACTGAAAGTGACGTCGTACGCTTTCATGATTTCGCAGATATCTTCGAAATGGGTATAGAGGAAGTTTTCCTTGTGATGTGCCAGGCACCATTTGGCCATGATGGAGCCGCCGCGCGACACGATGCCGGTCATGCGGTTCGCGGTCATCGGCACGTAACGCAGCAGCACGCCCGCGTGGATGGTGAAATAGTCCACGCCCTGCTCGGCCTGTTCGATCAGGGTATCGCGGAAAATCTCCCAGGTCAGGTCTTCCGCTTTGCCATTGACCTTTTCCAGCGCCTGATAAATCGGCACCGTGCCGATCGGCACGGGCGAATTGCGGATGATCCATTCGCGGGTTTCGTGGATGTTTTTGCCGGTGGACAGATCCATCACGGTGTCACCACCCCAGCGAATTGCCCAGGTCATTTTCTCGACTTCTTCCTGTATGCTGGAACCCAACGCCGAGTTGCCGATGTTGGCGTTAATCTTGACCAGAAACTTGCGCCCGATGATCATCGGTTCCAGCTCGGGGTGATTGATGTTGGCGGTGATGACCGCGCGTCCTGCGGCGACTTCGTCGCGCACAAATTCAGGGGTGATTTTTTTCGGCATGGAATTACCGAAGTTTTCGCCCGGATGTTGCTTCAACATCATTTCATTCATGCCATCGACGCGTTGATTCTCACGGATCGCGATGTATTCCATCTCGGGGGTGATGATGCCCTGACGGGCATAGTGCATCTGACTGACATTACGGCCTGCCTTGGCGCGGCGTGGCGCGCGGCTCAGGTTGAAGCGCATCTCGGCCAGTGCCGGATCATCGAGACGTTGCTGGCCATAGTCGGAGGTCAGCCGTGGCAGGGCTTCGGTATCGTCGCGGTCGATAATCCAGTTTTGGCGCATCGCGGCTAACCCTGAACGGATGTCGATTTTGACGGCAGGATCGGTATACGGACCTGAGCAGTCATACACGTAAATCGGCGCGTTGATTTCTGCGCCCATGCCGTCCGGCGTGTCCGCCTGTGAAATTTCACGCATCGGCACCAGCAGGTCGGGGCGGCTGCCTTGTACATACACCTTGCGCGAATTGGGCAAAGGCTTGATGGCGGCGGCATCAACGTGCGCGGCGAGTGCGGTGAATTTGGTGTTGGCGTTCATCTGATGCTCCTAATGTTAAAGAGGGAAGCATCAGCAGAAGCTTCCCTACGACGGCATGATCCGTACAGGTTCAAAGGGTGTATCTCACTTTGCCGTCGAAACGCACAAAGACCCCTAGCGAGTTGCGCAAGGTACTGGAAAAAGAGCGAAAATGCAACCCAGGCGTTGCAGTTAGGTTGAGCATCAGGCGAGTGTGTTGTTATACTGCCGGAATCTCAGCTCATTTCACCGGACGGAAATCAAAATGCAGAATATGGAACAAGCACGCTTCAACATGATTGAACAGCAAATTCGCCCATGTGACGTATTGGAAGCGCGGATACTTGAGTTGCTGCATCATGTGCGCCGTGAACACTTCGTGCCGGAGTCCAAAAAAGCCATGGCATTCATGGATATGGAAATCCCGCTGGGTTGCGGCGTAGCCATGTGGGCGCCCAAGCTGGAGGCGCGTGCGCTGCAGGAGTTGCGTCTTAGCCGTCGCGACAAGGTGCTGGAAGTGGGTACGGGCAGTGGCTATCTGACCGCCCTGTTGTCCGCACTGGCGGGACATGTCACCTCGGTCGAAATCGAACCTGCGCTGAGTGAGATGGCCAGAAATAATTTGCATCCCTACCAACGTGAGAACGTGACGCTGGAAGTCGGCGATGCGTCACGCGGCTGGACAGAGGGCGCAAGTTTTGATGCGATCGTGCTGACCGGTTCGACCCCGGTGTTGCCGGCCGCTTTTCAACGCAGCCTGACTATAGGCGGGCGCTTGTTCGCCATCGTGGGGGAGGCGCCGGTGATGGAAGCGAAGCTGATCACCCGGGTTGCGCCGGACACCTATGAAACCGTCAATCTGATGGAAACGTCCGTTGCGCCGTTGCAAAATGCGCAACACGCCGCAAGGTTTGTATTCTGATCTAACGATCATGGCAAGAAAGCCACCCCTGAGAATGAAACCTGTCATGATCGTTCCCTCACCCCCGTTCCCCCTCTCCCGAAGGGCGAGGGGTACGGTTCGTCGCTTCGCGAGTTTCACGTTAAGCTTTGGGCTTGTTAATCTCACGCATAATCTGAAGGGCATCCATCCGATGAAAATCAAGCCGCTGTTTGCGATACTGGTCACAACGCTTGCTGCGGGTGGTGCTCAGGCCGCGGATTTGCTGGATGTGTTACACAGCGCCCAGGCCAACGATCCGGTAATTGCGGCTGCGCGCGCTGCGCAACAGGCCGGACTGGAAAAGCTGCCGCAAGGGCGTGCACTGTTATTGCCCAGCGTGAACCTCAACGCAAACAGTACATTCAATGACCTCAACACGCGCTACAAGGGACCGTTCCCGTTCCCGTTTCCGGGCGGCACCAGCCGATACAACAGCAACGGCTACGGTGTGACGCTGGTGCAGCCCCTGTTTCGTGCGCAAAACTGGGTGGCTTATTCCGAGGCGCAATTGCAGGTAGTGCAAACCGACGCGCAGCTGAAAGTCGCAGAACAGGATCTGGTGTTGCGCACGGCACAGGCTTACTTCGATGTGCTGATTGCCCAGGACAGCGTGCAACTGGCTCAGGCGCAAAAAATTGCGATTGCCGAACAGCTGGCGCAGGCTAAACGAAATTTTGAAGTCGGCACTGCGACCATTACCGATACCAATGAGGCACAGGCGCGCCATGATCTGACCTATTCGCAGGAGATCGCCGCACAGAACGCACTGGAAATCAAGCGCAGCGCGCTCCAGCAACTGATCGGCACACTGCCGCAACACCTGAATTCGTTGGGTAAACAATTCAAACTGGAAAATCCTCGGCCTGCCGATATGGAGAAGTGGGTGGATGACGCTCAACTGCATAGTCCGCAACTGGTGATCGCTCAGGCAGGCGCAGAACTTGCCGAAAAAGAAGTTGATAAAAATCGAGACGGCCATCTCCCTACCGTTGATATGGTGGCCAATTATGCCAAGAACTCTGCCAATGGCAGCAGTTTTGGCGTTGGCAACGATACCACCAGTAAAAGCATCGGCGTGCAGCTTAACCTGCCGATTTTTCAGGGAGGTACGATCAATTCAAAATGGCGCGAAGCCGAAGCCAATCGCGAACGCGCGCGCCATGATCTGGAAAATGCCCGTCGCAGTGTCGCACAGCAAACACGTCAGTCCTATCTTGGCGTGGTGAGCGGGGCAGCCCAAGTCAGCGCCTTACAGCAGGCGCTCATCTCCAGTGTAAGCGTGCTGGAAGCCAGTAAGCTCGGACAGGAAGTGGGCGTACGCACCAACCTGGATGTACTCAACGCGCAGCAGCAGCTGTATTCGACGCGTCGTGACCTGTACCAGGCGCAATACAATTATCTGTTGAGCGAGTTGCGCCTGAAATCCGCCGTGGGCGTACTGGATGAAGCGGAACTCGCGAAAGTCAATCAGGCCCTGCATTGATTCAAATATAATCAAATAGTTGCATCAATTCCATAGCTGCTGCACCGCACGGCGCTATGCGACCTTACCGGACCCGGTATTTATCTTTTTGCGGATCAGGCGTCAGAGCGATACAGGGCCGTTTTGCTACGGCGACGTTAGTATGCAGCAAAATACGCTAATAACTAGTGATGACGGCATCCCCGGGTATATGGATAATTCGCTCAAGGCCGTTGATTAATTCAGCTTTTCTTAAAGTTCGCGAGAGCGTTGAAGAAAACGTTTTCGGCCTGTTTTTTAAGGCGGCTGAAAACGAACCAGTCTCAGCAAGGCCTTAATTTTACTAATCCAACCCAGCGAGAAAAACGATGAGCATGATTCAGGAATTCAAGGAGTTTGCAGTAAAGGGAAATGTCGTTGATATGGCCGTCGGTGTCATTATCGGCGGTGCATTCGGCAAGATTGTTTCATCCTTTGTGTCTGATGTGATCATGCCGCCTATTGGTGTGCTGGTGGGTGGCGTCGATTTTTCCAAGCTGGCCATCACCCTGAAGGACGCAACGCTGACCGCGCCGGCGGTGGTAATCAGTTACGGTAAATTTATTCAGACCGTAGTCGACTTTACCATTGTCGCGGCAGTGATTTTCCTGGTCATCAAAGCGATTAATTCAACCAAGAAGCAAGCAGCCGAAGCACCGGCAGCCCCCGCAGCTCCGCCTGCACAAGAAGTGCTTCTGGCGGAAATTCGGGATCTGCTGAAAAAGTAATGGCACGAGGGGGCTGTCGGACTTGTTGTTCACTTACGGTAGAAGTCCGACGATCCCCTAGACTTTCCGCATGAATACCTTGGAGCGGCGCTGGTAGTTATACAGCGACTTTTTCTGTTCAGGCAGCGCAGTCACGTCGGCTTCCTTGAAGCCGCGTTCGAGGAACCAGTGCGCAGTGCGGGTGGTCAGCACGAACAGTTTCTTCAGCTTCTGCGTTTTGGCAACCGTGACCATGTGATTCAGTATCGCTTCGCCATAACCGCGATCACGGTACTGCACATCGACCGCCATACAGGCGAGTTCTGCTGAGGCTTCGTTGGGGAAGGGGTACAGCGCTGCGCAACCGACGATGCGGTGATCGTGTTCCAGCACCACGAAGCGCTCGATCTCGCGTTCCAGCAATTCGCGACTGCGGCGCACCAAAATGCCCTGTTCTTCCAGCGGGATCAGCAGTTTCAGGATGCCGCCGACGTCTTCGATCGAGGCGTCGCGCAGGGTGTTGAGCGTGGTTTCCACCACCATGCTGCCGATACCCTCGTCGCTGAACAACTCCTGCAGCACGGCGCCGTCCGTGTGACGGCTGATCAGATGGGTACGCGCAACCCCGGCTTCGCAGGCGCGTATCGCGCAGGGCAGGAACAGATTGATGTCGTCCGGCAGTTCCTGATTCGAGGACAATTGCGCCTGGGCCTGACTGGCGGTCAATTCCTTGATCAACTCCCCTTTCGCATCGAACACCCCGTCTGTTTCCATCAGAAACATCAGTTTGTCAGCATCCAGCGCGATGGCGGTTGCCGTGGCGACATCCTCCAGCGTGAGGTTGAAGACTTCGCCGGTGGGCGAATAGCCGAGCGGCGAGAGCAGCACCACTTCGCCGAATTCCATGCGATCGTTGAGGGCTGCGACATCCACCTTGCGCACGCTGCCGGTGTGTTGCAAATCCACCCCGTTGATCACGCCGATGGGTTGTGCGGTGATGAAATTGCCGCCCGCCACGCGGATATCCGCATTGGCCATCGGCGAATTGGCCAGCCCCATCGACAGTAATGCTTCGATCTCGACGCGCACGCGGCCGACCGCTTCTTTCACGCATTGCATGGTGCGGGCGTCGGTCAGCCGTATGCCCTGATGGTAACTGTCCTGCAGGTCGTTTTTGGCCAGATGCTGTTCGATCTGCGGACGTGCGCCGTGCACCAGCACCAGACGGATGCCGAGGGCGGCCAGCAGGTTGAAATCGTGCGTCAAACCGATGAATTTGCCGTCCTCAACGACTTCGCCGCCGAATGCGATGACGAAGGTCTTGCCGCGGAAGGCGTTGATATAGGGTGCGACGGAACGAAACCAGGCAACAAAATCGGCGGGTGTGGTTTTGATGGGCATGTTATTCGGCTATGTGTAATTTAGGGTTGGATGCGAAATTTTTTATTTTCAACAGGTTGACCAATAATTGTTACCTTGGTTGGAATCTGCCTCTTGCCGGAACTGCACAGAAACGCCTATTTGTTGGAAATTATCATCATGAATGCCAAATGTCTACGCATGGCAGTTTCGCTGGCACTCACTGCGTCCCCGCCTATCTTGGTGACCGTCCGCTTTCCGGCAGCAATTTTGCAATGTTGACCGACTTCTGTCGAGACATTATCGCCCTTCGATATCAATACAACATTAACTTTAAATTTCGATTTCAATAGGAATGCCAACTTGTATTGCGACTGGCGTATAGATATCAACATTTACATCGCTTGCGGTGATTGAGACAATTAATGAGTATCGTGTCTGCTTGCCCCAGCGCCCTAGATAACTGCGCTCCCGCCACCAACCAATAGTCGGTGATATTGCTATCAAATTCGACCCAGCCAATTGGGCCGCAGTGCCTCGCCAAATGTCAGAATGAACTGAGCCACGATTCCGCGCTTGGCTACCAAAATCCCAATGATCAGACGGGCTTTGAGTATCTGGCTTGCCTTCATCTTGACCCCAAGATGCTTTATTTATACGCCTCACAAATTCATTCTTGGTTTCGCCAGGAGAATTAAGGTCAAACCTCAGTGCGTGAGATGCATAACGATAGCGATCCTTCCATCCTATTTCGCCGGGGCCTGGTTCTACAAAATACGACAGCGTTATACGCATCTGTACCGAGGTCGCATCAGGCAAGCCAAGCAAGACATCCTTAGGCCATGGCAATTCGTACAGGTGCATATCTCTCGTTCTGTATCCGCTCTCGCCCTTTTGTTTTTTATCAAAAGGTTGAAGTTCGGCTTGGGCTATTAACGTGAGCGAATTTTGCGCGCTATAAAGTGCACGCTCCAAATTTGGAACCCCATAGCCGCAAATGCTGAGTAATCTTTTAAAAGCTGTTTTAGATTCTTTATCAATGAATTGTTTCTTCATGGCTTCAGTCCATTCGGCACTGTGTACCAATAAACCCCGCACAGTTTCAGGCCAAAAACTTGGGTTTCGCGCCTGTAGCTGACCAGCCATCCACCCAAGCTTAGCCGTTGCTGCACTCGTCATATTAAATGGGTAGAAATGCCCCTCATGCGGTTTATAAAAAGTAGATAACAAAGAAAGCTCATCTGCTTCTGAGACAAACCCCGTTCCATCGACGGCCAAATTTCCGCCTTCCAAAACAAGCTCAGGTTTAATCGGCCATTTATTTTCCTCCCAGTCTAGAGAGGTAGTTGTAAATGGAGAGATGCCATCTTTGGGGGCGACGGCGGTGTATCCGTTCAGCGCTGGTTCGGTAATCTTATCGAGCGCAGTATAGGCTCCGACTGTTAACGCATTCCATGATTGCGCTGGATCATGTACTGAGTCAGTTAATTGTATGGCGGGGTATTGTTTTGCCGCATCATTTGTATTCGCAGTGGAATTACCTGCACTCACAACAATTAGTCGGCGAATACCATTTTCATCTTGGGCACCTGATGCAAGCTGATCTAGCTCAGCAGACCACGAGCTTGGCTTGCCTTGATCGCGCGTGTCCGATGAGGTGATCGCCATACAAATGCAACGGTTACGGCCAGGCGCTTGTATTTCTGCGATACTTACTGCTTGTGAGGTGATATATCCCCAAAGATTAGGTGCGTTTTGCTCTGGTGGCTTCGGCAATATTTTTACCGACTCTAGCCTATGTGACAAATCGAAATTGTCATCACTAAATAATGCTTGAGTTAAATCGCCATAAGCTACGATGCCCGCCATTAAAGTGCCATGTCTATTATGATCATCAACCCCCCAATCAAGGTTAACTGCTTGGCAGTCATCATTGGAAAGAACAGGTTGAATTAGGGGATGCCCATTGTTAACGCCTGTGTCAAGAATACATACAACCGCATTGCTTTTGTCATCTCTCCTTATGCGGCTGAGTAGCTTTTCTACCAATACCGCCTGCTCTTTGTTATTCCGCTCCATCAAATAAACTGCTGGAGCCTTGGCGCGACGGTATTCAGCATGTTGCCGGTCGTGTAAATCCGCGCAATTTTGGCGCGCCCTGAGTGTTTTGACGGCAGGCAGCACAAAGGGCACGTAAGTGCCCTTTGTCTTGTCTTGTCTTGTCTTGTCTTGTCTTGTCTTGTCTTGTCTTGTCTTGTC
>CAMTUO010000039.1:0-22182 GCA_947084955.1 uncultured Gallionella sp.
CAAGACAAGACAAGACAAGACAAGACAAGACAAGACAAGACAAGACAAGACAAAGGGCACTTACGTGCCCTTTGTGCTGCCTGCCGTCAAAACACTCAGGGCGCGCCAAAATTGCGCGGATTTACACGACCGGCAACACTGTCAGCCTATATCTCAATAGCTGTGTACTTTAGCGGCTAGTTTCACGGTGTCAACTGCCGGAAGTAGGTTAAATCCTCGTGCGAAGCCAATGGTGCATTGCAGGTCGAAGTTGAAAATATATTGCGCGGAGGGATATCAAAACTTTCTGAAGCGCTTGAAAAAATTGCACATTCGAACCATCAGGCAGGTTGCGCTGTCGCAGCATGCGTTTTCCCCCATCATTTTTGATCAGAACGATTGCTGATTTCCCTTCAGATTAGCCAAATAGAAGCGTAACAACTGCCAGAAAACTTTAGCGTGCAATTAGTGTAGTCCGATCTATCGGATTATTTACCGCGAAAAAGGCAGATTTCCTGCAGTAGAAAATATCCGCACCTAAAAAATACCCGACTTCCGACAGACTTTATTCTCACCCGACAGACTTTATTCCTCGCCATCAAAGTGTACTCGCGACGTTTGAATATTCCCTTCTTCATTACAAACAACTTTAGCTTAATTCTCCAATTCATTGCTTTTTAAGCATATTTGCATTTTCTCAAGTTTCCGCGCTAACTCCTTGTCTTGAAAAGAAAAAATCTGTTTTTTGCTTGACCTGCCGGTTTTTTTTCAATATAGTGGGAGTAAGTGGTGGATAGTGGGTAATTGTGGGGGGGGTTGGGATGTTTCAGGGTGCGGCGCAACTTAATCTGGATGGGAAAGGCAGACTCGCGATACCGGCACGGTATCGCGACATGCTGCTGGGCGGCTGCGCCGGAAATCTGGTGCTGACCGCCGATGCCGATGGCTGTTTGCTGATCTACCCGCAGCCTGAGTGGCTGCCGATACGCGACAAACTAAACAAGTTGTCTTCCTTCAATCCCAAGAGTCGTGCCCTGCAACGCCTGCTGGTCGGGCATGCGGAAGACGTGGTGATGGACAGCGCAGGTCGCGTGCTGATTTCGCCGGTGTTGCGCAATTATGCCGCGCTGGACAAGAGCGTGATGCTGATCGGGCAGGGCAGTAAATTTGAATTGTGGGATGAGGCCAAGTGGCAGGCGCAGCAGCAGGCGGCGTTATTGCTGATGAGTGGCGAATTGCCGCCCGAGCTTGAAGGATTTTCGCTGTGAGCGAAGAGCTGACCCATACCACGGTCTTGCTGGAAGAAGCGGTTGAGGCGCTGGCGATCAAACCGGATGGCATCTACGTGGATTGCACCTTCGGGCGGGGCGGTCATAGTGCGCGGATATTACAGCGCCTGAATCAGGGTGGCCGGCTGATCGCGTTGGACAAGGATATGGCGGCAGTGCTGGTGGCGCGGGAGTGGACGGATGCGCGTTTTCACATTGTGCATAGTGGTTTTACGCGGTTGGCAGAAGTATTGGGTGAGCTGGGCGTTGAGCGGGTAGACGGTGTTTTGCTTGACCTGGGTGTCTCTTCGCCGCAACTGGATGAAGCCGCGCGAGGTTTCAGTTTCAGGTTTGATGCGCCGCTGGATATGCGCATGGATACGAGTTGCGGAATGACCGCAGCCCAATGGTTAGAAACGGTGGACGAAGGTCTGCTGACGGAGGTGATACGTGATTACGGCGAAGAACGGTTTGCTAAGCAGATTGCAAGAGCGCTTGTTGCTGCGCGTGCGATTCAACCCATCGAAACCACGTGGCAGCTCGTCGAGCTGGTTAGCAAGGCGGTACGTACCCGTGAAGCCGGTAAAAATCCGGCGACGCGCACCTTTCAGGCTATACGGATTTATCTCAACAGGGAGCTTGAAGAACTAGAGCGTGTGTTGCCGCAATGCGTGGCGCTGCTCAATACCGGCGGGCGTCTGGTGGTGATCAGTTTTCATTCGCTGGAAGATCGCATGGTTAAGCACTTTATGCGTGATCTGGTGGAAGTCGACAAGTTGCCGCGCAATGTGCCGATCCGTGCCAGTGAAGTGCCGCCGGGAAAAGCCAGACTTATTGGTCGTGCGGTGCGGGCGGGGGAAGCCGAGTTGCAGGCTAATCCTCGTGCGCGCAGTGCAACCATGCGGGTAGCGGAGCGCAGCAATGTCGCGTAACGGATTTTTGCAGGGTATCTTGCTGGTGTTGGTGATATTCGGCGCATTAAGCGTGGTGACTTCGCAGCATCAGGCGCGCAAGTTATTTGTCGCGATGCAACAGGAAAAAGAGCACGCACGCCTGATGGAAGTGGAGTGGGGACAGTTGCAGCTGGAGCAGAGCACGCTGGCGACGCCGGCACGCGTGGAGAAAATCGCCACGCAGCAATTGCAAATGCGCCTGCCTAAACAGATCGAATATGTACGGCTGGGTTATCCCGTGCCATACGCCAACGAGGCAAGCCGGAAGCCATGAAATACGCTGCCAGGGAAAAAGACAACAGCGCGGTGAAATTGCCGGGCTGGCGTGCGACGCTGCTGTTTTCGGTGTTGTTGGCAGGGCTTGCGGGGCTGGTCGGGCGGGCCGTTTATCTGCAAGGTATCCACGATGACTTTTTGCAGGAAAAAGGCAATCAGCGTTATAGCCGAGTCATCGAGGTCAGTGCGCATCGGGGCATGATCACCGACCGCAATGGCGAGCCGCTGGCCGTCAGTACGCCGGTGGAATCAGTGTGGGCAAGCCCCGCGGATATCAGAATTAACGATGCGAAGGATGCGAAGCTCAATGAAAAACAGTTAGCACAGCTGGCGCGCGCGCTGGATATGCGCGTCAGCGAAATCAGGACGCGGTTGTCTGATACGACGCGTGATTTTGTGTATCTGAAGCGGCAAATGCCACCAGAAGATTCAGGAAAGGTGGCGCGCCTTAATCTGCCGGGAATTTCGTTGCAGCGTGAATATCGCCGCTATTATCCGGCGGGAGAAGAGTTTGCCCAGGTACTGGGATTTACCGGTCAGGATGATGTCGGGCAGGAGGGGCTGGAGCTGGTTTTGCAAAAACAGCTGGCAGGCAAGACGGGTAGTCAGCGGGTAATCAAGGACAGGCGCGGACATATCGTAGAGGATGCGGGTAGTCTGAATCCGCCCAAACCGGGCGCTGACATCGCGCTCAGTCTGGATAGTCGTGTGCAGCATCTGGCCTATCGTGAGCTGAAGCTGGCGGTTTTGGCGCATCAGGCCCGCGCTGGCGCCATCGTGGTGCTGGATGCGCGCAATGGCGAAGTGCTGGCGCTGGCCAATTATCCCAGTTACAACCCGAATAATCGCAGCAAGGTGAGCGTGCAGGCGATGCGCAATCGCGCCGTGACCGATGAGTTTGAGCCGGGTTCTACGATGAAGCCGTTTACCATCGGCACCGCACTGAATCTGGGAAAAATCAGACCGGATACGGTAATCAATACCGAAAACGGCGTATTTGCTATCGGTAACAAGAAGATACACGACACGCATCCTGAGCCGAGCCTGACGGTCTCACAAATCATACAGAAATCCAGCAATGTGGGCGCGTCGAAAATTGCGCTGTCACTAGAGCCGCAAGTGTTGTGGAAGACGTTCAATGAGTCGGGATTCGGCGAACATACCGGCAGTCAATTTCCGGGGGAAGCATTAGGAAAAGTGCGCGATTTCAAGACATGGCGGCCGATCGAACAGGCCACCATGTCATTCGGTAATGGCATTTCAGTGAACCTGTTACAACTGGCGCGCGCCTACACAATCTTCACCGATGAGGGCGAACTGATGCCGGTTTCATTGCTCAAACTGGAACGGCCAGCCATCGGTCAGCAGGTATTTTCAGGGAAAACCGTTGCGGAAGTGCGTGCCATGCTGGAAACGGTTGTGCTGCCGGGCGGGACCGCGCCGCTGGCGCAAGTCGCAGGCTATCGCGTGGCAGGCAAGACCGGCACCTCGCATAAGCTGGACGGCGGACATTACGTCAATCGATATGTGGCGTCTTTTGTGGGTATGGCGCCGGTGTCAAAGCCGCGTCTGATTGTTGCCGTGATGGTGGATGAACCGGCCGGCCGGGAATATTACGGCGGACAGGTCGCGGCACCCGCGTTCAGTAAAGTGGTGGGAGAGACCTTGCATCTGATGAATGTGCCGAATGATGCGCCGCTGGATAATGTCATTCCGCCGCCAAAAGAGATCATCAAGGAGGAAGTATGAGTCCTTCGAGCGCGCTCGGGACAGATTTTTCTCACGAAAAACTGGCTGCATTGAATGTCACAATCACCCGTCTGGTGACGGACAGTCGCGAGGTGCGGACGGGCGATACCTTCGTCGCCTATCCCGGGGAAAAGTCGGACGGGCGGCAATTTATCGCTCAGGCCATCGCGCAGGGTGCGAATGCGGTGATCTACGAGAAGTATGGATACGGGCATCAGAACGAGTCTCAGTATTTTGCCTGGGACGAGCGCTGGCAGGCTGCTCATTTGGCCGTCGAGGATTTGCGCAAACAGGCAGGGTGGCTGGCGGACAGCGTGTATGGCACGCCTTCTGAACAATTGTGGATGGTCGGTGTGACCGGAACTAACGGCAAAACCTCAAGTGCACACTGGATCGCGCAGGCGTTGAGTGAGGCAGGGAAGAAATGCGCGCTGATCGGTACGCTGGGAAATGGTTTTGCGGGTGCGTTGCAGGAAAGTCTCAATACCACGCCGGAGGCGATACGCGTGCACGGCTTGCTGGCAGAATATCTGACGAATGATGCAATGGCTGTGGCAATGGAAGTGTCTTCACATGCGCTGGCGCAAGGTCGCGTGAATGGGGTGCGTTTTGATGTGGCGCTGCTGACCAATCTGAGCCGCGATCATCTGGATTATCACGGCGACATGCAAAGCTATGCGGCCGTCAAGCGCCGATTGTTTGACTGGCAGGCGCTTAAATTTGCGGTGCTCAATCTCGACGATGCGTTCGGGGCGGAGCTGGCCTTGCAGTTGCGCGATCAGCAGGTCGAGGTGATCGGTTATGGTTTGTCCGATGCGGCGCTACGCATGGCCGAGCGTTACGGGATGCGCATGGTGTACGGCAGTATGCTGAAAATGAGCGGAGAAGGCATGCGTCTTGACATCCGTTCGAGCTGGGGCACGGGCGAGCTGCAAAGTCGATTGATTGCCGGATTCAATGCGTCCAATTTGCTGGGTGTGCTGGCGGTGTTGCTGGTGAGCGATATTGAGTTGAGTCTGGCGCTGACTTTGTTGAGCCAGGTGAAGGCGGTGGCCGGGCGCATGCAAAGCGTGGGTCGTGCAGGACAGCCTGCGGTAATCGTGGATTACGCGCATACCCCGGATGCGCTGGAAAAAGTGCTGCTGGCGCTGCGGGAAGTCAATACAGAAGGCCGTCTGATCTGTGTCTTCGGCTGCGGCGGCGACCGTGATCGCGGCAAGCGCGCGATGATGGGCAAAGTGGCGGAAAGATTTGCCGATGTCAGCATTGTAACCAGTGACAACCCGCGCAGTGAAGACCCGCAAAACATCATAGGCGAGGTGATCAGCGGCATGACGATGGGTAAGCATACTGTGGTTACGGATCGCGCGGCGGCCATCGAGCAGGCCATCGGGCAGGCAGAGCTGGGGGACACCGTTCTGATCGCGGGCAAGGGACATGAGAATTATCAGGAAATTCAAGGCGTAAGGCATCATTTCAGCGATGTGCTGACAGCCGAGCGTGCACTGGCCTCGTGGCCGCAGTCAGGCGGTGTTCAATGATGCTGCTCTCCACCGCCGCAGGGGTATTGAATGTGCGCCAGTTGGGCGAGGATGTGAAGTTTCTGGCGGTTTCAACGGATACCCGCAAGCTGCAACCCGGTGATCTGTATGTGGCTTTGCGCGGGGAGCATTTCGACGGTGCGGATTTTGTCGCGCAGGCAAAAGCGGCTGGCGCCGTTGCCGCCTTGATAAACAAAGACAGCTTCGAGAAGCTGACCAAGCCGCTGAATCCTGAATCCTGCATCCTGAATCCTGACTTTCCAGTACTGCTTGTACAGGATACGCGCATCGCACTGGGGCAACTGGCCACCTACTGGCGTAACCAGTTTGATATTCCGGTGGTTGCGATTACCGGGAGCAACGGAAAAACCACCGTCAAGGAAATGACGGCTGCGATTCTGCGTGAGGCGGCCGGGAATGCCGATGCAGTGCTGGCCACCAAAGGCAATCTCAATAACGACATCGGTATGCCGCTGACACTACTGCAATTAAACGCGCAGCACCGTTATGCGGTAATTGAAATGGGCATGAACCATGCAGGCGAAATCGATTATCTGACGCGTCTTGCCAGTCCCGAGGTGGCGTTGATCAACAATGCCAGCGGCGCGCATCTCGAAGGTATGGGCTCGGTGGAAGCGGTGGCCCTGGCTAAAGGAGAGATCTTCGCCGGCTTGCAGCAGGGGGGAAGTGCAGTCATTAATTCTGATGATCTCTACGCGCCGCTATGGCGCACGCTGGCCGGCGCGCATTCCTTGCTGGAATTCGGTCTGAACGGCACGGCTGATGTGTGCGGGACATGGCGTCCGCTGGCAGGCGGTTTGCGGCTGAACGCGCAAACACCGGCAGGTGATTTTGTCGCAGAGATGCAGGTGCCGGGTGAACACAACGCGCGCAACGCGCTCGCGGCAACCGCCGTGGCGATCGCCCTGAACCTGCCGCTGGCGAGCATTGCAGCCGGCCTTGAAAAATTCGCGGGGGTGGCTGGTCGTTTGCAGCGCAAAACAGGGCGTGGCGGCGCACAGGTGATCGACGATACCTATAACGCGAATCCCGCTTCCCTGCATGCCGCGATTGCGGTGCTGGCAGAGGCCTCTGGGCATCGGGTGCTGGTGCTGGGAGACATGGGCGAGTTGGGCGAGAACGCGGCCGAATTTCATGCAGAGATCGGCCGTGCAGCGCAACAGGCAGGCATTGAAAAACTCTATGCGCTGGGTGAATTAAGCCGCATTGCGGTAAGTGAATTTGGCGTTAACGCGAAACACTTTGAAAATTTGGATGATTTATGCAGTTCGCTGGAAAAAGAGCTGGGAAGCGATACGACGTTCCTGGTGAAAGGCTCGCGCTTCATGAAAATGGAACGTGTGGTGAACTATCTGGAAAGTGGGGAGAGCGCAGCGAGGGGCTCGGAAGTAGGGAGTGGAATAAATTCCACCCACTTGCCACTTGCCACTTCCCACTTACCAGGAGAAAAAACATGCTCTTAGCGCTTGCACAATGGCTGGCTCCGGATATACGCTTTTTCAGCGTATTCAATTACATCACGCTGCGCACGGTGCTGTCCGCGATGACCGCGCTGGGTATCTCGTTTCTGGTGGGGCCGGCGATGATACGCAAACTCACAGCCTATAAAATCGGCCAGTCCGTGCGTACGGACGGGCCGCAAACCCATCTGGTCAAGGCGGGGACGCCGACCATGGGCGGTGCGCTGATATTGACGTCGATTGCCATTACCACTCTGCTGTGGGGCGACCTGCGCAACCATTACGTGTGGGTGGTGCTGTTGACTACGCTGGGATTCGGCGTAATCGGCTGGGTAGACGACTACCGCAAGGTGGTGCACCGCAATCCCAAAGGCTTGTCGGCCAAAGCCAAAATGTTCTGGCAGTCCCTCATCGGTCTTGCGGTCGGAATTTATCTGTGGAACACCGCGACCTTGCCTGCGCAAACCGAAATGATCGTGCCTTTCCTCAAATTCCTGGTGTATCCGCTGGGGGCGTTTGCCTTTATTGCGATGACCTATTTTGTCATTGTCGGCACCAGCAATGCGGTCAACCTGACCGACGGTCTGGATGGGCTGGCGATCATGCCGACCGTGATGGTGAGCAGCGCACTGGCGTTGTTTGCCTACGTTGCGGGCAACGCGGTATTTGCCAAGTATCTGGGTATCCCTTACATCCCGGGTGCCGGCGAGCTGGCGGTGTTCTGTGGCGGAATCGCCGGTGCGGGGCTGGCCTTTCTGTGGTTCAACGCTTATCCGGCGGAAGTGTTTATGGGTGACGTGGGCGCACTGGCGCTGGGCGCGGCGCTCGGGGTGGTGGCAATGATCGTGCGCCAGGAACTGGTGCTGTTCATCATGGGCGGCGTGTTCGTGGTGGAAACGCTGTCGGTGGTAATTCAGGTGGCCTCGTTCAAGATGACCGGGAAGCGCGTGTTTCGTATGGCGCCGCTGCATCATCACTACGAGCTGAAAGGCTGGAAGGAAACGCAGGTGGTGGTGCGTTTCTGGATTATCACCATGTTGCTGGTCTTACTGGGTTTGGCGACGCTAAAACTGAGATGACATCGTTAAAAAACAAATCTGTGCTGGTGCTCGGTCTCGGTGAGACAGGGCTGTCCATGGTGCGCTGGCTCGCGGCGCAAGGCGCGCATCTGCGCGTTGCGGACAGTCGCGACTATCCGCCGGGGCTGGAGGACGTCGCACAGTTTGTGAAATCAGGGCAGCTATTTTGCGGACCATTCAGCGACGAATTGTTTGCTGGGATAGACCTGATCGCCATCAGTCCCGGCGTGCCACTGAGCGATCCGCATGTGGCAGTTGCGCGAGCTAGAGGCATACCTGTTGTTGGAGATATAGAGTTGTTCTCCAATCAACTAACGACTAACGACTTACGTCTGGCGACTAAGGTTCTCGCCATAACAGGATCGAACGGCAAGACCACGGTGACAAGCTTGGTGGAACATCTGTGCCGCGCAGCGGGACGCGATGCGGTGGCGGCGGGCAATATATCGCCCGCCGTGGTGGATGTGGTGTTGGCGCGGGGCGCTGTCCAGCCGCAGGTGTGGGTGCTGGAGTTGTCCAGCTTTCAGCTGGAAACGACCTCTTCGTTGCAAGCGGATGTAGCCGTGGTGCTCAATATCAGCGAGGATCATCTGGATCGCTATGCAGGCATGGAGGAATACGCGGCTGCAAAGCAGCGCATATTCAAGCATTGCGGCGTACAGGTGTTAAACCGCGATGATGCGCGTTGCATGAAAATGCAGCAAGAAGGTTGCATCACCTTCGGGCTGGGCTTGCCTGAACGCGACGGTGACTTCGGTCTGGAAAAGGATGGGGAGGCTATCTGGCTGGTGCAGGGGCGTCAGCGTCTGATCAGGGCATCCGAGTTAAAGCTTGCCGGATTGCATAATCTCGCCAATGCGCAGGCGGCACTCGCCTTGTGTCGCGCAATAGAAATACCCATGCCGGCGTTGCTGGACGCCTTGAGGCATTTTAAGGGCTTGCCGCACAGGGTCGAGTGCATCGCACAGATCAATGGCGTTGCTTATTACGATGATTCCAAAGGAACCAATGTGGGCGCCACTGTGGCTGCCTTGGAAGGATTGGGCTGCCAGTCGGTACTGATCGCAGGCGGTATCGGCAAGGAGCAGGATTTCTCGCCACTAAAACCTGCCGTTGGAATACACGCGCGTGCGGTCGTGCTGATCGGGCGCGATGCGCCGTTGATCGCAGCGGCATTGCAAGGCGGCGATGTGCCGGTAGTGCATGCTAAGGACATGAGCGACGCGGTTGCTCAGGCCGCATCCCTTGCCTTGCCGGGGGATGCAGTACTGCTCTCGCCTGCCTGTGCCAGCTTTGACATGTATCGCAATTACGCGCATCGCGCCGAAATGTTTGCCAATGAAGTTCAGAAGCTAAATGAGGAGGGCTCATGGCCTCATTAGTCCGGACACGCACGCCGCCGCCACAGGCGCAGTACGACAACCTGCTGATCTGGGTATTCATAGCGCTGCTCTCGGTCGGGCTGGTGATGGTGTATTCCTCATCGATCGCCACCGCTGAAGGCAGCCGGTTCACTAATCATCAGGCAACCTACTACCTGACGCGCCACAGCATGTTCATCGGTGTGGGCCTGCTGGCCGGTTTGTTTGCGTTTCAGGTGCCGGTGCAGGTATGGCAGAGCTATTCACCCTATCTGTTTATGGCGGGTGCCCTGCTGTTGCTGCTGGTGCTGATTCCGCATGTGGGTCGTGAAGTCAACGGCAGCCGCCGCTGGTTGTCGTTATTTGTGATCAATTTACAGCCTTCCGAGTTGATGAAATTGTTTGCGGTGATGTATGCGGCCGATTACACAGTGCGCAAGGGAGCGGTGAAGCACTTGTTTATCAAAGCCTTTTTGCCGATGTTTGCAGTGATGGTAATGACAGGCGGATTGCTGCTGCTGGAGCCGGATATGGGCGCGTTTGTGGTGGTGTTGTCGATTGCGATATGCACCCTGTGGCTGGGCGGTTTTAACGTCAAGGTGTTCGGCGCCTTACTGGTGGCACTGCCGCTGGCGTTTGCTGCACTGATATTTTCGTCCCCTTACCGGATGCAGCGTGTGATCGGCTTCATGGATCCCTGGGCGGATCCCTATGGCAAAGGCTATCAGTTAAGCCATGCGCTGATCGCGTTCGGACGAGGTGAATGGCTGGGCGTGGGGCTGGGCGCCAGCGTGGAGAAATTATTCTATTTGCCGGAAGCGCATACGGATTTTCTGATGGCGGTGATCGCGGAAGAACTGGGTCTGGCGGGTGTGGTTTGCGTGGTATTGCTGTTTGCGCTGGTCGTGATACGCGCTTTTCAGATCGGTCGTCACGCGGCATTTCTGGACCGCAATTTTTCAGCGCTGGTGGCGCAGGGTATCGGTGTCTGGATCGGCGTGCAGGCGATGATCAATATCGGCGTGAATATGGGTGTGTTGCCGACCAAAGGCCTGACGCTGCCGTTTTTAAGCTTTGGCGGCAGCGGCGTGGTGGTCAATTGCATCGCCGCCGCAGTTCTTTTGCGCGTGGACTATGAAAACCGTCGCATAGCAAGAGGTTTGCCGATATGAACATCAGGAATCAGGATTCATGCCGCAGGGGCATTCCCCGCACAACTAAGGGGCTGCGCCCCAAGTTTTTGCGTGAAGGAATCAGGATTCAGATGATGCGGTCGCGGCTGAGCCGCGTCTGTGTTAAAGAGCGCCGCGTCGCGGCACACAACGACTTATATCCTCAATCCTCAATCCTCAATCCTAATTCGTCTGAGTCTGGAGGTGCTTCGTGACTCGCAGTATCCTGATTATGGCCGGTGGAACGGGTGGGCACATATTCCCTGCGCTTGCGGTGGCCGATGTGTTGCGTGGTGACGGCTGGCAGATTACCTTGCTGGGGGCGCCGAACAGCATGGAGGCAGAGCTGGTGCCGAAGCACGGCTATTCGATGGCGTTCGTGCGCTTTTCGGGACTACGCGGCAAGGGCGTGCTGCGCAAGTTGCTGCTGCCGCTAAATCTTGCGGTGGCCCTGTGGCAAAGCCTGCTGGCGATGCTGCGCATTCGGCCGGACGTGGTGTTGGGAATGGGGGGCTATATCACGTTTCCGGGCGGATTGATGGCAGCCATGCTGAGAATTCCGCTGGTGATACACGAGCAGAATTCGGTAGCGGGGTTGAGTAACAAGATGCTGGCGCGGGTGGCGAATAAGGTAATGAGCGGGTTTCCGGATACGTTGAAGGGCGCGTTGTGGTGTGGCAATCCGGTGCGCAGCCAGATAGCGGCTATTGATCCGCCTGAGCAGCGCTATGCGCAACGCAGCGGACGGCTGAATGTGCTGGTGGTGGGCGGCAGTCTGGGTGCGGCGGCGCTCAACGAAGCTGTGCCGGAGGCGCTCGCGAAGATGGATGCAGCGCAGCGTCCGGACGTTGTGCATCAGACGGGTAAGAATCATCACGCAGCGGTGGTGGCGTTGTACGAAAAACTGGGTGTAGTAGCAAAGATACAGCCCTTCATCGAAGATATGGCGGCAAGTTATGCAGCGGCGGATTTGGTGATCTGCCGGTCCGGCGCTTTGACCGTTGCGGAACTGTCCTCAGCCGGCGTGGCGAGCCTGCTGATTCCGTTTCCTTTTGCGGTGGACGATCATCAGACCCACAACGCGCGATTTTTGAGCGAGCAAGGCGCGGCGATCCTGTTGCCGCAGCCGGAACTCAATGCGGACAGGCTGGCGCAATTGATGACAGCGCTGGACCGGGAAAAATTATTGGTGATGGCCAGGCGGGCACGCAGTGCGGCGAAAAACCAGGCGGCTGAGACGGTCGCAAATGTATGCAGGGAGTTGGCAGAATGAAACATAAAATCAAACATATCCATTTTGTCGGGATAGGCGGATCAGGGATGAACGGTATTGCCGAGGTGCTGCTCAATCTGGGCTTTGCCGTGAGCGGATCGGATCTGAGCGAAAATGCGGCGACGAAACGACTGAGCGGGCTGGGTGTGACCGTCTCTATCGGACACGATGCACTCAACGTGACAAAGGCGGATGTGGTGGTAACTTCAACTGCCGTCGGGCAGGACAACCCGGAGGTGCTGGCTGCTCGCGAGCGGCATATTCCGGTGGTGCCGCGCGCGATGATGCTGGCGGAGCTAATGCGGTTGCGTCAGGGGATTGCGGTGGCCGGTACCCACGGCAAGACCACCACGACTTCGCTCACTGCCAGCGTGCTGGCCCGCGGCGGCTTTGATCCGACCTTTGTGATCGGCGGCAAGCTCAACAGCAGCGGCACCAATGCCAAGCTCGGTACCGGCGAATTCATCGTGGTAGAAGCGGACGAGTCGGATGCCTCGTTCCTGTATCTGCAACCGATCCTTGCGGTGATTACCAATATCGATGCAGATCACATGGAAACCTACGGCCACGATTTTTCGCGATTGACGCAGGCCTTCGTGGATTTCGTCGAGCATCTGCCGTTCTATGGCCGTGCGATGCTGTGCGTGGATGATATCCATGTGCAGGAAATTTTGCCGCGCATCACCAAGCCGGTGACGACTTATGGGTTTAGCGAGGCGGCGCAGATACGCGCGGTGAATGTGCGCCCGCAAGGCGGGCAGATGCGCTTTACCGCGCAATGCCGCCAGAACGGCACGCCGAAGGATCTCGACATTACCCTCAATCTGGCAGGGAATCACAATGTGTTAAACGCGTTGGCCGCGCTCGCCATCGGGCTGGAAATCGGTGTAGCGGATGAAGCGATCGTGGCGGCACTCGGAGAATTTGAAGGCGTGGGCAGGCGCTTTCAGCGTTACGGGGAAATTGCTCTCCCTCTCTCCAACTTTCTCCCGCAAGCGGGAGAAAGGGCAAACGTTTCCTCACCTGAAAGCAGGAGAGGAAGCTTTACTCTTATTGACGACTACGGTCATCACCCGGTCGAAATGGCGGCGACGCTCGCTGCGGTGCGTGGCGCCTTCACGGGGCGGCGTCTGGTGCTGGCCTTTCAGCCGCATCGCTATACCCGCACGCGCGATCTGTTTGAGGACTTTGTGAAAATCCTGTGCGGCGTGGATGTGCTGGTGCTGGCGGAAGTGTATGCGGCGGGAGAAACGCCGCTGGTTGCAGCAGATGGTCGCGCCATGATGCATGCATTGAGGCTGGCGGGTCAGCGCGAAGCGGTATTTGTCGAGGAAATCGCGGACATGCCGCAATCGATATTGAATCTGGTACAGGACGGCGATGTGGTGCTGACCATGGGCGCAGGATCGATCGGCAATGTGGCGGCTGCGGTCAAACAGATGGCGCAGATATGAACATGAGCGAGACCGGGCAATTCATCAGGGCGCGCGGCAAGTTGAGTGTGAACGAGCCGATGAGCCGTCATACCAGCTGGCGCGCCGGCGGTGTGGCGGCAAGGATGTATCAGCCGGCAGACCTCGATGACTTGCAGGTGTTTCTGTGCAATCTGCCGGCAGGCGAACCTGTGCTTGCCGTGGGGCTGGGCAGCAATCTGCTGGTGCGCGATGGCGGTTTTGGCGGCACGGTCGTGTTGTTGCACGGCGCGTTAAAAGAGCTGGTATTGATGGGTGACGGATCTGTTTATGTGCAGGCCGGCGTGCCGGGCGCGAAACTGGCACGTTTTGCCGCCCTGCACGGGTTGGGCGGCGCGGAATTTTTTGCCGGTATTCCCGGAACCCTGGGCGGCATGCTGGCAATGAACGCAGGCTGCTACGGAGGGGAAACCTGGCAGCACGTGATCAGGGTGCAGGTGATGACGCGCAGCGGGGAGCTGCTGGAGCGCACACCTGAGGAATACGAGATTGGCTATCGGAGTGTAGTCCGAAATCAGGATTGCGGATCGAGGATTGAGGATGGCGTGGAACGGGTTGGTTTTTCACAATCCTCAATCCTGACTCCTCACTCCTGTCAGGAGATTTTTGTCGGTGCCTGGCTTTCATTCGAACCGGGTGACGCTGACAAGTCAAGGAAGCAGATCAAGGAATTGCTGGCAAAACGCATCGCCAGCCAGCCCTTGAGTTATCCGAATGCGGGTTCGGTGTTCAGAAATCCGCCGGGGGATCATGCAGCGCGTCTGATCGAGCTGTGCGGGTTGAAAGGGTTGCGCAGAGGCAGTGCGCAAGTATCTGAAAAACATGCGAATTTTATCGTCAATCTGGCCGGTGCACGCGCAGCGGATATCGAGGGCCTGATCGCGCAGGTGCGCGCGACAGTGGAAAAACAGACCGGGGTGCAATTGCATCCTGAAGTGAGAATCGTCGGCGAGTGTGAGAAACATGAATAAACAGAATCCTGAATCCTGCATCCTGAATCCTGCCTCTTACGGCAAAGTGGCCGTGCTGTTTGGCGGTCGTTCGGCTGAGCGGGAAGTGTCGTTAAAAAGCGGTGCGGCGGTGCTCGCCGCCTTGCAGCGCAGTGGCGTGGACGCCCATGCGTTTGACCCGGCAAGCCGGAGTTTACAGGCGCTCGCCGAAGAGAAGTTTGATCGTGTTTTCATCGCGCTGCACGGACGTTTTGGGGAAGACGGCACGGTGCAGGGTGCGCTGGAATTGCTGGACATTCCTTATACCGGCAGCGGCGTGCTGGCGTCAGCCTTGGCCATGGATAAATGGCGCAGCAAGCTGGTGTGGCAGGCGGGTGGCCTGCCGGTCCCGGATTTTGTCATGCTGACGGCGCAAAGCCATGCGCAGCAGGTGGTGAATCAACTCGGCCTGCCGCTGTTCGTCAAACCGGCTAATGAAGGCTCCAGTGTCGGCATCAGCAAGGTCAAGACGGTAGATGAGTTGCAAGCGGCCTATCTGCATGCAGCCCGATACGACACGCTGGTGATCGCGGAGCAGTACATGGGGGGTGGTGAATACACCGTGGCGATACTGGGTGAACGTGTTTTGCCGGTCATCAAGATCGAACCCGCCAGTGAATTTTATGATTTTGAAGCCAAATATCTGCGGGACGACACGCGTTATTTGTGTCCGAGCGGCCTTGATGCGGCGCAGGAAATCGAAATGCAAAGACTGGCAAAACGGGCATTTGAGCTGATAGGCGGGCAGGGCTGGGGACGCGTAGATTTTCTGATGAGCGAGACAGGACAGCCTTACGTGCTGGAAGCGAATACTTCGCCCGGCATGACCGATCACAGTCTGGTGCCAATGGCGGCGCGCCAGGCAGGCATTAGCTTTGAGCAGCTGGTTTTGAACGTGCTGGAATTGGCAGGAAATAAAGACGGCTCTTCACGTTTGACCCCGCTCCCGCAAACGGGAGCGGGTTTGGGAGAGGGTTGACTGTGTGGGATAACCCGCCCTTGCTGCGCAGTATCGCAAATGCACTGTTTTTTGGCAGTGTACTGGCCATGCTGTACGGCGCAGGGCATTACCTGGTGCATATGCCGAAATTGTTGCCGATACAGAATGTGCGTTTAGTGGCGGCACCACAGCGGATTGATGCCGCAGAAGTGCTGGCGGTGGTGAGGAGCGAGGTGCGGGGTAATTTTTTAACCGTGGACATAGACCGGCTCAGGCTGTCTCTGGAAAAACAGCCGTGGGTGCGCCGCGTCAGCATACGGCGTGAATTTCCCGACCGGCTGGCGGTTAAGTTTGAGGAATATCAGGCGATGGCGCACTGGAATGACGAAGCACTGGTTAACAGCCAGGGCGAGGTGTTTGTCGCGCAGACAACACAGAATTTACCCCGGCTGAACGGCGTGGAAGGCAGTGCAGTGGAAGTGACACAGCAATACGCAAAATTCAGCGAAAAACTGGCGCCGCTGCATTTGCAGGTAACGCAGCTGTCCTTGTCGCCGCGTCATGCCTGGCAGATGCAGTTGAATAATGACATGGTGGTGGAGCTGGGACGTGAAGCGATGGATGAGCGGCTGGCCCGCTTTGTTTCGGTCTATCCCTATGGTCTCGGGGCGTTGTCAGGTCATGTGCCCGGGTTGCAGGTGGTGGATATGCGCTACCGGCACGGCTTCGCAGTACGTGAACGGCATATATAAGTGATGCAGTCAAAATAAAAAGTGGCAGTGGAGATCAAGCGATGAGCAGAAACAGGGAAACGAAAAATCTGGTGGTCGGCCTCGATATCGGCACATCCAAGATTGTGGCCATCGTCGGCGAGGTCAAGGATGACGGCATGCTGGAGGTGATCGGCATGGGCATGCACGAATCCTCCGGGTTGAAAAAAGGCATGGTAGTCAACATCGAGGCGACGGTGGGGGCGATACAGCGCGCACTGGAGGAAGCCGAACTGATGGCGGATTGCAAAATCACGGCCGTGCATACCGGGATTGCGGGCAGTCATATCCGCAGTACGAATTCGCGCGGCATGGTGAAAATCAAGGAAAAAGAAGTCACGCAAGCCGATATCGAACGGGTGCTGGAGACGGCCAGTTCCATCAGCCTGCCTGGAGATCAGCAAATTCTGCATGTGCTGGAGCAGGCCTTCAGCATCGACGGCCAGGACGGTATCAAGAAGCCGCTGGGGATGAGCGGTATGCGACTGGATGTGGAAGTTCATATTGTGACAGGGGCGGTAGCGGCGGTACAGAACATCATGAAGTGCATACACCGCTGCGGACTTGAGGTGAACGAACTGATCCTGCAGCCGCTGGCGTCCAGCCGGGCGGTGCTGGCCGAAGACGAAATGGATCTGGGCGTGTGTCTGGTGGATATCGGCGGCGGTACGACCGATATTGCCGTGTTTACCGGCGGATCGATCCGTCACACGGCGGTGATCCCGATTGCCGGAGACCAGATCACTAACGACATCGCGATGGCGTTGCGCACGCCGACGCAGGATGCGGAAGACATCAAGATACGTCACGGCTGTGCGCTGCGCCAGCTGGCGGATGAGGGCGTGATCGAAGTGCCGGGGGTGGGCGAACGGGGGCCGCGCATGTTGTCGCGGCAGACTCTTGCCGAAGTGATCGAGCCACGCGTGGAGGAACTGTATTCGCTGGTTCAGGCGGAATTGCGGCGCAGCGGTTTCGATGATCTGCTCTCTTCAGGGATCGTCATTACCGGGGGCAGTAGTGCGATGCAGGGCATGGTCGAGCTGGGAGAGGAGATATTTCATCTGCCGGTCAGGCTGGGGATTCCGAAATACGTTGGCGGTCTGTCGGATGTGGTGAAAACGCCGCGTATGGCGACCGGCGTCGGGCTGTTGCTGTATGGACTGGAGCATTACAAAAATAACGAAGAGACACGCAAACAATCGAGTTCGTTTGGCGATGTGCTGGCAAGAATGAAGTCGTGGTTTTAGGAAGCAGGATTCAGGATTAAGTTTTTAGGTTAAACGCGGTCAGAGTCTGATCAATTGAAGTTTTGTCATAAAAAGGAGACAGAAATGTTTGAAATCATGGAAGCACAATCTCAGGATGCAGTTATCAAGGTGATTGGTGTCGGCGGTTGCGGTGGCAATGCGGTGGATCATATGATAGCCCAGGGCGTGCAGGGCGTGGAATTTATCGCCATCAACACGGATGCTCAGGCATTGAATCGCAGCAAGGCCAGAACCCAGCTGCAAATTGGCGCGGCGATCACCAAGGGACTGGGCGCAGGCGCCAAGCCGTCGGTCGGTAAAGCAGCCGCTGAAGAAGATCGCGAACGCATCAAGGAGATGATCAGCGGCGCGAACATGGTGTTTATCACGGCCGGTATGGGCGGCGGAACCGGTACGGGGGCGGCCCCTATCGTTGCGCAGATTGCGCGTGAAATGAATATCCTGACCGTGGCGGTGGTGACCAAGCCATTCGCCTATGAAGGCAATCGCATGCGTTTTGCAACCGAAGGCATCAAGGCGTTGCATGAACATGTAGACTCGCTGATCATCGTGCCCAATTCCAAGCTGATGGAAGTGCTGGGTAACGATGTCACTGTGCCCGAAGCCTTCAAGGCGGCAAACGGCGTGTTGCAGGGTGCGGTTGCGGGGATTGCCGAAGTCATTAATGTGCCGGGACTGATCAACGTCGACTTTGCCGACGTGCGCACGGTGATGTCGGAAAACGGTATGGCAATGATGGGTTCGGCCGTGGCCTCAGGACCCGATCGCGCAAGAATCGCGGCAGAACGTGCAATCGCCAGTCCTTTGCTGGAAGACGTGGACATGACAGGCGCGCGCGGTGTGCTGGTCAACATCACCTCAACCAGTTCGCTTAAAGTTCGGGAAATGGAAGAAGTGATGGCGTGCGTGCAGTTTGCAGCCGAGGAAGCGACGGTGATTCTGGGTTCGGTGTTTGACGAATCGATGGGCGATGAACTGCGCGTGACTGTGGTTGCAACCGGTCTGGGCTTGCCGCAGGAGCGCAAAATGGCCAAGCCTGAAATCGTCTATGTGGATCAGGACTACAAGCGCACCGGCACACACGACCAGCCAATGGCGAACGTCAATTACATGGAGCTGGAAACACCCACCATCATGCGCAGCGGTCGCCGTGCCGCAGTCGATGCGATGGAGAAGTCCGGTGTGGATACCTATGACATCCCGTCTTTCCTGCGCAAACAGGCAGACTGAGAATCAGGATTCAGGATTCAGGATTCAGGATTCAGGATTCAGGATTCAAGGGCGATGCTGTAAGCAGGGGCACGTGGTCGCTTAAACACTGATCAGGCGGCAGGAGGTATTTCTGCCGCAGTGAGTGCTTGCGATTTGAATTCAGCCTTGTACGCAGGTGCTTTGTGAATATGAGTAACTAACGCATCGCTGCCCGGGCGGGCCACGGTTTCACGGAGACAGGGTGCGTCTTTGCGTACCATTTCTGGCAAAGCAGAGCGGGAGTGGGTGGACAATGAACTGCACGTTCTGATGGGTGAAAGGCGATGGTGACTCAGGTTGTCGTGCGGTGTATTACTGAGCGGGTAAGGTTGAGGCGGTCTTATCGAGTCGACGCGCCAGGGTGAAATGCCGGACCCAGAAGCTATCATCCAGATCGGAGACCATGACGTCACCGGTGCGGGTGCTGGAGGCGTGGATGAACTGGTGATTGCCCAGATAAATGCCGACATGCGAGATGGTGTTGCGAACAAAGTGAAAAAACACCAGATCCCCAGGCCGCAGTTCGGAACGTTTGATTTGTTCGCCCAGTTTGCTGATAGCGTTGGCGCCATGCGGCAGCGACAACCCTTCTGCACGATCAAACACGTAGCGCACGAAGCCGCTGCAATCAAAGCCGCTGGACGGGCTGGTGCCGCCTCTGTGATAGGAAACGCCTTCCTGACTGAGGGCGAAAGGCAGCAGGCTCAGGGTGGGCAGGGTTACCGGCGTGTTCTGAGCAAGCTGGTCGGCTAGTTTCAGTTCATATCCGTGTTCCTCTGCCTGGCAGACGCCGCATAACAGGAATGCGCAAATGAAGATGAGGGGTTTTAGGGTCATGGGGCGCGAGTTTAAAGGCATTTTGCCCGTCTGTAAAACAGTGAGAGGGATTTGTCGACATCACCGGCTTGTAAAACAAAAATATCTGGCAGGCGCTATGTTAGAATATCCACATGAAATTGCCTCTTAATAAGCCGATGGTTAAGCAGCGCACCTTGAAATCCTCAGTCAGCGTGACGGGTGTGGGCCTGCACAGCGGTGAAAAAGTAACCCTGTCGCTGCATCCCGGAGCTGCTAACAGCGGCATTGTGTTCCGCCGTGTGGATGTCAAACCGGTCAGCGAAATGAAAGCGCGCGCCGATCTGGTGCATGACACCCGGCTTTCCACCTGTATGGAACAGAACGGCGTGCGGGTTGCCACCATCGAGCATCTGATGTCCGCGCTCTCGGGTCTGGGCATCGATAATGCCTGCATTGAAATGAACGGCGCCGAAGTGCCGATCATGGACGGCAGTGCGGGGACGTTCATTTTTCTGTTGCAATCGGCCGGTATCGTCGAACAATCGGCGGCCAAAAAATTTATCCGCATCAAAAAAACGGTCGAAGTCAAACAGGGCGACAAATGGGTCCGGTTTGAACCCTACAATGGTTATAAGCTGACTTTTACCATCAATTTTGCGCATCCTGTGTTTGCCAATACCAAACAGCATGTCACGGTTGATCTGAACGAGCATTCTTATATCCGCGAGATCAGCCGTGCGCGCACCTTCGGCTTCATGCAGGATGTGGAAAGTATGCGCGCACAGGGACTGGCGCTGGGCGGCAGTCTGGACAATGCGATCGTGATGGATGAATACCGTGTGCTCAATGCGGACGGCTTGCGTTTCGAAGACGAGTTCGTCAAGCACAAGGTGCTGGATGCGATCGGCGATCTGTATCTGCTGGGTCATCCGATTATTGGCGCATTTTCCGGCTTTAAATCCGGACATGCGCTGAACAACGCTTTGCTGCGCGAACTGCTTGCCGACGAACATGCCTGGGAATTTGTCACGTTCGATAACGTTGAAGATGCGCCGGAATTTCTGCGTCTGCAACTGGCCTGAATTTGCAATCTAACGAACATGGCAACAGAGCCACCCCTGATCATGAAATCCGCCATGTTCGTTCCCTCGCCTCAATCCTCTCCCGCAAGCGGGCGAGAAGACAAACGAGCGCTTGCGCGAGTTTCACGTTAACCTGATTCAGGGGGATTGCCATGTTGATCCTGCGTCTGTTGCTGATTCTGATCGCGTTGATGCTGGTGCTCTCCGGCGGCATGTATATTTTTACCCGCAACCGGCGCTACCTGACATTCGCATGGCAAACCGTGCGTTTCACGGCCTTGCTGTTGCTGGTTTTTACCTTGCTGTTTGTGCTGGAACGCTATGTACTGGTGGCCTGGCGGGTATTTCTCTGATGTGTTGTTTCAAAATAGGGTTAAGTGCATTCTGAGGTTGAAAGCGCGGCTCACCATCTCGAAATTATGTTGATTTGTACAAGTCATGGTTGGCTCATCCAGAAATCCGATGGCTCGTTAGCTGAAAAATAGGCTTGGTCAGCAAAAAATCAATGCCGCAATACAGATATTGCGGTCTGTTGGATGTGGAATAACCAACTTGAAAGCAGACGCTCGTCACATGCAACAAAGTGCCAATTGCTGACGTTCGGGTGGTGCTGAGTATGCAGGATGGTTTGATGTATAAATCCCTCATGGTTATGTAGAATCAATAAGTTACCGCAATGCAGGACGGCTTATACAGAACACTGTACTGCATATGTTTAAATAGTTCTGTCTATTTCGTTAGCCCTCTATCAGTTAGCTCTACATTACCGTTAATCAACCAAGGAGAGATCATGGCAAATCCAGTTAAGTTCGCAGTTGGCAGTATAGTGAGATTGAAGTCAGGTGGGCCGGACATGACAGTCCGAACACTACCTGATCCCCCTGCTACGTATTACGACTGCCAATGGTTCGCCGGAAAAAAGCTTGAGGCTGGTCGCTTTCCGGCTGACTCACTTGAACTGGTGAAGGCTGGAAAGCAGTAATGGAAGCCAAAGCGGTTGCAGTCTGGATGCTGACTCAAGTTGAGAAGCATGGCTGCATCTACCAAGACGACGTTGTTGATTACTTAGTCAAGGCCGGCGCTGAGGAATTACTGCGAGAGAACAGCGATGGAAACTTAGTCGTAGGCCGCGCTGTACTTGATGCGTTCAAGGCGATAACCGAGACAACCGTCGTTTGGGTAAAACCTGATCGGTACTGGCGCTGGCGCGTTGTCGAAGATGAGCCAGGTCGCGAAGCGAGGGGATAGTGCAGAGCCAAAAGAGGGCTAACATGGCGCTCAACCTCGCTCCCTTCGGTCGCTGGACGCTGCGCGATAAAGCCGCGTAGCGCCGGTTAGCTTAACGTGTGTGCCGGGCATGGCACGGAACTATGTCGGTGAAAGTCCGGCAGCCAGGTTTTCGCAGAGCCGAAGGCTAGGAGAACGGCAAGGGCGTTGTCGCGAGGCAGGGTCTGAAGGAAGCTGAATCCAAAGCTGCGGG
>CAMTUO010000040.1:0-26380 GCA_947084955.1 uncultured Gallionella sp.
CGTTTCAGCCCGTTTATGCGAGGCTGGATTGAGGAGATATTTGCATAGTGTTTGTGAGCCTGAGCCGGGCTCGTCCAACAAACGGTTCAGGTCGCGGCTCGCTTCGCGATCACGACCTAACCTTAATCGTTAGACGCTGACTTGGCAACGGAGCTGTGTAAATAAAACGGCAAAAAACAGCCGCACGGAAAAACTGGTGGTGCATGGTGCAAGGGCGAGCATAACAAAGAAGAGCGCGTAACGCTAAAACCCACTGACTGCGAAAAAAACTGAACGGGCAAGACGAGTAACTCAACCACAAAACTGGATGCGACCAAAACTGAACTTGCAACAAAACCCGCCGCACATTCAACACCTCGCAAAACAGAAATAATTGGCATGATTCGCATAGCGCCTAACGTTTAAATGTACCGAACTTCTTCTGTATAAAAAAGTGAGTGTTCTGTATAAGATGTCCTGACATACTGTAACTCACTGATTTAACAACACCCTGAAAATGTAACATGTCACCCTCTCCTGCTAACTCAGCACCTCATGCGCCCATGTTGCGGGAGGTTGTGTGTCAACGCATCCGGGCGAAACAGCCAGCGAATGGCGCAATGATACACGGAAAAATGGACCGCCACCCTGTGTTTTCATCTTCAAATCTTCAGGCTTTCAAGGACGTTCCCCACTTCGAGATAACCCAATATTTCGCCTAAATCCCGGTTTGCCGTTTCAAGCCAGATGACGTGCTGCATTTTTTAATCCTGGCTTCTATGCCTACTCAGGCCTGCGACATCACTTCGTCGTGGGGTAAGCGGATTGAATCTGGCCTATATTCATGCGCACCGGGATGAGAAATGCAAAGTGTAAATTAACAATGCAAAACGCCGCCCGGTATCGCACCGGGCGGCGTTCTGCTTGCGTGAACCGCGGACGAATTACGAGCCGCGGGTATTGCGCTTGCGTTCGTTTTCAGTCAGGAAACGCTTGCGCACGCGGATTGAGATGGGTGTGATTTCAACCAGTTCGTCGTCGTCGATAAATTCGACCGCCGATTCCAGCGTCAGACGCACAGGCGGTGTCAGACGAACGGCTTCATCGGTGCCGGAAGAGCGCACGTTGGTGAGCTGCTTGCCCTTGATCGGATTGACGATCAGATCGTTGTCGCGGCTGTGGATGCCGATGATCATGCCTTCATACAGCTTGTCGCCCGGAACCACGATCATGCGACCGCGATCTTCCAGTTTCCACAAGGCGTAGGCAACCGCCTCCCCGGCTTCGGATGAAATCAGCACGCCGTTGCGACGACCCGGCATGTCGGCCTTGACTGGCGCATAGTCATCAAACACGTGCGCCATGATGCCAGTGCCGCGCGTCAGGGTCATGAATTCAGACTGAAAACCGATCAGACCGCGCGCCGGAATACGGTATTCCAGACGCACACGACCGTGACCGTCCGGCTGCATGTCCTGCAGATCGCCGCGACGACGACCCAGCTCTTCCATCACGGCGCCCTGGTTGGTATCTTCCACGTCCACCGTCAGCATTTCAAACGGTTCGCACTTCTCGCCGTTGATTTCACGGTAAACCACACGCGGCTTGCCCACGCCCATCTCGAAACCTTCACGGCGCATGTTTTCCAGCAGAATGGTCAGGTGCAACTCACCGCGACCGGACAGCAGGAACACGTCAGTGTTATCCGTTTCCTCAACACGCAAGGCCACGTTGACCAGCAATTCCTTGTTCAGACGATCGCGAATCTGGCGGCTGGTGATCATTTTGCCTTCCTGGCCGCACAACGGCGAGGTATTCACCATCAAATTCATACTCAACGTCGGCTCATCAATCTTGGGCAACGGCAACGCTTCAGGTTTGCCCACTTCGGCAATCGTCACACCGATACCGATCTCGTCGATCCCGTTGATCAGCACGATGTCGCCCGCCATCGCTTCATCCAGCAACACACGTTCGATGCCACGAAAACCCAGCACCTGATTGACGCGCGCTTTCTTGGAGGACTTGTCGCCATTCATCACCATGACTTCCTGGCCCGGACGGATCTTGCCGCGTGACACGCGACCTACGCCGATACGACCGACGAAGCTCGAATAATCCAGTGCTGAGATTTGCAATTGCAATGGCTCTTCAGTCGCAGCCACACTGGGCGCCGGTACACTCTCAAGTACCACATCCAGCAACGCAAACATGTTATCGGTAACCGCTTCCAGCTCAGTCTTGGCAAATCCCAGCAACGCTGATGCATACACAACGGGAAAATCCAGCTGTTCATCGGTCGCACCCAGCTTGTCAAACAGATCGAAAGTCTGATCGACCACCCAATCCGGACGTGCACCCGGACGATCCACCTTGTTGATCACTACGATAGGACGCAAGCCTAGCGCCAGAGCCTTCTTGGTCACAAAACGGGTTTGCGGCATCGGTCCGTCAACCGCATCGACCAGCAGCAACACGCCGTCCACCATGCCCAGCACGCGCTCGACTTCACCGCCGAAGTCGGCGTGGCCCGGTGTATCCACGATATTGATGTGCACGCCTTTAAATTCGACCGCGCAATTCTTCGCCAGAATCGTGATCCCGCGTTCCTTTTCCAGATCGTTGTTATCCATCACACGTTCAGCAACATGTTGATGGGCGGAGAAAGAACCTGCCTGAGACAGCAGTTTATCAACCAGGGTAGTCTTACCGTGATCGACGTGGGCGATGATGGCGATATTGCGAAGTTGGCGGGACATGGAAACAGCCTTGCTAATGTATGGGGCGCGCATTCTACCACAGGCGGCAAAACAAATTAGTCATCCGCCCTGAACTTTAGCAATTTGCAGCATTTCCTGCCCCGAAAACCGCCTGTCAGCTTCTGACGATTCCGCCCCACATGAACTCTTTCAGGTACGCCAGCTCGGCAGAGGTCTCGCCTACATTTTCCTGCAAGCGGCTGTTTTCATGCTTCAGGTAGTCCAGCATGAACTTGATTTTCAGGTGGGTTTTGACACGGGCGGCCACGACGGGCGCGCTGATCGGTTTATGAATAAAATCCGATGCGCCGACCGAGAACCCCAATTCTTCATCTTCGACGCTGTTTTTCGATGTAATGAAGATGATGGGCACATCAAACAGCCGCGGGTCTGCCTTGAGCAGGCGACAGGAATCGTAACCGTCAATTCCGGGCATCATCACATCAAGCAAAATCAGGTCAGGCGGCGTAGCAAATGCGAAATCCAGCGCTTCACGGGCATTGCTAACCAGTTTCAGCGTATAGTCATCCGCCAGAATCGCCACCATCACCATCAGATTCTCCGGTGCATCATCAACCACTAATACCACGGGCCTTACCGCTGACACTTCCATTTAGCTCTCCTCATCCATGATCTGTTAACGTGAAATACGCGCAAGCGTTCATTTGCTCTTCCCCTCGCTTGCGGGGGAAAATTGAAAAGGGGGAACGGGCATGGCGAGCTTCCTTATCAGGGGTGGCACATTACCATGCCCCTTAGTCTGAAACGACTGACCGGTACTTTCGGAACGATATACTACGTTTTGCGACGAACAGCCCAAAACCCCGCTTAACAATACGGCTTCAGGTTATCAAAATTCGCTCGCAACAGCAATTTTTCTTCAGGGAACCTCGATTTAAACATTAAGCGCCTTAAACACTCAACACAGCCAGCTTTAAAACGGTAGAATTAAGTGCATACGAACCTTGCTTGATTTTCTGGCTATTTTCACTCGGGAATGCAACAAAATGAACGCAAAATTTATCCTCTTTGTCGTTTACGCCCTTGCCTCATGCGTTGCCGACGCAAGCGATCAGCCTGCCAATGATATCGCAGGACGTGGATCAGATTCAGCAAACACCATCGAAGCAGATCAATTCAAATTTGGCGGATTCGGGTCATTGGGCATTTCCCATTCCAGCCAGAGCCTGGGTGATTACACCATAGACAGCACGGTTCCCAAAGGACCGGGGCGCAGCTACGACTGGGGGTTTGGAAATGACAGCTTGCTCGGCGCACAGGTCTCTGCTACTTTTACACCGCAGGTCTCTGCCATACTTCAAGTTATTTCAGAATATCAGGCCGACAACTCTTACCGTCCTGACGTCGAATGGGCCAATGTAAAATATGCTTACACGCCGGACACCTACATCCGGGTCGGGCGCATCGCTCTGCCGACTTTCCTGAACTCCGACAATCGTTATGTCGGCTATAGCTACCCGTGGGTACATCCCCCCGTTGACCTTTACCGGCAACTGACTATCACGGACAGCGACGGCGTTGATGCCATGTACCGCTTTCAAATCGGTGAATTCAGAAACTCCCTCAAGGCTATCTACGGTAAAAACACCATTCGTCGCGCGACCAGCATTTCGTACTCAACAGATATGCGGGGCATTTTCGACACGCTTGAACAAGGCGCGACCACCTTGCGAATTGGCTACCAGGAACGCGTATCCGTCTCCCATAACCTGCTGACAGGCATCACCGGCGCACGAATACCCTACAGCGACTTATCCGCTGGTGTAAGTTATGACCCGGGCAACTGGTTTATCCTGTCCGAATGGATACAACGCGAATCAACTACAAAATCAAGCGCGATGTATATCAGCGCGGGCTATCGCGTTGATCAATTCACCCCTTATCTGACCTACAGCCAGAATAGCGCGGCATCCTTCATTCCCGGATTTCCTGCACCAACGGCCGCCGCCATTCAAGCTGCAAAAAGAGCACAGCGTACAGTCAGCATGGGGGTACGCTGGGATTTCATGAAAAATACTGACGTCAAGTTGCAATACGACCAGATAAGGCTCAGCAACGACTCAAACGGCTATCTCGCCAATGTACCCGCAGGCACTATTCTGTACGGAACACGTTTCCATGTGATTTCGGCGGTCGTTGATTTTCTGTTTTAGGTGAACCTCAAGGTGAAGCGACTATTTCGCAATTTTCTGGTTCGGGCCCTGCTTCTGTCCTCACTGACCGCCAGCGCCTATGCGGATGTGGTGGTCATCGTCTCCGCCAGGAGCGCTGTCACGACGCTGACTGAGGAACAAACAGCCAATATTTTTCTGGTCAAGGTCAGCACGTTCCCGAATGGCATACGGGCCATTCCAGTCGACCAAACGGAAGGGAGCGCTGCAAGAGAAGAGTTTTATTTAAAAGTTACTAAAAAAAGCACATCGCAACTCTCCGCATACTGGGCAAAAGCAATTTTCACCGGGGACAGCTTCCCACCAACACAACTGGACGGCAATTTGGCCGTCAGACGCGCTGTTGCAAACAACCCTTACGCCATCGGATATATTGATAGCAGCGCTTTGGACAACAACGTCCGGGTTGTATTTCAGCCTCATATACACAAATGAAAAACACATCTGACTATTCGCTGACACTCAAGCTGCTGCTGGTCCCCATCGTCGCCACCTTAAGCTTTGCGGGCTATCTGATTTATTCTTCCCTGGTTTTGTCAGGCGGAAACTTTCTTCTCAGAGAAATTCGTGACACTGATTTTCCGAAACTTGATTTAGCCAGAAAAAATTACACCAGTTCCGAGCTTATACTGGAAGAGTTAAACACGGCTGCGGCAACGCGTGAATTTAAATTCCTGAACATTGCAAAAAGCAAAGCATCAGAAATACTAACGCGTTACGATAAGTTGGAACAACTGGACGCGGAACATAAAAATGAAATAATTAAACTCAAATCCGGATTCAAAACATTTTTTGATTTAGCATTTAATATGGCTAATCAAATGGCCAATGGATCGGATACACCCGGCATGGAGGCGATTTCAACCATGCGTGCTGCGCGTGACAGCTATTTATCGGATGCGACGACTTACAGGGATTTGGCAGAAAAAAGGTTTCACACAACAGTCAGTACGACGATAATCCGATCAGAGCGCGCACAAGCCTGGGGGGTAGCCATCGGGTCCCTGATGCTGATCATCATAGCAGCGCTGACTTTGCGGGTCACCCGCGGGATTCTCTCTCTGGAAAAAGGCGTCGCTGAACGCAACGCAATGCTGGCCAGGGTCAACAACGATCTTGAAAATGAAATTATAAAACTCAAAGCTGCCGAGGATGCCAAGAGCCACGCGGAAGCCGCCAGCCAGATCAAGGATGAGTTTCTCGCCAATATGAGCCATGAACTTCGCACACCGATGAACGCCGTCATCGGCCTGAGCCATCTTTGCCTGCAGACGGAGATGTCCAGAAAACAACAGGATTATCTGAAAAAAATCCACGGCTCGGCAACTTCTCTGCTTGGCATACTGAATGACATTCTGGACATCTCCAAAATTGAGGCCGGCAAAATGGAGATGGATAAAACCACCTTCGATCTTGAAGACGTCATGGGCAATCTGGCGACCATCGTGGGCAACAGGACCCAGGAAAAAAACCTCGAATTTCTCCTCGAAACCGCACTGGACGTTCCCTCTTTACTGATTGGCGATCCCATGCGACTGGGCCAGGTACTGATCAATCTGGCCGGCAATGCCGTAAAATTTACTGAAAAAGGCGAAGTCGTGGTGCGCACAGAATTGGCACATGAAGCGGGCGGCCAGGTCATACTGCGTTTCACCGTAACCGATACGGGAATGGGGATGACGCAGAAGGAAATTGACAAGTTATTCCAGCCCTTTACCCAGGCGGATACCAGTATCACCCGGAAGTTCGGTGGAACCGGACTGGGTTTGACGATCAGCAAACGTATCGTCGAAATGATGGGCGGAAAAATCCGGGTGGAAAGCGCTAAAGGCCAGGGTTCAAAATTCAGCTTCACGGCACGTTTCCAGACAGCAATAAATCAGCCAGGTTTGCGCCGCGTAGAGATCAAGGAAATGCAAGGCTTGCGTGTTCTGGCGGTTGACGACAACGAGAGCAGCTTGCATATACTAAAAAGTTACCTGGAATCATTTGCCTTTGACGTTTCCGTTGTCAGCAATGGTCGGGATGCACTGGAGGCCGTGCGACGGGCGAATGATGAGAAAAAACCTTTCAGATTGGCCATACTCGACTGGAAAATGCCGCAAATGGATGGCCTGGAATTGGCCAAAAGACTGCGTGCGATGACGGACCTGCTTGCCAAACCGAAGTTATTGATGATTTCCGCCTACGGCCAGAGCGAGATGTCCTTGCACATGGATGATCAGATTGTCGATGGCATACTGGCAAAGCCCTTCCAGCAAAGCAAACTTATTGATGCAATTACCCGGCTCTATAGCCGGGAAGCCTACGCGACCGGAAAATTCAGAATTCCTGCACAATTCAACCCTCAACTCGTGTCCCAAATCCGTGGTGCACGCCTGCTGCTGGTGGAAGACAACGACATCAACCAGCAGGTTGCACGCGAGTTGCTTGAAGGCTTCGGAATTATTGTCGCGCTTGCAGAAAACGGTGAAGAAGCGATTGAACTCCTCAATAAAGAACCCTTCGATGGCGTGTTGATGGACATGCAGATGCCGGTTATGGACGGCAAAACAGCCACCCGTGAAATACGTAAAAATCCGCAGTTTGCCAGATTGCCTATCATCGCGCTGACAGCCAATGTGATGTTGAGCGAACAGAAAGAATTTCTGGATGCCGGCATGAACGACCATATTGGCAAACCGATTGATCCGGATCGTCTGGTCAGCACGCTCGCCAAGTGGATACATCCGCTCAGGACGGAAGACAACCCTGCGCCGCCCATCCCCCCATCGCTCCCACCGCTACCTGACTTACCCGGAGTAAATGTGGCCCAGAGTGTGCGCCGGATAGGCGGCAAGGTGGGCATTTATTACTCGATACTCGAAAAATTTCAGGTAAACAACCGTGAAGACGCCAATAAAATCCGGGAAGCATTACTCGCAAACGACCCGCAAACGGCTGAAAGGCTGGCGCACACTTTACGGGGAATTGCCGGCACTATTGGCGCCGAAACGCTGCAAAACCAGGCTGCAATACTGGAGGCCGGCATCAAGAATGGCACGTCCAGTGAGTTTGAGCCACAGATTTCTCAAGTCGAGCAGGAGCTTGCCACTTTAATAATCAGCATTAATCAGGCATTGGATGCGCGAAAAAGTTAAACTTTCACAAGTAAGTCTTAACTTTTTCCGTACGCTTATTGTTTACCGTAAAGCTTGCGGCCGCGTATCCGCGCGCGGTGCGCGGCGCGCTGTTCGGCTTCGGTCAGCGCGCGTGGTTTCTTGCCCTCAAACGGATTCTTGCTGGAATTGAACTGAATTTTCAGCGGCGTACCCTGCAACTTGAACACTTCTGCAAAAGCGCGTTCCAGATAGCGCATATAACTGGCCGGAATATTGTCCAGACCGCTACCGTGTATCACGATCAGCGGCGGATTGCTGCCGCCCTGATGGGCGTAACGCATCTTCGGCAGGAAGCGCCCGACCTTGGGCGGCGCCTGTTTTTCGATGGCGCCGATCAGCGCGCGCGTGAGTTTGGGCGTGGACAGTTTCGCCATCGCCGCGTCATACGCTTCATCCACTGATTTCAGGACATTGATGATGCCGCTGCCGTTCAGTGCGGAAATGTAATGGCGCTTGGCAAAGCCCAGAAAATGCAGCTTGCGTTCGATGTCGCTTTTTACCATCTCGCGCTGATGATTATCCAGTCCATCCCATTTATTCACCGCCAGCACCAGCGCGCGTCCTGCCTGCAGCACGAAATCCGCCACATGCGCATCCTGCTCGGTGATTTGATCACGGGCGTCTACCACCAGCACCACCACATTGGCATCCTCAATCGCCTGCATGGTCTTGATCACGGAGAATTTCTCGATCGCCTCATCGACCTTGCCACGGCGGCGCACGCCGGCCGTATCGATGATGGTGTACTGTTTGCCTTCGCGCTCGAAATCGATGTAGATGGAATCGCGCGTCGTGCCGGGCTGATCGAACGCTATCACGCGCTGTTCACCCAAAATAGCGTTCACCAGCGTGGATTTTCCGACGTTCGGGCGACCCACAATCGCCAGCTTGGGTGGATGCTCGTGATCTACCGCTTCCTCTTCGACCTCAACGGGGAAGTTTTCCAGCGCAATTTCAACGACTTCCACCACATTATCGCCATGCGCGGAGGAAATCGGATAGGGCTCGCCCAGTCCCAGCTCGAAGAATTCGGCGGTGACGCGGGCCCGATTCATGCCTTCGGCCTTGTTGACCAGCAGTAGTATCGGCTTGCCGGTCTTGCGCAACTCGGTGGCGATGATCAGATCCTGCGGGGTGCAACCGGCACGACCATCCACCAGAAACAGCACCATGTCCGCCTCGTCCACCGCCTGGCGACTTTGCCTTGCCATCTCAAACATGATGCCGTCTTTGGCAACAGGCTCCAGTCCGCCGGTATCGACGACCAGATAAGGGCGTTCGCCGACACGGCCGCGGCCGTAATGGCGATCCCGGGTCAACCCCGGCTGATCGGCCACCAGCGCATCGCGGCTGCGGGTCAAGCGATTGAATAAAGTGGACTTACCCACATTCGGACGACCAACTAATACAAGTGTGGGTAACATGATGAAAACCTTTAATATAAAGTGAAGGGTTAAGGGGGAAGGGTACGCACCTTCGGTGCTTAAGAGGGAAGAGCCAACCCTTCTCTCTTTGCCCTTCCCTCTTCCCTTTATTTAATAGACAGGGAATAAACCCCGCCGCCGCGCGTTTCTACCAGCAAGCCCTTATCCATTGAGACAGGTGCTGCATCAATGGCGCTGCCATCGAGTTTAATGCGCGCAACAAAGTGACCATCAGTACGACTCAATGCATGCAGATACCCTTCATGGTCACCCAGGATCACGAAATCCTCCTGCGCATAAGGTGCTGAGGTATCGCGACGCAACAACTGATCGTTTTTCCAGACGGTGCCGCCGGTATCCTTATCCAGTGCCATCACGATGCTGGTAAAGTCGCTCAGGAAAAGATTTTTACGGGATATGAACAAACCCTTGTCGCTGCTGAGATCACGGTTCCACAGCGCATTTCCCTGTATCGCCTCGTAACAGGCCAGGCGCCCCTGAAACGCAATTGCACACACCGCATCATCACTCATCACAGGCGTGCTGGTAATGTCACTGATACGTTCCAGTTCGGTATTGCCGCGCGGCTGCGACACCGCGGTTTCCCACAGCAACGACCCGTCTGTAAGTTTAATCGCGATCAGTTTACCGCCTGCGAAACCCGCATACACTATGCCGCGATGCAGCATGACGCCTGCATGACTGCGCACCACCAGTGCCGGCGTACTCTGCTCATACATCCATTGCTGCTTGCCATCGGCTGTACTCAGTGCGGCGATATGTCCGTCGCCACTGCGTACGACCACCAAGCCATTGTCCACCTGAGGCACACCCAGCACTTCGCTCGATACCGTATGCTTCCAGCGCAATTTGCCATCTTCGCCGTAGGCGGCCACTTCGCCCTTATCGCTGCCGATCAGCACCAGCCCTTCGCCGCTGCCCACGCCTGCCGACACCGTCAACTTGGTGTCGATACGCCACACTTCCCGGCCTGTCTCGCGATTAAGACGGGTCAGCTCACCTTTGGCTGACACGCCATACACCGCATCCGCTGTCAGTGCAGGTTGAAACGCATTTGCGCCTGAATCACCGAAACTGGCATGCCAGCGCTCGGTAAATTTTGCGGTTTCGTTAAACGCAACCAGCTTGGCAGGCTCGGGCCCCGCAGGGGCTGACCCTATCCAGCCCTTGATCGTGGAACAACCGCTCAGCGCCAGCAATACCAGCAACAGACTCAATCGCTTCATTTTGACGCTCCGTAGGCATCCATCTTCATCTGTACCAGATTGCGATACGCACTTTTCGCATCCAGCTTGTCATACGCCAACTGGTAGGCGGCGCGCGCCTCAGATGATTTACCCTGAGCCGCCAGCACATCGCCCTTGAGATCGGCAAACAAGGCGTCAAATGAAGCTACATGTTTCGCGTCCAGCAATTTTTGTGCACCTGCATAATCCTTCTCATCCAGCAGGATGGACGCCATACGCAGACTGGCAACACTCTTCAGACCGTCTTCACCGGCATGTTCGATGACCCATTGCAGCTGTGACTTGGCACGTAACGGCTCTTTTCCCAGCTCATTGATCTGTGCGGCAATCAGGGCGGCACGCGACGCATAAGGGGTCGCGGCATACTTATCCATCACTGCCGCGGCCGCATCATTGACCCGTTTGGGATCATTGCTCGCCAGTTGCTCGACAAACTGCTGATACAAGGTGGCCGCATCCGCTGCCTGCTTACTCTGGTAATACTGCCAGCCGCGCCAGCCGCCCATACCGACCACCACGACCAGTACTACACCCAGTATCCAGGTTCCGTTGTCTTTCCACCAGGCCTTGAGCGTGTCGAGTTGTTCCTGTTCCTGCAAATCCAAAACTGCCATGGTCTACTCCTGCTTGATAAATTCAAAAATGTATAATTCGCGTAGCGATTCGTTTGCCCCTCGCCCGCTTGCGGGAGAGGGTTGAGGAGAGGGAAACGGGTATGGCAGATTTTATCATTTGCAATACCCGGTAACGTTAGCAAGTAAGTCTTGCACGCCCACCCGCACCTGCTCGCCGCCCTGCATCGGCTTGACGTTGACTTCATTCGTCGCCGCTTCGTCATCCCCGATCACGATCGCCACACGCGCTGCGCTGGCATCGGCTTTCTTCATCTGCGACTTGAAACTGCCGCCCCCGCAATGCAGGATTACACGCAGATTGCCGTCGCGCAACTGTTCTGCGACCTGTCCGGCCAGCCTGCCCGCCAGCTCACCCTGATGCACCACGTACGCATCCACTTTCGGTTTGGGCAGCGCCATACCGGCTTCCTGCAATAACACCAACAAGCGTTCCACGCCCATCGCAAAACCCATCGCCGGGGCGGGCTTACCGCCTATCTGTTCGACCAGTCCGTCATAGCGGCCGCCGGCGCAGATCGTACCTTGCGCACCCAGTTTTGTCGTCACCCACTCAAACACGGTGCGATTATAATAATCCAGACCGCGCACCAGACGCGGATTGATTTCAAACGCCACCCCATGCTGAGTCAAGATTTCCTGCAATGCCGCAAAATGCGCCAGCGCATCCGCATCCAGTTCATCCATCAGCTTGGGCGCCGCTTCAATCAGTTCCTGCATCGCCGGATTCTTGCTGTCCAGGATGCGCAAGGGATTGCTGTACAAACGGCGCGTCGCCTCCGCGTCCAGCGTGTCCCGATGCTGCTCGAAATACGCGATCAGTTTCGCGCGATGCCGGTGCCTCGATTCCGCATCGCCCAGTGTATTGATTTGCAGCGTGACATCCGTCAAACCCAGTTTTTTCCACAGCCTTGCGCACATCAGTATCTGTTCGGCATCCATATCCGGACCTGCAAAACCTAGCGCTTCCACGCCGATCTGATGAAACTGCCGGTAGCGGCCCTTTTGCGGGCGCTCATGGCGAAACATCGGCCCGCTGTAATACAGGCGCTGCGGCGCGTTATACAGCAAATTGTGCTGCAGCACAGCACGCACGCAGGAAGCTGTGCCTTCGGGGCGCAGCGTCAGATGATCGCCGTTCAGACTATCCTCAAAACTGTACATCTCTTTTTCGACGATATCGGTGACTTCACCAATCGCCCGTTTGAACAGCGCGGTAGGCTCGACCAGCGGCATACGGATATTGCGATAACCGTAACTTGCCAGCCAGTCACGCACCACGTCTTCAAACCATAACCAGAGTTCCGCCTCATCCGGCAGAATATCATTCATGCCGCGTACGGCTTGCAGTGTTTCGTTACTCATGTTTTTAAACCTGGTAAGTAGTAAGTGGTCAGTAGTCAGAGGGAAACCCCGCTTACCACTTCCTACTCACGACTACCCACTCCCCGTTTTACGTATTTTCTGGCTACATAATCATCCACGATGCCGGTGAATTCCGCCGCAATATGGTCGCCGCGCAAGGTCATCGCCTTCTCGCCGTCGATATACACCGGGGCGGCGGGCGTCTCACCGGTACCGGGCAGGCTGATGCCGATATTCGCCAGCTTGCTCTCCCCCGGCCCGTTCACCACGCAGCCCATCACCGCCACCGTCATATTCTCCACGCCATCATACTGCTCGCGCCAGATTGGCATTTGCGTGCGCAGATGCTGCTGTATGCTCTGCGCCAGTTCCTGAAAAAAACTGCTGGTGGTGCGACCGCAACCGGGACAGGCGATCACCATCGGCGCAAAAGCGCGCATACCCATGGTCTGTAAGATTTCCTGCCCGACCAGCACTTCCTGCGTACGATCACCGCCTGGTTCAGGCGTCAGGGAAATCCGGATGGTGTCGCCGATTCCTTCCTGCAACAAGACCGAAAGCGCCGCGGTGGAGGCGACGATTCCCTTGGAACCCATGCCCGCCTCGGTCAGTCCCAGATGCAGCGCGTAGTCGCATTGCCCGGCAAGCGAACGATAAACAGCAATCAAATCCTGCACTTCGCTGACCTTGCAGGACAACACGATGCGGTTACGTGCAAGACCCAGTTGCTCGGCACGCGCAGCGCTTTGCAGGGCGGAAGCAATCAGCGCGGCACGCGTAACTTCTTTCACATCTTTAGGCTGCGGCAATCTGGCGTTTTCATCCATCATGCGCACCACCAGCTTCTGATCCAGACTGCCCCAGTTCACCCCGATACGCACCGGCTTGTCGTATTTAATCGCCGTTTCGATCATGATGGTAAACGGATCTTCCTGCTCGCGATTACGTCCGACATTACCCGGGTTGATGCGGTATTTGGCCAGCGCTTGCGCGCAATCCGGATAATCGGTCAGCAGACGATGGCCGTTATAGTGAAAATCTCCCACCAGCGGCACATAACACCCCAGCGCGTCCAGCCGGTTGCGAATATTGGCAACCTGTGCGGCCGCTTCCGGCGTATTCACTGTAATGCGCACCAGTTCAGAACCGGCCTCGGCCAATTCGAATACCTGCTTAGTCGTTGCAGATACATCGGCCGTATCGGTATTGGTCATGGATTGCACGACAATCGGTGCACCGCCGCCCAGCATCACTTTTCCGACCAGCACCCGTTGCGACGGGCGGCGTAAAATAGCGTCCATTCCCGTTACTCCAGCGTCATGCGCGCCACATCACTGCCCGCTTTGATATAGCCGCTCAAATCCACCGGCTTCTCACGATAATACAGATGTACGCCCCCCGCATGTCCGATCACCATCGCAAACGGCGGCACGCCTTCGATGCGCAGCTCGGAACCTGCCGGATTAACCTGACGTGACAGGATCACACCGGTATTATCCCTGATTTCCGCCCAGGACTCCTTGTCGAAGGTAAATCGCAACGCGGCTGCCGGGGCGACACCTGCCGGCTTCACGACCGAGGCGACCGCCGCTGCGGGCACGATCGTTCCAGATGATACGGCCGCTTCAGGCTGCACAGCAGGTTCAGCCAGCACAGCAGACTCAGATGTCACTGCTGGGCCGCTTACCGTTTCAGTCTGTTCCGGCAAGGGTAACGGTGTTGCCACCAGCGCGCTATCCTTTGCGACCGCCTGCGCAGCTGCATCAGGCTTGGGCGCACGGGACTGCCACACTAAAAATCCGCCGATAACGATGGCGATGGCTAACGCGGCCAATAACAAATTCACATTCTGTCTGCGCGCGGTTTTCTCGGTCGGAAACGGTGATTCAACCTGCGGCAACTCAAGCTTCACCGGCTGCGCACCCGGTAGTGCAGCCAGCAGCGCCTGATCGTCCATCTGCAACAGTTTGGCATAGCTGCGCACAAAACCGCGCAAAAATGCGGTTTCAGGCAACGCCTTGAAATCGTCTGCCTCCATGGCAACAATTTGACGTGGCGCCAGCTTGATCTTGGCGGACACATCCTCCACGCTCATCCCCAGATATTCACGCCGTTCGCGCAACTGGCGTCCAACCGCCGCCTTATCTGCTGCCGGACGATCCGCGCCCGGTTCCGGATTATGGTCTTGTTCCATCATTCACCCTGCATCAACAATTGGGTTTCATGCGCGTCAGGATAACGTTCGCGCAGTTTCAAGGCATAGCTTGCCTCCGCGTTGGCATCTCCGGCACGACGTTCGATCCGCACCGCCAGCCAAAGCTGCTCTGCAGTCATATTTTCATTGGCAAAACGCGACAAGAATTTTTTGGCCGCCTGAGCATCGCCTGCGGCAAATTTAAGTTCAGCCATCGCCAGCAGCGCCTGCTTCATACCCGGATCAATGTGCAAGGCGCGCTGCAGAAATTCCTCGGCATCCTGAACCTTGCCCGCTTTTTTGGAACACAGCCCCGCGTTCAGATAGGCGCGCTCCGGCGTGGTATACAAGGGGTTTTTCACCGCCGCCAGAAAATGTGGAATGGCGTCCGTCTCACGCCCGCGCTGACACAAAAACCAGCCGTAATTGTTATGCGTTTCAGAATCCGCCTTGTCATAACTCAAACTCCGCACAAAATCCGCTTCCGCTTCCTTATCCTCGCGCAGCGACATATGCACCAGACCGCGCACATTGTATGCAGGCGCATAATGCTCATCTGCACGCAAGGCCAGATCAATCTCGGACAGCGCGATGCCCATCTGGTCACGCTCGAAATACAGCCCTGCCAGCTCGGTGTGCAATTTGGCGCTTTTTTGCGCACGCTCATCAACCTGGGACTTGACACCGCCCCCGCCTGCACACCCCGCCAGCAGCGATATCAGTAAAAATACCGAAACAAATCTCATTATCCAACCTCGCCGTTAAGTAATAGTCTGGTACGTTTCGTCTTGTCCAGCACCTGCCCGGCCAACTGTCCACAGGCGGCCGCAATGTCGTCCCCGCGCGTCTTGCGGGTGGTGGTGACAATATCCGCCTGCATCAGCACATCGCGAAAACGTGCGATCGCATCGGGCCTTGAACGCTGATAAGGCGTCTGTGGAAACGGATTGAACGGAATCAGGTTGAATTTGCACGGCACATCCGCAACCCGCCGCACCAGCTCATGCGCCTGCTGCACCGAGTCGTTGACGCCATCGAGCATCACGTATTCGAAGGTAATAAAATCGCGCGGCGCACGCTCCAGATAACGCTGACAGGCCGCAAGCAATTCTTTTAAAGGGTATTTCTGATTGATCGGCACCAGCTTGTCGCGCAAGGCATCGTTCGGCGCATGTAAGGACACCGCCAGCGCGACCGGGCATTCTTCACGCAACCGGTCCATCGCCGGCACAATGCCGGAAGTGGACACGGTCACGCGGCGGCGCGACAGCCCATAGGCCTGATCGTCCAGCATCAGACGCAACGCGCTCACCGTGTTGCTGTAATTGAGCAAGGGCTCGCCCATGCCCATCATCACCACATTGCTGATCGCCCAGTTGCCTTCCGCGTTCTTGCCCAGCTGGTGATTCGCCCACCACAACTGGCCGATAATTTCCGCAACGGAGAGGTTGCGGTTAAAACCCTGCTTGCCGGTCGAACAAAAGGAGCAATCCAGCGCACAGCCCGCCTGCGAGGAGATGCACAGCGTGCCGCGTGTGGATTCGGGAATATACACCGCTTCCACCGCGTTGCCGGTGCCTACATTCAACAACCACTTGCGCGTCCCGTCATCGGACAGTTCTTCGCGCAGAATCTCGGGTACGGTAATACAGGCATCGCGCGCGAGTTTCTCACGCAACACCGCCGCGATGTCGGTCATCGCAGCAAAATCGGACTCCCCGACCTGATACATCCAGCGCAGCAACTGCTTCGCACGGAACGGCTTTTCGCCCATTTGTGTAAAATAGGCGGTCAGTGCATGCGCATCCAGATCGAGGAGATTTTGTTTTGTCATCGCAATAAACCTATTACGCAGCCCGACAGCAGCGTCGCGTGCTCGTTCAATCCTCGACTACCCATCAGGTATGTCTCGTCATTCACTGCGCGGCTCCTTGCTCTCGGACTGCTCATCACGGTTTCTAGCGACGCCATACATTAACGCGAATAAACGTTCAACGCGGGGAAGAAATAAGCGATTTCCACCGCGGCGGTTTCGGCCGCATCAGAGCCGTGTACCGCATTCGCATCGATGCTGTCAGCGAAATCAGCACGGATAGTGCCCTTATCGGCTTTCTTAGGATCGGTCGCGCCCATCAGGTCACGGTTTTTCAGAATGGCGCCTTCGCCTTCCAGCGCCTGGATCATCACCGGACCGGAAATCATAAATTCGACCAGATCATTAAAGAATGGACGCGCGGCATGCACAGCGTAAAAGCCTTCCGCTTCCTTGCGGGACAACTGCGTCATGCGGGCGGCGATGACTTTCAGGCCGGCGCCTTCGAAACGCGAGTAAATTTGACCGATCACATTTTTTGCAACAGCATCAGGTTTGATAATTGACAGGGTACGTTCAACAGCCATGCTAGATTCTCCAGGAGTTTAATAAAATAACGACCGCGCATTCTACCAGACAATAGCCACCCTGTCGCCCGCCAACCGTTCCCGGCGCAATAAAACCGCGTCGCTATTCATGCAGGATGTCAGCTGAAATAGTTATATAACTCGTCCTTTTGGCATATTGACCGCAGCCCGGTTTAGGGGTAGCTTGATGACCGTTCATGGCTGAATAATCACGCTCGATTCCAACCATGCCGCAGCTTGTTTTTTGATCACTTTTGAAGGATCAGATCATGAAAACCATCACCTCCATCGCCATCATATTGACCGGCCTGATCCTGGGTTGCAGTCAGAAGGCGGAACAAGCAGCCCCCCCGCAGCCGGTTGCGTCGATGCAAACCGAATCGCCCCCTTCTCCTGTTGCAACGACACCTCCCCAGCCCTCGCCCGCCCCGGCGCCTGCACCCCCCGCTGGTGCCGAGCAAAAAATCATGATGTACAAAATGACCGAGGCCGAAATGGCAGATCAGCGCATCCAGGCCAAAATGACTGACAAACACATTCAGGCCGGAGGCGGCTCGCCCCCTGACGCGACCGCTGCTGAGCAGGCCGCATCACCAGCGGACGCCCCGGCCTACCGCTACGCTGCACGGGTTCAGGCGACGCGCACCATCAAAAAGAGTCTCGATCCGGCGATCGAGTCAGCCGGGCAACTGCTGGTATGGATAGGCCAGCCGGACTTTATGCCGCCCGCTCAGCAGAACATGAATGCGCAAAGCGGCGTACTGCCGCAGACCGGCACCCGCGCGATCAGCGCAAAAATCACACCGGAATTCCCCGACAATCCGCTGGCCTTCGAAGCCGTGCCCAAAGAAAGCGAATGCCAGAAAGTGGAACCCCAGGGCACAGAAGTGAGCTTCAAACTGATCCCTAAAAAACTCGGCGAATTCAGAGTAGGCGCAAGCGTCAGACTCTACGGCGAGAAGGGATGTCAGGGCGACATCATCACCCGGACCGCAGAACCGATCACCGTCAAAGTCATCGTCGGCCTGCCGCCCGATACAATTTACCAGGAAATCTGGGACGCCTTCATGAAGTTCTTCAATGGCATTCTGGTGACCCTGACCGCACTGCTGCTTTTTCTCTTCAGGCGCAAAATCAAAGAATGGTTCAAATCCGATAAAACGCCCTGAAATCAGGCGGTTTTCTGCAAGACACGGATAAGCCATCGGCCTGCACCCCGGCGAAATCGCCCGCACCGGGTAAAGTTTCCGCATGGCTTGCCGATATTGATACCAGACAGGCCGCGCTGATCACCTGACGAGCAGAGATCGCCGTGAGCATACGCGTAACAATCAGGGCGCATCATGCTGGCCCGACTAGCCTGTCCAAGCTGACACCGGCTACGCCGCCCTCAAATCGTTTTTTCGCAGAACATGACTAAATCGCTGATGCGTAACTTGATTGCTCTAACGATCATGACAAAAAAGCCACCCCTGAGAATGGAACCTGCCATGATCGTTCCCTCACCCCCGTTCCCCCTCTCCCGAAGAGCGAGGAGTACGGTTCGTCGCTTCGCGAGTTTCATGTTACTGCTGTTGCTGACGGGTATTGCACAGGCAGACCCGCTAGGCGAAGCGCAACATGCGCAGGAAGCGGGCGATTACGCCCGTGCCGCCACCCTGTATCTGCCGCTTGCCAGCAAAGGCAATCCGCTTGCCCAGTTCAATCTGGGTCTCTTATTTACGCAAGGGCTGATCATCCAGAAGGATGAGCAAGCCGCCCTGCAATGGTTCCTGGCTGCGGCCGACCAGGGACATGCCGAGGCCCAGGCCCGTCTGGGACAAATGTATGCTAAAGGCAACGGCGTGCCGCAGGATTTCAGAAAAGCGATGCATTGGTCCACTCTGGCTGCGAAACAAGGAAATGCGCAAGCGCAGTTTGACATCGCTCAGCTCTATGCGAACGGTCTGGGCGTACCGCAAAACCACACCGAAGCGGTCAAGTGGTATCGGCTGGCCGCCGAACAGGGCAACGCCGCTGCACATGCCGGCCTTGGCGAATGTTATGAACAGGGATCAGGCGTCACACAGGACAGCGCGATGGCCTCCAAATGGTTTGCCAGTGCAGCCAGCTATGCGAACGATGAAGCCACGCGCAACAGTTATCTGGCACGACGTGACGCGATCGAAAAAGGCCTCATCGACCGTCAAATGGCAAAGGAAAAACAACTGGCCCGCATTGAGGCCGAGCGCGTCAAGGCGGCCGAGGCCGCAGTCGCACAAGCCGCGCGCATCAAAGCCGAACAGGCGGCGACTGAACAGGCCAGACTGAAGGCGATCGAACAGGCGGCACTGGATGCACAGTTGCAGGCAAAAAAGCAGGCCGAAATTGAACAACAGGCCGCCAGAAAAAAAGCGGAACTGGACGCGAAAGCCGAACGCAAGACGCGGCAGCGCAACGAACTGGAAGTTGAAATGGCACGTCGCCGGGCTGAAATCAATGCGGAAGCGGCCAGACGCAGCCGGGAAATACAGGCTGAAAAGCGCCGCAGCAAGATCGCAGAAGCCCGTACCGCTAAAATCAGGCACGCTGACACACCGTTAATGAACGAACATGACGATGTGCCGGTGCAAAAACCCGCACCCCAGGCCCGCAACAACCCCGTCAAACCGATACCCCCCGAGGCGAAAAACGCCGTGACGGATGAAGCGCATCCGACGCAGGTGACCGGCAAGATCAAACTCAGCAAAAACGACAACAGGAAATATCCGGCCAAAACCGAGTTGACCGACGAAGAACTGCAACATCCGTTAATGAAGGAGGCGAATGAACCGGGCACCGGCATCCCCGGCAAACCGTTGATCAAATTAAAACAGATCGAATGGTCAAAAAAACCGGAAAAACCCTAGCCGTTAAGCCATTTCAGCAAGATACCCGGCTCGTTTTCGCAGGCCTGGTAATCGGCTGCAATCGCCACCCCTGCCACGCAAACCAGCGTTTCACCGCAATACAGCAAAGGCCAACGCTCCCGCTGCCAGGGGGGAATGTGCCGCTCCTGCAGCAGATTTTTCAGGGTTCGGTTCGCCGCATTCGCTGCGGGACGCAGGGATTCCCCGCCCTGACGCAGCCGCAAGGTCAGCGCAGCACGTGCCAGCTTTGCAACACTGACACCCTGCCCGATGGTTGGTTCAAAGGCAATCCGTGCACCTGTCGCCGGCCAATCCAGACTGTCTTCGCCCTGCCACGACAACACAAGGTTACGCTCGAACGCCCGCTGTGCGCGCAACACATATACCCGCCCCTGATAACGCCGCACCTGCCATTCCTCTGCGGCAAAGCGGATACAGACAGCCGCATCCTCGCGCGCCGTACACAGTTGCTGCAGCATGTCATCCAGTTGCACGACCTGCGGCATCGGCGCCCCCCTCTCATGCAAAAAGTAACGCAACAGATTTTTGGCGCGCGCGGCATTCAAAGCCTGCAAGGCGCTAACGGCCAGATAAAACTCGCCTCCCTCTCCCCTCTCCCCGGCCCTCTCCCCGCAAGGGAGAAGGGATAAGTTCTGTGCATCCAGTCTCGCCAGATCGTCGAGCAGTTCAGCGGCTTCTGCAAAATGCCGCGCACTGCGCGTCAGGGTTTCGCGATAGGCCGGAAATTTCTCAGCCAGCTTCGGCAGCAACTGATGGCGCAGGAAGTTGCGCGGGTAAATTTCATCGGCATTGCTTTCGTCTTCTATCCAGTGCAAGTCGTGCGTTCCGGCATATTCAACGATTTGATCACGCGTGCAATGCAGCAAAGGACGGATAACCTTATGCGTACCGGTGCAAGCGGAAAGTAAAGGCATGGCGCTGGCGCCGCGCACCCCCGCGCCGCGCAACAACTGTAAAAACAACGTTTCCACCTGATCATCGGCATGATGCGCGAGCGCCACATAGTCGCATGTTTGACGGGTAAACGCCGCATAGCGCAACCGGCGGGCGGCCGCTTCCACACCATGCGCACGCAGCGGTGCAATATCCACCCGTTCAACGTGCAGGGGAATTTCCAGACGCGCGCACAAGTCGGTGCAAAATTCGGCCCAGCGGTCGGCATTTGCGCTGATGCCGTGGTGCACGTGTATGGCGGCGAGTTGCCATGAATAACGCGGCGCAAACTCACTGAAGAGATGCAGCAGCACCACCGAATCCACGCCGCCGCTCAATCCCACCAGAACTGCGCTGCCGGCGGGCGGCAAGCCCGCATCGCTGAGCAGCAAGGAATTAACCGAGTTCAACTTCCTTGAATTTGCCATAACTCATCAGGCGAGTGAAACGATCGCGCAGCAGGTCGTTGGTCGATTTGTTCTGCGCGGTTTTCAGCGCATCCTGCAACGCCTTTTTCACGCTCTGCATGGTCGCCTCGTAATCCCGGTGCGCGCCGCCCAGCGGCTCATGAATAATCTTGTCGACGATCCCCAGGGATTTGAGGCGTGTTGCCGTGATACCCAGCGTTTCCGCGGCATCTTCCGCCTTGTCGGCGCTCTTCCACAGGATGGAGGCACAACCTTCCGGCGAAATCACCGAATACGTGCTGTATTGCAACATCAGCATGGCGTCGCCCACCGCAATCGCAAGGGCTCCGCCCGAACCGCCTTCGCCGATGATGGTACAGATGACCGGCACACGCAATTCGCTCATCTCGTACAGATTGCGCCCGATCGCCTCGGACTGCCCGCGTTCTTCCGCTCCCACACCGGGATAGGCGCCCGGCGTATCGACGAACGTCATGATGGGAATGCCGAATTTTTCCGCCGTCCGCATCAGTCGCATCGCCTTGCGATAACCTTCAGGGCGCGGCATGCCGAAATTGCGCAGAATTTTTTCCTTGGTATCGCGCCCCTTCTGGTGACCGATCACCATTACGCTCTGACCATTGAAACGCGCAAGACCCCCGACGATCGCCTTGTCATCGGCGAACGAACGGTCTCCGTGCAACTCCTCGAAATCCGTAAACAAATGCTCAACATAATCAAGCGTATACGGTCTTTGCGGATGGCGCGACACCTTGGAGATCTGCCACGGCGTGAGTTTGGCATAAATATCGCGGGTCAGCGCTTCGCTCTTCTTCGTCAGTTGAAGAATTTCATCCTCAATATCAAGCGCGGCCGTATCATCCTGCATGCTGCGCAATTGCTCGATTTTTTCTTCCAGATCAGCAATCGCACCTTCAAAATCCAAAAATGTCACTTTCATATTTATCCCTGGCTTATAGCGAGTAGCCTGTAGCGGGTAGCCACAAGCTCAACGCATGGGTTGGCTACGGGCTACCCGCTACACGCTGTTTAAAAATTCTTCCGGCGAGTACGCAACCGGCGGCGGCGCGATGATACTACAAACCAAAGAATCGTTTGATGTTCACCAGCAATTCATTGTGCTGCGTGCTCTTTTCCTTCTGCCGTGTTTGATCGTCCAGATGGTGCAGCACACTGTCCAGCTGCGCGCGACGCTCCACCAGAATATGCGTGATTTCATCGGCCAGACCGGGCCGGGCCTGCATAATACCGGCAAAGGCATCCTTGTCCAGGCGGTAACATTCCACATCGGTTGTGGCGATCACCGAAGCGGAACGCGGCGCACCGGTCATCATGCCCATTTCGCCAAAAAAATCCCCCTTCGTCAACGCATTCACCGTGCGCCGCACGCCGTCCGGCGTCTCAAGATACACTTCCGCTTCGCCGTTGATGATGATGTATAGCCAGTGCGCAATCGCGCCCTGTTTTGAGATGATATTTCCCTTGGCGAACTGCGCATACTTGAGGCGTTCGGCCAGCGCGCTCAGCTCCTCATCGGTCATTTGCGCGAACAACTCAACGCGTTTGAGCGTCTTGATGCGCTGCTGCGATTCGCGCTGATGCACCACCACCTGATATTTTGCATTTTCCTTGACGTAGTGCACATTCTGTTTTTCCACTTCCAGATGGATACCGGCGCGCTCCAGCGCGGTATACACGTGCCAGCGCACGGTCGCATCGGTCGGATCATCCAGCGCCAGATCGGTTAACCAGTAACGCAGCGCATAGCGCGACACCCCCTTGTCAATTTCCATCAGCACGCAATTGGGCGCCGGCTGCTTGGCCACATTACTGATATCGGCCAGCAGAATAGTTTCCTCCACCGCCCTGATCACCTGGCGCGGCGTGGTGCTCAGGCTGACATCAAACCAGATCCAGCGTCGCAGTTGTACCGGTTGGCCCGTGCGTCGGCCCAATACCAGAAAGCGGTTTTTCATCAGCTGGCTGTTGGGAAACACCACTGTTTCCCAGTTGCGCGTCTCCACCAGCGTGGAACGCCAGCGTATGTCCACCACGCGCCCGACCACTCCATCCAGACTGATCCAGTCGCCGATTTCGACCGAATTATCCAGTTGCAGCGCCAGCCCGCCCAGAATATTGCCCAGCGTATCCTGCATGGCAAACGCCACCACCGCCGTGATCATCGCCGAAGTCGCCACGATGCCGGATAAATCCAGCCCGGCATAGCGCAGCCGCACCAACCCCCAGACAATGTAAGCGATGATGACAATAATATCCTCGGTGATGCGCGGCGGTTGCAGCCGGATCACAGGCAATATGATACGAAACAGCAACAGCCCTGTCATGCGTATCACCGCGATGCCCGCGCCAATCACCGCCGCTTCATGACATACCGACGCGGCAAAGGTAAATTGCAGTGCATAAACCACTCCGCTGACAAATGCCAGCACATTGCAGGCTAAAAAGAAAATCAGCGTATTGACGAGACTCTTGCGATCGTCCTTGAGAAAGTACAGCAAAAGAAACGACAAACAGAGCGCGGACACCGTCACAAAAAGCGCTTCGTCGCGCCAGAAATACTGCATTACGGTATGCCAAAAACCCATGACCTCTCCCTATTTCACGTCTGCGACAGCGTAGTCTGACAGACGCCGGCTTCTCTTCCAGAATGACCAGGCGTTGCCGCGCGACAGAACGCTTTTCCGTATGCCGTCACCGCCCAGCACGTCCAATTCCAGGCGGTTAATTTTACCCGCCCGCAAAGCCTGCCACAAAGGTTGTGCGTAACCGCTTTCAAATGCCTGCAACGCATCGCGCCAGGCCGCCAGATCGCCGCGCTGCAAGGCGCTGCGCAAACCGGTAAAAACCAGCAACTGCTCAGCCCCCTTCTCCCTGTCGAGGGAGATGACCGGGAAGAAGGAATCGTCCCAGACAGATTGCCAAGGCTTAAAGGATACGCCTGTGTGAGACGCCAGCATTTCCACTCGCACGTCATCAGAACTCACGCGGTTGAAAACGACGTCCTTCTTCCTGTCAGGGCTGCAACGCTCCCCCCAGAACCACACGCTGTTGACTGGCGATTCGCCGCGCGCTTCACGCGCCTCGTTGAGCGGATGATTGAACAGCAGCATCTGAATTTCGTTAAACAACTGATGCCAGCGCCGCGCATCCGCACCGACAGGCAGGTTGCCGCGTATGTTGCGCCCGGCGGCCTGCGACAGCGGCACCGTGACGATATCCGGCAAGGCATCCAGCCGCACATACCAGCGCTCAGGATGCGGCGCAAAAAACGCCATCCCCTGACCGTTAAAATGGTCATTCAGACTGCTGATAAACTGCGCTGATTCCTCCTGACTGACGTTCACATTCGGCAGTAAAACCACCTGCTCGCGCTGCAAACGCACATGTACCGGATCGGCACGCAGCCAGCAACCGCGCGCCAGCCCGTCAAATTCCGCAGAGATCGCCGCCAGTCCCGGCGGCATGGCAAACAGCGCACACAACGCATCTTCCAGCGAAACCGCCTGTAGCGTCTGAACCTCTCCGCGCGCCAGTATTTTTTCCAGCGCAGGCAGTTGCATGCCCGCACTGACACCGATGTCTTCAGGCAGGAATAAATCGGCAATCAGCAGACGAACATTTTTCATGGCGGGAAGTTTAACCCAAAACATCAGCCAACTCCGTCAAGACACGCTCCACGATCCGAAAAAACGCTTCAATCCTCGCCCACCCCGAAGGGCGGGCGCTACGGAAGCGGAAGTATCCTGCCCCTACCTCAATCGCGTTTCAATCCTCGCCCACCCCGAAGGGCGGGCGCTACGAGTAATCCATATTTGCCAGCGTGATCCCGCTATGTTTCAATCCTCGCCCGCCCCGGAGGACGGGCGCTACTCGCTCGACAAGGGGTTGGCAGAAATCATTATCGGTTTCAATCTTCGCCCGCCCCGGAGGACGGGCGCTACGACTTCAGGCCGTCCATTGCGATCCCCTTAAAGGTGTTTCAATCCTCGCCCGCCCCGGAGGACGGGCGCTACCGGCGGCGGACACCACTCGCCGCTCGCCGGCTACCTCGCTGTTTCAATCCTCGCCCGCCCCGGAGGACGGGCGCTACAGCGTGCAATTGGCGAAATTATGGGGATTGATGGAATTGTTTCAATCCTCGCCCGCCCCGGAGGGCGGGCGCTACGACCGGCTCCGACACCAACGCGCTATCTGCCGTAGTTTCAATCCTCGCCCGCCCCGGAGGGCGGGCGCTACCCGCTTCGAGGGTACGCATTACCCGATTGAAGTGCTGTTTCAATCCTCGCCCGCCCCGGAGGGCGGGCGCTACACCAGCGATAAAGTGGCAGGCTGGTGCATCGTCCTGTTTCAATCCTCGCCCGCCCCGGAGGGCGGGCGCTACGTCGAGCGGCCCGTTTTGTCAAACGTTACGGTCTGTTTCAATCCTCGCCCGCCCCGGAGGGCGGGCGCTACAGCCGTGCCTCGCAAGGGTAAGCCTTCGCAGGAGGTTTCAATCCTCGCCCGCCCCGGAGGGCGGGCGCTACGGAGGGGGCGACGGGGTAGACACCCCATTTTACGGTTTCAATCCTCGCCCGCCCCGGAGGGCGGGCGCTACGTTCGCTGAAATGCTTGTAAGTACCCAGCTTCATGCCGTTTCAATCCTCGCCCGCCCCGGAGGGCGGGCGCTACGTCGCCAGCCACCAGTTTTCACGCTGACCCATACTGTTTCAATCCTC